>PNOH01000003.1 GCA_013824715.1 Odoribacter sp. | reverse complement strand
CATCGGCCTTCAAAAAAGTACTTATATTAAAAGTTTTCAAATTCTAAAATTCTAAAATGGCACGATTTCTCAACAACCGGAAAATGGCTACCGGGAAAATACCCGGTGAACTTATTCACCTGGGCAAGAAACGGATGGAAGCGCCCCGGCTTCGTTTAATGGACTTCACAGCCGAAAAACTGACCGAAAAAGAACTGGAAAATCTGGATAATTGCCAGCCTTACCTGAATAAAAATACGGTAAGCTGGGTAAACATCGACGGACTTCATGATCCGGAAATCATTCAGAAACTGGGCGATATGTTCGGGATTCATGGTTTGTTGCTTGAAGATATGCTCAACACAGGACAGCGCCCCAAGGTAACAGAAACCGACAAGTTGATTATTTTAATCCTGAAATTTCTGGATTATGACGAATCAAAACATAAGCTGCATGCCGATCAGGTTTCGTTTATCCTGGACGAAAATTATCTGATCACTCTTCAGGAAAAAGAAAACGCCCATTTTGACCCGATCCGTGACCGGATCAGAAATAACACCGGAAGAGTACGCCGAAAAGGAGCCGATTACCTCACTTATCTATTGTTGGATATAATTGTTGATAATTACCTGATTAATATCGAAATATTGGGTGACATGATCGAAAAAACCGAATCGCGGATTTTCATTGCCAAGCCCAAAGATCAACTCATGCAACAAATTTACAAGCATAAAACCGAGATTAATTTTCTTCGGAAAAATATCCGGCCAGTAAAGGAAATTGTACTTCACCTGATTGAAAATGAATCAGGGTTTATTAAGGAAGATAACCTTAAATACTTTCATGATCTGGGCGACCTGGTTGTTCAGGCATCGGAAACTATCGAGATTTACCAGGTAATGCTTAACGACCAAATGATGATTTATCACGCCACTTTAGACAGCAGGGCCAACGAAATTATGAAAGTACTGACAGTCTTTTCGGCTTTCTTTATACCCTTAACTTTTGTGGCCGGTGTTTACGGAACCAATTTCGACAATCTTCCTGAAATACACTTCAAATACGGTTACCTGTATTTTTGGATGGTATTGGCAGCCATCACCATGGGGTTGCTAGTTTATTTCAGGAAGAGAAAATGGTTTTAGGAGAAGAGAAAATAATTATCACGATACCGTAAACAGAAGTAAACTGTTATTGATTATATTTTTCAGGTGGCAGCGTAAAATGGAAGGTACTGCCCATATTTTCGATACTTTCTGCCCATATTTTCCCCTCATGCCTGTCAACAAAATCTTTACAGAGTATCAATCCAAGACCGGTACTAGGTTCGCCATCGGTACCCGTACGGCTTGTAAATTCATCTATCCTGAAGAGTTTTTCGAGCATGGCATTATTTAATCCAATGCCGGTATCTTTGATTGAAATATCAACTGCCTGATCGAGCATTGTCCTCGCCGAAATCAAAACTTTTCCGCCTTTATTTGTAAATTTCACTGCATTCGAAGCTAAATTGCTGATTACAGATTCAATCATATTATTATCGGCAAAAACCTTTAGGTCATCAGGTATATCAAAGGTTATTTCAACTCCCTTTTTACCTGCAATTTCCATTACAGCCTGGACACAACTTTTTACTTTAGGCATTAACAGGAATTGTTTCGGATTAAATGCGATCATCCCCCTTTGCAAACGCGACCATTGAAGCAGATTTTCGAGCAATCGGTGCAAATTCGTGGCTGAATCTCTCATTAGGAGAGCAATCTCCTGAATATTATCTATCCTCAATGAGGGGAGGTCCTGTACCATTAACTGTGTAAAGCCTAAAAAAGCAGTGAATGGACTTCTTAAGTCATGGGCAATAATGGAAAAGAATTTGTCCTTTTCGGAATTGAGTTTTTGAAGTTCATCGTTTTTAGTCCTGATCCGTTCTTCCACCTGATTCTTTTCGGTAATATCGCGGGCAGTTGCAATTAATACCTCTTTACCAAAATATTTACCTTTATTTACAAATACTTCTTTGGGGAAAACTTCTCCGTTTTTTCGAATTGCCCAGAAGACAAAATAGGAAGGCAATCCGGTTTCGAATACCCCATTCATTATCCTCTGTATTTCATCAAGGTCATTTTTCCCGGGGGCTGCAATAGTAGCTGGCGATTGTCCGACAAACTCCTGTTTCGAATATCCATACATGTTTTCGGCGCCTTTATTAACATCAATAAAAGTTCCCGATTCATCCAGTAAATAAATAGCCTCCGAAACCGAGTTGAAAATATCCATATAACTCTCTACCGCCACATTCAACGATTCTTCAGACTTTCTTTGTTCAGTAATATCGCGTACAATGGAAAGTACTTCCCTTTGTCCGCAAGGTACATATCTCGATTCAAAGAACTTCAGCTCATCTCCGATTTTCAGCTCATAAGTCGAATAATCAGCATTTCCGGTTTCCAGAACGCTGGCAACTTTTTGCCGTGTAATCACAACCACTTCGTGAGGCAAAATCTCTTCGACCAGTTTACCCAGAAAAAGTTCCGGTTTTACAACAAGTTGATCGTGTGATTCGGAATGAAAATCAACAATTTTGCAATTGGAATCAAAAACAAACATTAAATCAGGATTGGCTCCCAATAGCGCCTGGTTGCGTTCAAGGCTATTCTTTAATTCTTCATCGGCGCGTTTCTTTGCACTGATGTCTCTTAAAGTTCCCTGCCCTACATCTTCGCCTTTCAGCTTAACCAGTTTTAAGTTAATCTCAACATCAATCAGATAACCATCCTTATGATACACTTTTGTAACAAAATTGCCGATTTGTTTGTGCAAAAAGATGTTCTCCAGTTGCGACTGATATCCTTCCACACCCTCTTTAGGTAAAAATTCGATAAACGACCGGCCAATGGCCTCTTCAACTTTATAACCTAGTACCCGTTCAATACTGTTGTTAAGGAAAAGTTGTTTGCCAAACCGATCAATAATAAAAATAACATCAATGGAGGATTGGGCTATTACCCGGTAATTCTCTTCACTTTCGCGCAAAGCCTCTTCAGCTAGTTTCTGTTCAGTAATGTCACTCACGATCAGAACGGCATTCGTCACCTCATCACCCACCATAACCGGTGAAAGGTTTGATGAGAACCAGCGTATTTCACGGTTAATTCCTAATGCCCGCGACTGATAAGTTTGCGGTATGGCATTTTTGAAAACACAATGAAGTGCCTGCAACATCACCGAATGATATTCGGTGGCTGTCCAATCGCAAAAATTTTTACCGATTACATCTTCTTTTCTGTACCCCTGCAAAACCCGGCTGGTATATAATATCGTTCCCTGATCATCCAACTCCATAATTATATCGGCAGCGTTCTCGGTAATGGTCCTTAACATTTCTTCGCTTTTGCATAAGGCTTCCTCTGCATGCTTACGCCTCAAAGATGCAGCCGACAACGAAACAAAATTCTCCAGAACCTCCATCGGAAGATCATCCTGTTGCTTGCCCAATGCAAGCAAAGATGCGCCATACAGTTTACCTTCGACCAGATAAGCTACTTCGATAAATTTTTCAGCTTTTAGCAAGGCTTGTACTGCTACCCCTACTGAATGCGGTACAGGCCTGAAAGACAGTTCTGAAAGGGAATTACAAACCCTGATCGTACAACTGGTAAGCTCGTGATACATATAATCACTTACCACAGTATGTATTTTATGGACATGCTTATCGAGCATACTGACAATTTTTTCCAACAGGCCCGCATCAAGTTCTATATGCTTGGGAGTCATTGTGCGGTTGGCAGGATTATATTCGGAAAAAATTACCCCAATAGCGCCGGTAAATTCTTTAATCCGCTTGGTGATGATAGCTTCCATGCTATCTTCGAGCGACAACTTCGACAACTCGATAGAAAACTGATTGAGTTTAGACAAGGCTTCATTTTGCAAGGCCAAAGCCTTTTCGGCATTCTTTTGCGTACTGATGTCCCTGAATGTTGCTACGTACCAATTGCCATCTAGCGTAGCTGTAACAAATGATGATACTTCCACAGTCTTTTCAGTACCATTTCTGCTTATTATTTTTTGTTCAAAGACCTGTCTTTGCCAATAGGCAGACTCATTGATAGTCCGGATTAATTTTATTTTCAGGGTACTTAAAAATTCAGGGTTTTTAACCTCATCTAAGGAAAGCTGATACTGAACATCCCAGACATAACGGCCTAAAGCCTCTGATTGCCTGATACCTGTGAGGTTTTCCAATGCATTGTTCCAACTGATAATCCTCCCCTGACTATCGCCGATTAAAATTCCAACTACCGAAAGTTCGATAATGCTTTTATACTCCTCAGGATTTAATAATGCAAAATTTTCTGATGCAGTCCCCCTGTGATCTCCAATCATACCCTCAAAGTCCAATACTCGTTTCCCCAATTCCTCATAAGTTGGGCTTCCCTTTTCCATAACAATCAGTTGAAATTAAGAATATCAGCATATTAAAGTACCGATATCTTATAAAAAGCAAAAATAGATCAGTCAAATCGCAAATAATACAGATTATTACCTTCCCTTAGGTAAACTTTTGCGGCCACGAAATTTATCCGCAAATAATCTGATACAAGATAGTGATTTTCTTTTATTTAATCCAAACAAATTGGTTATGTTGATCTAAAAAAATTTCCTGCCCTTCTCTGAGCGTTGTCAAATCAGCATTTCAGGCGTGAACAAAAATATTTATTCTGTAATTTTTGCTCCATTTTTAATTATTTGTGCTAATAAATGTTAATTCATCCAGATTAATGAAACAATGATGCACGACAAAGCGTAATCCACATTGACTTTGCTATCTATTCTAATTTTTTGAACTTTTTTGGGTTGATTGGTTTTTGGTGAAAAGCAAAGTTCGTAAGGTAATTTTAGTTGTTTGTTTAGTGAAAAGCGGTGGCTTCCACCGCTTTTCATTTTTTATAAAATCTTCATAAAGTTTATTGGAATCAACTTCTTGCCCTTCCCTTCTTATTTCAGCATAAATAACTATTTTTGAAAATTAATTTCACTTCGAAAATTAATTTCAGGAGGTGTAATTTTAACTATCAAAACGAATAAAAATGGGAACCAATCAGTTCAGTCAGGTTGAAAAAATTTTTCTGCAGCAGGCAGGAATAGAACGGATGAATACTTACATGCCCTATATTACGGTAGAAAATTTTCCGAAACTGGGATTGCTGGCTTCACTCCGCTTTCTGGAGTGGGTATCCCAAAATCCAAATGGGTTAATCAGCCTTCCTACCGGAAAAACCTCAGAATATTTCATCAAATACACCCATTTTTTTCTTGAAAACTGGGAGAATAAAAAAGGGCAGGATTTATTGACCGCATACGGTCTTTCAGGAGTTAAAAAGCCTGATCTGCGCGGACTTCAGTTTGTACAGATGGATGAATTTTACCCTATTTCATCGAAACAGCACAACAGTTTTTGCAATTACATTGAGAACTATTACATCAATGGGTTTGGACTCGACATGAACAAAACATTGTTAATTAATTCTGATGTTATTCCGCTTGTCGAAGGGAAATCGTACAACGAAGTTTTCCCTGATCTCAGAATAGATTTATCGCTTCGATACCGCGATGCCAAATCCTCCATCGAACGGCTTCAGCAAAAATCAATTTTCAGCATCGACGACTGGTGTTCTGAATATGAACAAAAAATCAGGGGAAAGGGTGGTATAGGGTTTTTCCTTGCCAGCATTGGTCCTGATGGCCATATTGCTTTCAATACCCGAGGATCCGATCATTATTCAACCACCCGGCTTACAGCTACCAATTTCGAAACTCAAGCTGTTACTGCCGGTGATTTGGGTGGTATCGAGGTGTCACGCAACAGGCTGGTCATTACCATCGGACTGGAAACCATCACTTATAACCCTGATGTACTGGCTATTATTTTTGCCGCCGGTGAAGCCAAAGCTGATGTGATTAAGAATAACCTTGAAAATGAAGCGTCGAACCAATATCCGGCAAGCTCTTTACACAAACTTCCGAACAGCCGTTTTTACCTGACTAATGGAGCTGCTGTAAAATTGACCGACAGCGTTGATAAATATTACCAAACCGGTGATTGGACCCATCAAAAAACCGAACGCGCAATAATCGATTTATGCCCGAAGATCAACAAATTCGGCCATCACATCACATTGGAAGACTTGATGGCCGACAAATACTGCCGTTTGATTCCTAACCTGAATGAAGGAACGGTTCAGTCGGTAATAGACTCCATTACTGCTAAATTTAAAAAAGGAATGGAACACGAGTCGAATCAGGTTTTCTATCATACCGGGCCCCATCACGACGATATCATGCTTGGTATTATGCCGCGTATCAGCCGTCAGTTACGCGATGCAAGCAACAAGTTTCATTTTACGGTACTGACTTCAGGATTCACAGCAGTGATTAACCAGTATGTTATTGATTTGCTTGATGAAACACTTGGCCTGATCAGCGATAATAAAATTGAGATGATCAATTTTCCCGATTTCTTTGTTGAAGGTTATAAATTCAAATGGGACAAAGACATTTACCACTATCTCGATAATGTGGCGGCCAACAATGAATATGAAAAACGCCGGGGCGTATGTCATCGGGTAGTGCGCGCCGTTACTGAAATTTGGGAAGTTAAAACCCGGGAGCAATTGGTTTCAGCAATTATCGGAATTCTGGATAACCTTCGTAACAGTTATGACGGAAGCAAAAATCCACGTGAAATCCAGAAGCTGAAAGGGATGATCCGCGAAATGGAAGAAGAATTGGTTTGGGCACATTTTGGCGTCCCGGTAAGCAATGTCCATCATCTTCGGCTGGGATTTTACCAGGGCGATATTTTTACCGAACAACCGGATTATAATCGCGATGTACTTCCAATCCTGGAAGAATTCAGAAAATACAAACCCACGGTGATTAGTTTGGCGATGGACCCTGAAGGCAGTGGCCCTGACACGCATTATAAAGTATTGAAAGCCATTGCCGCCGCCGTTAAGGAATGGAAGAAGGAAGAAGATTTGTCGAAACTCAGGGTGATTGGTTACCGCAATGTATGGTTCCGCTATCATCCGGCCGATACAGAGGTGATAGCGCCCGTTTCGCTGAATTCACTGTCAATCCTCGATGCGTCGTTTACTGATTGTTATTTGAGCCAGGTTGACGCCTCTTTCCCCAGCTATCAGCTCGATGGTAAATTCAGTCATCTGACCCAGCGCGTATGGGTTGAACAACTGAAACAAATTCAGCTTCTGTTGGGAAAAAACTTCTTCTATCAGCACGAAAGGCCGTTGGTAAGGGCAACCCACGGGTTGATCTATTTCAGGGAGTTGACTATTGACCAATTCCTGCAGCAGGCCGAAGAACTTGAAAAATCGATGGAAGGGGTTGCCATCTGATCGTAATTGGCAGGGCTAAAGCCCTGTTCCTTATATATTCTATTCTCATGCCCGTTGCCTAAAGGCAACGGCAAAGGATAGGACACTACTGATCATTAGCGCTATATCCTTTGCCGTCACATAAATGTGACGGGCAAGAAGGTTCAAATTGTATTGGGGCTTTAGCCCCTTTCTCCTTTAGCTTGACGTCTTTTCAGAATTTCTGACCCCGCAACTCCCTTTCCGCCAACTGGCGGAGAAGGGCTGGGATGGGGCAGTTATTCTTCTATACTTCCGGAAAATTTGCCAAAGCGACTGCTTCAATGTCCTTAAAATACTTTACGGTTTTAACCTGTAATTCCATGGTTGAATCATCATCGCAGCAAATAACCCCGTGCCGGTGCAATTGGAGCATTGAGATTGTCCACATGTGGTTAACCCCGTCTTCAATTCCTTTTTTTACAGCATGCGCTTTTCCGTAACCATTAATTACAATAACTACTTCTTTTGCATCCATTACCGTTCCTACCCCAACTGTTAAGGCTGTTTTCGGAACTTTAGAAATGTCGTTTCCAAAAAACCTGCTGTTGGCAACCAGGGTATCGTAAGTCAGGGTTTTAATCCGGGTTCGCGAAGTCAGCGAAGAACCGGGTTCATTAAAAGCGATGTGGCCATCAGGCCCAATGCCGCCAAGAAATAAGCTTATACCGCCATAGCTTGTTATTTTCTCTTCATATCGGGTGCATTCAGCTTCCAAATCTGGTGCATTTCCGTTCAGGATATTAATATTTCCTGCCGGAATATCAATTTGGTTGAAAAGATGATGATGCATAAAATAATAGTAACTCTCCGGATGGTCTTTCGGGATTCCCACGTATTCATCCATATTGAAGGTCACCACATTTTTGAATGAAATCTTTCCGGCTTTATAAAGTTCAACCAGGTTTTTGTAAACACCCAACGGCGTTGAACCAGTTGGCAAACCCAAAACAAAAGGATTTGAAGGTGTTGGGTTTGCCGCATTAATCCTGGCCGCTATGTAATGGGCGGTCCACTTTGTCAGTCGTTCGTAATTTTCGTGAATTAATATTCTCATATCAAAAAGATTTAATTTTTTTGTTTAAATATTGCGTACTGCTCAGGCAATTGAATTTTAACCTGTTCTTCCAGTTCTTCATCGGTAATTGACGACATGCGGCCATCAATTTCATACTGATCCATAACCCAACGCTGAATTTTTGCAACTTTCATTACACTCAGGCGATCGTCGCCTTTCAATTGAAGAAATTCGTTCACCCAAAGTGCAATTCCATCGGTTCCTGACTTATCGGTAATGGAAACCCTTGGCGGACGGTTTAAAAGAGCGGTTGTGTCGAAGATGTTATAAATCTGCTCGAATTTGCGCAGTCCACCGGCATGAATCCCGGCGCGGGTTGTATTGAAATCTTTCCCGACAAACGGGTAATTTGGCGCAATTCTCGAATTGATTACTTTATCGTAGTATTCGGCTAATTCTGTGATTACTGACAAATCAATTCCGCATAAACTTTCTTTCATTGCAACATATTCGATAATAGCGCCTTCAAGCGGAGGGTTTCCACAGCGTTCGCCCAAGCCAAACAAGGTTCCGTTCAGGGCATTGAGTCCATATATCCAGGCGCTGGCGCCGTTGATGTGGACTTTATGAAAATCGTTGTGGCCATGCCATTCCAGACGGTCGGCAGTAATTCCACATTCATTGCGCAAACGCCAGATCAGCTTCGGGATTGAGCGTGGTTCGGCAGCATTTGGGTACGACAGGCCAAAACCCATGGTGTCGCACAAACGGATCTTCACTTTCAGTTCGTCCGGTTGATTTTCGGTCAGCCGTTCCAATCGCTGCACAAACGGAAAGACAAAACCCGGAAGGTCGGCACGGGTAACATCTTCGAGGTGGCAACGCGGACGGATGCCGGCTTCCAGGGCAGCTTCCACTACTTCCACATATTGGTCCATGGCCTGTTTGCGTGTTTGATTTTGCTTGTGGAAGATGTGATAATCGGATGAAGAAGTGAGCATTCCGGTTTCTTTCAGGCCCATTTCTTTTACAAGACGGAAATCGCCTTTGTTGGCACGTATCCAACCGGTTATTTCAGGAAATTTCAGGTTTAAATTTCTGCATTCGTCAATGGTATCGCGGTCGTTTTTTGTATAAAGAAAAAATTCCGATTGACGGATTACCCCATTTGGTCCGCCCAAACGTGACAACATCTCATAAAGCTTGACCATTTGTTCCTTTTTGTAAGGCGGGCGGGCTTGTTGTCCGTCGCGGAAAGTGGTATCCGTAAGGTGGATATCGCGTGTTTTTACTTCGTTTGGATCAAATTCAACGATTTTCCCGTCTATCGTTTCCTGAATTTTACCTTCAAATTTAATTAACGGAGGAAGAGAATATGGAAAAATATCTTCCACCAGATTAGGTTTTTCAACATCCTGAAGTTCATAATTTCTCATGGCATTATCTCCTTTTACTTTTTGTTGATTATTGAATCAAAAAAATCGATTGCGCCTCCAACCGACTGGACTTGCAATGCTTCTTCTTCGTTTACGCTCAGATCAAAGTCTTCTTCGAAGGCAGCAACTAATTCAATGGATTTAAGCGAATCGGCACCTAATTCCATTGCAAAATTATCGCTCTCCCTGATATCCGAGATATTCAAGTGTAGTTCCCGCGCTGTGGTTTTAATAACTCTTTCTGCGATTTCTTGTCGTGTCATAGTTTTACTCCTTTATTTAATGGTTATTACTAAGTTAGTGAATTGTTGACATCGTTCCTGAATCTCAATTAATTCTTTTGAAATTTTTTGTACCACACCATTTGTCTCAGCAGACCCACGAACTGAGGCAAATTCATGATCTGTTTCTTCCTCTGATTTATCGATACCGTAACCAATCTTCGCAAAGTTTCCGAATTCCCGTTTGGAATCTTCAAAGACCATGGAGTGCAGCGAATTTGCTGCTTTCTGCCATTCATCAATTGATTTTATAGCTTGTTCTTTTGTAATTGACTCTAATAGTATATGATATTCTTTGCTGAATGTTTCATAAATATATTGCCATTCGTATTTTTTGTATCCGACATAGAAGGATTGCAATTCAGTTAACAACTCATCAAATGAGGCTATTGAACCCGAAACAACCTTTTCTTCCAGTTCAACAAGCTTTTCACGGGGGACCAGTAATCCGGAAATATCAGTCCACTCGCTAGCACGCTGCAATTGGGATTGAGGTTTAAACGAGGCTGTCGCCTTTTCCCAATTATTTTCCTGTTCCAGTAATTCAGAGATTCGTGAACATACTTTATCGTTCAAATACCTGGTTATTGCCAAAGCATAATATTTCGCGCCTTTACGTAACAACAACCGGTTTATCTGCAATCCCCCATAATTTACATAGGCTTTTTCTTTTGGCGTGGAATCGCTTAAGGCCAATAATTCATTTCTGCCCAGCAGCATTTTTTCTACCGTGTAAGGCGAAAAAACATCAAAAATAATCAGGTCCTTCTTGATCAGGGATTTTCGATTATCACGTTTGGGCCATTTCTCCCCATCCCTGACGGTTCCCACCGAAAATAAATTCATTCCGGGAATAACTTTCGATGCTCCGTCTTCCTCATGAATATATGAAAATGGAAGGTTTGGGGCATTTATATTGGTGAAATGTTTCCCGATAACCACGCTGAATGCGCCAATATGACTTTCCAACAGAACATACGAAAACGAACCGGTTTTGCATCCGCGTTCGAAAACGCCCTGATGCACCGGCCCAAGTTTATACATGTGGTTGCTTTGGTTCGATCCGCTGCCGGCATTAAAAAAGGAAAATAAACCGGCAATCAGTAAGGTTGATTTATGGTGGGTCACGGTATAAGGGCCGGCAAACAGCGACACCGCTTCACCATGAAATCCTTCGCAATTGGCAAAAAACATCGAATTTTCGGCAGAAAACTGTTTCCCTAATTTTACAGCCTGTCCAATAAATACTTTGTCGAGAATTGCCCCGCTATCTATTTTTGCCCCTTCAGAAATAATAAAGGATTTAGCTAAGACTGCTTCGCCTACTTCAGTTGGATGCTTCGGACAGCTTAAAATGGTACCATTCTCAAGATTTTGTGAACCGTGGATAGTTGCAAAAGGCCCGATGTTTACATTTTTTATTGCGCCACAATGAATAATCCGGGCATTCTCACCAATGCTCATCCCCGAACAATTAACTTTTGCCTGCCTTTCAATAAGTGCGGACAAGTTTTTTGTAAAAGCGGCATTATGCCTTACCAAAGCCTGAAGGTAAGCTGTTTGAGACGTCATCTGGTTGATCAGCATTGTACCGCGCCCGCCGCCTTCATTCACCACATCGAGTTCAACGCCATTTCCACACGAAGAATTTGTTTCGCCCACAAGAGATGCCACGTTCTCAATAAGTACTTCGTCTCCAATAATGCAGTTGGCAACTACGGAACCAATATTTGCGATGCGGACACCATTTCCTATTGTACAATTGGAGATAATCGCATTATAGATACCGCAAGGCAAGTCGATTCCATCACTCTGTATAGTTCCGTTATTGTTTCCGACTGAAACATTTCCGATAAAAATTACATTTCGGAATCTGTCAGGTTCACACTGTTCAGCTAGAATTACATTTGACCAATCAGATGAATTGCACCCTTGTTGAATGAGTGCTGATATTTGTGATTGATTAAGCATATTTTGTGGTTTAAGCATTGTAAATTAGGAATTTAGTAAATGCATTCCCATTAGAAAAAAATGACCACTCTTTCAAATGAAAGGTACTTGTATTTTCTTTAAAAATAATAAAAATAACGAAGTATCCGAACATAACCTGTATATTTAAGATTGAAATTATTAACCAATTAACTTAATACAAATGACCACAAACAGAAGATCTTTTATCCGAAACTCAGTTGCAGCAACTGCGGGATTGGGAATTGTCAGCAGTTTTCCTGGCGGACTTCAGGCTGCTCAAAAGATGGTTGCCCCCAGCGACCAGATCAATATCGCTCTTATCGGATGCCGAAGCATGGGATTTGGCGATTTGAAAAACCACCTTAATATTCCGGGAGTGAATTGCATCGGTCTTTGCGACATCGATCAGAATGTCCTGAACGAAAAGGCCGCCGAAATCGAGAAAACCTACAATCAAAAACCCAAATTGTACGGCGATTTCAGGAAATTACTTGAAAACAAAGATTTGCATGCCGTTGTAATCGGGACTCCCGACCACTGGCACTGCCTGCCTATGGTGAATGCCTGCGAAGCCGGACTGGATGTTTATGTCGAAAAACCCATGGCCAACAGCATCGAAGAATGTAGCCTGATGGTAAAAGCGGCCAACCGTTACAACCGCGTGGTTCAGGTGGGGCAACAACAACGGAGCGGGGCGCACTGGAACAAAATCAACCAGATGATCAAATCCGGGAGGATCGGCCAGTTGCGCAAAACCAACATCTGGGGCAATTTCAATTACGGAATCGGACAGCCAAAAACATCTGATACTGCTGTGCCCGCCGGAGTTGACTTTGAAATGTGGTTAGGCCCGGCACCATCGCGTAGTTTCAATCCTACACGGTTTCATGGTTCGTGGCGCATGTTCTGGAATTATGGCGGTGGATTGGTTACTGACTGGGGCGTTCATCTGATTGATATGGCATTTTGGGCCAAAGACATTGTTGTTCCACCACAAAAAATTCTGGCTTCGGGAGCTAATATCGCGTTTCCGGATCACAACCACGAAACTTACGATACCATGTCGGTCATCTGGGAAATGGGCAATTATCAGGTAACGTGGCAACACACGGCTGGAATACAAAACGGTCCCTGGAATAAAAATTATGGGATTGAATTTATCGGCGATTTGGGAACTATTGTTTGCGATCGTGGCGGCTACCGGGTGATTCCACAGTGGGACGACAAGGAGAAAAAAGGAAAAACAGAGGCTGAAGAATTTGATAAGGGCAGGGAAAACCATCAGGAACATGCCCAAAACTTTATTGATTGCATCAAATCGCGGCAAAAACCAGCTTGTACTCCTGAAATCGGACGTGCGGTTGCCGTTGCAGCCCACTGCGCCAACATTGCCGTTCGCTCGGGCGAAAACCTTTTACTCTGGGACGAAGCCAAAGGCAAATTCACTAACTCTGAAAAAGCCAACCGGTACATCATTCCTGAATACCGCAAACCCTGGGCGCTGCCGAAGGTGTAGGGTTGCGGGTTGCGAGTTACAGGTTGCAACTTGTAACTCGTAACCCGTATCTCACAACATTCTGCAAACTGCGACTGAACACTATAAACTATTATAATATGAACACCAACAGACGACAATTTTTAACAACCATTGGCCTTGCAACAGCAGGATTCGCTACCGGATTTCCGGCATGGGCTATCGAAAAGAAAGCAGACAGGCTTGATAAAATCGGATTCATTTCCGGAATTGTTAGCAATTTTATGAAAGAAGACTGGAAAGGCACTTTGGAAAAACTGGCCAAACAGGGCTACTCTGAAATGGAAACCGGCAACTTTTTAGGCAATTCGCTTGCTGAATATAAAGCTGTCTGCAAATTACTTGGCATCAATGTTTTTGCCGGTGGTTCTTCGATGGCCGACATGCTGAAAGACTCCGAAAAGAAAATTGCCGAAGCGCTCGAAATGGGCAAAAAATACTGGGTTTGCTACTGGCCGTGGCTCACCGATGCCAAAAACATTACCTCCGATGAAGCCAAAACCGCTGCCGACAACCTTAACAAATTGGGCGAAGCATGCCGGAAAGGCGGAATCAAATTTTGCTGGCATAACCACAACTGGGAATTCGAAAAAGAAACTCCGGAAGGACTTCCGTTCGACATCCTGATGAAAAATACTGATCCGACAAACGTGAAAACTGAACTCGACATTTACTGGGTCCGTAAAGGCGGTGGCGATCCGGTGGAGTGCCTGAAGAAATACCCCGGACGATACGAAATCCTGCATGTGAAAGACATGGATTCGACTCCTGAAAAATCGTTTGCCTGCCCAGGTTCGGGAATTATTGATTTCCGCCCTGTGTTTCGCGAAGCCTGGGACCAGGGAGTGCGCCACTACATAGTTGAAAGAGATGGTGAAACGAACGGCATCGAATGTTTGCGCGGAAGCGCTGAATATCTGAGGAATTTGAGGTTTTAAATCCTTGGGCTACTCCTACTGACGGGGTGACTGCGAGTCACCCCGTCATCACTTGATTTTTGAATCATTCAGAAAATAAATTTTGGTCAATTCATTGCAGTTTCATAACTTAGTTGAGCATAACTTTCCCTCACATGTACAAAAAACTAAGTATAAAAGAATGGGCAGTTGAAGACCGGCCGCGCGAGAAAATGCAAACCAAAGGAATCCGCTCGTTGTCTGAGGCTGAATTAATCGCCATTTTGATTGGTTCCGGCAACCTGGACGAATCTGCAGTTGAAGTATCGCGCCGGATTTTAGCTTCGGTAAACAATAACCTCAACGAACTGGGCAAAAAAACCATTAGCGACCTAAGGAAATTCAAAGGAATTGGCGAAGTAAAAGCCATTACCATTATGTCGGCGCTTGAACTAGGCCGTCGGAGAAAAGAATCGGAGCCCGACGAAAAGCCCAAAGTGATAACCAGCGCTGATGCTGCCAGTATCTTCAAACCCTTGCTAAGCGACCTTCCGCACGAAGAATTTTGGGTGCTGCTGCTCAACCGGAACAACCTTCTTATAGAAAAAATGATGGTGAGTCAGGGTGGACTGTCAGGGACCATCATTGATGTGCGCATTATCCTGAAAATGGCGCTCGACAAGCTGGCCTGTTCTATTATCTTATGCCACAATCACCCTTCGGGCAACCTGATTCCAAGCGAAGCCGACAAGGATATCACAAAAAAAATTCAGGAAGCCGGAAAACATATGGACATTCCGGTGCTCGACCACCTGATTATCGGAAATGGTTCGTACTTTAGCTTCGCCGATGAAGGGCTGATCTGATATCAGGAAAATTTGGTATATTTGGGAAAAAGAAAACTATGATACTTGAAAGAACAAAAGATGAGATTTTAGTTCGACTTCCTGCCTATGTAGATTTGAGCGAACTTCAAAATATGCTTGATTTTTTACAATATAAGGAATTGACAGCCAAATCAAAAGCTAAACAAACTGATGTTGATGAGCTTTCAAAAGAAGTAAACAAATCAATTTGGACAAAAGTAAAAGCCCGTCGCGGATTAAAATGAAGATTGTTGTTGATTCAAATATTGTTTTTAGCGCAATTTTAAACACTCAAAGTAAGATTGGACAACTTATTATTAATGGTTCAAAATATTTTGATTTTTACACTGTCGGATTGCTCAAAGACGAAATAATTGAACATACGGCTAAAATTCTCCTTTCAACAAAATTTTCACAAATCCAATTTAACGATACTTTCAAGCTAATTACCAGCAGAATAATATTTGTAGATGACATATTTCTTGTGAAACTTTGGACTCCATTCTGTGGAAAAAACGCAACATACTAAACTCCTGATTTTTGTCCCCGAAATTACTCCCCGGGTTGAATATACCTTTGAATTCATTTTTAATACTATCCTTGGCGTTGAGCCTGGTTTTACTTCCAACCCGAACGAATTCCTTCAATCAAACCTACCTAAAATTAATTATTCGCCAGCCAGTCTTTCTTCCGGATTATTCCTGAAAGCCCATTCACTTTTATTCGAAAAAACCATTTCAAAGCAAGAAATTACCGAAGTTGAATACCTGCAATTCCGGCTGTTTTTCCCTTCTTCTGACGACTCTTTCCTCCCCTTCGACCCGTTTGCCTGCATTTTTTATCTGATTACCCGGTACGAAGAATATCTTTCAGTAGGAACCGATGAGCACGAACGATTTACCGATTCCGAAAATATTTTGTACAAGTTAGGGTTACATGAAAAACCTATTGTTGATCAGATAGCATACTGGATTTCTGAAAAAATCACAGATCAGTTTCCGGAAATTAAGGTCAGGAAACGTAATTTTCAGTTTCTGACAACCATCGACATCGACAATGCCTGGGCGTTCAAAAATAAAAAACCGATCGTTTCGTTCGGGGCGGTTCTGAAAGCTATCTTTCATGGCAGGGCAGACGAACTGAAACAGCGATTAATTGTATTTCTGGGTATCAGGAAAGATCCGTATGATACGTACAAATACATTCTTGAAACATACAAAGGACTTCTGAACCATATCCATTTCTTTTTCCTGATCGGCGACCGGAACCAGTACGACAAAAATATTTCTCACAAAAAGAAACCATTCAGGGAATTAATAGCCAGTATTTCATCGGTTTGTGAAGTGGGCATTCATCCGTCGTATGCATCCAATCACAAACCCTGGATGTTTGAAAAAGAAAAGGAAAGGCTGGAAGACATTATTCAAAGGCCAATAACCCGAAGTCGCCAGCATTACCTGAAACTTCAATTCCCAAAAACTTATCAAAACCTTCAAAAAATGGGTATCACCGAAGATTTCACCATGGGATTTGCACGTATAGCCGGATTCAGGGCCGGCACTTGTACTCCATTCCCCTTTTTTGATCTGAGCCGTAACCGAAGTACTGAATTGATGATTCATCCGTTTCAGGTTATGGATGTGACCCTGAAAAATTACATGCACCTGGATTCTGAAAAGGCAGAACAGCAAATCGAAAAATTGATGCTCGAAGTAAAAAAAGTTGATGGAACGTTTATCAGTCTCTGGCATAACGAATCGCTCAAAGATTCGGGCCAATGGCTCGGATGGCGAAAAGTTTTTGAACAAATTCTGGAAACTGGTACAAAGTATGAAAATGAGTAATCCTGAAATTAAGTTTATAAAAAACAAAGATATTGACCGTACAAAATGGGACCGGTGCATTGACCATTCAACTTCCGGTATTGCTTATGCAAGCAGTTGGTATCTCGATCGAATCTGTCAGCATTGGGATGCACTGATTTGGGGCGACTATTTGTACGTGATGCCCTTGCCCAATAACCGAAAATATGGGATCAGGTATATTTACCAACCATTTTTCACCCAGCAGTTGGGTGTTTTTTCGGCTTTTCAAACTGAACCTGAGATCGTCAACCAGTTTTTAAATTCAATTCCCAGGCAATTCAGGCTTACCGACATGAAGCTTAATTTAGCCAACAGGCCAACAACCAATAGTTTCATCCTTGAGCCAAATGCCACTTATCAGTTGCACCTTGAGTCTGGACTCGAAAATATACGGAATTCTTACAATTCAAACACCCGCAGGAATATTCAAAAAGCTATCCGAAACAAAGTCTTTATATCACAAGTATTTGACATTAAATTTTTCCGGCTGTTTACTCAACAAAATCTCAAAGATCATTCAACTGTCGTTAAACTTAAGCATTATATAGCCCTGCAAAAGGTAATTAGTTATGCTTTAATCAATCATCTGGGTGAAATATACGGGGCATGGGATGCCACCAATAATTTGATAGCTTCAGCCTTTTTCCTGAATACACATCAGAAATACATTTTTCTGGCCGCATCATCCAATGCACAGGGGATTGATCAAAGTGCCATGTTTTTATTGATTGATAAATTTATAAGCGATAAAGCAGGTAAAAACAAGATTCTCGATTTTGAAGGATCAAACCTGGCGGGCATTGCAAGATTTTATGCCGGTTTCGGCGCCAAACCTGAAACCTATTACTCCATTCATCAAAACAAACTGCCAAAACTATTGCAAATATTTAAAAGGTAAACCTGAAAACTTATCAAGCACTGATTTGCATATTAAAAAGCATTCTTATGGTTTGCGAATTTTAATTACTTTCGCCGAAACGATTAAAATCATGAAGGTAAATATCATTGGGGGTTCGAACTCCGTATTCAATCAGTTCATTTCAGAAATCCGCTGCGAAGTCATTCAGAAAGATCCGATGCGTTTCCGAAAAAACCTTCAGCGTTTAGGCGAGATTTTTGCTTACGAAATAAGCAAAGTGATGGATTACGAAACAACTGAAATAAAAACTCCACTTGGAATTGCGAAAGTTGCCACCCTTGTTCAGCACCCGGTTTTAGCAACTATTTTACGTGCCGGATTACCGCTTCAGCAAGGCTTGCTCAACGTTTTCGATCACGCAGAGAATGCATTTATTTCAGCTTACCGGAAATACGATGCAGCCGGCGAATTTCATATCGAGTTCGAATATCTGGCCTCACCTTCGCTTGATGGAAAAGTGGTGATTCTTTCAGATCCCATGCTTGCTTCAGGTGCATCCATGGAAATTGGTTATCGTGCCTTATTGGAAAAAGGAACACCAAAACAAGTTCATCTGGTAGTGGTTATTGCAAGTACCCAGGGAGTGGAATATGTCGCCAAACACATCACTGCTGAAAATGTTACCTTATGGATTGGTGCAGTTGATCCGGATATGACCCACCTGTCATACATTGTTCCGGGACTCGGCGATGCCGGCGATCTGGCTTTCGGAGCTAAAATTGATTCGCACTGATGATTAACGATTGATGATTAACGATCAACGATTTGAGATTTGCAATTCAACCAGAAGCACATTCGTTAATCGCGAATCTCTGATCGTTAATCTTAAATCAGAATAATTCCCAGCCCGAACAAAACAGTAAAAAGCAGCGTTGCCAGCGATAATTTTTTCAGGAAGGGATCGAAGTTTCGGGGCCTGGTAACTTTATTAATCTGTATCAGATCGCCAATAAACAACGGGAACGACAGCAGAAATAACCATTGAAACGTTGACCTTGAATTTAGTGCAGTAAAAATAACAGCCGCCAGAATCCCTATTAAAATCAGCACCGAGTGATAGATTTTCGCATTGGTACTACCCATTCGTACCACCACCGTATTTTTTCCTGAATTGCGGTCGTTCTCAATGTCGCGCATATTGTTCAGGTTCAGGACTCCGGTACTGAAAAGTCCGATACTGGTTGCCGGAAGAAATATTTCAGGATTAAGTTGATGGATGTTTAGAAAATAAGTGCCTGCCACTGGTAAAATTCCAAAGAACAGGAAAACAGCCAGGTCGCCAAATCCGGCATATCCATACGGATTACTGCCGGCAGTATAACGGAATGCAGCAATCAGCGCCACAATTCCAAAAGCCAGAAATAGAAGAAAAGTAGTCAGTTGTAGTCCTTTTGTACCTTCGGTAACCAGCCATATTCCACTCCCCAGACTAAGGATAATTAAAACAATCATCCCGTTTTTCATTTGTTTCGGGCTAATTTCGCCGCTTTGTACCGTACGTTTTGGCCCGACACGGTGCTGATTATCTGTCCCCTTTTGCGAATCGCCGTAGTCGTTGGCGAAATTTGAAAAAATCTGGATAAACAAGGCAGTTACAATAGCCAGAATGGTTACTATTGGATTAAAACCGTCATCCATAATGGAAAGTGCAGCACCCATCAAAATACCAGAAATTGCCAATGGCAATGTCCGCAAACGTGCCGCTTTGATCCAACTTTTAAGTGATGCCATTTTTGTGTTTATTTTTTAATGAAATACCGGGTTGCCAGCCAGTTTTTGTACATCGGATCGAGCACCAGAATATTTCCTGCCAGAATATCAATAATCTCCTTATTTTCAAGGGCTTTTTTTATTCTGGCCACATTGGCCGACGATCCTAGCCTGTAATCATCGATGATGTTTTTCGAGCTAAATTTTTCGATCCCATCGAGCAATGCTTTTAAAAAGTTGACTTGCGGCGTGGACAGTTCTTCGGTTTTGGATTGAAAAAGCAAACTCAGTTGAGATACCACTCCTTCGTGCGCTTCACGGATAATTTCTTCGGAACAAGCGGTTGCTGTTCGAAACCAGCTTTGCTGTGCCAGTTGCTGCACGTAATACGGATGACATTCGGCCAAAGTGGCAATTAATGCCGCATCACTTTCGCTGAGGTATTTCTGTGTATCATCAAACCGACTGCATAAAAATGGAACCCAACTATCCATGGCGATCTTTTCAAGAAAAAGGATATCTCCAAATTTATAAAATGGCATGGATGGACTGGTAAATACATCCATCAGCATGTGCCGCTTGCTTCCGTACAAGCAGTATGCAACATGCTGGTGCTTTTGCCAGTGCGACCTTAGTTTTTTCTGAAATGCCAACTGGTTCTCGAATGTTGCAATGTTCTGAAATTCATCGATACAAATAACCAGTTTCCATCCTTTTTCTGCGGCAATTTTTTCTGCCATATCCAGAATTGCATCAGGATGTTTTTTTACTTCTTTCCAGTCGAGACTTAGCGATAATTCATCCTGATTTTCTGGATTGAAAGAAAGTTTAGGAAGAAATGCCCCCATAAAGCGTTTCGCATTTTCAGTAAGCACCTCCATCTTTGATGCGGAAATCTTTAAAACTTCACTTGCCAGCGCCAGGTAAAACTGTTCTTCTGTCCGAATATTAAAAGCATCGAGAAAGCAAAAGTGCAGATTTTCATCAACCGACATGGCCTCAATTGCAGATTTTTGCACCAAAGACGATTTTCCCCAGCGACGAGGTGAAATAAGAACTGTATTAACAAGACCTGAAAAATTCCCGGTCAATCGTTGCCTTTCCTTTTCTCTGTTCGTAAAATTTCTTTCAACAGCCAATTTCCCAAATACGAAAGGTGTTTCCATGTTGAATATTTTCTACAAATATAAGTAACAACTTTGTTAGTAACAACTTTGTTAGTAACAAAAGTGTTACATTATTAACAGATTGACATTAAGGGAATTTAGGATACTTTTTGAAATCAGGTTTGCGTTTTTCGAGGAAAGCTTTTTTACCTTCCTGGGCTTCTTCGGTGAGGTAATAAAGTAAGGTTGCATTTCCTGCAAATTCCTGAATTCCAATCTGCCCATCGAGATCGGCGTTCAATCCGAGTTTCAGCATTCGCAAAGCCAGCGGACTGTGTTCCTGCATTTGCTGGGCCCAGGCAACCACTTCGTCTTCCAACTGATCGAACGGCACAACTTTGTTCACCAATCCCATTTCCAAAGCTTCGGCAGCCGAGTACTGCCGGCATAAGAACCAGATTTCGCGGGCTTTTTTCTGACCAACGATACTGGCCAGATACGAAGAACCCAATCCGGCATCGAAACTCCCTACTTTTGGCCCGGTTTGTCCGAAGATGGCGTTTTCACTGGCAATGCTGATGTCGCAAACTACATGCAAAACGTGTCCGCCACCAATGGCATAGCCGTTCACCATGGCAATGACCGGTTTTGGCATCGAGCGGATTTGCTTCTGAACCTCAAGAATATTGAGGCGTGGAATACCATCTTTATCCATGTAACCACCTTTGCCCTTCACGGTTTGATCGCCACCGGCACAGAATGCTTTATCTCCGGCGCCGGTCAGAACTACCACGTTGATTCGCTGATCTTCCCGGCAAATCTTCAGTGCATCCGAAATTTCGTTTACTGTTGTTGGCCGGAATGCGTTGCGATAACGCTCGCGGTTAATGGTGATTTTTCCGATTCCGTCGAAATAATCGAAGAAAATATCTTCGTATTCGCGGATGGTTTGCCATTGTCTTGTTGTGCTCATGACATTCATTAATTAATTGAATTTCTTATACTTAAATGGTAAGTTCTTGTAAGTTCTCATAAGTTCTCAAAAGTTCTCAAAAGTTCTCATAAATTTATGTTCCATTTTTTTGAATTTCCAAGAACAATTTTTCCACTCTTTTTCAAACCTTGAAGCAGATTCGTTATCTTGTTAAACTTGCTTTTTTTGTCAAGAATATCCGGAAGCTTCTCCCAAAGTAAGTTGTCTATTTGTTTTCGAGAGGCATTATTCCACTTTTTCAGGTATTCAAGAATCATATTTTTATAATATTCATCATCAAAACCTTTATTCCGAATATATTCGACCTTTAAAATTTCATCATTGATTGGGGTTATAAGTGAATGAGAAAGAAAAAAATTGGGTTTTCTGCCTTCTACAAAACCTAGTCTCTTTAAATGTTTAAGTTCTTCCTCGTTAATATCTTTTTTCTTTTGAACCTGATCTAAAAGAATGATATCACGAATTTTCAAATCTGGATGGTTCGACAGAATATCAACAAATTCCTGATCTAATATTTTCCCGGTAAGCGTCATTCGGGTTTTTATTCCTTCAAAATCATAATCAGGCAATGGAAAAAAACGTTTAATCTGATTCGAAAACATTTTCTTTATTCCACCGCCCCTAGTGTCAACTAGACCTAATTGGAACATCGCATTAGCCAAAAAGCGATTGCGATAGAATTCTTCAGGGGCATCCTGCATAATCACTTTTTCAACACTTCCAGGAATAAACGTTCCGTTGTTAGAGAAAACCAAGCGGTCGTCTTCAAATTCGATTACGTTAATGTACCCCGCCTTGCTGTAGTCGTTATGTGCCACACAATTATTTATTGCCTCACGAATATTGAATGGTTCATAACGCAATACTTCGTTGGGAAATAATGTTCCTTTAGGCAAATAACGATACTTTAGATTTCTTATTTTTTCATAAACCTTATCAATTGCCAGTAAAAATGGTGGAGGAAAAATATCATAATCCTTCTCTTCATTTTGAACTGTTTTAAGTACCCATCTTATTTTGGCGATATTTGGTGCCAGCAAAAGTTCTGATTCGCTTCTACCTAGAAGTATTATTGTAGCTCGGGTAATTTTTCCTTTTATGGTAATTTTAGCTTTATTTAAGAAAGTAATTTCATCCCATTCTGCTATATCTTCTTTAAATTCAGGAAATTTCACTAGAAATCTATCTTTTGCATAAGCTATTGCTTTTCTATCCAAATCATAAATAGTGGCTTCGGGCAAGATGACTGCACTCCAATCGTCTGGATTATTTTGATTCCTGATTCGTTCTATTTCTTCTAAATTAAGTGGAACAAGACTTTCCCCATCACGACCATAGAAATGGCCATCAAACGAAATGGGCAATCCTTTGGGCGCTGGTGGAATTTGAAATAAAACAACTCTACCCTCTGGCATTTTCAATTCGTAGATTTCCTGAAATGTAATTCTGTTGGAAGTCCTATCAGCAATTTCTCGTTTTAGTTTGTCTAAATCGGTTCTTTTTTCACGATATTTTGTGCCTACTATTTTGTGAGATTTGTCTTCTACTCCAAATACCAACCAGGCACAATCTTTACCCATCAAATTTGCTTCGTTACTTAAAGCAGAAAAATATTTGCCAAGTTTAGCAAAATCAAAGTTGTTGTTTGCCTCTTTGAATTCCACAATTTCAGTCTCACTTTTAAGTGCCAGAAGTTGGGTTAGTTTGCTTTTCAACTCATCAGAGTCCATCATTTTTTACTTTTACTTCTTTAAACAACTCCCGAAACACCCTCACATTCACCTCCGCATCCGTAAAAACCTCCAATAACGCGGCTTGTTGTTGTTCAGGCGAATAAAACTCATTCAAGGCCAACTCCAGTTCAGCTTCGTTTTTGGCTGAGAAATAATCCAGTCCAAAAGCTTTGGCCAGAACTTCGGCTTTGTGGGTATTTGCGGCAAAAAAATGTTCGTTGTACGCAGGCGAATCGGATGGCCCTTTGATCATTCCGAAAATGTTTCCGCCGCCATTGTTGATCACGATAATCCGCAGGTTTGCACCAATGTATTTGTTCCACAGGGCATTCGAATCGTAAAAGAACGACAGATCGCCAAGAATGATCGTATTCAATTTATCCGATTCGCTGGCAAAACCTACAGCAGTCGACAAACAACCATCAATTCCGGCAGCGCCGCGATTGCTGAAATACATCGCGTTTTCGACCCTGTTATGGATCAATGCATACCGCACAGGCGAACTGTTGCCCAAATGAACAATGGTGTTGACCGGTATTTTTTGTCCGATAAGCCCAAAGGCTTTCAGATCGCTAAATTCAATACTCTTAACAAATTCGTCGCGAAGCTGATTTACCCTTATTTCTTTACTTTTCCATCGTTTCAAAAAGTCATGGTTGATGAGTTGCACCCGTTCCGAAAGAGCAATGAAAAAGTCAGTTGCATCGGTTTTGATCACTTTTGTCAATGCCTTATAAGTATCAACATGTTCACCGCTCAAACTCAGGTGCCAGTGCTGTGCCGGTTTGTTTTTCCGCAGAAACTGTTTGAGCGGCTTCGAAACGAACTGACCGCCAAAAGTGATCAGCAAATCGGGTTGAAAAACTATTGAATCTTCATGAATGGAAGCCATCAACATGTCAATGTTTCCACAAAACCGGGGATCGGAAAGATTCGACAATTGCTCGTGCAAAACCACTGCCCCGGTTTTGGCTACAAATCCGGCCAACACATTTTCCAGTCCGGGATTGGGATTAAGTTGCCCGGCCAAAATCAAAATTTTTTGAGATTGATCGATTGTTTCCAACAGTTGGCAAAGTTCATTTTCAGTAATTTGAGTTTGAATTTCTGCCTGTTTAATTTCTTTCACTTCCGGCAAATCTTCCTGAACCAGTTGGTGTAAAGGTTCTTCGAGCGGAATGTTAATGTGTACCGGGGCAGGAGTGTCAGAAACGGCCAGGTTCAGGCATTCGTTAATTTGCCGGGCAGCAAACCAAAGTTCCTTTTCCGATTCGCCCAAAGGCAAACTTACTCCTTTTTTGGTAAAATTCTTATAGATTCCTTCCTGACGGATACACTGGCTTTCAGCCTGATCAATCCAATAATCGGGCCGGTCGGCTGTTAGAATGATCAATGGAATATTCTGGTAAAAAGCTTCGGCAACGGCTGGTGTATAATTCAGCGAGGCGGTTCCTGATGTGCAAACTATGGCTACCGAACATTGTTTAGCCAGTGCAAGTCCGATCGCAAAATAGGCCGCACTGCGTTCATCAACAATGTTCAGGCAATGAAATCCTGGAATCCCTGTAAAGGTATTGATCATTGGTGCATTGCGGCTTCCGGGCGAAATTACGATGTCGGTAATTCCTTTTTTCAGGAACAAAGCCGCAAGTTGTTGGATATGTTTTTTATCGCTTATCATTTCATTTATTCAGGGTTAATCACCGAAAGCAAGGTTTTTGCCTTTTGGTTGGTTTCGTCCCATTCTTTTTCAGGTATTGAGTGCGAAGTAATGCCACTTCCTGCATACAAAATGTATTCTTCAGAAGTAATTTCCATAGATCGTAAATTTACAAAAAGTGCGACTTGCTGGTTCAAACGCCAGGGGCCTAAATAGCCGGTATAATATTTTCGTTCGAAAACCTCGTTTTTCAGGATAAACTCTGCGGCCATATCCTTTGGTAATCCGCAAACTGCTGGGGTTGGGTGCAAATCGGCAATGAAACTGCCCAGACAATCTGCAATTTTTTCAGCAGGAAAAAAAAATGAAGTTTTCAGGTGAGCAACTTTCCCGCTCTCCATCGTTTCCGGACCACTGGTTTTATATTGGTGAATATCAAAATTAAAAAACACATCGAGCATGTATCTTGAAACAAATGCCTGTTCTTCGATATCTTTTGTACTCCAGAAATATTCATCGGCAACCAACTTTCGAACCTGTGTTCCGGCCAGGGAAACAGTTTCGAAATACTTTCCTTCCGATTTGATCAAAACTTCCGGTGTTGCTCCCATCCAGGTTCCGGCAACCGGCAAGTTTACCAGAAAAGTAAGTGCATTCGGGGTTTGGTCATGCAACTGTAAAAATGTGCCACCCAGCGAAGCGCATGTTTTTTTTATCGGAATCTGTCGCGCGATGATGACTTTCGAAAGCGCTCCATCGCGAATTGAAACAAGAGTTTCCTCAATTAGTTTCAGGTAATCATCCTTCGATTGGGGGGAACAAATTTCATCTTCAACTTTCTGGTCGAAAGGTTCAAAACTTTTGATGTCCAACTCATTTTCAGATTTAAAATCTTCAAAATAAACTTTTGGTTTGAGCAAAATCACAGGGCTCTTTTCTGTGATTTGGTAAGGTGCAAAAACAAAACCAGCTTCGCCGTTGAGCTGATCAAACCCATCGAAAAACAGGACATCAGAAGCATTTCCGACAATAAGTCCCATTTGTGATTCCTGTGGGTAAAACCAGCAGGCAAAGGCAATTTGTTTTTCAATTAACTGGTCAAGAACAGCCTGAGCCGTTGAATTATTTTCCATTCCGTTTTACAATCAGGTTGGTTACTCGTGCAGTAGAAATCAGTTTTCCGGTTTCATTCTTAATTTCAACATTCCAAACATGGGTTTGGTTGCCCTGATGCACAATTTCGGCCCTGGCATAAACTGTTCCTTCAGTTACACTTCCGGTATGGTTAGCGCTCACCTGAATCCCCAGAATGTCAAATTCCAGAATATCAACGGTCAACATAGAACCTAATCCGGCAAGGGTTTCGGCCAAAGCAAGATTGGCCCCGCCGTGTAAAAAACCTCCGGGACGGTATGTACGTTCGTCAACAGGCATACTGGCTTCGACCCAACCTTCGCCCAAAGATGTAAAACAGATTCCGAGACGATCAACCAAAGTATTTTGGGCGTACTGGTTGATTATTGCCAAAGGAGTGTTAATGGAAAGTATTGGAATCATCCGATTAAAAATTAAAAGCGTGAAATTAGGAAAATGCAACGAAGCAGCCAATTTTATCTTGAAGATTTGAACTGGATTAACTCATCTGCCATCGGTTGGTTGAAAAAAGGTATCCTTGCCATTATAACAAATCGTTAAAACTCAAGAATATTATTACGGCTTACTAATTAATTCAATATTTAAATACATTTTTGTCTTTTATTTTATTGATCCTGAATCAAAATCTGGATTCGATTGTTGTTTTTAAAAAATCAAAGAACTTTATTCATGAAAAATTTAATTTGCCCCATTTCGGATCAGAGGATTAATGAACAGGTAACCAGATTTAATGCCATGTTCGCTATCTGTACTATTGTTTTGGCTTTTGTTCTGAATTGGGTATTGTTGTTGGTTTTTTTAATGGCCGACTTCTTCATCAGGGCTTTCACCGAAATAAAATTCAGTCCGATCAGTTTCGCAAGTCACTATTTGAGTAATGCTCTCAACTTACCACTTAAGCTTATTGACAAAGCCCCTAAAGTTTTTGCCGCCCGTTTGGGGTTTTTAATGACTGCCGTAATCACCATACTGTTCGTCTTTAAACTGAGTTTGGCGTCATTGATTGTTGCCGGTATTTTAATCTTTTTTGCCACCCTTGAATTTTTGTTTGCAATCTGTGTCGGATGTATGATTTATAATTACCTTGTTCTTCCATTTTATAAGAAATAACCATGAAACGAACTCCGATTATCCTCGCTTTATTAATAAGTACAGTTGTTTTTTCTTTTGGCCAAACCGAGAAGTCGGTTAATAACATCAATGGTGGCATGCCTAACCGGATTTCGATGAACGTAACAGTTCCCAAACAGACACAGGGAGCCACATTTGGTGAAAAAGTACAGTCAGGTTTTGTAGATGGAAATTGTGTTGTTTTGTTTCCTAATAATCAGGCTTTTAGCGTAAACTCAGCAGGGAACAAAGTTTCGCTGTTAAGCAGTTCCGAAACATTAAAAGTGAATGCCGGCCTGCATGCAGCAGGTGGGGCGCTGGCTCAGGGAGCTTCATTGCCTGGAGGAGCCTTGCCCGGTGGGGCAATCATATCGGCTGCAGTTTCAAGTGTTGGAGGTGGAAAAGTGATCTGGCAAGTCCGCGATGCAGGAAACGAATTAAAAATGCCTTCCAGTTTATCGGATGGAGAATATGAATTGACCCTTAACCTGGATGCCGTATCAAAAGACGCAGCAAAAGTGCATCTTGTCTTTGGTCTTATAGTTGAAAAAGGAACCTATAAGGTGGTTGCAGCATATACGAAACACGACACGGCAAAGAATTCGGTGGGTAATATACGTTGAAAAATATGGTTGCCCCGTCAGAAAGGGTTTTATTTATTTTTAAAGAATAATTATACTTTTGCAGCGGTCGAACTGTGACCCGATCAGACATACCATATTGAAAACAATACACCATGATGGAGCAGGATAAAACCAGGGAGCAACTTCTGGAAGAGCTGAAGGACTTGAGGCAAAAACACGAAACATTAAACTCTTTTCCTGAACATGACGGTGAAACAGTAATCTTTGCAGATACTGACAGGCTCAAACAAATTTTCAACAACCTGATTAGCAATGCGATCAAGTTTACTTCGACTGGTAGCATTGAAATTGGTTACCAACCGAAAGGAAATCTGGTTGAATTCTATGTCAAAGACACTGGAATAGGAATTCCGGTTGAATATCAGGAAAAAATATTTGAACGCTTCAGGCAGGTAGAGTCTTCAACAACCCGAAAATTTGGTGGAAATGGCCTTGGTTTGGCAATTACCAGAAACCTTGTTGAATTAATGGGAGGAAAAATCTGGCTCGAGTCTGAATTGGGAAAAGGAACCGTTTTCCGTTTCACATTACCCGGCAAAACAGGCACAAATTAATACCCGATCAGGTATATCGTAACAAAATTCGCAGTATTTATACCCATAAGGGTATAATGTCAAAAATATTCTCTATATTTATACCCGTAAAGGTATAATACATGCTACTAAGTGAATTTGTAAAAGAAAAAAGGAATGCTGCAAAGCTTACTCAACCTGAGTTGGCAGAAAAAGCAGGTGTAGGTCTTCGGTTTGTTCGCGATCTCGAACAGGGTAAGGATACTATGCGACTTGATAAAGTGAATAAGGTTTTACAACTTTTTGGCTATCAGGTTGGAGCTATTCCAATGAACCGTAATTTATTGCCAGATGAGAAGGGCTGAAATAAGAATGCATGATAGACTTGCCGGTTGGCTTTCTCAGGACGAAAACGGGTATCATTTTATTTATGATACAAGTTATCTGAATATGTCCGATGTAGAGCCTGTCAGTCTGACATTTCCATTACAGGAAAAAATCTTTAACAGTAAAATGTTGTTTCCATTTTTTGATGGCCTGATTCCCGAAGGTTGGTTGCTCGATATTGCTCAAAGGAACTGGAAACTGAATCCGCGCGACCGGATGGGGTTGTTGCTGGCCTGTTGTAAGGATTGTATCGGTGCGGTTAGTGTTCATCCTGCGAAAGAGGAGGATCAGTTATGAGTAGATGTTTGTATTGCTATCAGCTTTTAGCTAATAATGAAGTGGATTTTCATGCTGCCTGTAGTAAGAAAATCTTTGGCCATCCTACACCACCGGAATTGCCCTATACTGAAACCCAAATGAAAGATCTGGCTTTACAGATTATCCGAAGTCAGGTGTCGGTCACCGGAGTTCAGCCGAAGATTTCGTTGGATGTTTCCCCGGGTCAAAATAAGAATGAACCCAAACGTTTTACTATTGTAGGATTATGGGGCGGTTATATCTTAAAGCCTCCTACCCAACAATATGCTCATCTTCCGGAAGTGGAAGACCTTACCATGCATTTGGCAAGTATTGCTAAAATTGAAGTGGTACCTCATAGTTTAATTCGGTTGAAGTCAGGTAAACTGGCTTATATAACGAAACGAATTGACCGCAACAAAAGCGTAAAGATTCACATGGAAGACATGTGCCAGTTAACTGAAAAATTAACGGAAGATAAGTATCACGGGTCATACGAACAAATAGCCAAAACCATTTTGAAATATTCAACCAATCCGGGATTAGATGTGGTGAATTTCTTTGAGCAGGTACTTTTTTCCTTTCTGACAGGAAATGCCGATATGCATCTAAAGAATTTCTCACTGATCCGAAAACCCGGTACAGGGACGATTCTTTCTCCTGCTTATGATATGGTAGCCACAACTCTTGTCAATCCAGCCGATGATGAAGATCTGGCATTAACGCTCAATAGCAAAAAAAAGAAAATACACCACAATGATTTTGTTGCCGCCTTTAACACCTTAAAATTGGACACAAAACAACAAGAGAACATCTTTAAGAAGATGGAGCGGGCAAAGGATAAATGGATGGAATTCATTGACATCAGTTTTCTAAGCGACGATTTCAAGGTGATGTATATGGAATTGATTCAGAAAAGATTCAGCATGATATCTCCGAAATAGAATGCATAAAAAAAGCTCGGGCATAAATGCCAGAGCTTCCTGAGTAGCGGGGGCCAGACCTTCCAATCATTTTTTACTATACTCATTATAAAATATTTAAATAGTTCGTAATGGGCGTTTTTGAACCACTTTGGGCGCAGAACCGGCGCAATTGTTGCGCAGTAGAATTAAACACAACATATTCCATTTTTGAGAATATTAAGTTTCATTTATCATTTTGGTATGATTTTTTCAAAACCATCAGGTAATTTAAAGGTTTTCGGTAATTCATATTTACCATCCTTGTTTGGCTTAATTGGAAAAGAAATTATAGGAAATGGTTCCTTATGGTAAGTGACATCATAACCAATTTTCGAAATACCTTTCAGTTTATCTGCTCGAATTTTCATTATTATTTTATAGGAGGATCTAGCCTCAATTTCCTTAATCATAAGAGATTGAAATCTTGGTCCAGACAACCCCAAAAATATTATTGGTATGTCTGAATTTCCTTTTTCAGGCGTTTTTTCAGGTACAAGCTGGCAATTCTCCATATTAAGATTACCTTCTTTTACTCGGGCAAAAACTGTTAAATTAAATACAGGGTAGGGACAATTATTCGTGACAACAACTGAATACTCTTGAGATGCGCCTCCTGGAACGATACTATAAGTTGGTACAATATTTACACCTTGATATTCTTCTTTATTATAATTATCAACAACTCCAAGTACTATTACAATTATTGAAATTGCCAAGACAGCAAAATCCATTTTCTTTATATGCTTCTTTAGAAAACTCTTTTTGACAAAATACTTTCTTCCCCAAGGACTACTATATATTAGCCCCAGTAGTGCAGCAAAGCCAGTATAAAAATTAAGAAAATATTCCATAAATAATTTTCTTAACAAGATACTCAAAATTGGTGACAAATATGTCAATAATCAACCACAGATTTTAGCGTCTAATAATCAAGCACTTAGCCTATTGGTATTTTCTAAAAGAATTGGATTCTTGACGCAGTAATAGCGCAGCCATGACGCACTTATTAAAATAAAAAAGCTTTAAATGTCTAATATTTAGATATTTAAAGCTTCTGTAGCGGGGGCCACGCTTCGCAATATCATAACTTTGTTAATTTTATTTGTTGCATATTCTACTTAAATGCTTATAAATAAAGGGATTTAAGGCATTGTCTATTAAGTTGAATAAAGATAAATAAAGATAATTAAAGAATTTGCTTCCAATTTGTTTCCAATTTATTATCTTTGAAACATCACATTTTAAAGGTAATACAAATGGCTGGTCTTTCGCTTTCCCTTCAAAATCCTTACAGAAAATCAGAAAACCCAGATTTGTCACTTGCAAAGGAAGAAAATAAACTGATTCAGGATGAAATTAAAGCACGAAAGATTGAAATTAAAGCTGGTACAAAGCAAGAAAAAGACCTTATTCCATATCTGAATAAGAAGGAAACCCGAATTTATTTGTTCCTGATTATCGACCGTACCCACATGGTTAAAATCAAAACAGAATACGCGATTTATCCAATCCATTGGGATTTTGGCAAACAGCAAGTAAAGCGGACCATGATTGGACATTTGGAAATTAATGAGCGATTGAAACAAATGAAGGAAACGGCCTTGAAACAATATTCCCGTATAATAGCCGAAAGCCCCGGTTTAAGCTTTGCAGAGTTTTTCGATCGACTAACGAAAGCAATGTCAAATGATCTTCCAATTCCAGGCAAATCAGAAAATAGATTCTTTGCAATTTTTAATGAATTTATTGAAGATAAAAAAACCACACAGACACATCGAACTATTCAAAAATACGAGACGGTTAAAAAATCATTGACCGAATTCTCAAATAAGCATTATAAATATGGCTTGAATTTCGCCGATCTTGACCTTAATTTTCTCGATAAGTATTTGCGACATCTTCGCACACAACCGGCCAGAGGAAGACAAAAAAACCGGCCAGATGGTCAGCAAATCGGATTACTTAACGATACGATTGAAAAATACATTGCAACTATCCGGACTTTTGTAGGCTGGAGTCAAAAGCGTATCAAACATTCGATCATGCTTCCTGCTGATTTCAGGATCAGCCGGAACACTGATATTGACGTTGTGGCACTTAACCCCGATGAGTTAAAAGCACTTTACACCCATGATTTTTCCAACGACGAGCGGCTCGATCATGTACGCGACCTGTTTTGTTTTGCCGCCTTCACCGGACAGCGATGGAGTGACGTTGAAGCTTTTAACCCTTCAGATGTTTCTGGAGACTGCTGGAAATTTCGCTCGTTCAAAACAAAAAAAGACATTAAAATATACTTTGTGGGGTTTGCGGCCCCAGCGCTTGATATTTTGAAGAAATACAATTTTAAGCTTCCTGAAATTTCTCAACAAAAATTCAATGATTATATCAAACTGGCTGCTGAAGATGCCGAAATCAATTCGCCTGTTAAATCAATCCGCCCGCTGGGTAACCGCGAAGTAACAAGGGAAGCCCCAAAGCATAAGTTTTTATCAAGTCATTCTGCCCGCCGGACATGTGTATCAATCCTTCTGAATTACGAGCATTTACCGCTTCCGATCGTTATGCAGATTACCGGACACACAAAGCTTGAAGTACTTCAAAAATATATTTTCAAGGATAGAGAAGCCTATAAAACAGCAATGCAACAAACTCAAAGTTATAAACCTTAAAATTCAAACAAAATGAACACATCAACAGCAAAAACAATCGAAATGAAGCCTGAAAACTTAGCCGAAATTAAAGATGTTGAACAGAAAATCATTAATCAAACCAGAATGTTATGTACTGGAGACGACTTGTTTATAAAAGATTTGAGTGATTCCATAACGACGTTATTGAATGACCGTCTGGAAGATTCACTTGAGAATAATGCAATTAAGGCTAATTCATTAGCCTGTACAATTTCATTCATTTGTGAGCAAAGAAACAATATCAAAAATCTTGATTTTTATAAAAATCAAAGCCATGAGTGACGCACCTTTAAAAACCGATGCTGAAACTCAATTTCTAAAACAAGTTTTATAAAAATCCAAATTATGTTTAAAAGTTGTCAAAAAGTTGTTTGTAAAGATGCGAATGGCACTTTAACTCACTATCCTTACGGAATAGAAAAGAACAAAGTTTACACAATCAAAGAAATTACGAGGTGTAAATGTGGTGTGGAGTTATTGATATTAGATGGAACAACTCCATATTTTGGTAAAAAAGAATGTAGTGTTTGTCTATCCCAAGTTCACTCCGAGGCTTTTCGCTCAGATAGATTCAAACCAAATTATTTAACTGTGGTAAGGTAAGTCTGATGAAAAACTTTACAGAGACAATTGAACAGACATTATCTGTTTACCCTTTTCTTGAGGCTGGAATTTTTCACACTGAAATGAATGAATTTAGAAATTATTTAGCCGACTTTAAATTTGATTATGAAAGATTTAGTGTTCTCGATACGATTTCAGACATTGATTCCTTTTTAAATAGAAGTCCAGCCAAATTAGAATTTGCAGTTGAAATTCAAAACAGATTATCATGTGCCAACTTTTCAAAATTATTCGAGCACTTATATAAATTAACGATTGGGAGTACTAATTAACAACTTGAAAATTTCAACGGCTCAACTTAAAAATTGAGCCGTTTTTTATTTTTTATTGGATTGCACATCCTTAACAGAACTTAAAAAGCATTTAATTATTTCGAACACAATCCAATATTGTTCAAATTTTAAAATTTTCTAAACTTCATTCGTACACGCTTTTATGATCAAATTAATTATTATAAAATAAATACACTTTTTTTGGTGTCAATCTGCATTTTAGTTTTTTATTCTTGTGAAATAAACATTATAAAAGACTATAAATGCTTATGGAACATCTTGAAATAACATTAAACAAAAAAGATTTTCTTTCAGAAATCCGAGAGATAAATCAAAACTTGATCGGCGAATTTCAAAAGAAATTAAAGATCGCACGGCCTCAATATGCCACCCGCCACGAAGTGTCCGAAGCCCTTCACATTACAATCGGAACGCTCGACCGCCTTATTAAAAATCAAGAAATTAAAGCCTATCGCATAGGTGGAAGGATTTTATTTCGTTGGAGTGAGGTTGATCAGGCATTGAAAGAACTAAACGAGGGAGGTAAATAACATGGGGCAACCTTTCAGCATTCAGAATTTAGCCGGGCAAAATGTTCAATTAGTCATTTCAGCCGATGCCCTTTTGCAGTTCGGAAAAGAAATCGAAACAAACATTATTCAGAAACTTACCGGCACAATTGAGAATCAACATTCTCAAAATGATGATGAGCTTCTCACCCTTAAAGAAACCGCTGCCTTTTTTAAAAAAAGTTTAGTTTCAATACACCAGTGGAAAAAACGCGGCTTGCTGCCATACATTCGGATCAGCAATAAAATCTACTTCCGGAAATCTGATTTATTATCCTTTAATGTAATTAATCTTAAACGGAGGGCTTAGCCATGTCGCAAAAAATCCCTATTTACTTACTTCTTTTCGACTGCATACTAAATACATATAGTATGGAAAGTGCTACAAATTTTAGTAAAAAAAGTGCCGATGAAACTACCGCAATTTCAATAATTGACCAGGGGAAATTTTCAGAGATAAAGCTAAAGGCCGAACGACTTAATACTAAGTGTCAACTAGAATATTAACAACTTATGAAAGATAGTTTCATTGTATATAATTCATTTTATCCTCCTGTCCAGGGTCTTTCAGATGGAGAAAAGGGAATGCTTTTAGATGCTATTTTCCAATATCAAACAGGTTCTAAAGTCCGCGAACTTCCACCAGTTGTTCAAATGGCGTTTAACTTCATAAAAGCTCACTTTAAAAGGGATTCAGAAAAATATCAAAACATTATTGAGAGAAACCAAACAAATGGATTAAAAGGAGGACGGCCAAAAGAACCCAAAAAACCCAGCGGGTTAATTAATAACCCAGATATTTTTAAAAAACCCACTGGGATTTTTGGTAACCTTAATGAAAATGAATCTGATGATGTTAATGTTAATGTATCTGAAAATGAAAATGAAAAAAGTATTTGTATGTTTTCAGATTCAGAACTTCATTTTTCAATTCTTGAATATTTTGGTTTTACCGAAATGCGCAACCCCGACAAATTACAACAGATTGCTACTTTCCTGAACCTGCTAAAAACTGACGGAAAAATTGAAATGTTTACCGAGCAGTTTGAAGCATACAAAGCATACAAAGAAAAATCGACCACTGCCAAACATGCCTTCCCTAACTTTTTAGGACACATCGAAAACCGTTATCTCGACGGAGGCTGGAATCAGGAAAACTGGACTGCAAAACTACTTTCAACTACGAAGCAAAGCCACGACGAACAATCACCGTTCAAGTCGTCGGCTGCCGATATTTTACGAAAAAAAATACTAGCCGGTGAATGCTAAAAGAATAAAGCCGCCCAAGCCTTTAAAATTTCAAGGTATCAAAACCAAATTTCCGGGCATACAAACAAAACTGACTGGGATAACGATCAAGTTTGAAGGAATCAAAAATGGAAAGTTTAATTTTTAACATATAAATTTAAAGTTGTGGCAAAAGACAAAATCAACATTCTCATTCTGTCTATTTTTAATGAGGAGAGGCTGCTCGAAGAAATTGCAAAAGCAAACGAAGCCGCAGGAGCTGAAACAGAAATTAGCGCAACGGTTATCAATCCATTGGATATTATACTGAAAATCCAACGAAATGATATTACCCTGAAAGCTTACAAACGATTTGCTTCTGAAGGCGAAGAAATCACCGCCAATCAGTTAAGGGATCTTATCCCTCAGTTTGATGCTATTATTCCGATCCTGGACTCTGACCGCGCCGGACATTATGGACTTAACGTAGTGAGGCAATTCCAACTTCAAAATATTTATTCACCCGCTTCAGCGTATGCTCTTGAAAACTGCCTGAATGAATTTAAAGCATCTCAACTGATAATAAAAGACCGGACGGAAAAAGATATGCCAATTTCTAGCAAATTACTGATAAATGGTCCGGCTGATTTGAGACAAACGATTGACTTGGCCGGAGGCTATCCGCTGAAATGTACAGTTACAAAACGCGGCAAAAAATATGCTGATGTTTTAATTGAAAATGACGAATCAGCGGTTTGTCTTTTGAAGTCAGTGAACGATTTAGAATCTGAAATTATACTCAGTCCGTTCATTCGTACTGCACATGAAAAGACTGAATACATAAAAGCAATTGTTTTCGATGGGTATACTCCTAAGTCTGAAATAATCGCTTATTCTGTAACCGTTCCATTTGATTACAAGAATAAAAACTCACTCGATGGGATAACAGCGCCGATAGAACTTGATTCACATGAAAAACGGGTTGTAGGTCGTGCCGCCCGATTGCTGTACTTAGATTTTGCTGAAATTACACTTGTCCGTGACATGAATGGCCTTGGATCAACAATTATTTCAATTTCAGGAAAGCCGGATATTGAAGCCGCCGAAAATGCCACCGGTGAAAATATTTCCGCTGCACTCATTAAACATGTTATTGAAACAATTAAGCAACGGCGCAAAAATCCGAAATGGGAAGTTGATCAGGTTAGAAAAATTGGAGCTTCTGAGAATTTGACTCAGTTACGATCTGAAATACTATCCGAATCAATTAAGAACCTACATAACGCTGCGAAAAGAATTCTTATAACGAATCGTGAAAGCTTAACAGGTCGCCGAACCTCAGTAAATATGTCTGAAAACATGGAAATTTCAGAACTTATCCGAAATACAATTGACGAACTGCGAGCCCTAAATTTAATGAAACTGTAAAATGCAAACCGATAAAAGCATTAATCAACTTGTTTCTCAATATCTGTCCGACCTTGATGTTAAGCCTCAAACCCGATACAATTACGAAAAAAAGCTAGATCAATGGTTTCTTTATTTGGGAATAAAAAAGGTTAATGTACGCGAACCGCGCAAAGCAGACGTAATTAACTATAAGGCCTACCTCTTAGCTAAAGAAATGACCAGCACTACTATTGATGGTTATTTGTGTGCTGTTCGTATGTTTTACGGATGGCTTGCTACAAACCGGATTTACAGGGAAGTATATCAAGGTGAATTTGTAAATATTGCTTCAGGTGTTCATAGTCCTAAAAAGTACAAAGGCTTTCAAAAAGGTATATTATCAACCGACCAGGTTATTGAGCTTTTAAAAGCAATGCCAAAAGACACAATTTCCGAAATGCGCGACTGGTGTATTGTAAACTTCATGCTTCGTACAGGTGTGCGCCGGTGCGAATTACACCGTTTGAATGTTGGGGATTTGATATGTGAAGGTGCTCACTGGAGTATGAAAATCATGCGTAAAGGTCACCAGTTCAAAGATCAGATAATTGGAATTTCGGATAAGGCAACCGATCCACTTTATGAATATATATTGCTTTGTGATAACGCGAAGAACCCAGATTCGCCGGTACTCATAAATCATTCGAAATACAACACTAACGAGCGGCTTAATATCGACTATATATCAAGTCTTATAAAAAAATCTTTGCGCACTATTGGGATTGATGATCCTAAGTTTACTGGACATTCTTTGAGACATACAAGTGCAGTTATGGCTTTGCGTGCCGGAGCTTCAATTTATGAAGTTCAAAAAATGTTAGGCCACTCTTCCACAGACACAACACAAATATATTTAAGTGCATTTGAGGCTGAATCGTTCTATCAGAACCCGGCTGTAAGCGCAATAGATGTTGCACTCGAAAAACAGACAAAAACCAGCCTGAATTGACTAAAAAAGAATAATAATCTATTTAATGGTTTGTGTATGCTGTAAATACACAAACATTTAAACAAAAGAGTAAAAAATGAAAAATTATACCTTAAAAATGGTTAAAGATAAGGGCGGTTAAAGTGTAAAATGTAAGCTCGACTACTAGCCTAAAAACTTTATACACGTGTCAAAATTCAAGGTATAGGGTATAAGTCAGAGAGATAGCAATCAATAAGTAGTAATAAAAATATTTTTCATGTGGTTAGAATCTTATGGGGGGTAGGGGGGGGTAAAATCTCTACATCAAATATACGTGAGACCACTACCCTAACTATCTGTAAACGCATGCAAAATTAAGGAATTAAATCAGGTTTATTATTAGTGTATAAAACAATAATATTTTGAGTATGGCAAAGAAAAATGAAATTAGTTTAAGCGATTTTAATGAACTCATCATGTTTCGTCAACCGCATCGCGATAAATCTTCAAAAGGTCAGGTTAAAGAAACATGGACCGACTACCGTAAAGCGTTGGTAAGTATTACCCAGCGGGGAAATTCTGAGAAAAAAGAGGGCGAAAGAATGAATCTGCCCGGCACTCTATCCATTGCGGGACATTACGATTCTGGGGTGAACACCACTTTCCGTATTTTGTGGGATTCTTCAGAGTACAATATCACATCAATAACACCAGATCAACATCGGCGATTTATGGAAATCACAGCCGAAAAAGTATTTGAATGATTAATTAATTTAACATTTATCATCATGGAAAAGAATAAACAAATTTCAGTAGTAATTGACGGGGTAACTTATACTCCAGTCTATAATATGAACACAATGGCCAAATTTAGCGACCGGCACGGCCTTACCGTTGAAGATTTCACCCGGTTGAGCCATATGTCGTTAAGGCATATACTTGATCTGGTTTTTCTGGGTTGTGAGGAATATTGCCGTATAAAGAAAATTGAATGTCCTTTTGATGTTTACCGAATAGGCCAACTGGATACCGACACGCTCTCTTTGCTTATAGAGTCTATAAGTGTGAATATGATGAAGTTACCTAAAGTTGAAGGGAATTAAATCATGGGCGACACAACAACAAATCTAAAGGTTCGGTTCGGAGCGGAAACAAAGAATTTCCGTAAAGACATGGAAAGCGGTAAAGCCGCCGTTGATAACTTCTCAAATGAGGCAAAAAGTTCTTTGTCCTCATTTGCCGCTGTGTTTGGGATTAACCTGGATGCAGTCAGCGAAAAAATGAAAGCATTTCAGAAAGCATTTACGTTTTTATGGGAAGGTTTCAAAGGAGCTTTCAAAGCAACTGAGGATGTGAGCAACTTAGGTAAAGCAAAACTAACAGCAACCACTGCAAGTGAAGGATTAACCGCAGCAACAGCAGCTGAAGCCACAGCCACTACCGCGGCGGCAACCGCACAAACGGCCGCCGCCAGTGCTACGTTGAAACATTCAGCAGCATGGAAAGTTCTGAAATTGGCAATAGCATCAACTGGTATTGGATTATTAATCGTTGCACTTGGTTCGTTAGTTTCATATTTTACAAAGACCGAACGTGGAGCAGAAGGCGTTGAGAAGGTGATGGCTTCGTTCAAGGCTATTTTCAATGTGCTGATAGATCGGTTGTCTGTATTTGGTGAAGGATTGTTTTTAATATTCACTGGAAAATTCGGCGCTGGCTGGGAAGCTTTGAAAAAATCGGTTTCGGGTTTAGGTTCTGAAATTGCCAAAGAATCAAAACAAGCCTGGGATAATACCAAAGCCCTGCAAGCCCTTGAAGATAAAGAAATAGCCCTGATAGAAATACAGGGCAAACGCAGCCAAAGTATTGAGGAATTAAGACTGAAAGCTAAAGACCTTGAATTATCAGAAAAGGAACGTCTAGCTGCTTTATCTGAAGCTATTTCCATACAAAAACAGATGACAGCAGATGAATTTGCACTCCAAAAAGAACGGGTACAGATTCAAAAAAAGCAATATGAAATGGGTAACAAAATGGATGATGAAACCCGTGCCCTGGCCGAATCCCGTGCGAAGCTTAATCAAATCGATGCAGCTGGATTAGCGACAATTCGTGGAATGACAAGGGAATATAACACTCTTACCAAATCAATTGAGGAAAACAATAATAAGGTTGACGAAGCTATTATTAAAAAAATCGAACAGGAAAAAGCTGATTCGAAAGGATTAACAGCATTGAAGCCGGTTGATAATTCAATAAAAACTGAATGGAAGTTAATAACAGATGAAAAGGGAAACGAGAAGTGGTCGAAGGTTTTATCTGAAGGACTCGAAACTGATAAACTAGAAGCTTCAGCCAATAAAGTAAAATCAATTTTAGGTGATCTTAAAACAACAAGCATCGATATTGGTGGAGCAATTGAAGCCGCCATGAATAATCTTGCTGTTTCTTTCGGTGAAAATCTGGGGTTACTTTTAGCTGGTGCAGACGGGGCTAAAGGCATTGGTGAAATTTTGGGATCTGCCTTTGGCGATCTGCTTCTAACGATAGGAAAAGCTACTATTGGCGCCGGGACCGCATTTTTAGCAATGTCTTTAATGTTTAAAGCCGGGATTGCCACTCCTGGGGCTGCCATTGCTGCCATTGCAGCTGGTATTGCTCTTGTTGCAATAGGTACAGCTTTTAAAACTTCCGTTGCAAGTGCAGCTTCTGGAGGCGGCGGCACATTTTCCAGCGCGGGCAGTGGAAATAACTCATCTATTGGGGTAAGTAGTGCCGGGGTCAACTCATACAGATTAGCGCCAATGACAATAAATATCACAGGAACGTTCCGCCAACAGGGGCGGGATTTGGTTGCTGTAATTGAGAAAGAATCAACCATCAAAAAAATTTCAACATAATGAGCATCTGGCGAAGAAAATATGACTCCATACAAGTTGGTCGAACGCAATATCGCGTTGAATTCAACTGGAATGCTTTATGCTCTTGTATGGAGTCTGAAGGGATGGCCTTTGGCCAGTTTGAGGAATTTGAAAAAATGAAGCCCGGAACATTTATTTCCTTACTCTATTCCGGAATTTTGGAAGGCTGTAGTATAGAAAATAAAACTTTTCCATACAGTAAAGAGAATTTTGCAGCCATGCTTACACCGGAATCCATTGCTCAATTGAGTCTGATTTTTCAGAGACAGAACGCACGTCCAACGAAAAACCCGCAAAAGGTGATCAACAAAAAGTAAAAAAGGATTTGAGTGAAAAGTGAAGATATTTCCAATATGTTTCCAATTAAAAACAACAAAGCCTGTAAGTTGTTAACTTACAGGCTTTTGAAATTTAAAAAGTAGCGGGGGCCAGACTCGAACTGACGGCCTTTGGGTTATGAGCCCAACGAGCTACCAACTGCTCCACCCCGCAATGTATTTTTTGGTATTGTACCTTCTTCGTTTTAGAACTTTGCCCCACAAAATATTTTCTGCTTAGCGGCTGCAAATATAGGCCATACTTTAAGACTTTCCTAATTTGTATTCAACTATTTTAAGACTTATCTTGTATTGGCATCGTTAAAAAGTATTAATAAACTTGCCATTGGCGCAGTATTCTCCAAATTCTCTTAATTTTGTGATTCGAAAAACTGGGCAATGAACAGAAAGGAGCTGCGAAAAAAAATATTTCAAATGCTGAAAGACCACTATCGGCTGATCATTTATAATGATTCGACGATCCAAACGGTCTGGAGCATCAAACTTACTCCCATCAAAGTACTGACACTTGGTAGTTTGGGAGCCATTTTGCTGATACTTTTAACTACTGTTATTATTGCCTATACTCCCTTGCGTGAAAATATTCCGGGATATCCGAGCGCCAGAGTGCGCCAACAGATCCTCTGGAATTATATGCTGGTAGATTCCCTGGAAAATGAAATCAAAACCCGTGACAATTATTTTCTAAAGATCAAGACCTTATTTCAGGGCGAAACTCCGGCTGAAGAATCATCCGGTTCCGACACAGCGTTGAAAGTAGCTGAGGCAAAATTCGACAAATTCAATGCTGATTCAATTTTCAGGGATAAGTTACTTGAAGAAAAATCATACCTCTCGATTCAGCAAAACCCCAGACGTTTGCCAAGTATCGCCAATATTCACTTTTTTACTCCTTTGCATGGATTGATCACCAATAAATTCAATCCCAAAACCGATCATCTGGCCGTTGATATTGTTGGAAAACAAAATGCCCGAATATCAAATGTACTTGACGGAACCGTCATTTTTGCAGGCTGGACCATGGATACCGGTTACTCCATCTTTATTCAGCACGAAAACAATATTATTTCAGTTTATAAGCACAATGCCGAATTATTTAAAACACTTGGCGACAAAGTGAAATCGGGCGATGTAATAGCCATTATGGGGAATAGCGGGGAACTTACAACCGGCCCGCACCTTCATTTTGAACTTTGGCACAACGGAACTGCTCTCGATCCTGAAACATACATTGATTTTTAAGCTTATTTATGAGAAAAAGAATCGCCATACTTGGATCAACCGGCTCAATTGGAACTCAAACGCTTGAAGTCATTTCCCAAAATCCGGAACATTTTGAAGTTGAAGCGCTGACAGCCAACAACAACATCGGGTTACTGATCGAACAGGCAAAACGGTTTCGCCCGAATGTGGTGGTCATTTCCAACTCCTGTCATTACGATCAGTTGAAAGATGCCCTGAAAGATGAGCCCGTAAAAGTTTACGCAGGCCGTGAAGCGCTTCAGCAGGTAGTGCAGATGAGTACCATTGATATTGTGGTAACCGCCATGGTAGGATATTCAGGATTAATTCCGACTTGTAACGCGATAAAAGCTGGCAAGCACATTGCCCTTGCAAACAAGGAAACGATGGTAGTCGCCGGTGAAATCATTAACCGGCTGGCTATCGAAAACCGGGTTAATATTTATCCGGTTGATTCGGAACATTCAGCAATCTTTCAATGTTTGGTTGGCGAATTCAACAATGAAATCGAAAAAATATACCTCACAGCTTCAGGCGGCCCATTCAGGGGCTACACCATTGAGCAATTGGCGCAGGTAACCAGGGCCGATGCGCTGAAACATCCAAACTGGGACATGGGACCAAAGATTACAATTGACTCGGCAACCTTAATGAATAAAGGGTTTGAAGTGATTGAGGCGAAATGGCTGTTTGGGCTGAAACCTGAACAAATAGAGGTAATTGTTCATCCGCAGAGCATTATTCATTCCATTGTACAATTCTGCGATGGGTCAATGAAAGCTCAAATGGGGCTTCCCGACATGAAATTGCCGATTCAGTATGCACTTAATTTTCCTGAACGGCTTTCTTCGGCCTTCCCGCGCTTCAGCTTTTTAGATTACCCAATGCTTACATTCGAACAGCCAAATACAAAAAATTTTCGTAACCTTGCACTCGCTTTCGAAGCTCTCAATCAGGGAGGAAACATGCCTTGTATTTTGAATGCAGCAAACGAAGTGGTAGTGCAGGCTTTCCTGACCGAAAAAATCAGTTTTCTCCAAATGCCCGAAATAATTGAACTGGCGATGGAGAAAGCATCATTTACAAAAAATCCAAATCTGGAAGACTATGTCCAAACAGATAAGGAAGTTAGAATTATAACATCCTCCATTGTTAAAAATTGGTTGATACATAAGAATTAAAAACAGAAAAAGAACCGATGGAAATAGTATTGATAAAAGCTGCACAACTTATACTGAGTTTATCTCTTCTGGTTATTATACACGAATTCGGACATTTCCTGTTTGCCCGCATGTTTAAAACAAGAGTTGAGAAATTTTACTTGTTTTTTGATCCCTGGTTTTCGCTGTTTAAAGTAAAAAAAGGTGATACCGAATATGGAGTTGGCTGGCTGCCATTAGGTGGCTATGTTAAGATTTCGGGCATGATTGATGAGTCAATGGACAAAGAAGCCATGAAATTACCTCCCCAACCTTACGAATTCCGTTCAAAAAAAACATGGCAGCGCCTGTTGATCATGACTGGTGGTGTTTTAATGAATTTCATTCTGGCCTTTATTATTTACATTGGAATTCTGTATGCCTGGGGAGAACAATATCTGCCAACTGCAAATGTAAAATATGGCATTGAGGTTGATTCTGTTGGCCGCCAGATAGGTTTACAGAATGGAGATAAGATTTTGGCTGTCGCGAACGAGAAAGTGGAAAACTTTCTTAAAATTATTCCAACAGTAATTCTGGATTACGCTTCGGCCATTCAGGTTGAACGTAACGGGCAAAAAGTTGATGTTGAAATATCTGACGACGATCTGGCGCTTCTGATCAAAAGTAGGGGGGTATTATCATTCAGGATTCCGTTCGATTATAGAATTGCCAGGTTTGGCAAGGATTCTCCGGCCAAAGATGCCGGTTTGATAGCTGGCGACCAGATTATCGGTATGAACAACCTGAAATACGAATTTAACGACCAGTTTAAAGCAGCACTAAGAGATAGCCTGGGCAAACAGGTCACTTTAAATGTACTACGCGACAATCAGGAGATGAATTTCTCATTGGTTATTCCACAAACAGGAATGCTTGGAATTCAGCTTGAACAGGATTTGGAGAAAATTTTCGAATTTAAAACCATTCGATACGGCCTGCTTGAATCAATTCCTGCCGGAATTTCTCGTGGTATAAACGAAATAAACGACTACCTCAAACAATTTAAGCTTATTTTTTCGCCCAAAACAAAAGCTTATGAATCTCTGGGTGGTTTTATTGCCATCGGGAATATTTTCCCCGGGGCATGGAACTGGTATTCATTCTGGAGTATGACTGCGTTTCTTTCCATCATTCTGGGGGTGATGAACCTATTGCCAATACCTGCGCTTGATGGCGGACATGTAATTTTTCTGCTTTTCGAAATGATTACCGGACGTAAACCTGGCGATAAATTTCTGGAATATGCCCAGATTACTGGTATGGTACTTCTGCTTTCCCTGGTAATTTTTGCCAATGGAAATGATATCTTTAAACTCTTCAAATAAATATCTGAAGTTATAATTTTTGTTACTTTTGCAAAAACCATTTAAACTTAAATAGTATGAACTTATTAATTATCGCTGGAATAATTGGTCCTCAGGAACTCATCGTTGTATTGGTTGTCGTTGTACTGATGTTCGGCGGAACTAAAATTCCTGAATTAATGAAAGGGTTAGGGAAAGGAATTAAGGAATTCAAGAATGCTTCAAAAGCTGAAGACGAGGAACCTAAAAAAGAGGCTGATAAAATCGAAAAATAACAAAAAAAGTTACTATTAGACCATTTACTATTTACTATCTATTGAGAAAAGCGAAATAAATAGTAAATAGTAAATGAAAAAATAGTAAATCATTTAAAAGAAATCTTCCGAATTATCAAGGCTCTGCTCAATACTCTCCGGATCGTCACAATTGATATTGACAGTAAAATTAACAGGGCGTTCAAATTCAATTTCATCACGATAAGGCAAGCTACGGTCGGCATAAACTTTCCGCATATAATAGCCCCATATCGGTAGGGCCATTCTGGCTCCCTGTCCCGATTGTAAATCTTCAAAATGGATACTTCTCAATTCAGCCCCGGTCCATGATCCGTTCACCAATTGTGGGGTAACTCCAATAAACCAACCATCAGAATGATTTTGGGTTGTTCCGGTTTTTGCCGCAATCGGACCTTTAAACCCACCATATTCAGGACTCCAGCGCAAGCGCCCACCCGATCCGGCGTCAACAACACCACGCATCAGGTCAATCATCAGGTAAGCAGTCTGTTCATCAATAGCATCGTGTTTTTCTGATCTGAATGTAGAAATGATGTTTCCATGCCGGTCTTCGATCCGGGTTACAAAAATAGGCTGGGTAAAAACGCCCTTATTGGCAAAGGTTCCGTAGGCGCCAACCATTTCATAAAGTGTAACATCAGAGGTTCCCAAAAACATGGAAGGCACCGGATCAATCGGACTATAAACACCCATTTTCTTCATGATATCGGCTACCGACTGCGGATTAAACTGCTTCATTACCCAGGCCGAAACCTGATTGACAGAATGCGCCAGCCCCCATTTCAGGGTTACCATTTTATCATCAAATTTGGTCGGAGATGAATTTTTGGCTTCCCAGATGTTTCCATCGGGTAAAATAAACTGTTGCTTTACGTTGGGCACCTTACTGCATGGCGCCATTCCGTTCTGCATGGCCAGCGTATATAAAAATGGCTTTACGGTTGATCCTACCTGCCGTTTTCCTCCCTTTACCATATCGTACATGAAATGAGTATAATCCGGTCCTCCCACATAGGCTTTTACGTGACCGGTCTTAATTTCCATAGACATAAACGAAGACCTGAAAATACTGTAGTAATATTTCATGGAGTCGAGTGGGGAAAGGATGGTATCCCGCTCGCCTTTGTATGAAAAAACAGACATTTCAACCGGATGATTGAATATCCGCTTTATTTCCTCCCACGATTTGCCGCTCAGTTTAGCCAGGCGGTAGCGTTCAGTCTGTTTGATTGCCTGGTCTAATATGCCTTCAACTGCATCCGTTGAAAGTCCATTCGAGAAAGGTTTGTTCTTTAAACTACGCAAATGCTTTTTAAACGAAGGCTGTAAATTGTTTTTCAAATGATAGTTCAATGCCTCCTCAGCATAGCGCTGCATGCGCGAATCAAGAGTTGTAATTATCCGGATTCCGTCGCGGTATAAATTATAGGAAGTCCCGTCGCTTTTTTTGTTTTTGCTGCACCAGCCATAAAGTGGATTTGTTTGCCACTCAACCGAATCTTCGCGATACTTCTGTAATTGCCAGGCCCGGTAATCTGACTTTACAGGCTTCTTCGCATTCATGGCCTGGCGCAAATATTCACGAAAATAGGGAGCAGGTCCGGTTTTGAAATCTACTTTCTGGTAATCCAAACTTAGCGGGAGGGCTTTGGCAGACTCGTATTCCGATTTCGAGATATAACCATATTTCTCCATCTGGGATAATACTACATTCCGGCGTGATAGGGTTAATTCCGGCCTTCTTACAGGATTATAAAGGGATGAGTTTTTGGCCATTCCAACCAGCATGGCAGCCTGCTCAAGGCGAAGTGAGTCGGGAGTAGTATTAAAATACACTTTGGCCGCGGTCTTAATACCGACAGCTAAATTCAGAAAGTCGTATTTGTTCAGGTACATCGTCAGGATTTCTTCCTTGGTATAACTTTTTTCCAGTTTTATTGCGATTACCCATTCTTTAAATTTCCTGAAAATGAGTTGCAGTTTATTGTCCAGATTATCGCGGGGGAAAAGCATTTTTGCAAGTTGCTGGCTAATCGTACTTCCTCCTCCTGAATTAGTGTCGGCAGTCATAATACCTTTCACAACCCGGACCAAACCTCTGATATCAATTCCTGAATGTTTAAAAAAACGAACGTCTTCGGTAGCGATCAATGCATTTCGAAGTGCGGGACTAAATTCCTCGTAACTGACAAAACTGCGGTTTTCTTTATAAAAATATTTTCCCAGCACTACGCCGTCAGCCGAAACAACTTCAGAAGCAAGCAAGTTTTCAGGATTTTCGAGATCTTCAAACGATGGCATAAAACCAAGCCAACCCTGCGCGATCATTAAAAACATCAGCAATATGGCCAAAACGCCAGATGCATACACAACCCAGAAAATCCGGATGTATTTTTTATAAACTGAAATATCTTTGTTCATTCAGAAATATTGTTTTTGAGCTGACAAAGATAATGAAACCCGCCAAATTTCATTTGCCGGAAACCTAAGTGAGATTCAATGGTTTTAAATTAATTGCATTATATTTTGAACTTAGCGTTTCCTTTTCTTTAATTTGCACAAAATTTAAAAATACAGTACAATAAATCAAACCTGGTATATGCACGAAAATCTGGTCATTGTTGAGTCACCTGCAAAAGCAAAAACGATTGAGAAATTTTTAGGGAAAGATTTTTTTGTAACCTCAAGCATGGGGCACATCAGGGATCTCGAGAAAAAAGATTTTGGAATTGACATTCAAAATAATTTTACGCCCAAATACGAAATTTCAGCCGACAAAAAGAAATTAGTTGCCGAACTGAAGAAACTCGCTAAAGAATCGAACATTATCTGGCTCGCGTCCGACGAAGACCGTGAGGGGGAAGCTATTTCATGGCATTTGATGGAAACATTAGGCTTGGATCCTAAAAAGACCAAACGAATTGTATTTCATGAAATAACCAAAGACGCTATTTTGCAGGCTGTGCAAAATCCACGTCCACTCGATATTAATCTAGTCAATGCACAACAGGCACGCCGGGTTCTTGACCGCATTGTTGGATTTGAAGTTTCGCCCGTGCTTTGGAAAAAAGTAAAACCTTCACTTTCTGCCGGAAGGGTGCAATCGGTGGCGGTCAGGCTCATTGTTGAAAGGGAGCGTGAAATCATCAACTTTACAACCACTTCTTCTTTTCGGGTTATCGCCAGTTTTCTTGTTCCTGAAAAAGACGGGAAAATTACCGAGCTGAAAGCCGAACTGAACCGCCGCTTTGATACCAGGGATGAGGCCTGCGCATTTCTTGAAAAATGTAAAAGCGCTGAATTTCAGATTGGCGATGTGGTAAAAAAACCGGCAAGAAGATCGCCTGCACCGCCATTTATAACTTCAACTTTACAACAGGAAGCCAGTCGCAAATTAGGATTTTCGGTAAGCCAAACCATGAGCGTTGCCCAGAAGCTTTACGAATCGGGGAAAATTACCTACATGCGTACCGACTCGGTTAACCTTTCAGGATTAGCCATAAACGCGGCCAAACAAAAAATAATCCATTCACTGGGCGAAAAATATCACCAGGTCCGACAGTATAAAACCAAATCCAAAGGGGCACAGGAAGCTCACGAGGCTATTCGTCCGGCTTACCTCGATCATGAAGAAATTTCGGGGACCAATCAGGAAAAAAGGTTATATGATCTGATTTGGAAACGTACGATTGCTTCACAAATGAGCGATGCTGAATTAGAGAAAACTACCGTGACGATCAACATTTCAAATGGTCAGGAAAAATTTATAGCAATCGGTGAGGTTCTTATTTTTGATGGATTCCTGCGTGTATATATCGAATCGGATGATGATGAAGAGCAGAACGGAGGACAAAAAGGATTACTTCCACCTTTAAAGGTTAAACAAATTTTGCGATGGGATAAAATTCAGGCAACCGAACGATTTTCCCAAAAACCACCCCGATATACAGAAGCCAGTCTGGTTAAAAAGCTTGAAGAACTTGGTATTGGAAGGCCATCAACTTATGCGCCAATTATTACAACGGTGCAAAACAGGGGTTATGTAGTGAAAGAAGACCGCCCGGGAATTGACCGTGAGTTTATTGATTTGGCGCTTACAGGTCAGAAAATCTCAGAAGAAACTAAACAAGAACAGACCGGAACCGAAAAATCGAAGCTCTTCCCGACTGATATAGGCATGGTTGTGACCGATTTCCTGATGAGGTACTTCGACCTGATTATGGACTATAATTTTACAGCCCTGGTAGAGAAAGAGTTTGACGAAATTGCTGATGGGGAACTCGTTTGGAATGATATGATCCGGAGTTTTTATGAACCATTTCACACCAAAGTTGAAAGCGCCCTTAATGACGCTGAACGTACCAATGGTGTCCGGGTTCTGGGGATTGATCCAAATTCAGGAAAAGAATTATCGGTAAAAATCGGAAGGTTCGGCCCACTGGCCCAGCTTGGCGAAGCTACCGAGGAAGGAGAAAAACCACAGTTTGCAAGTCTTCGGCCAGGTCAGCATTTGGAGACGATAACGATAGAGGAAGCCATGGAGCTTTTCAAGCTGCCCCGCAACCTGGGCGATTTTGAAGGCAAACCGGTAACTGTTGCCATAGGTCGGTTTGGCCCATACATCAGGCATGACAGCAAATTTATTTCTCTGGAAAAAAATGTGGACGATCCATACTCCATCGATTTTGACCGCGCCATTGTACTGATTGAATCGAAACGGGAGAAAGATTTGAATGCGGTCATTAAAGTATTTCCGGAAAATCAGGAAATCAAACTTCTGAACGGAAGGTGGGGGCCTTATATATCTTTCAAAAAGAACAACTATAAAATTCCAAAAAATACGGACGCATCGAAACTGACCCTGGAGGATTGCCTGAAATTAATCGAAAAGGAGCCAGCGCCAAAGAAATCAAGAAAAAAATAAATATTAAGGGTGAACATATTTTTGTTTGCCCTTTTTATTTAAAAACGTATTTTCAACTCCCGATAAAAATCTGCGAATGGACCTGTTACATTATTTTGATCCGGTTGATTTCGAAATGTTTGAATGTGCCGATTGGGCCAATAAAAAACATACATTAGGCGCATTACTGCAAAAGAATAAGGAAAAACTTAATCCGGAGAAGGCTGATCTCCTTATTATCGGGGTTCAGGAAGACCGAAATGCCGGGATACCTGGTTCAGGGAAAGCTCCTGATGAAATAAGAAAACACCTCTATAATTTAAACCGTATAGGCCCGCGATTTAAGATTCTGGATTTAGGAAACCTTAAACTCGGGCATACCGCCAACGATTCCTATTTTGCACTGCGCGACATTTGTGAACACATTCTGGAGAACAAACAAACTTTAATTATTTTAGGAGGCAGTCAGGACTTAACATTTGGAATGACCAAAGCCTTTGAAGGCCGGCCGTTCAATATGGTAACGGTAGATCCGAAATTTGATTTTAAAAAAGGGATAAAAACCATAAATTCAGAAAATTACCTGAACCTTATTTTCGAAAAACAAAAAAATCTTTATTCCTATACTGCCCTCGCCTATCAAAACTATTTTGTTGATGCAACAGATGTTGATCTGTACAACAATTTTCATTGGGATGTAAAAAGGCTTGGCCAGATCAGGTATAACCTGACCTCCGTAGAGCCAATCCTACGCAATGCACACGTTTTTAGTTTCGATATGAGTGCTGTCCGTTATCTCGATGCAACGGGTCAATCCATGTGTTCGCCCAATGGATTATACTCCGAAGAAGCCTGCCAGATAGCACGGTATGCCGGGACCAGCGATGAATTGAACCTTGCGGGTTTTTTCAACCTTATTCCTGAAAATGACACTTCTTCGAATTCGACCAACCTGATGGCACAAATTGTGTGGCATTTTTTAGATGGATTCTTCAATCGTAAACCTGAAGATCCTACTGAAGATTCAGAAGATTTTAATCAATTTATGGTTGATATGTCAAATATTAGTATGACATTAGTGTTTTTCCAGAGCAGGATTAGCGGTCGGTGGTGGATGGAAATTTCGGATTTTGAAAACAGAAAAAACGATATTTATCTAATTCCCTGTGACGAAGACGATTACAAAAACGCTTCGCACGGCGATATTCCAGATCGATGGTGGAAAAACATCCGTAAAATGCACAAAAGACAAAATAAATGAAGTAATACTGCGTTCTTTCACTTTATAGATTAATGCTTGTTTGGTACAGTAAACAATTTTTCATTATTTTACTGCTCTATAGTGGGCGAATTCAGGTCGCAACAGCGCTTTTATGAAAAAAATATTTTGCTTTTTATTTTTATATATAATAGCTAACTTAGCAGCAATTGCCCAACAAGATCCGCAGTTCAGTTTTAACCGGTTAATACAATTAACTGTAAATCCGGGATACGCAGGAAATGATGGGCTGATAAATGGCATTATACTAAACCGTTATCAATGGGATGGAGTCAAAGGATCGCCCAAAACATTGGTATTTAGCGTAGGTGCAGCAACGAACATATTAGGGTTGAATAGTGGGGTTGGCTTTAATGTTATTAGCGACGAGCTGGGATTTTCAAAAAATATTTCAGTCAGCTTTGATTATGCTTACCGAACCAAGACAAGAATTGGAGAGTTAGGTATTGGCACCAGCTTAGGTTTTTATAATATGTCGGTAAATGGTGACTGGTATATTCCTGAAAGTGATGTTCATGGGACCATTAATGAACCGGGAATTCCACAGGGAGAAGCAAGTCAACTGGCATTTGATGTAGGATTAGGATTATTTTTGAGATCAAGAAATTATTATTTTGGTGCATCGGTTACACATTTGAACCAGGCATCATTAATACTCGCCGATCAGGCACGTTCTTTTTTAGCAAGGCATTATTATCTGACAGCAGGGTACAATATCACGCTGTCCGATCCGTTATTCGAATTGCACCCCTCAGTTTATTTTAAAACTGATATGGTAGCCTATCAGGCAGATTTTACAGTTGACCTGGTCTATAAGAAGCGTTTTTCCGCCGGATTAAACTACAGGATCAACGATGCAATTTGTGTTCTGGTAGGTTTTGAAATGAACAATGGATTAAAAATAGGCTATGCCTACGATCTGATGACCTCAGCTTTAGCTGGGTATGGAGGCGGTTCTCACGAACTTTACCTTAGTTACAGTTTGGATCTGGGGAAAAACAGGATTAAGAAATACAAAAGTATCAGATACTTATAATGATAATATCAGAAGCAACATACAGAGCTTTACTATGAAAAAACATTTTTCTATTGGGTTAGTAATTTTGGCCGTTGTTACGCTTACGAGTTGTAACAAGTCAGGCAATGGCGAACTTACAGGCGTGAAAGGAAGAGGAAAATGGTTTGAACCAACTCCTTATGGAATGACCTTTGTTCACCGGGGATCATTCAACCTTGGGCCAAATGATCAGGATGTTACCTCATCCAATACACCATCTAAAACAGTATCGGTAGATGCATTCTGGATGGATGATACCGAAATTACAAATAATGAGTACCGGCAATTTACCCAATGGGTCAGAGACTCTATTGCCCGTACCCTTTTGTCAGAACAATTTCCTGAATTCATGATAAGTGAAGACCGGAAAGGAAATCCGGTTGATCCACCCAGGATCAATTGGGACGAAAAACTGGAATGGGACAATCCGGATTACATTGAAGCTCTTGAACCAATGTATATTCCTGAAAACGAACGTTTTTTCAAAAAGAAAGAAATTGATGCCCGTAAATTATCCTACGAGTATCATTGGATAGATCTGAAACAGGCCGCTCGCCGTGTAAACATGTACAATTACCAAACTCAAAGTTATAGTGGAAACGTAATTGACCTGAATGGTGAAGAAAAAGCCGTTGAAAACCGCTCTTCTTTCATTTTTAGTAATCAGACCAATATTTATCCGGACACCTTATGTTGGATAAGAGATTTTACATTCTCATACAACGAGCCATGGGCGACACGCTATTTCTGGCATCCGGGATTTGATGACTATCCCGTTGTAGGGATTTCCTGGGGTCAGGCAAAAGCATTCTGCCATTGGAGAACAAAACTTCACAACGATTTCCTGTCAGCAAGAAAAGAAGCCACCTTACAAGACTATCGGTTGCCAAACGAAGTCGAATGGGAATATGCCGCGCGTGGCGACCGTCAATTATCCATGTTTCCCTGGGGCGGATATTACACCCGTGAACAGGATGGGGTATTCATGGCCAATTTCAAGCCTTTAAGAGGGAACTATGTTGAAGATGGCGGTATGGCCACCATGAAAGTCGGTAGTTACGATCCCAATGATTTTGGTTTGTATGATATGTCGGGTAACGTAGCAGAATGGACAACTACGGCCTATGATGAATCAGCATATCAGTATATCAACGATTTTAATCCGAATTTCGAATACAATGCTAAACCCGATGATACTCCTGCAATGAAACGTAAAGTTATCCGCGGTGGTTCATGGAAAGATATTTCTGCATTTCTTCAGGTCTCTACACGAAGTTATGAATATCAGGACACGACAAAATCATATATCGGATTCCGATGTGTTCGTTCTTCTTTTGGCAATGAGTTTTAATTACCCAATTAAATTTTGATCACATGAATATTGGTGAAATTCTTAAATCAAAAAGGTGGAAAGTACTGATGGGGTATGTGTACGGATGGGGAGCATCAGTTGTACTCGTTGGGGCATTATTTAAGTTACAGCATTGGGATTATTCCGGACCCTTGTTGGTTGTTGGTTTATTGACCGAGGCATTTATATTCTTCATATCTGCTTTTGAACCTCCCATGGAGCAACCCGATTGGGCTAAGGTTTATCCTGAACTTCAGGATGATTATGAATTAATTGAACCTGTTGAAGAAATTCAGTCTGGTAATAAAAGTAGTTTTGATACTATGCTAAGTAGTACAGATATTACTCCTGAGCTTCTTTCTAAAATAGGAAAAAGTCTTACTGACCTTTCGAATACAGCCTCAGGAATCAGTGATATTTCAGCAGCAACCCTTGCTACCGATATCTATGTAAGAAATATCAATTCAGCCTCTGAATCAATGATTGCATTTTCAGAATCAAATGCTCAGGCTAACACCTCATTAAATAACTCGGTAGGCAAACTGGTTGAAACATACAGCTCAACTGCCCAACAGATATCCGAAACAGGTTCCGGAATGCTTGCCAAACTTAATGAATCAAGCACAAAATTCACCAAACAGATTGATGAATCGGGATCCAAACTTGTTGAATCTTATCAGAAACTTACAGGCACAATAGAAAAAGGATTCAGAGATTTGGATACAAACACATCCAGTTATGGCGAAACCTTCCAAAAACTCAACAAAAATATCGAATCGCTTAATGGTACTTACGAAAAACACCTGAAAGGTACCAGCGAACAAATTCAGGCATCTGCTAAATTCTTCGAAGATCTGAATCAGATGAACCAAATTATTGCATCATCAGTACAGGAAATGAAGAAATATAAGGAAAATGCCGAAAAATTGAATTCAAACCTGGACTCACTTAATTCAATTTACGGGAATATGCTTGGTGCCATGAATTATAAAAAGAAGTAATTAAACAGGGCGAAGACTATGGGGACTAAGAATTGCCCGGAAACCCCGAGGCAAAAAATGATCAATATGATGTATCTGGTGCTGATAGCTTTATTAGCGCTAAACGTGGCAGCCGAAGTGCTTGAATCATTTCGTATTGTTGATGCCAGTTTAATCCAGACGCTGAATAATGTTAGCCGTAAAAACGAACAAATATACAGTTCATTTGATGCTGCTTATATTCTAAATCCGACCAAAGTTAAAGAATGGAAAGATAAAGCCGATCAGGTCAGAAAAAAAACTAGCGATCTGACCATCAAAATAATAGATCTGAAAGAAGAGCTTGTATTGCGATCGGGCGGAATACCATTAAAAAGTAAAGACATAGATTATGTTTTTTCGCCTGAACTACCATTTCTTATTACCAGTAAAGGAGATACGATAGTAATCAGGAGAGAAGATGATCTCAATGCTCCTTCAGAAATAATGATCACACAGAAAAAAGGGGAGGATTTAAAAAACAGTATCAACGAATACCGTGATTTTTTAATTTCTAATCTGGATGAAGGTTCAGCTCTCAGGGAAAGCATCATTAAGCAGTTAGATACCTCAGATCCTCCGGTAAGCCTGAAAGAAGGCGGAGTAAAAAAGACCTGGGAAATTCTGCACTTTGAAAATAAACCGCTCATTGCTGTGTTAACCCTGTTATCGAAAATGCAGATTGATATCCAGAATGCTGAAACAAATATCATCTCAACCTTATTTAGCCAGATTGATGCGGCATCGTTTAAATTTAACCGACTTGGTGCCCGGATTTTAGCTAAATCAACCTATGTTCTTGAAGGTGACCAATTTGAAGCTGAGATTTTTTTAGCTGCTGAAGATACAACCCAATTGCCTGAAATTTATGTAGGCAACACCAAGTTGACTATGCGCGATGGGATGGGAATATACAAAGTAGCTGCATCGAAGGCTGGTACTTTTAAATGGGATGGATTAATTAAGTATAAAAATCCGGAAGGGAACTTTATCAGCTATCCTTTCAAAGGCGAATATCAGGTTGGCCATCCAAGTGCCACGATTTCACCTACCAAAATGAATATACTTTATTTGGGTATAGCCAATCCGATTAGTGTCTCGGTACCTGGTGTGGCATCAGAAACCCTTGAAGTAACTTTTTCAAATGGCCGTATTGAAAAAAGCGGAAATGATTTTACAGTTTACCCTGCCAAAGTGGATGGTTTGGGTAAAAATACTACAATAACCGTTAATGCAAAGATGAATGGAGAAACTCGTTTGATGGGTTCTATGCCATTCAGGGTTAAAGAAGTTCCTCCTCCGCTTGCCACCATTGGCGGATTGAATGGCGGTACAATCAGAAAAGAAGATTTTCTTGCCGAAGACGGAGTTTTTGCTGAACTAAAAGATTTTGATTTTGATTTAAAATTTAAAGTCACTCAGTTCGATGTTAATCTAACCGGAGCAGGAGGATATGTAAAGCTTTACAAATCAACAAATAATAAGTTTACAACAGAACAGAAAGATCAGTTCAGCAAATTAGGAACTGGAAGCTTAGTTTATATTGATAACATTATGGCAAAAGGAGATGATGGCCAGCCAGGCCGTCCATTAGCCCCAATAAGTTTTAAAATAAGATAGTCATGAAAAAAATATTCGTTTTTTTAGGAGTTATAGCTCTTTTGGTTGTAGCAATCAAACAGGAAGCAAAAGCACAGATCATTGATGGCGCGTATAAACGTACCGACCTTTCGGACCGTAAGCCAACTTCGCTGCCATTTATCAGAGAGGCCGATGTAATGTGGCGAAAAAAAGTCTGGCGCATCATAGACCTTCGCGAGAAAATGAACCAGCCCCTTTATTTTCCGACAAATATTAGTATTGAAGGAAGATTTAATCTGGTGAACCTTTTCATTGAAGGAATCAAAAACGGGAAATTAACTGCTTATGATGCCAAAGAGGACGATGAGTTCAAAATCCCTATGACCTTTGAACAAGTTAAAGAGTCGTTTGGTGCAACCACCCGTACTCAAAAAGTCAGAGATGTTGACACAGGCGAATTGAAAGATAAAGTTGTAACAGGCGAAATTCGCACAGAAGAAATTAAACAAATCATGGTGAAGGAAGAATGGTTTTTCGACAAACAAACTTCAACCATGAATGTGCATGTGATTGGAATTTGTCCGATTCGGGAATATTATCGCGAAGGCGATACCAACCAGGAAAATGTTCAGCGTACCCAGCTATTCTGGATATATTATCCTGAAGCCCGCGATATCATGGCTTCCAATGAAGTTTTCAATCCTCAGAATACTGCAAGAAACGCTTCATTTGACGATATTTTCCTGAAAAGAAAATTCAATTCTTACATCGTAAAAGAAGAAAATATCTATAACAACCGTGCTATCAGCCAATATTTAAGTAGTAAGGATGCCATGCTCGAAAGTAAAAGAATTGAAAATTCTATTTTCGATTACGAGCAAAACCTTTGGGAATATTAATGTATGAAATGTATAAATCCCTCCTCATAGGTTTGCTTGTTGTTGTGCTTTTCGGATCCTGTAACAAGGACTGGACAAGCCAGCTTACAAGCGCCCAAAACAGAAAACCCTATTTTGAACCCATACCTTATGGGATGAATTTCATCAAACAGGGTAGTATGAACATTGGGCCCTCGGAACAGGAAGTTGATCATACCGATACAAAGACAAAAACAATATCGGTGCCATCTTTCTGGATTGACGACACCGAGATCACCAATAATGAATACAGGCAGTTTGTTTACTGGGTCCGGGATTCTATCGCCCGTCAGCTTTTATCCGAAACAGTCCCCGAATTTCTGATTTCCGAAGGTAAAAGAGGGACTATTATGGAAAACCCCCATCTGAATTGGCAGGAACCTATTAATTGGAAGAACTCAGATTATCAATCAACTTTAGAAGAAATGTATTTACCCGAGGCTGAGCGGTTCTTCAACGGGAAAGAAATTGATACCCGGAAACTCATTTTTGAATACTACTGGATTGATTACCGGCAAGCTGCAAAAAGGGCAAACAGTTATAATTATCTGACTCAAAAATACGATGGTAATGTGACTGATGCTTCGGGCCAGGAGGCCCCCATACAAAACAGGTCATCGTTCATCATGCGCGAAGCGACTCCGGTTTACCCCGATACACTGGTTTGGATTCGCGACTATACTTTTTCGTACAACGAACCTTTAACCAAAAAATATTTCTCGCATGTTGCCTACGACAATTACCCTGTTGTTGGAGTTACCTGGGAACAGGCAAAAGCATTCTGTAACTGGCGTACCAGGCAGATGAATGATTTTCAGGCAATGATAAAAAATCCGGGAGTTATGGATTATCGTTTACCTTCCGAAGTTGAGTGGGAATATGCCGCCCGTGGAGGACATCAAATGACACTTTATCCGTGGGGAAGTTATTATACCCGGAATGAAGAAGGCAGCTATCTGGCAAACTTTAAACCTTTGAGAGGCAACTATGTGGCCGACAGCCAAACCAGTATAGCGACACAAAAGGTAGCCAATTACCTCCCCAACTCTTACGGGCTTTATGATATGGCAGGTAACGTAGCGGAATGGACGACCAATGCTTACGATGAATCGGGCTACGAAATTATAAGCGATTTCAGTCCCGACTTTCAGTATAATGCAAAACCCGACGATCAGCCAGCCTTGAAACGCAAAGTAATTCGTGGCGGATCGTGGAAAGACATTGCCTATTTCATTCAGGTTTCGACCCGAAGCTATGAGTATCAGGATTCAGCTAAATCGTATATCGGATTCAGGTGTGTGCGAAGTACATTTAAACCCATTTACTACGAATAGGTACTCTTCCTAAATGTAATAATCGCCCTTATTCAACCTGACGTCGTTCACAAATTGCCTGATTTGTTGTTCGTCTTCCTTTCTGCAAACCATAAAAGTACCTTCCGATTCAACCACAATGTATCCATCTAAACCTTGAAGTACCACTAATTTTTCGCCGGGCATATTAACAATACAGTTTTTAGTTCCGTATAGCATAACATTTGTGCCTGAAACGATATTGCCCTGGATATCCTTGTTTGAGTTTTCGTACAGCGAGCTCCAGGTACCTAAATCACTCCAGCCAAAATCCGAACATAAGACATATACATTGCTGGCTTTCTCCATGATTCCATAGTCAATTGAAATGTTTTGACATTCAGAATAAGTTTTATTCATGAAAGGAACTTCATCGGCAGTACCGTATAGTTTATAGCCTTTTTTGAACAATTCGGATACTGAACTAAGGTGCGTATCAAGCGCTTTCAAAATAACTTTAAGCGAAGAGATAAAGATTCCTGAATTCCAGAAGAACTCTCCGCTCTGTAAAAAGATTTTCGCTAAATGCAGATCAGGTTTTTCAGTAAATGTTTTCACCTTATGCAGATTTTCGAACTTACCGGTTGGATCGCTGTTTTCGATCTGAATGTACCCATAACCAGTTTCAGGGCGGTTTGGAGTGATCCCCAGGGTAAGCAACGCATCGTTATTGCTCACAAAATCGAGCCCCTTTTTAATCACATCAATGAATGCATCTTCCTGCTGGATGTGGTGATCGGATGGAGCTACAATGATGTTTGCATCGGGATTGATGGTTAGAATTTTATAACTGGCATAGGCCATGCAAGGTGCAGTATTCCTACGTAAAGGTTCAAGTAGTATCTGACTCTCCTCCAATTCGGGCAATTGATTCATGACAAGATCTTTATAATCGACGCTGGTAACCACAAAAAAGTTTTCGTCCGGACAAATCTTTCTATACCGATCGAAAGTTTTTTGAAGAAAAGTACGGCCAGTTCCCAGAATATCCAGAAATTGCTTAGGCCTGGTTGTCTTGCTTAAGGGCCAGAACCGGCTACCAATACCCCCAGCCATGATTACACAATATGTATTATTCATTTTTTTAACTATTTTATGGTGAGACCATTATTCACATTTATGCAGGTTCCGGACAGCTATAAAGAACAGTCAATCCAGTTCTCCAAATCCTTTATCAAGATAATAAGTTTAAAATTAAAACCCTCGAAAAAATTCCTGTTTTTGTATTATTTGTACCTTTAGGCACATTAAGCGGTAATACAAGAACACGAATGAACATTTTTAATCAAACAGGAAAATATTTTGCCCTGCTTCTCAGGGTTTTCAGTAAACCAGAAAGGCACAGCCTATATGTGAAGCAAACCTTTAATGAGATTGAAAACCTTGGAGTTAATTCGGTTGGTATAGTTGCTGTGATATCCATTTTTATGGGAGGTATCATCACTTTGCAGGTAGCTTACAACATGACGAATCCATTGTTGCCTACCTATCTGATTGGACTAGGAAACAGGGACACCTTAATTCTGGAGTTTTCGTCAACCATTCTTGCTCTGATCATGGCTGGCAAAATCGGTTCGAACATCACTTCTGAAATTGGCAGTATGAAGGTTACCGAACAAATTGATTCGCTAGAGATTATGGGCGTCAACTCTGCCGGGTACCTTATTCTGCCTAAAATAATTGCAGTCGTATTGATGTTCCCGTTATTATACATTTTAAGCGTTTTCTTCGGATTGATTGGGGGAATGATTGTTGGTCCGGCAGTTGGCGCTGTTACGGTTACCGATTACCTTAACGGCGTTCAATATTTGTTTAATCCCTATTATGTTACGTTCTCGCTGATGAAGTGCCTTGTATTTGGATTTCTCATTGCTTCTGTTTCAGCATTTTTTGGCTACACCGTCGAAGGTGGAGCTTTCGATGTGGGTTCGGCCAGTACAAGGGCAGTGGTAAACACCAACATCATGATTCTTGTCTGGGATTTAATTTTAACGCAATTGCTTTTGTAAATGATTGAAATTAAAAACATATACAAGTCGTTTGAGCAAAAAGAGGTCCTGAAGAATATCTCAAAAGTGTTCAGTAAAGGGGAAACCAACCTGATCATCGGACGAAGCGGATCGGGTAAAACGGTGTTGCTAAAATCGATCGTTGGATTGCATGAGGTGGACCAAGGACAAATCCTTTATGACAATCGTGATTTTACAACTATGAGTCAAAAGCTTCGCAAAAAACTAAGGCAGGAAATGGGTATGGTTTTCCAGGGCGGGGCACTCTTCGATTCCTTAACTGTAGAAGAAAATGTCCGGTTTCCACTGGATATGTTCACTGAACTTACTCAGGCAGAAAAACAAAAACAAGTGGATTTTTGCCTTGAACGGGTCAATATTTCGGATGCTAATAAGTTATCTCCTTCCGAAATTTCAGGAGGAATGAAAAAACGGGTGGCTATTGCCCGTGCGATCGTGATGAACCCCAAATACCTGTTTTGTGACGAACCAAACTCAGGCCTTGACCCAGAAACATCGTTGGTAATTGACGAACTCATTCATTCCATTACGGTTGACCTTCAAATCACCACGATCATAAATACCCATGATATGAATTCGGTAATGGAAATCGGCGATAATATCCTCTTCATTTCTGACGGGGAAATGTGCTGGGAAGGCAACCGGAAAGACATTCTGCACACCGAAAATCAAAAACTTCAGGAGTTCGTATTTGCCAATAAACAGTATCAGCGGATCAGGGATGATAAAATTGAGGGAAAATAATTATCCTTTCGGCATCATCGTTATTACCGGAATAATCATTTCTTCGAGCGAAATACCACCATGCTGAAACGTATTGCGGTAATATTGGGCAAAATGGTTGTAGTTGTTCGGATAGGCGAAAAAATCGGTATTGGTAGCAAAAATATAGGTAGTGCTCACATTCCGTGACGGCAGGTAGATCAAAGCCGGGTTTTTGATGTCGTAAATGGCCTTCGATTTGTAATTGAGGTTGCGCCCAAGCTTGTAACGCAGGTTGGTATTGGTTTCGCGGTCGCCAATTACTTTGAGGGCATTGTCAACCCTGATGCTGCCGTGATCGGTAGTCAGCACAACCTTCACTTTGTTTTCGGCCAGTAATTTAAGTAAATCGAGCAGCGATGAATGGTTAAACCAGCTCAGGGTAAGCGACCGGTATGCCGATTCGTCACTTGCGAGTTCTTTAATCATATCCATTTCGGTACGGGCGTGCGAAATCATATCCACAAAATTGAAAACCATGACCGAAAGGTCGCTCTGAAGGATGCTGCCCAGGTAATCGCTCATTTTTTTATCACCTTTAACATTGGTTATCTTTTCAAAAAAAAGCTTGTAATTTTTGCCAAGACGGGTCAATTGTTTCTGGAGCAGATCCTTCTCAAATCGGTTTTTATGTCCTTCGTTATCGTCATCGTCCCAATATTCAGGGTACAATCGTTCAATTTCGGTGGGCATTAAACCAGCAAACATGGCATTACGCGCATACATAGTTGCAGTTGGTAAAATGCTGCAATAAAGGCTTTCTTCCTCAATGTGGAAATAATTATTCAGCACGGTGGCCAAAACCCGGTACTGGTCGTACCTTAAATTGTCGATCACCAACACAAAAACCTTGTTGCCTTGATCAACCTGAGGGAATATTTTTTTCCTGAATATATCGGGCGATAGTAAAGGTCTGTCAACGGGATTCTTTCCGAACCACGACTGATACGAATTACGGATGTAACGGGCAAACGAGTTATTAGCTTCTGATTTCTGCATTTTAAGCACCTCATCCATGGCAGAATCTTCGGAGCCACTCAGTTCCAGTTCCCAAAAAACCAGTTTTTTATAGACTTCCACCCATTCGTTGAACGAAAGCTTGTCGCTGATTTGCATTCCGATTTTTCCAAACTCGCTCTGGTAGGCCGATGTAGTTCGCTGGGTCACCAACCGCCGCTGATCGACATTTTTTTTGATGGTCAGCAAAATTTGATGTGGATTGACCGGCTTAATCAGATAATCAGCCATTTTCGAACCAATAGCTTCGTCCATAATATCCTCTTCTTCACTTTTGGTGATCATGACAACAGGAACGTTCGGATCAATCGTTTTTATCTCGTTTAATGTTTGCAAACCACTCAATCCGGGCATATTTTCATCCAGAAAAATGATGTCGAAAAAATCATTCCTGACCAGATCAATGGCATCAGTTCCATTGTTGGCTGTTATCACCTCAAATCCTTTTTCCTGAAGGAAAATGATGTGGGCGCGCAATAAATCTATTTCGTCGTCGGTCCAAAGTATTTTTGTTTTCTTCATCATTTTATTATTTCAGATAGAATTGTTTATAGAATTCCATGTAAGTCAGAATATTCTTGCTCTTCACGAAAATCGTTTCGTTTTCAGGAGTAATGATAAAATTGCGGTAGTTTACATTTTGAATCGGCCCGTAAACCTTTTGCTCACTGGAAATGGCGCGCAGATACGTTAAACCCGATTTTGCGTCGGCCAATCCTTCAACCTTCAGCATAACCCTGAAATCGTCGAGCATGGTTGATGAAACAATAAGCGATTGCTGAGGATAATTCTGCTGATTAAACTGCCGGATGGCTTCGGGCAGATAATCTGCATTGACTTCTTCTTTCGGGATGATCAGAACAAACGACTGCTTTCCGCCCAAATTGGTTTGGTATGGTCCGCTATATTCAGGTTGCGATTGATTGGGATTGGCATCTGTATTTGCTTCAATGTATCTGGTTTTGAAAAAGTTCAGGTACTCGCCAATGCGTTTACTTTCTGTAAGCTTTTTCAGGTTGGGGTCGGTAATGATGAAATTCCGGTAACTCAGGGTATCCAGGCTGCGGTAGAGCTTGCGTGTGGTAATTGCCTTGGTGAAATAGCTGATGGCTTCAGTTTTAGTCTTGAACGGACTAACAATCATCAACTGGTAATCGGCCACTTTGGTTTGGCGAATGCTCAGGTTGGCCTGCCTGAACTGGTCGCGGTTATGCGAACTGAAACCGGCAACGATCTGCTTCAGGTTCACTCCGGGCGAATTCACGGCAATCACGAAATTCTGCGGCCCGGTATTTTCTCCTGAATAAATATCCAGGCCTGAACCCGTTGGGCTTACCGTCACAAAACTTCCTTTTTCCTTCAGCGATTCTTCCTCCTGCCGGGCTTTGGCGAGCAGTTCTTCCGGTTCAGGAAGTACTTCGTCCGAGAAATCGCCGGTAACAAAGCGGCTGTAATTCTTGACATAGAATTTCAGGTATTCTGCAAAATCTTTGTCGGCAGTAATTTCCCTGAAATTGGTTGAAGATGCCATGAAATTGACATATTTAATGTTTTTCAGCGCGTCAAAAACGTTCCGCCGTTTTATTATTGACCTGAAATATATTAATCCCTGCTCCTTGTCGTTAAGCGACCTGACCAACAGCAAATTCGTATTGGTATTCAGGCTTTGTGTTTCAATATCGAAATCAACTTTGGTATAATGGTCTATATTGTAATTGGCCAGATCAAATTTCAGGCGGTTCAGATCAACATTGGCATTTTTCGGGTAGGCAATGACAAAATAGTGCAGCAAATCTACGTCGTACGAGAACTTGCCCCCAAATTCATCAGCCCCTTTCTGGTTTCCGGGCAGCAATTCGCTGTTCTTAATCTTGTCGCTCAAATAACCCGAATCAACCATTTTCTGATAATCGGTGAGCGTACTGTCCTGAATAAGCTTCAGGATTTGCTCGGCCAGCGGTTTGGGTTCAGCTTTTGGATAAGTTGAAATATATCCGGTAAGCAGTTTCCCGAAATTTTCGCGCGTCGAAGCTGTGCCGTCGGCAATGACTTTGAAAAAGCTGATTTTCGGGATCAGGGCGCTGTCGGGTTGCATGGAGATAATCTGGTCGGCCACTTTTCCTGATTGGGCATACTGTCCGTTTTTGAATTCGAGGAACACTTGTTGGTAAAGCCTGTTGATGCTGTCGGTCCGGGCCTCAAGGTCCACAAAATAATTAGGGTTCTGCAAATATTTGGCATATTTCGAATCGGGATATTTGCCGATGATCAGGTTTTTATAGTAATCGGCCCTTTCCTGATTGTTTTGTTTGTTGTATAAATCCCAGAGTTCGAACCACGAGGAAAGGATGAACAGATTTTCAGGATAGCGTTTGTTCAGATTTTCGAACGATTCAATTGATCTGGGGAAATCGGTGAAATCGGTTTTGAAGATTCTCCCTGCATTAAACAAGGCATTCCTGATTTTCCCGTGCGATACAGTCATCAGTGAATCGTTTACTGGCAAATCCTGCGTGTAAAATTCGCGGCTCTTAGTATCTTCAACTTTCTTGACTTTACTTTCAGCGCTCATCAGGGAATCTTCTTCCATCGCGTTTTCATCTTCCGATGCAGAGCTTTTGTCTGATCGGCGCCAGCCATCTTCCAGTTTACGTTTTCCCCACAATCTCTCAAACTCAACTTTCCCGTAAGCCACGGTAGTCGGACTGTAAAAATACCAACCAGCGCCTTCCTGTTGCTGGCTCAATCCAAAGCGGCTTTCGTTCTGCCTGAAATAATTCCGGTCCATCATTTGAGCCGACTCGGCCTGTTTGGTTTTTGCTTCTTTTTCCACTACCTGCTTAATCCATTGATCGATCAAGGCGTTTCTCGAAGCTTCATCCATAAGGGCAATCCGCTGAAGACTGTCTTCTCGTTCTACCGAATAAATGTTATCAGTCAGGCGCGTTAAACTCTTGTACCGATCAGATATTTGCAAATAATTCGGATATTTATCGTCAATAACTACCATAGCGCTATCGTAATAGCTCTGTGATTTTTTGTATTCCAGTTCCTCAAAGTAGATCTGTGCCAGGGTCAAACACGAAAGGGCCCGCTGATATAAATTATCCACACTCATTGATGCAGATTTCATGTAATTCTGCTTAGCCTGTTCTTTATTCCCTTCTTTTAACGAAATGTTTCCCATTGCGAAATAAATCTGATCGCGGAACTCGAGGTTCTTTTTATCATTCAGCATTTTTCGCAGTTCCTTTTTCAGCTTCTCGACATCTCCTGTGCCGGTAAACGTTCCTGCGGCGCTGATCCGGGCGTTGAAGGCCATTTTGTACGGAGGGTTCATCCGGCTGGTTTCCCTGAAAAGTTCTGATGATTTTTCCGGGTTGCCGGTTTCCTTATACCATTGAGCTAACACATACTTATAACGAAGCCGGTCGCTTTTCTTAGCTGTTTGTTTTACTGCAATCGAGAGAAATGGAATACCATCGGTGTATAAAAGTTGCCTGGCATAATAATCAGAAGTTACCGCAGCCAGTTCACCTTCAAGCCGATGAGGGAAATCTTCATCATCCTGCATCTTCTGGATAAGCTCAAAGGCTTCGACATATCGTTCGAGTTCGGTATAACTTTTTATCAGCCAGATGTATGCCGTATAACGCGAAGGGTCATCCTCAAATTTGCGGGTTACATACGAGAAATTCTCGATGGCTGAAGTATAGTTATACTGAAAAAAATAAGCTTTACCCATCAGGATGTAGGCATTGTCAACCCAATTGTTGAATTCTTCACGGCTTGCAAAACGAACATACGATTGGCTCCTGTTTTTGCGGCGTTTCGGTTTCTTGGTTATGGAGTGCGATTGGATCAGTTTGGAGCCTTTCATGATGGCCGTTTCCATCTCGGCGTTTGCAGCAGTGGCCGTAGATGGATTGGAAGATTTATACAAAGGCAGAATCTTCGAAAAATCATCTTCGTACGAATTGTTAATCTTTTCGATTCCTGCACGAAGGCTCTCGCGGCCATTGAAATACACATTGTAATGGGCCGTCATGTTGTTGTACCGGCGCGACATAAACGTGTTTTTCTCGGTCGAACACCCGGCCAGAAAAAACAAAACAACAACTAAGAAGAAACGATATGTATAGTGTGTGCCCAATTTTGAGTTTTGTTGACTTAAGGATAAACTGCCAATTGGAAAGAATATTGTATTATTCGCCCTTTAAATGCAGCATTTTCAAAATATTTTGGTCAATTTTAAAAGCGTACAATATTACAAACTTTCATCTTAATTCTGAATGAAACCCATAAATTGGAATCCATAAAAATTTCCGGACTATTACTGAATGATACGAAATAAAATCCGTTCAATTTTCCATCCTGAACGCTTTCAGGGATGGGCCCTAAAACGAAATTATTTTGAAGGCTGGTACTTCAAAGTGGTTAATGATGCCGAAACCAAAGCCTTTGCCATTATCCCCGGAATTGCCATTAGTAAAACCGGTGAAAAACATGCGTTTATACAGATACTGGACGGAAAAAAACGAACAGCACGTTACGACAAATTTGAGTCCGACACATTCAGGCCCAATCCGGATAAATTCAAAATTTCAATCGGGAATAATCATTTTTCGGAACACGAGCTGCACCTTAACCTTCCGGGGCTGAGGGCAAACCTTCAGTTTTCAGGAAATATCACCTGGCCCAACCGCTGGTACTCTCCGGGAATTATGGGGCCCTATACGTTTCTGCCATTTATGGAATGTTACCACGGAATTGTAAGCATGGATCATGTAATAAATGGTCAAATCCAAGTTGACGGGGAAGTTCTGGATTTCAGGAATGGACGCGGCTATATCGAAAAAGACTGGGGGCAGTCGTTTCCCAGCGCTTATGTCTGGCTGCAAACCAACCATTTTAGCCAGACGGGAATATCGGTTAAAGTCTCGGTAGCTAAAATTCCCTATCTGGGTTACTCGTTTGTGGGTTTTATTGCCGGAATCTGGCTGAACAACCAACTCATTCAGTTTACCACCTACAACCAAAGTTCATTGCGAAAATCGGTAATTGATACTGAAAAAGTTGAATTGGTGATGCAAAACAAAAACCACATTCTTGAAATTCTTGTTCGCCGGGAAAAAGCAACTGTCCTTGCATCGCCAATTCTGGGATTAATGGATGGCCGGATTGAAGAAAGTATGAAGGCCTTCGTTGAGGTAAATCTGATTGACCGAAAATCTGGAAAATCAATTCTGAATGATGTTGGCCGAAATGCCGGACTGGAGGTTGCAGGCAAAATTCAGGAGATTATAATTCTCTGAAAGCCAAAAAATATGTTTGCTTTTTATTCGTCGTAAAAAAAGAATACAAATCATACGAAAAGGCGGAAGTCAGCATTCATTGTTGCTTCCGCCTTTTCGTGCAATATCGTGGCAATGTGTGAATCTTGTAAATTTTTCCCAAAGTCTTGTAACTTTTGTAATTCAGCCTGTTCCTATCTTTATACCTTAAAAGATTCAATTCTGCAGCAATCCAGAAGTTCGGATTCAGAAGAACCTTAACTTGAAACTTTACCCTGAATATTTTTAATCATTTAAATTTACATCAAATGAAAAAGTTATTGTTTATTTTATCAGTTATGGTGTTGGTTTCCTGCGGACAGCACAAAAAAGAAATTGCACGCATGCAGTTTAAACAAGATAGCATTGCAGCTTTAGGTGTACAAAAAGATAATTCCATACTGGAATTTATTGGCGCAATGAATGAAATTCAATTGAATATGGATTCAGTTAAAACTATCCAAAAGTTAGTTTCCGTTCAAACAGCACCTGGAACTGAGTTGAAAGCTGAAGCTAAAAAACGCATCATCGAAGACATCAGGCAAATCAACGCGTTGCTTCAGAAAAACAAAGATTTGATGAAATCGTTGCAGGGAAAACTGAACAGTTCGAATTTGAAGATTAAGGAACTCCAAACTATGATTGAGTTACAGACTAAGCAAATGGCTGAAAAAGACGCTGAACTTGCACGTTTAAACACAGAACTTGAAAATTTGCATGTCAATGTTACCGGATTAAACCAAAAAATTGAAACCATTACTGCCGAAAGCGAAGCTACTATCAAGGCAAAAACACAAACTATTGATGAGCAAACCATTGCAATTAACACTGCATTTTATGGTTTCGGAGCCAAGAAAGAACTGACCGAAAAGAATGTGATTGAAAAAGAAGGCGGCGTTTTGGGAATGGGCAAAACCATAAAAATGAAGAAAGATTTTAACCGTGACTTCTTCACAAAAATTGATATCCGTGAGTTTACTTCCTTGCCATTGAATGTAAAAAAAGCCAAACTGGTATCCTATCATCCTGATGGTTCGTATCATTTTACCGGAGTAAAAACCGTTGAAAGCCTGTTGATCGACAACCCGCAAGAATTCTGGAAAGCCTCGAAATACCTGCTGATTGTGGTTGAATAACGCCACCATTCATTAAATATATATATAAAGGCGGAAGTTGACATTCAATTGTTACTTCCGCCTTTCCTTGTGCCAATAGGTACAGATCGGATGACTCGGGTCATCCGATCTGTTGTCCTCTCTTTCCAATTCATTTTTTCGGTATAAGAAATCTGGAAGGATCAGAATTGGCAAATAAACTATTTCAGTATCTTTAGACTTTCTTGTATGTAAATCTTACAATAAGGATTTTTAAACCTGCATCCTAAACCTAAAGAACAATGAAGAACCAATTTTTCTATTTTATTACCCTATCCCTATTCCTCTTTTCCGGTTTTCACCTGAATGCCCAGACTCTCAAAATCAATGAAAACGAGTATTTCGAAAAACCAGGACTGAATGTGATGGTCTTTTTCGATATTTATCCTGAAGGCCACCAGGGAGCTGTTGGAATTATCCAGAACGGAATTCGTGTAGCAACCAATGGAGACTTGCGACTGGAGCCTACACCGGGGCAATGGCAGCCAATCCCTAAAGTTGGCATGCGTTCCGTGGACCGCTCTAAAAATGAAATCAGTGTAAAATGTACGTATCCCGATTCGAGCATCAACCGAAAAGGTTTTAATCCGGTTGAATATCCCGATTTGTATTTCACTTATCATGTTCGGGTGATTGGCGAAGGGAATAAATTCCGCATTCTGGTTGACCTGGATAAACCCCTTCCGGCAGATTGGGAAAAGAAAGTCGGCTTCAACTTCGAATTATTTCCAGGCTTGCTGTTTGGCAAAAGCTGGTATTTGGATCAACAATCAGGTATTTTCCCCACTCAGGCCAACGGCCCGATGGAAAAAGATGCGGATGGAAATTGGCAGGCTTTCCCGATGGCAAGTGGCAAAAAGCTAACTATTGCTCCTGAAACTGCTGCCCAAACCATGATCATAGAAAGCAAAGGTCAGCCATTACAGTTAATGGATGGACGATTTTATCACAATAACGGATGGTTCGTGGTTCGTTCGCTGGTTACTCCCGGTAAAAATGTCGGCGCTATTGAATGGGTTGTAGATTGCAATGTGTTGCCTGATTTCCTTTCGAAACCAGTGGTTCATGTCAGTCAGATCGGTTACCATCCCGATCAGCAGAAAATTGCGGTCATCGAGGTGGACAAAAATGATCCTAAAATTGAAAACGCAAGCCTGTTCCGTATTTCGGAAGATGGAGGTTTGAATGAAATCCGCAGCATAGAACCTAAGAAATGGGGAAAATTCCTGCGGTTCAATTATTTTCAGTTTGATTTTTCGGATATAAAAACGCCTGGAATATACCAGGTGAGATATAGCGAAAATGTAACTGAACCTTTTCGCATAAGTTCCACAATTTATGACCGTCATGTTTGGCAACCAACCATCGAATATTTTCTTCCGGTGCAAATGTGCCACATGCGCATTAATGAAGGATACCGCGTCTGGCATGGCCTCTGCCACATGGACGATGCGCTGATGGCCCCGGTTGATACCAACCATTTCGACGGATATGTTCAGGGACCTTCAACGCTGACTAAATTCAGGCCTTTGGATCAGGTTCCGGGACTAAACCGTGGTGGCTGGCACGATGCCGGCGATTACGACTTGCGCGTGGAATCACAGTCGGGCGAAGTCTGGATTTTATCGCAGGCTTACGAATTGTTTAAACCTGAAATTGATCAAACAACGGTAGATCAAAACCAGAATTTGGTAGAAATTCATCGTCCCGATGGGAAAAATGACCTGCTTCAGCAAATTGAGCATGGAACGATTACCATTTTGGCCGGGTATCAAAGTCTTGGAAGATTGTACCGTGGAATCATCGAAAACAGTTTACGTCAGTACGTTCATTTGGGCGATGCGGCCACTATGACTGATAACCGAAAATACGACCCATCCTTGAAAAAAGATGAGGTTTCAGCACACGAATCAGGTATTTTGGACGACCGTTTGGTTTTTACCGAAGAAAATCCGGGGCGTGAACTGGACGTTTGCAAAGCATTGGCCACCGGAGCGCGGGTATTGAAGGGATTTAATGATACGCTGGCCACTCAGTCAGTTAACGTTGCCGAAGCTCTGTATGCCAGAGTGGATGCCGACAAAAATCAACGGTTGGCTGGTGCAAAAATAAAAGCTGCCGTCGAGTTGCTGATCACCACAGGAAATGTGAACTATCAGGCTGATATTCTGAAATACACCAATCCTGAAGTACTGAAACGGAATGAGGTAATTGGATATTTAGGAAGGGTCTTAAAAAGGATAAACGATTCGAAGTTGACAGAAATAGTGAATGAAGCGGCCAAAAACTATAAAGCTGAAGTTGACAAATTGCAGAAGGAAAATCCGTTTGGCGTGCCTTATCGGCCTCATATCTGGGGCGATGGCTGGAACATCCAGAATTTTGGAGTTTCCCAATATTTTCTTCTGAAAGGATTTCCGGAAATTTTTGATTCCACCTGCATGTTGAATGCTCTGAATTTTGTGTTGGGCAACCACCCTGGCGAAAACACTTCGTCATTTGTTTCAGGAGTTGGATCTCGTTCAGTTCTTCAGGCTTATGGAGTAAACCGTGCCGACCGTTCATTTATCCCCGGTGGTTCAGTTTCAGGAACCGGAATTATTCGACCCGACTTTCCTGAGTTGAAAGAATGGCCCTACTTCTGGCAACAAACCGAATACGTTCTGGGTGGCGGTGCAACCAATTTTATGTTTCTGGTGTTGGCAGCCAAAGAGGTGTTGAAATAGAAATCAACTGATCCGATGACTTGAAGATCATCGGATCAGTTGATTGAAGCGATTCGGTCTGTTCCTGAAAGGATTCCATCTCTTTTAAAGAGACGACCTCTTGCATTTTACCAAAATCAAAATTTTTCATCGCTTTGATGAATGAATGAAACATCTGATTGAATTTGTATGTATGTTTGCATTATACAAATAAATACCATGCTTTTAAAAACTGTCCATATCGAAAAGCCTTCTCCCCAGTTATTGAATCTGGTGCGAAAACTTCAGGCTGAAAAGGAAGAAAACAAGAAGCGGCTTGTTTCAAAAAAAGACGATTTTTTCAAGAAGAAATAATCTACTTCACTCTTGACATGCAATTAGAGCATACACTTTCACATGAAACCAAGGAAGGAAATAAATATCTGGTTGAATTTTCAGCCTTTAATAAGGCTGCCATACCTGTAAATGTTAATCTGCCAATAATCAATCTCTCATTGGTCCAGGTTGAGGCTGTGAAACAAAACAGTCCGGTATTCTTGAAGTATCTGGCTCAATACGTGTGCGATTATGTCAATACTTTTGATGTTATCCTGTACTATTATTGCGATACCACTGAAATTACGATGAGGAAATCAAGAAACAGCACACCTCAAAAATACCGGCACGAGCTATTTTGTACCTTGTACGATACAATTCATAATGAGTCGATAATCCGGGAAGTTATCATCATTAAAGATGATTCAATTGGCGATCATTATATTTCTCTGATCACTACCGAAAAGAACCGGAGTGAATTAGAAACGCTAACTGCTGAATTTGAAGATTTTAAGGATAAGGTGTAGTTTTCAAGAGAGTGTATTTTAGTTATAGATACCATTTCTTAAAAAAACGGAGGTTCGGTTTCAGAAACTGGAATTATCCGTCCCGATTTTCCGGAGTTAAAAGAATGGCCTTATTTCTGGCAGCAAACGGAATATGTTTTAGGTGGCGGGTCAACTAATTTTATGTTTCTGGTTCTGGCTGCCAAAGACGTGCTGAAATAAAAAATCAACAATTCCATTTTGCTTAAAGGATTTCATCTTTATAAAAAGAGATGGAATCCTACTTTGTTATAATTTTTATATGTACTTTTAGTCTGATTTATGCCTATTGGCGTAGGTCTTTTTATTTTATTGATAGAAAGCGTTTTAAAATATCATCCTGACTTGAAATCTCGACAATTTCACAACACCAGGGATGATAGCAACAAACGCCCCAAGTCTATAATCATAGGCGTGGGGCTGTTGCTTATCATTTGGTGTGGGGTGTCGAGACCCTCAAGTCAGTGATTAGTTAACAGTTCTCACGCTTTTTTTATGTCTAAACCTGAACTTGGGGAGCGGGGAGGAAGTAAAACTTATAAAAATGAATACCATTGATGTTGACAAAATTGAGCAGACTTGCATTTCTGGATTTGAAGATTACTTGTTAGCCAATCCGATAAAAGTTAAAACAAGAATTGTGATTACTGTAAAATGTAATAAGATTTTATTTAAAGCTTACCCAGATAAAGTTTCAATTTCGAGTCTGTACAATAAGGAAAAAGTTAAAATCAACTTTGAAGCACAATATGAGTTGTTTGAAAAAATTGGGCTAGAGGATTTTACTAATGTTTTTGTTAAAACTTCATTTGCATTTGGATATCTCAGAATGGATGATGATAATTCCTTACATTTTGAGATAGAATCTGTTTCATTTAATGGATGAACTTTTAATTCTACAGTTATGAAAAATTCCCTGACATTTTATTTTTTTATTATATTTATCTCCATTACAACAACACTTTCTGCCAAAACCATTTACTACGTTACCCAAAACGGTACTGGTGATGGCACTTCCTGGTCAAAAGCAGCAGGAAACATTCAAACCATGATTGATAAAGCTGCCACAGGGGATGAAGTTTGGGTTGCGAAAGGAACTTATTACCCTACAACAGAATTAATTGCACGTGATTCTCGTTCACGAACTTTTCAATTAAAGTTAGGTGTGAACCTTTATGGAGGTTTTGCAGGAAATGAAACAGCAACTTACCAGAGAACATTATCTGATTTGGATAAAAATGGGATTACTAACTCTTTTGAATTTTCAAATGAAACTTTATTAAGTGGTGATATTGATGGCGTTGCAGATATCTGGTCTAAAACCGTAGATAGTAATGCTAAAACATGGAATTGGATTGTTAAAGGAAATGAAGCTAATGTTTATCATGTTGTTACAATGAACGCTTGTTCGTTAAATGGATTTAGTGTGAGTGGGGGTAATGCAAATGGGAATGCTTCATCACCTGATTCTTATGGTGGTGGAATATACTCTGCTGTTGAAAATTGTACCGTATCAAACTGCATTATAACTAATTGTTATGCTTTATCAGGTGGTGGTGGACTAGCTAATACTGTAAATTTGGAGTATAGTTCTGTTAGAAATTGTTATTCACAAAGAGACGGTGGAGGAATATTTTTAGATTTATATGGAGGCTATATTACTGATTGCTCTATAAGTAATTGTTCCTCATTAAAAGATGGTGGTGGTTTATTTACCAGAGCCTCATTTAAAGCTTATTATTTGTCAAATAATATTATAAGCAACTGTTCTGCATCAAATAATGGAGGTGGTATATTTAATTCAGTTGCTGGCTGGCTTATTTTTAATTGCACTGTAAATAATTGTATTGCAAAAAATATGGGGGGAGGGATATATTCTTTAGTGCAATATCCTATACAAAACTGCATGCTAAATAATTGCGAAACAATATTTTCCAGTGGAGGCAGCATTTATGCTAATTCTCCTGTGTCAAATTGCATTATAACAAATGGCTCTGGTGGGGGTATTGTGTCAATTTCACCAGGTAGAACTGTGACAAATTGTACAGTAAGTAATTGTTCTAGTTTTGGTATATCAGCTACCAATGGTATTATAACAAATTGTGCAACAATTAATTGCGATGGTATTAATTCTTCTCGTGAGGAAATATTTTGTGCGTTAATTTCGACATCACAGCTTCAAAATAGTATCGATGGTAGAAAGCTTGTCGTGGGTATTAATGATATTTACATAAAACCAACAGGATTTATTGGAATAGCGACTTCAGATACTCAAAAAGCTGAATTGCTGTCAGCGAACTGGAGATTGAAAGAGGGATCACCATTTATTAATTATGGGTATAGAGGAAAATTAGAAGCTGGCATATTATCAGCTACTGATCTTGACGGTAAACCTAGAGTATTATATGGAGTAATTGATATTGGTGCCTATGAATACCAGGTTCCTACCATAATCTTGCCCATTAGTGAGTCTTTTAATAATTGGTCAGATTTCGAACAAAGTTTGGTGATATATAAATCACACCAACTTAATAACATTACTGAATATCCGTGGGTAATGACTTTGATTAAATGGACAATTGAGAATAAAAAAGCTGTATTTAGCTGGAAAACTAATTTGACTTCAGCTTATGTCCATCCATTTTTCACATATCAAATTAATGCAGAAAAAGCTTCAAAAGTAATCCTTAGATATGACATGTACTTTGAAGCTTATGCTGGTGTAATTTCACCATTAGGCACAGAGAGATTATTTGTTGAATACTCAACCGATTTAGTAACTTGGAAAGCTATTGCAAGCTATTCCAACCAAAATGGCACATTACCAAATAAAACATACCTACATGATATTAGCACCCAAGTTGCAGGTAAATCATTCTTTTTACGTTTCAATGCAAATGGGGAGAACACAAACCGAATAGAGAAATGGGAGATTGATAATATCATTGTTGATACCGATGGTAAAACAACTGATATCCAGACGATAAAGGAAGCCTCATTTCTGTACACCGTAAAAGACGGAATTCTGAATATTCGAAATCTGCCAGAAGTGATTAATATTCAATTATTTGATATAAATGGAAAGTTACTAAGATATGGTAAAACAGCAAATAACTCAATCCAGTTTTCTTTACCTGTTCGGGGTGTTTATATCGTTAGAACCGAATCAGTATCAGGAATGGAGAGTAAAAAAGTGGTTTGGTAATTGGCTTCCAAATTTAGTTTAAAAAATTATGACTAAGAATTATATCGTTGCCGAAGAGCCTTGGAAAAACATCTCAAATGAAAATAGATTAAAGGCAACTCAAAACAATCAGCTATACATTTGTCGGGAAATTGGTTGTAATTATCGTACAATGAATTATGCCGTATTTGATCCAAGTAAAGTTGATTTGATTCATTTAATTGCATTATTTAATGACATTTTAGATGCTAAAATCTTTGTGAACGCAAGACAATGCATGGAAGATTTATGCGAGGATTCATAATATGAAGAGTTTGATTTGCAGTAAAACATAAAACAAAAGCAATAATAATGAAAACAAATTTACTTAATAAATCGGAGAGCTTAATCGGCAAACAAGTGAGAACTAATACAACATTAGGTGATAAATTTGAAGGAGTATTATCTTCAATTAAAGCTAAAGGAAATGTCATATATTATTTTTTGTCTGATCTGGAAGGCAAGGAAATTGGAATACCAGACACTACTATTATAGATATTGAAGAACTTCATTAAGCGCAATGGCTGCAATTAATTGCAATCAAGGGATTCCATCTCTTTTTAGAAAGATGGAATTCCTCGATTTATGAGCTATTCGTTTCTGGCGGTCCATCTCTCGGAGTTTTGTTTGCCAATAAAAAAATTGGAGTTAATTAAGAATAATAGTAAATTTGAAATAAAAAAAGATGATTGACTGGACATTACATATCGAATCGGATCCGGAGAAGTTATTTGGCAAGCCCGTAATAATCAATAGCCGGATACCTGTGGATTTAATTCTTGAAAAACTTTCAGTTGGCGATACAGTTGATGATTTAGTTGATGCCTATCCAGCAATAACAAGGGATGACATAACTGCATGTCTGGTGTTTGCCGCAGATTCCATAAAAAACGAGATTATTATTTCAAAAGCCTCCTGAAATGAATCTTGTTGCGGATGAGAGTGTATAGGTAATCATTTTCTTCCCCGATATTGTTTTTCCTTTGCCTTGTCTTTGGGCAAATTCCTTTTTTCTTTCTTCTTTGCCCGTCCCATTGAAAACTTTTTCTCGTGGAATGCTCCTTTAAAAGTTGGATCTTCAACTCTTTTCTGGCGATCAATTTCGCGCAACTGATCCTGGCTTTCTTCTTTTTTGGAAGCGATAATCTCCAAATCTGCAGGAAGCTCCAGTCTGGGAATTTTCATCCGGATCAGGTCTTCAATTTTCCTGAGGTTGTATTCTTCTGCCGGATTTACCAGCGTGATGGCAGTCCCAACATTGTTAGCCCGCGCAGTACGCCCGATGCGGTGAACGTAGTCTTCGTGATTGGAAGGAATGTCGAAATTGATCACATGGCTGATCATATCCACATCAATTCCGCGTGACGAAATATCGGTAGTGATCAGAATGCGGACAATACCACTTTTAAAGGCATTGATTGCATTTATTCGTGTGCTCTGCCCTTTGTTCGAATGCATGATCCTCTTTTCGCCTTCCGAGCGGCGTTTAATTATCTTGAAAACCTGTTCCGCATTCTCTTTGGTTCCAACGAAAATAATCACCCTCGAAAATATTTCTTCATCGCGAAGCAGGTAATTGATCAGGTTTAGTTTGGTCTGGAAATTCGGCACACGATAATAAACCTGATCAATCAGTTCGGCAGGTGTTGCAGATGGCGCAACTTCAACACGTTCAGGAAAATCCAGAAACTCGTGGCTCATTTCTTCAACCTTTTCATTAAAAGTTGCTGAGAATAAGAGATTTTGCCGTTTCAGGGGAAGTACTTCCAGAAAATTACGGATTTGCGGCATAAAACCCATATCTAACATCCGGTCGGCTTCGTCAATAACCAGCGTCTTGACTTTTTTAAACGAAACAGCTTCGGCCCGGTACAAATCCCACAGTCGGCCCGGTGTTGCAACCAGAATATCAACTCCGGGTTTTATTAATTCAGCATGCTTGGTCCAGCCAACACCGCCAAAAACCGTAGCACGGCGCAGGTTGGTAAATTTGGTCAGGTCTTCGAGGTCCTCGCCCACCTGAATGGCCAGTTCGCGGGTCGGTACAAGAACAATCGCACGAGGATCATTTCCTTCAGCTTTTACCAGTTTCATGATGAGCGGAATGAAATACGCGGCTGTTTTGCCCGTGCCTGTTTGTGCAATTCCCAGTACATCAGCTCCTGAACGAATCATGGGAATAGCCTTTTGTTGAATTGGTGTTGGCTCGGTAAAACCCAGTTCTTCAATCGCTTTTAAAACCGACTTGCTTATTTTTAAATCTTCGAATGTTGACATGCCGCAAAGATAGGAGCAAATTTTCAATTTCCTAAAGAGGAGAAATCTGTGGGAAATAAGTAATTGAAGGTGTGCTCTGGGATCACTTTTTTTCGAAGTCTTGTTTGTTCCGTCCGAAAGTAGGGAAAGACCTTAATTTTAGTTGTGCCGCGGACGGTTAGTGGCGTCGCTTCATTACCCAGGGCGTCGTTCGTTCCTCACTTGCCCTGGGCTATTGATATATTGCCCATTCAGGGCAAAAAAAATTGCCAAGCGATAGCTCAGGCTTTCCCCCTTGTGGGGGAACGGGAAGGGGGCTTCTATTTTAACCGGTACATCTTCCCTGGTAAACTGGTAATCATTCCTTTAAACTCCAACCCAAGTAGCAATGCTGAAACTTTGCTCATCGACATTTGAGCTTCAATCGTGATTTCGTCAACAAACCGGTCGCCTCCTTTTAGTAGGTCAATAAGTTTTTGCTCTTCCGGCGTTAATTCCACAAACAATGAAGTTTGAATAAACCTTGGTGAACTTGTTTTCACATCCCAGTTCATCGCTTTTTCAATGTCAGTGGCATTCTCAACCAGAACTGCTTCGTTGAGTTTGATAATTTTGTTACAACCTTTCGAAAACGGATCAGTACTTCGGCCAGGAAAAGCGAACACATCGCGGTTGTATGAATTGGCAATGTCGGCAGTTACCAGCGCGCCGCCTTTTTCGGCTGATTCAACTATGATTGTTGCATCAGCTAATCCGGCAATGATTCGGTTCCGGCGCAGGAAATTCTGTCTGTCAATTTTGGTTTCACTGATAAAATCGGATAATAACCCGCCATTTTCGAGCATTTTGGTGGTAATCGGGGCGTGAAGCGCCGGGTAAATCGTATCCAGACCGTGAGCAAATACACCAACTGTCGGCACCTTGTATTTCAGGCAGGCTTTGTGGGCATATACATCTATTCCATAAGCAAGTCCTGAAATAACCAAAATTTGATAGCTTTTTTCTGAAAAATTCCGGATCAGTTCTTCACAGACTTCCTTTCCATAGTTGGTTGCGTTGCGTGTTCCAACCACTGAAATAATCCGTTTTTCATTCAGATTGGCATTTCCTTTAAAATAAAGAATGATTGGCGCATCGCTACAGTTTTTCAGGCGGGTTGGATAGTTTTCGTCGAGGTAAAAAAAGGTTTGAATTTGATTTTTCCGGATATAATCAACTTCGCGTTTGGCTCGTTCCAGAACATTTTGCCGGACCACTTTTTGCGCATTCACCTCACCAATTCCGGGTATTTTCATCAGGTTTTTCTCTTTTTCCAGAAAAACCCCTTCGACACTCCCGACATAGGCAATCAGGTTGCGGGCTGTAACTGCACCAATTCCGGGAATCAGAGAAATAGCTATTTTATAGGCGAGATTATCGGGAATTTCCATCTTGAAAGATTTACCATAAAAATAAGAAATCCTCAGCTCAAATTAAATTCCCTTCCGGTTATTATTTCTGATTTCGGATAAGGCAGAATGGATTTTTTCAATTTCGTCTTTACTCAAGGCAGTAAGACTTACAGAAGGATATTCAGCAATTCCGCGTTTGGTTTTGATTGCAATCTGAAGGTCGCTAAAACCCATTGTTCGTTCAATTTTGAAGTTAACTAAAGCCTGATGTGCAAACTCAATTGATTCGTATTCTTTTTTCATGATGGAAATAACCTGAAAATAACGAATTACCACTTTCCCGTTGTTTGTGCTGAAATAAACATAGCAAAGGTTTGCAAACATGGAAATTCCGACATAGGCAGCAAAAACCCCGGCAGTTATCAAAACTGCTGCATCTAGCTTTAACCATAGAAATATCAGGCCGATAAGGACAATCGCAATTCCGGAAAAGTTAAATGCACGTTTGATTTTCTTGCTTCTTTTTTGATTCGATATTTCCATGATTTCTGATAAAATTGTAAATATTCAGGCCTTTTTGCAGATGAATTCTAACCTTTGGCAAAATAACTTAACTTTGCACTAAGTCTAATCCAAACGCTCATGACTAAGTCAAAAGTACGTTCAAATATTATCTTTTCACAACAGATTGAAGCCGAACTTCGGAAAATTGTTCAAAAGTATCCCGCCGGAAAAGTGTTTCTACTTACTGATCAAAAAGCTGCAGGATATTGCCTGCCACTGATACACGCTGTCTTGGATGAGTTTTCGGTAAAACAAACTGCAATTCCTTCAGGCGAAGAAAACAAGAATATTCAATCGGTTGGGTTGGTTTGGGACTTTCTGAGCAATAATGGAGCTGACCGGAAATCGCTGCTCATCAACATTGGTGGCGGAATGCTTACTGATTTGGGAGGTTTTGCTGCTTCAACATTCAAGCGCGGATTGGATTTTATCAACATCCCAACCACTTTGCTGGCGCAGGTTGATGCTTCATTAGGCGGAAAAACTGGTTTCAACTTCAACGGACTGAAAAATGAGATCGGTGTATTTATGGAATCAAATTCAGTCCTTATCAATACCAATTTCCTGAAAACCATTGATCGCGAGAACTTCCTTTCTGGTTATGCAGAAATGCTCAAACACGGACTGATCAAAAGCCGCGAACATTGGGAGGAACTGCTGACTTTCGATATGGAAAAAATAGATTACGATGCCCTTCAGGAAATAATTGCCCATTCGGTTGCAGTGAAAGAATGGCATGTGCTGAACGATCTGACCGAACAAAACATCCGGAAAGCTTTGAACTTCGGGCACACCGTTGGACATGCCTTTGAAAGTTATGCCATGAAATCCGGTCGCCCCATTTTGCACGGATACGCTGTGGTTTTCGGAATGATTGCCGAGCTTTATTTATCGGTAAAACAATGTGGACTGGGAATTGATCAATTGAACAGCATATCAGCCTGGATGATTGCTAAATATGGCAAATTCGAAATTCAGGAAAGCGATTTCGAAGCGCTTTATTTACTGATGACCCACGACAAAAAGAACGAAGGCAAGCGCATCAATTTCACGCTCATTCCTGAAATCGGGAAAGTGGAAATCAATGTGGATTGTTCGAAGGAGCTGATTATTGAAGCGCTGGAGTATTATAAAAGTTTCGTGTTCCGGGATGCGGGATACGGGTTGAAAAAATAACCCGTAACACGAAACTCGTAACAACTTTAACAATTAAAAATGAAATACCTCGTTTCAAAACCAAATAAAACCTTAGTTGGAAGCATCGTTCTTCCCGGCTCGAAAAGCATTGCCAACCGGGCACTGATTATCCATGCCTTGAGCGATAGCCCCTACCCGATTGAAAATCTTTCGGACAGTGATGATACGCAGGTGATGGAACAGGTTTTTAATTCGAACACGAATCATTTCGATATCGGCCATGCCGGAACTGCCATGCGTTTTCTGACTGCTTTCCTTTCGCAGATTGTGGGCGAATGGACCATTACCGGTTCCGACCGGATGAAACAACGGCCCATTGGAATCCTGGTGGATGCATTGAATAAACTTGGTGCAAGGATTGAATACCTCGAAAATGATGGTTTCCCGCCCTTGAAAATCTTTGGCTCGCACCTGAAAGGCTGCATGCTCGAATTGGACGGAAGTGTAAGTAGTCAATACATTTCGGCGCTTTTAATGATCGCGCCAACCATTGAAAATGGCCTGACTTTGCGACTGAAAAATAAAATCACTTCGCGGTCGTACATCGAAATGACACTGAAACTAATGGAGCAATTCGGCGTTCAGCATGTATGGAATGGCAACGAAATACGCGTTACCGAACAAAAATATAAAGCTAGTCCTTTTTCGGTTGAAGCCGATTGGTCTGGGGCATCGTACTGGTACGAGATGGCTGTTTTGGCTAAAGAGGTTGATGTGGAATTGATCGGATTACGTGCCGAAAGTTTGCAGGGTGATGCGGCGCTGGCTCAATGGTTCGAACAATTGGGCATTAAAACTACTGCCACAGAAAAAGGTTCGAGACTGACCAAAAATGGACAAACCCAGCCGAAATTCCTTCAGCTTAATTTTATTGAAAACCCTGATGTGGCGCAGACTTTCGCGGTTTTGTGCGTGATGAAACAAATTCCGTTTCATTTTACCGGCCTCGAAACATTGAAAATAAAAGAAACTAACCGGATTGCAGCGCTTCAGGACGAACTGGCCAAATTTGGCGCTGAAATTACCGAACCGGCACACGGAGAACTGAAATGGGAAGGAACTTTCCCGCTCGAAAAACAAGCTATTCCTGAAATTGAAACTTACCACGATCACCGCATGGCGATGGCATTTGCTCCGACATGTCAAACATTTGGACCAGTTGCCATTCTCGATCCGATGGTGGTTACCAAATCATATCCCGAATTTTGGGAAGATTTGAGGAAGGTGGGGTTTGAGATCGAAAGCCTCCCCTAACCCCTCCAAAGGAGGGGAATTCAGAGATTAGCAAGCATATAAATTGTTGATAATTCGATGGTTTTGGTAAAAGTATCCTGAAAAAGGGTAAAATATCAATAGCCCGGAGTAAGTGAGGAACGAACGCAACCCCGGGTTAAGAGATAATTCAAAAAACCGTGCGCGGAAGTCTATTGAAAAGAGAGATTATTTTCTTTCGCACGGAATGATATCTCGTAGTTAAAAATCAAGTTTTAATGGGTTTGCATACAAAAAAACAAGTTTTCATTTTATTCTAATTCCTTCTTTTTGAATGTTTTCGAAAAGAGAAGTGGATGAATAGTCTTCCATCCATTTTTGCTTTGGGTAAAATAACGGAGAGATAATTTCACCTGTTTCCAATTCAATTTCATAAAATTCATCCATGAATTTTGTTTCAAAATCGAATGAAATATTGGCGGATTTCAATAATATCAAAAGATCCCAGTCAGATAATTTTCTGGCTTTACCTCGCGCACGGGAACCATACAAATAAACTTCAGAATCAGGCGCAGTCTTGTTGGCTACATTAATTATTTGCTGAATTATTTTCTCATTCTTGCTCATGTAGTAAAAATAACAATTTATTTGAGATTAAATGGAATGTTTCGCCTTTACGACTTCCGACTTCGGTCTTCTGGCTTTTCTATCTTTTCTTCTGAAAAAAATCCCTCATTTGTTGAGAACATTCATTTTCCAGGATTCCGAAAACAACTTCGGTTTTGGGATGCAGAGCTGCCGGGGCAAACTTGCGGTATCCGCGTTTTTCGTCGGAAGCTCCGTAAACCACTTTGCCAATCTGCGACCAGCCCAAGGCTCCGGCACACATCACACAAGGTTCGATGGTAACATACAAAGTACATTCATTCAGGTATTTTCCGCCCAATAAATTTGCGGCAGCTGTAATGGCCTGCATTTCGGCGTGGGCGGTCACATCAGTGAGTGTTTCGGTCAGGTTGTGGGCACGGGCAATGATGCGGTTTTGTGAAACAACCACCGCTCCAATCGGGATTTCGCCTTCCTGTAAAGCCTGTTCAGCTTCCTGAAGCGCCCGCCGCATAAAATATTCGTCGTTAAAAAGTTCCATTGGCAATATTATTTAGTGATACAAATCTACATATTATACTTAGTCTTAGAGAGAGGTTGTCCTTAAGGGCATCTCTAAAAACCATTTTTTTTGTTTTGAAAACGGTCAAATTATTCATGTCAGATTGTGATTTTCAATTCTTCATTTGTTATAATATTGATATTCAGCACTTTATTCACTGCCTTTATTCATTATTAGACATACCTATCCCATTGAGACATTGATTTTTAACTGTACACAACGACTAATATTGTAGGTTAAGTTCATCATGCCTATTTTGGCTTTTGCCCTTACAATTCCTATAGTGCGGACAATTGAACCGTTCATGCTGTTTTCAACAAAACCAAATACGTGCTCTACTCTTACACGAACCCTTGATTTTTCCCTGTTATCTGCTTTTTGTTCATCGGTCAGTGGCTTGCCCTTGTAACCTTTTTCATGTACCATATTTAATACCTTTTTGTTTTTGTAAATATTTTCTTGTTTTTCTCCGGTATAGGCACTGTCTGCATAAAGCGGTTGTCCTTTATCATTTTCAGTAAGCAACCCTTCAATGGGCTGGGAATCATGAACTGAAGCATCCGTTACAATAAATTCTTCGATCAATTTTGTTTTTGTATCCGCTTTGATATGGTTCTTATATCCAAAAAAAGTTACATTGTTCTTCTTCGACCAGCGTGCGTCTACATCTTTCTGGCAGAGTTTGTGAGGGGTTTCTTTCCATAGTTCAGGTGCGGTGCCAGTCTGTTTTATATGCTTGTTCTCTTCTCTGGTGTTACGTTGGCGGGGTGCTTCAACAAAACTTGCATCAACCATTTTCCCTTCATTGGCAAATACCCCGGCTGAATCAAGTATTTCATTGAATGTTTTGAACAATGCCATAATAACGTCCTTTTCTATAAGTTGCTCACGAAATATCCAGAATGTCTTGCTATCTGGTACTTTGTCGCTCTTTTTTAACCCTAAAAATCGCTTGAAACTTGACCTGTCTACTATTTGATACTCAAGCTGATCGTCTGACAAATTATATAAACTCTGAATAAGCAGAGCTTTAAACATCAATAATTTATCAAAAGGAGGACGTCCTCCTTTTGAACTATCTTTTAACTCCTCACTGAAGGCACTATCCAATGGCGCTTTAAAAATATTCCAATTAATATAAACGTTCAATCTTTCAAGTGGGTCACCTAGCTTGGTGAGTTTCTCCAGTAAAAAATGATCATCAAAAAGGCCAAGTGGGTTAATGTTTTTCATAGTTGCTTATTTTATTACTGTAAAATTAAGCAATTTATATGCTATTTTATCAATTAAGTTATTAACAATCAGATATTTATATCAACATTTAGTTTTTAGAGATACCCTTAAGTGAACAATTAACATTATTTAACATTTCGGGGGGGTACTTTTTATGTGTTTTCTGGATTAACCTATAATGAATTATTATTTTGTTGGTCTTTTTAAATTCCACTCCACCCAATTCTTTAAGTATGATGCCAGAATCCTTGCTGATTTGTAACGAACAAGAAAAAAGAAGAATCATTATTTCAGACATCTTATACATCAGCACCAACGATTATCTTTCTACGTTCAACTTGAAAAACAACAAGAAATTCACCTGTTCAAAACCATTGAGCGAGATTTCTGAAATACTACCTGATTGGTTTTTTCAAATCAGCCGGTCATGTACCATTAATTTGAACGAAATTATATCAGTTAAACGTTGCAGTCGAAAGATAATTCTTGGCAACTCAACAGAACTTATTGTATCAATGCGAAGAATGAAAGCTCTTAATAATACGTTGGCCAGCCAGAATGTCGCGCTCGCGAGATAAATTGTTTCATTCACAAAGTGTTCTTCATCTGTATATAATTAATTGATGCAATGTTTACTTTAGACAAAGTTTCCACTTGCAAAAACTCATTTGATATAAATGTTTCTCAAAAAATTCCCTTTCGAGTACCAACTTGATGCCATGGATTGTGGTCCGGCCTGCCTGAAGATGATCTGCAAACATTTCGGGAAGTATTATTCGTTACCATACTTGCGCGATTTGTGCGGCATTACCCGCGAAGGTGTTTCGTTTTTAGACCTAAGCTATGGCGCCGAAAAAATTGGGTTACATACGTTGGCCGTAAAAGCAGATATACAATCCCTGCACGAGAAAGTACCCTTCCCCTGTATAGTCCACTGGAAGAACAGCCATTTTATTGTCGTCTATAAAACCACAAAACAGAAAGTATTTGTTTCTGACCCGGCTAAGGGATTGATTAGTTACAGTCATGAAGAATTCAAAAAAGGCTGGTATAAAAAAGGGGAGGAAACAGGAGCGATATTGGCGATAGAACCCATGGCCGATTTTCTTCAACGTGATCTGGAAGAACGTACAGAACGGGCAAAGACCTTTCAAAACGTTCTTGGCTATTTTTTACCCTATCGTAAGAATTTCTCTACCATTCTGGTAATCATGTTTATTGCAACTGCATTGCAAGGGCTTTTGCCATTTATTTCAAAAGATGTTATCGATGTGGGGATACAAACGCACGATCTCGATTTTATCAATCTGGTACTGATCGCCAATATCGTTATTATTGTAAGTGTCACCGTTTCAGGTGCCATCCGCGACTGGCTGCTTTTGCACATTACTGCAAGGGTAAACATCGCCCTGATTTCCGATTACCTAATCAAGCTGATGCAATTACCGGTTACTTTTTTCGAAAACAAGATGATTGGCGATATCCTGCAACGGGCGCAAGACCATGAACGTATCCGTAACTTCATAATGAACAACTCGCTGAATCTCATTTTCTCTTTACTAACCTTTGTAACTTTCGGCATTATCCTGCTGGTTTATAATATGACCATATTTGCCATTTTTCTTGCCGGAAGCATCCTTTATATTGGTTGGGTATTGCTTTTTCTGAAGGTTCGCAAGAAACTGGATTGGGAATATTTTGCGCTTATTTCGCAAAACCAAAGTTATTGGGTCGAGACCGTTGGAGCCATACAGGACATAAAAATCAATAATTACGAAAAACAAAAACGTTGGAAATGGGAAGATATTCAGGCAAAACTGTACAAAGTAAACCTGCGGGTGCTGAATGTGACCAATGCCCAAAATATGGGAGCCCAGTTTATCCAGAGTATCAAGAACTTACTGATCACATTTTATTGTGCCAAAGCGGTTATTGGCGGCGAAATTACTTTCGGGGTCATGATTTCCACCCAGTTTATCATCGGAATGCTCAATGCGCCGCTGACTCAGTTTATCGGCTTTATTATTTCAGCACAATATGCCAAAATCAGCTTCCTGCGCATCAACGAAATTCACCAGTTAAAGGATGAGGAAGACACTGTTGTAACCAATAGTCTGAACATCCCCGATCACAAAAGCTTGTTTCTAAAGAATGTATCTTTTCAATATACCCTCAATGCCCCTTTTGTGCTGAAACAAATCCATCTCATTATTCCTGAAGGAAAAATAACAGCGTTTGTGGGTGGCAGCGGTAGCGGAAAATCAACTTTACTAAAGCTTTTGTTGCGTTTGTATAATCCTTCTTTCGGCGAAATACTGATCGGGAACATGAATATCTCGAATTTAAGCCTCCGTGAATGGCGCGACCATTGCGGCGTGGTAATGCAGGACGGCAAAATATTTAATGATACTATTTTGAATAACATTACACTGGATGATGAGGAAATTGATTACGTGCGATTAAAAGAAGCAGTTCGCATTGCCCACATTGCTGGGGAAATAGAACAAATGCCACAAGGATACCAGACAAAAATCGGGGAGGTTGGCCGGGGCCTGAGCGGAGAACAAAAGCAACGTTTACTTATCGCTAGGGCCTTGTATAAAAATCCTTCATTTCTTTTTCTCGATGAAGCAACCAATGCCCTAGATGCTATTAACGAACACAAAATTGTCCAGGCCTTGAATCATGCTTTCGAAAAACGAACGGTGGTAGTGGTTGCCCACCGGCTGAGTACCATTGTAAATGCCGACCAGATTGTGGTGCTAAAAGACGGGATGATCCTTGAAATAGGAAATCATGAAAAATTGATGGAAAAACACGGACATTATTACGATTTGGTAGATAAACAGATAGGAGTTTGGTCGGTTAACGGAACAAATAAAAATGAAAAAGTACAGGAAGAAGTCTTAAACTGAGATGGAAAAGGAAAATTTAGAACAAACGGCTCAACGCACCGAAGAAGTCCGGGACATTATCGACCGGATGCCCTACCGGACAGGAAGGATTGTAGCTATTTTAGTTACAGGGCTTTGTGTGTTGTTGCTTTTCTTCGGTTGGCTGATTGAATACCCCGAAACTGTATCCGGACCTGTTACCATCACTGCACGGCAAGCACCTGTGCGTTTGGTGGCGAATATTTCCGGCAAGCTTCACCTGCTGAAAAACAATGGAGACTCGCTACATGAAAACGACATTATCGGGTTTATGGACAATCCGGCAAAACTGCTGGATGTGTTGGAAGTAGAGCGTTTCCTAAACGAGAATCAAATCGAAAAGTTGGTTGACAGTCATTTAGCTTTGGAGTTTCCCGAAACAACGGCTTTGGGTGAATTGAGTTCAGTGTATTTTTCGTTTCGCAACGCGTTGGAAAAATTGGAGCAATATCGTACGGGAAAACCTTACGAAAAGAAAAGAGCCAGCCTTATTTCCTTGGTTAACTCGCAGATGCAATTAAGTAGCCATAACCGAAAGCAAATGGAAACCAAAGCTAGTAGCTTGAAAATAGCCGGAAAAAACATACATCGCGACAGTCTTTTATACGGTTCGTCAACCATTGCAGAACTAGAACTCGACCGTTCATCGATCAGTTATTTGGGACTGCTCGAAAGCGCCCAGGCCATGAACAAGGAGGAAGCATCGTACCAGTTACAGCTTAACGATACCCGGCATAAGCTTCAACTGTTGCAGGTGGAACAACAGGGAGCAGAACAACAATTGAGAATGGATGTGATTACCGGATATAATGAACTTTCCAACAGCTTCCGTCAATGGAAACAACGTTACCTCTTTGTGGCTCCTTTTGCCGGGACACTGGAAAACATGAACTTCTGGCATGAAAACGATTTTTTGCCTGCCGGAACAGAGACCTTCTCGGTGCTACCAGCCGATAACCCATTGCTTGGGCAGGTTTTCCTGCCTTCGCAGGGAGCAGGCAAAGTGGTGATTGGACAAAAAGTGATTATCAAACTCGATAATTATCCATACATGGAATATGGTTCTGTTGATGGGCAGGTACACTCAATTTCGATGCTGACCAACCAGGCAGAAGCAATTACCCGACAGAATAATATGCGCACATATCTGGTTACCGTTGACTTACCTAACCGATTAAGCACAAATTACGGAGCAATCCTCGATTTCCGGTACGAAATTAAAGGCATTGCCGATATTGTAACCAAACGCCGGAAATTGTTGGAGAGACTGTTCGATAACCTTAAATATATCGCCAGTAAAAAGTAAACCAAATTATTAATTTTTAAATTTATGAGTTATGAAAAAGTTAGAAAAATGGACACTGAAAGAAATGAGTTGTGAATTAAATGTAATTAGCAAAAATGAAATGCTATTAGTTACAGGAGGTGCAGATTATCAATCTGTAATAAATTATTGCATGCAAAAACTTCAAGATGATATCAACGCTGGTATTGACGGTGCTAGAGATTTATATAATTCATTATGTAGTGCTGTTCAATCGAATTCAAATCTTATTATGAATGTAATGGAACAATTTGGTACTTATTTAATAAACAAAGCAGGTGGTGGAGCAACACCATTTGGTGCCCCATTCATGTTTATCAATAATCCAGATCTATTTGATTCGGGAAGTATTCCAAAACCAGGAACTATAGTGCAGCTTGGTGGTGGTGGTGGTGGTTTTGAATCATATTATTTGTGGACTTGGAAGGAACCCTCTTCAGAAAAAGTTCCAGAAGAAGAAAAAAATTATTAATGGATTATTTTAGGATATTTGTGTTGAAGTTAAAAGTACAGTATGAATAACATATGGCCTAGGTACTGTGCTTTTAACTTTCAACAATAGTTTAATATAAATACTGACCTAATGAATTTATCTTTGAAAAAAGAAAATTGGTATCTTGAGTTAATGATTATTGTAATTGCAATTCTTGCAATCAATCTAAGTGTAGCTTTAATAGGATTTAATAATGTCTTGTCTATTATCACTGGTCAAATGATCAATTTAGCGGGATTTGTTTCTTTATTATTTCTAGCAAGATTCCATATTAAAAACAACAGCAATCAATTATTGTATTATTTTAAAAACAAGCTGTTAATTTCTGATTTATTATTAGTCGCATTACTTATTATTTCAGGAAGAATCTGCTATAACATACTCATAGAAACTGAATTTGTAAAGCTTTTTAATCTAGACATCTTCAAAAACAAACAATTTTTCATTAGTCATCTTTCAAGGTTTGAGGCCATAATAATTTTTTCAATTTCAAATGCAGTATTATTGCTAGGTGTAATTGCAGAGGAACTGTATTTCAGGTGTTATTTGTTTGATATTCAGCATAAACGATTTAAGAACTATACTTGGATTGTTAATGGTTTTTCCTGGAGTATTTACCATGTCTTTTCATTAACAAACTTTTTAGCATTTTTACCAACTTGTTTAATGTATTCATATATTTATCAAAGACGTAGAAATATTTGCATCACAATATTTGCTCATTTGATTAACAATTTCATCGCATTTTATCCAATGATAAAAGCTTATATGACCCACTAAATGACATTTGTTGAGGTATTTCTTATTCTTCATTCTTTAAAAAGTGGGAATTGGGGATCCTTCCATTTAAACTTTCCTCCTGAAACTGACATTTCCTCACCTATTATTCCAAAATCTGCTTATTTTTGCAGCGAACAAAACCGAATCAGAAATGTACAGATCACATACATGCGGCGAATGTCGCCTCAATCATCAGGGTACGGTGGTTACCCTTGCAGGCTGGGTACAGCGCGTCCGTAACCTGGGCGGAATGACATTTATTGATCTTCGCGACCGTTATGGGATTACTCAACTGGTCTTCGATGAAAAAACAGAGCAGTCTGTTGCCGAAATGGCTAATCAGCTTGGCCGCGAATATGTGGTTCAGGCAACCGGAACCATACGCGAACGCAGCAGCAAAAATAAAAATATCGCAACCGGTGAAGTCGAACTGGCCGTAACTGCTTTAAATATCCTGAATAGTTCGGAGACCCCGCCCTTTACCATCGAAGATGAAAGCGACGGCGGCGACGAAATCCGTATGAAATACCGTTATCTAGATTTGCGCCGTGCTCCTGTTCGCGATACACTGATTCTGCGGTCAAAGATGGCATTCGCAACCCGAACCTATCTCGATAGCCAGGATTTTATCGAAACTGAAACTCCGGTCCTGATCAAATCAACTCCGGAAGGGGCACGCGATTTCGTAGTTCCGTCGCGCATGAACCCGGGCGAATTTTACGCTTTGCCTCAGTCGCCGCAACAGTTGAAACAATTACTGATGGTGGCCGGGTTCGACCGCTATTACCAGATCGTGAAATGTTTCCGCGACGAAGATTTGCGTGCCGACCGTCAGCCCGAATTTACCCAGATAGATTGTGAAATGTCGTTCGTGGAGCAGAAAGACGTGCTAAATATGTTTGAAGGACTGATCCGGTACCTGTTCAAGGAAATCAAAGGAATTGACCTTGCCGGTTTTCCGTGGATGTCCTATTCCGAAGCGATGGAAAGCTATGGATCGGATAAACCGGACATCCGTTTTGGTATGAAAATTAAAGATCTGACCGATTTGGTTAAAGGAAAAGGATTTTCGGTGTTTGATGATGCGGAATTTATTGGAGGAATTTGTGCCGAAGGATGCTCCGAATATACCCGCAAACAACTGGATGAACTGACCAATTGGGTTAAACGCCCGCAGGTTGGAGCAAAAGGGATGGTTTACCTGAAATACTATACCGACGGAACGATCAAATCGTCGGTTGATAAATTTTACAGTTTAGAAGATATTAAGAGATGGTTCGAATTGTTCGAAGCAAAACCTGGCGACTTGATTTTAATTCTTTCAGGAGTAAAAGAAAAAATACTGAAAGCCATTGGCGACATGCGTCTGGAAATGGCCAATCAACTGGGACTGCGCGATAAAAGCGTGTTCCAGCCTTTGTGGGTAGTTGATTTCCCGTTGCTCGAATGGGACGAAGAAACCAACCGCTTTTACGCCATGCACCATCCATTCACAGCTCCAAAACCTGAAGATATTGCATTGCTTGATACTAATCCGGGAGCTGTTCGTGCCAACGCGTACGATTTGGTGATCAACGGCGTTGAAATAGGTGGTGGTTCGGTCCGTATTTTCGACAAAGCGCTTCAGGCAAAAATGTTCGGCATACTTGGATTTACTCCTGAACAAGCTGACTACCAGTTTGGGTTCCTGATGAATGCCTTTAAATTCGGTGCGCCGCCACATGCTGGTATCGCATTTGGATTTGACAGGTTGACATCAATGTTCGCAGGCCTGGAAAGTATCCGCGACACCATCGCATTCCCGAAAAACAACTCGGGACGCGATGTGATGATGGACAGCCCATCAACCATTTCGCCGGAACAATTGGAAGAACTGAACCTGATTGTTAATGTGAAAGAGAAAAAATAGCTCTTTCAAATAGCATAAAAAAGGCGACTTTCATTGGATGAAGGTCGCCTTTTTAATTTTAGAGAAATGTAGAAATTAAGAAACTATTTTAAAATTTCCCGTAGGGAAAAAATGTCGGTAGAAATGCAGATTTTCAATCATTGTTTTGTCCCGTACGGGACAAAAGACATACAAATTTTCATCAAATCTACCGACCTTTAGTTCCTAAAGGAACCTAAAAACAAAATATAAACAGTCTCAAAAATTAGTTCCTATTCAAACTGTTTCATGTAATCCAGAAATACTTTGGCTGTGCGATCCATATTTTCCATCGAGCCGCCTCCTTCAAGTACCTCGCACATTTCGTAAATGACCCAGCCCTGATAACCGATTTCCTTCAGTGCATTGAACCATGTTTTGTAGTCAATGATTCCTTTTCCCATCTGAGTGGCGCGCATCACCGCTTGTTGTGGCGAATAATTGGTCAGGTCGTTCACATAGCTGAACCTTGGCTGCCGTACGTAATCGGCTGCAATAGTCTGGGCAAGGAAAGGTTTCATCTTCAGGATTGACTGCCGCATTTCTTCGGAACTAAGTCCTTCGAGCGCTGGCGACCATGCATCCCAGCCAGCCAACACATTGGGCAAGTTTACTTCTTTCAACATCCAGTACATGGCATCGTGATGCAGGGCAATATCGTGGTGATTTTGTACAACCAGTGTAACTCCGAATTTAGCCGCAAGTTTACCTGCAAGTTTTAATCCATTCACCACTTCGGAATATTGCTTGTCGTAAGGAATTCCGGGGCGCTCGTAACCGGTAAAAACACGAACAACTTTTGTTCCCAGGTCATTTGCAAGTTCGGCCAGTTCGCCAACCCATGCCGCCTGAATTTCGACATTCGGTATTCCGGGCTTATCAATTCCGGCAGTGAAATCGGTATATCCGGCCAATCCAACGAGTGTAAGACCCAACGAATCCATTTTGGCTTTCAGCCGGACACGGGCAGATTTATCGTAATCGAGAGGTGAAAGATGTGGACGTTTAGCGGCCAGCATCACGCCCTGGTAGCCCAATTCTTTAGCCTTTACCAGAAACTGATCGACCGTGAGCAGGGGCTGACCGCGCCAGATTCCCATGTAACTTACCGAATGCAAACAGGTTTTTACTTTAAAATCTTTGGGATTTCCGGTGGGTAGCTTTTGGGCAAGCAGACTGAACGAACAAATTAAAAAAGAAATCAGCAGGTAGATCCGTTTAGTTTTCATTATTGGTGTGATTAATATTTCTGGTTGAAATTAGCAATTTTTTAACACCGAAGGTGTACAAAGATTATAGAAAACAATCGAGACCAGAACCAAAAACCCCGAAGGGGTGATAGTTTCGTTCTACCTGCACGAAGTTTCATAAAATTCAATTGGTTGTTTGTCAACCAAAATTCATTATACTTGTTACCTAGATTCAGATCAAAACGACTTCAGTATAAACACAAATTTGATTACGATGGTACCAAGAATTCACAGTTTAGGGGGTTACATTCACGAATATCAGAAAAGTATTGCCAACCCGGAAGCCTTTTGGGCAGAAGTGGCAGAAAATTTTTACTGGCGCAAACGTTGTGATAAAATTCTGGAATGGAACTTTGAGGAACCATCAGTCAAATGGTTTTCAGGAGCCAAATTAAATATTACCGAGAACATTTTCGAGCGGAACCTTTATACGATTGGCGATCAACCGGCCCTTATCTGGGAACCGAATAACCCGGAGGATCAAATCAGGACTTTAACTTATACTGAATTGCATAAGGAAGTCAATAAATTCGCCAACACCTTAAAAGGGCTGAACGTCAGGAAAGGAGACCGGGTGGCCATTTATATGCCTATGATTCCTGAATTGACTATCGCTATGCTGGCGTGTGCACGAATCGGCGCGATACATTCGGTGGTCTTTGCCGGATTCTCTGCGGCATCACTGGCCGACCGAATCATTGATGCTGAAGCCAAAATAGTACTGACTGCGGATGGCGGTTTCCGCGGTGAAAAAATCACGCCTCTTAAAAACATTGTTGACGAAGCATTGGAGAGCTGCAACTGTGTCGATTTTGTAGTGGTATATCAACGGACCAGGGCGGAAATTAATATGCTTGAAGGCCGCGACATCTGGTGGCACGATGCCATCGTTGGACAATCTGAAATATGTCCGGCTGAAGAAATGGATGCTGAAGATGAGCTGTTCATTCTTTATACCTCCGGATCGACCGGCAAACCCAAGGGAATTGTTCATTCTACCGGAGGCTACATGGTTTACACGGCCTACACCTTTCAAAATGTATTTCAGTACAGCGCTGGCGACATTTATTTTTGTACCGCCGATATTGGCTGGGTTACCGGTCATTCGTACATTGTTTACGGACCTTTGCTGAACGGCGCCCAAACACTGATGTTCGAAGGCATCCCCACCTGGCCCGATGCCGGCCGGTTTTGGGATGTGGTTGACAAGCACAAAGTCAATCAGTTTTACACAGCGCCAACTGCAATCCGTTCACTTCTGGCTTTGGGTATGGAACATATCAACGACAAAGATTTATCGTCGCTCAAAGTACTCGGAACTGTTGGTGAACCCATCAACGAAGAAGCCTGGCACTGGTACCACGACCATATTGGCCGAAACCGCTGCCCCATCGTCGATACCTGGTGGCAAACCGAAACCGGTGGAATCATGATCAGTCCGATTCCAGGGATTATCCCTACCAAACCATCGTTTGCAACACTTCCACTGCCCGGTGTTCAACCCATTATTGTCGATGGTGAAGGAAAAGAACTGACTGGTAACAGCGTTAAAGGAAACCTTTGCATCCGTTTTCCGTGGCCTGGAATTGCACGTACCATTTGGGACGACCACGAACGCTTCAGGGAAACGTACTTCTCCACTTTCAAAAATCTATATTTTACCGGGGATGGCGTTCAGCGCGACGAAGATGGCTATTACCGCATTCTCGGGCGTGTTGACGATGTGATTAATGTTTCGGGGCACCGCTTAGGAACTGCCGAAATTGAAAATGCCATCAACTCGCATCCATTGGTTAACGAATCGGCAGTGGTCGGCTATCCCCATTCGATTAAAGGACAGGGAATTTATGCCTTTGTCGTATGTGGAGAACTATCGACCGGAGGAGAAGAAGGCATCCGGAAGAGTATCAAGATGGCCGTTACTAATCTGATTGGTCCGTTTGCACGGCCTGATCTCATTCAGCTTGTTCCCGGCTTGCCAAAAACACGTTCAGGAAAAATTATGCGCCGGATACTCCGGAAAGTTGCTGAAGGCGATGCTTCCAATCTGGGAGATATCACCACCCTGCTCGACGAAGATGTTGTGGTAAAAATTATTGACGGGGCGCTGGTTGAGGTGAAGAGGTAAGTATTCAGTGGTCAGTCACAGTATTCAGGAAATTGTTGCGAGTTGCGAGTTACGTGTCTGCATGTTACCCGAAACCCGCAACCCGTAACGATTTATTCCTCCATCAACCCCATTGATTTGAAAACCTTTTCGGTTATTCCGCGTCGGCTTTCCTTGAATTTTTCAGTATTATCGGTGCTCGATTCCATGTTGCAAACATACAGCCAGACATTTCCATTTTCTTCGAGGTAGCCAACCAGCCATCCCACATTTTTCCCATCCTGAACGGTCATCCCGGTTTTTCCACGGAAAATCCATTTTTCGGTTTGTTTCAGGATGATGAGTTTTTTGACCAGATCAATATTTTCCATAGAAAAGGGCAACTTATTCGTGTAGAAGTGCAAAAGAAAATTCATTTGTTCCCAGGGGGTAATACGGGAATCGCCCCAAAGCCAAAACCGATCTATGGTTTCTTTTGAAATGTCCATGCGTCCAAAATCAGAATCATCAATATATTCTTTCATTCGTTCAGAACCAATACGGCGGGCTACTTCCTGAAAGTAAGGAACTACTGAATACTGAATTGCCGATGCCAAAGTATGGTCTTTGTTCCATTCATCTACCGAACGAACAACTCCATCCCAGTGAATTACCATGCTGTCGCCGGTAATTACACCAGTTTCAAGGCCAATTAATGAATTCAGTATTTTGAATGTTGACGCGGGCAAAAATCCCTGTTCGCACCGGGTCGAATTGTAAATCTGGTATATATCGTTTTTCAGATCGTACAACAAAAAGCAACCCTGAACACCATATTCTTCAAATAATGGCTGAAAATTTGGAGGGACATCTTTTTTTGCCGGCTGTATGGTACACGAAGCAAGGCCGATAAATATCGCCAGAACGATCAGTATTTTATAAAATTTCGTTTGCATAAACATGATTTCACGAATTGAATGAAATAAAAAGGAGCAGCAATAGCCACTCCTTCAAAAATATCATTTTATTCCCGGATTATTTCGTTGCTGCCTCCAGTTTTTTCATGATTGAGAATATAAATACTGCGGCGAGAATACAGCAAATGATAAAAATCCCCCAAAGCGTGTAAAGTTCAACTTTGCCCCATAATAAACTTCCGACGAAAAGAAATTTATTTCCAATTGCCGTAGCCAATAACCATCCTCCCTGCATCAGGCCCTGAAAACGGGCAGGAGCGACTTTGGCCACGAATGACAATCCAATCGGGCTTAAAAAGAGTTCGGCAATGGTTAGGATGAGGTAAGAACTCATGAGCCAGTATGGGGAAACCCGGTCGAATTCAGCCACAGCTACGCCTGCCATTTCTCTTGGCGACGCTAGCCCCAAAGAGCTGATCAAAACGATCACAAAGCCAAATGCGGCAATGACCATTCCAATCCCAATCTTTCTGGGTGAAGAAGGTTCCTTATCCTTTTTATTTAACCATGCAAAAATGCCCATAACCAAAGGGGTCAATGCAACGATGAACAAAGGATTGAATGATTGAAAAACTTCAGGAGAAATAAGATTGGAGTCACTATAGGTAGATGCAAAATAATAACTTAGGTACCCGAATCCCAAAAATCCGAGGGCGCCGATTATTCTTGTCATCGTTTTTTTGGTGAAAAAGGCCATGATACACCCGGCAATCGAACCAATTACTGCAAGTATTGACCAGATATTGAATACCAGGTTTGTGTATGGTCCAACATATTGGTTCGTATAATCACGGGCAAACATTGTTAAGGTCAGACCGTTTTGATGGAACGACATCCAGAAGAAAATTACAACAACAAAAACCAGGGTAAGCGCCACAACACGAGGCTTTTCTTCTTTTGTCGATATTTGGAAGATCAGGGAAACAAATCCCACAAACAGGCCAACTGCCAGTCCTAACTTGTAATTAATGTCTTGGATGTCAGTATAACTATCGGCTATATAAAATAATGTTGTAACAACCGCCATTAAACCGAGTGAAATAAAAATATACTTCATATTGCTGGCCAGGTTTATGCTTGGTTTTTGTTCTGAAACAGCCTGATTTTGTTTTTCGGCCAATGCAATCTTATATTTCGAAGGAAGTAGTTTGTTGAAAATAACATAAACAAGTAAAGATATAATCATTGCCCCTGCTGCAATACCAAAAGCATAATTAAAACCGGTTGAAAATACCTTAATATAATCTGTAGCAAAAGCAGCTAAATCAGTTGCTGATTTCCCCCCATTAGTCATAATGGCAGCATTGGCCAGTGTTTGAAACTGATCAACGTCTTTTATGGTTCCTGCAAGGTATTGATGGCAAAGCGATGGAAGGTTGGCATTTTCGATGTAGCCATTGGTTTTTAACCAAAACTCTTTTACTCCTTTGGCCACAAACGGGGCAAAAAATGCTCCCACGTTTATTCCCATATAAAAAATCATAAAGGCGCTATCCCTGAACTTCTTATATTTTTCATCATCATACATCTGTCCTACAACAGCCTGCAAGTTGCCTTTGAATAAACCATTGCCCAAAGCAATAATCATTAAAGCGGCTATTGAAACCCAAAGTTCGGAACCCGGAATAGCGATAAGGCAGTACCCGACAAACATGATGACCTGGCCGATAAAGATGACCGATTTATATTTTCTTGTCCAGTCGGCCAGCATTCCGCCAATAAGTGCAAGGGCATAAATGGCAAAATAAAACCAGGAGTAAATACTTCCGGCAGAGTCTGCATCAAGGCCATATCTGGCTTGTAAAAACATGACCAGAATGGCCATCATGGTATAGAAGCCAAAGCGTTCGCCCATGTTGGTAAAAAAGGCAACCAATAGCCCTTTTGGATGTTGTTTCAGCATAAGATCTTTTAAGTTAGTAAATACTTTAAGTAAGGTTGTGCAATGCTGACAAATATAAACAAGTTTTTAAGCCGTACAACTGGAGAAAAATCATAGTTAAAGCACACAAAAATGTCTGATTTGGTTACATCAGAAGAATAGAAGCTGCGTTATTAACCGATTGATACGATTTTAGAGAAAGCGGATAATCAGGGTATGAATCCTCAAACATTTTATATTTCGACCTGGAAAATGCCTTTTCATAGAATTTACAATCAATCGCAAAACAATGTTAAAAAGAGCTGTTTACTAAACCTAAATGAAAATTATCGGATATTTTTCATTTAGTAAGTGAATAATATCGAAAAATGCAAAATTGGCTGCTGTATTTAGCCTGAAAATTGACAGCTATTTTAATGCCCGATATTTTGTATTTTTGGCTCAAATCTTCCAACAATGAAACTTTTTACTTGTCAGCAAATCGCCGAAATTGACCGACTGACCATGAAACATGAACCTATTTTGTCAATTGACTTAATGGAAAGGGCATCGCAACGGGTAGCCGAATGGATCATTCAGAAAATTGGGAATGACCAAAAGTTCTTCATTTTCGCCGGACCGGGAAACAATGGCGGCGATGCATTGGCCGTTGCCCGCATGCTCGCCGGAAATAATTTTAACTGTACAGTCTTTCTGGCTGATTTTGGTCGTGAATTAAAAGATGATCCTTCCAGCAACCTGGCACGACTGGAGGAACAAAATAAGGTTGTTCTGAAAAAAATTGATACTGAAGATGCGATTCCGGAAATTTCTTCTGAGACGGTTGTGATTGACGGATTGTTCGGTTCAGGAATAACCAAGCCCTTAACCGGATTGGCCAAAAAGATTGTTCAGAAGATCAATCAATCAGGGGCAACGGTAATTTCAATCGATATTCCAAGCGGACTATTTGGCGAAGACAACTCGCAAAACGATTCATCCGGGGTGGTTCAGGCAAGCTATACGCTCACGTTTCAGTTTCCTAAACTCAGTTTTCTTTTTCCTGAAAATGCTGATATAGTAGGAGATTGGGAAGTTTTGCCGATCGGCCTGCATCCGGAAGCCATCCTTCAGACCGAAAGCAAATATTTTAACCTGACAAAAACTTATCTTTCAGGAACAATAAAAAAACGCGCGAAATTCTCGCACAAAGGAATTTATGGGCATGCATTGCTGATTGCCGGGAGTTATGGCAAGATGGGAGCTTCTGTTCTGGCATCCAAAGCATGTTTGCGTGCCGGTGTTGGATTACTGACAAGCCATATCCCGCGTTTGGGTTACGAAATCATTCAAAATTCGGTTCCCGAAGCCATGACTTCCATAGATGATTCAGATACGGTTTTTACAGAATTTCCTGAGCTCGGTTCATTTTCTGCGATTGGTGTTGGCCCCGGACTTGACAAAAAACCGGAAACACAAATGGCATTCAAAAAATTACTTCAGGCAAAACCAATAAAAATGGTTATTGATGCCGATGCCCTAAATATTCTTTCTGAAAATAAGGACTGGCTTGAATTATTACCTGAAAACACGGTACTGACACCCCATCCCAAAGAATTTGAACGATTGGCCGGGGAAACATCCAATTCATTCGAACGCCTCCAAAAACAACTTCAGTTTTCAGTAAATTATAAGGTCATTATTGTTCTCAAAGGGGCGCATACCTGCATAACCGTTCCTGATGGCAGTGCATTTTTTAACAGTACCGGAAACCCAGGAATGGCAACAGCCGGCAGTGGCGATGTATTAACCGGCATCATACTCGGGTTACTGGCACAAAATTATACCGCCGAAGAGGCATCATTGATCGGAGTATATATACACGGTCTGGCTGGTGACCTTGCTGCTGCCCAATTCGGACAACAAGCCCTGATTTCGGGAGATATAATAAATAAGCTGGGACAAGCTTTTCTGCAACTTGAATAATATTTTGGCTATTTTTGGGTTTTAAATTACGATGAAAACCACATAGTCACATAGAACACATAGAAATTTGGGAATGAAGAAAAAACTATGTGACCTATGTGACTATGTGGTTCAAACAAAACAGAAAACAAATAAATTTCAGATCATGAAAACTTTCATATTCACCTTTATTCTTTCGGTATTTGTAGTCTCGATGGTGACTGCGCAAAAAGACGACAAAAGGAAAGTAGCAGCCGGGGCTGTAGCTGTACCAACCGAAGGCATTGTTTACAGTTTGCCGCAAACAGGAATTCGTGTGCATATAAAAGCCACGCGCGAACGTTTTGTACACGGGCCTTTTCAGATGTACGCACAAAAAATGCTGGGCATCGAAAACGTTCCGGCCACCGATGCCGACCGGTGGAATATGGATGAAATTAAACTGGAAGTATTTAGCGAACCTGATGCCGAACAGGTTCGCAAAGCGATGGGACCGGCAGCACAAATGGTCAGTTTGACCGAATCCGGTATTATAGCAGGAATAAATATGGCCGTAAAATCTCATGAAGTTGAAATTCAAACACAGTCATTCCTGACTAAAAATCTGGATAAACAGGTCAAATTTACCGATCTGTCTATCTGGAGTTTTTATTCTCCGGCCGATTCAACCAAAAAATTTAAGCTGGTTTCCAAAAACCAGGAGCAGAAAGCTGCCGAAGCTGCCGAAACCATTTTCAATCTTCGGAACTCGCGCTTTGCATTGCTTACCAATGCCGATGACGAACCACTGCCGGACGGAAAGTCGTTTGAAGTAATGACCAAAGAACTCGGGAAAATGGAAGAAAATTACCTTGCCCTTTTTATTGGCAAATCAGCTAAAGAAAAATATGAATTCAGTTTCGAATTCGTGCCCGGCGAAAAAACTGTAAAAGGAGAAGTCTTCTTCCGTTTCAATGATGATCGTGGAGTTTTACCTAAATCAGACTTGTCGGGTCGTCCGATTGTAATTGAAGTGAATAAAATAGAAAATCTTGCTTCAAAACAAAGCGGATTAAGCACATCAGAAAATCCGAATGCAGGCAAAAGTGGTGTTTACTACCGTATGCCTGGCATGGCCGAAGTCAGGATTATGGATGGTGGAACCCAACTGGCCGGGGCCCGTCTGTCAATTGCACAATTCGGAACCACCGCGCCAATTCCTGAAGATTTGCTTGACGGCGCATACAAACTCGAGTTTCATACCAGTTCAGGGGCAGTAAAATCGATCCTGAAAACTGAAGGAAGTACCGAAGAAACTAAATCTGACAAAAAATAATTACTGAACATTCAATCCGTAAACTTTAATCTTACTTTATGCAAACTTTGAAAAAAACACTTCACGATTCCGCAATTGCCAGATGGATCGCGCTTTTACTTATTTCTTCAACCATGTTTTTTGCCTACTTTTTTGTTGATGTAGTAGCGCCCCTGCAAAAAATGATGCTCACAAACTTTAACTGGTCGCCCGAAGTATTTGGCTATTTAGGTGGATCCGAATTTGTTTTAAATGTTTTCGTTGGTTTTCTGATACTTTCCGGAATTATCCTCGATAAAATGGGCATCCGGTTTACTTTGATGCTTTCAGCAATTACGATGGTTGCAGGTGCAGCCATCAAGTTTTCTGCCTTACGATACATCGATCATGCTTCTGTGTCCACTGTATTTGGATGGGAATTACCAACTACAGCTCTTATTTCCTATTGTGGTTTTGCCATTTTTGGAGTTGGTGTCGAAATGGCAGGGATTACCGTTTCAAAAACAATCGTTAAATGGTTTCGGGGCAAAGAAATGGCCATGGCCATGGGGCTCGAAATGGCAGTTGCGCGCCTGGGCGTTTTTGCTGTTTTTCGTTTGTCGCCCATTTTTGCCAATGCTTCAGCCGAAAACCCCGCCGATTGGGATGCGGCAAATTCGGTTTTCATGGGTTTGGCCTTTTTGTGTATTGGATTACTGACGTTTTTGACTTATGTTTTCATGGATGTCAAATTAGATAAACAATTGGGAGATGCCGCGAAACTTGTCCCAGAAGATGAATTCAGGATCAGTGATCTTGGAAAAATTTTTACCAACCCCGGGTTCATTGCCATTGCCGGACTTTGTGTTTTATTCTATTCTGCAATTTTCCCATTCCAGAAATTTGCGACCGACATGCTTTCATCAAAATTGAATATACCGATTACTGAAGCGTCCAATCTGTTCTCCTTCTTTCCTATTGGTGCAATGGTGCTAACTCCGTTTATTGGTTTGTTTCTCGATATCAAAGGGAAAGGCGCTTCGATGATGCTCTATGGGGCTATTTTATTGGTTGTTTCGCATTTGATTTTTGCGCTTGTTCCCAACGAAAACTTTTCATACATTATCGCGTTGGCTACCATAGTTATTTTAGGTACAGCCTTTTCACTGGTACCCGCATCCATGTGGCCTTCTTTGCCTAAAATTGTTGAAGACCGGTATTTAGGAACTGCTTTTGGCTGTATTTTCTGGATTCAAAACATCGGTTTAATGCTCGTTCCGGGATTTATTGGCTGGTCAATTACCAAAGCAAACCCAGGTGTGGCTGAACAAATAGCAGCTAAAGTTGAAGGGGCTGCCTACAATTACATGGTTCCTGAATTGATTTTTGCCGGATTCGGCGCAGCAGCAATTGTACTGGCCCTTTACCTGAGGAGCGTTGACAGTAAGCAAGGCTACGGGCTTGAACTGCCAAATAAGAAAAAGTAGATTCCATTTCCAAAATAATAACTGAATTTATTCTGAAAGAAAAACCTGCATCCGGAAAATCTGGTACAGGTTTTTTTTATTGTTTCGTTTCTGGAACAAACTACAGGGAATAATTGTACTTTTATGTGCGAAATTTTTTACATGAATGAGTTTTGGGTTTTTGGGAAATGGAAGCAACTTAATGTGCAGTGATTCACGATAGTAACTCATTCCATCACAACTGAATTTTATTTTAAAAATAACTATATGAGCAACGAAATCTCAAAATTAACACCCAACGAAGTTTGGGGAAATTTTTACCAGTTGACGCGTATTCCGCGTCCTTCAAATCACGAAGACCAAATCAGGCAGTTTATTGCCGATTTTGGTCGCAATCTGGGGCTTGAAACTATACAGGATGATGCCGGAAATATCATTATCCGAAAACCCGCTACTTCAGGAATGGAAAAGCGGAAAGGTGTTATTCTGCAAGGCCACCTCGACATGGTTCCTCAAAAAAACAGCGATAAGGACCACGACTTCACCAAAGACCCGATTGAAACCATTATTGATGGCGAATGGGTACGGGCCAATGGCACAACTCTCGGCGCTGACAACGGTATTGGAGTAGCCGCTGCAATGGCAGTACTGGAGTCGGAAGAACTTGTTCACGGACCAGTAGAGGCACTTTTTACAGCTACCGAAGAAACCGGCATGGATGGAGCAAACGGACTTGGGAAAGGTATGCTGAAAGGAGACATCCTGATCAACATGGATTCGGAAGATGAAGGGGAATTGTATGTAGGCTGCGCCGGAGGTGAAGATGCCAATGTCAGGTTTAACTATACTGAAGTTCCCGTACCTGACGAATCAATCGCTTTTAAGCTAAATGTTACCGGATTAAAAGGTGGCCACTCCGGACTGGATATCAACCTGGGCCGCGGAAACGCCAACAAGATCTTCTTTCGGGTATTAAAAGAAGCATACAAAGTTTGCGGATTACGGCTTGCTTCAATCAACGGTGGAAATTTACGCAATGCCATTCCACGCGAAGCATTCGGAATTGTTACTGTTCCCTATGCAACTGCCGACAAATTGGTTGGTCTCATTGCCGGATTAACAACCGTAATCAAGCGCGAATTGACTGCGACTGAACCGACAATGAAAATTGATCTGGCTAAAACTGAAATGCCTTCAGGATTGATAGACGAAGACACACAAACCAGACTGACCCATGCAGTTGTTGCCTGTCCGAATGGCGTAATCCGCATGAGCGATAGTATGGCCGGACTGGTTGAAACATCTACAAACCTGGCTATTGTAAAATCAGATACTGAAACAAAATCCGTGAACATTGCCTGCCTGATGCGCAGTTCTGTTGATTCGGCCAAGGCAGAACTCGGATCAAGGATGGAATCAGTATTTTCCCTGGCTGGTGCAGAAGTGAAACTGACCGGTGGATACCCCGGATGGAAACCCGATATGGACTCGCCAATCCTGAAAACCATGCAACAGTTATATCAGGCCAAATTTGGACGGATTCCTGAAATTAAGGCCATCCATGCCGGATTGGAATGTGGAATTTTGGGCGGAACTTATCCCACATGGGATATGATTTCTTTTGGGCCAACCATTCGTTTCCCGCACTCGCCCGACGAAAAAGTAAATATCGAATCAGTCGGCAAATTCTGGGAGTTTTTAGTTGAAACCTTAAAGAATATTCCGGCGAGATAACATTATTAATCCTGAAGGGATGACATGATTATAGAAACAGTGATATGCCACCAGGCATTAATCCCGAAGGGATGGCAGGATAATTCCAACCCTTCGGGTTTTTCATCTCTTTTATTGAAATTTTTGCTACATTCTTTACACGCCGTTAGCGTTAAGAATTTATCCAATAGCCGATTTAAAAAGATGGTATCCATTTAAAAATCGAAATATAACCTGCAAATGCAAAAACTAATCTTTTTACTCATTCCACTACTTCTCGGATTTATAGGTTTTTCCCAGCCCATCAACCCCACCCTTCCCGATCCAAATCCTCCTGCTGAAATTCCGGGAATGAACCTGGTTTGGGCCGATGAATTTAACTTCGACGAGAAACCCAATCCTCAATTCTGGAAATACGAAAAGGGCTTTGTTCGCAATGAAGAATTACAGTGGTATCTGGAGAAAAATGCGATTTGTACAAACGGTGTTTTACTGATTGAAGGCCGCCGTGAAGAAATTTCCAATCCAAGGTTTGAGGCCGGGAGCCAAAGTTGGAAAAATAACCGTGAATTTGCCCATTACACTTCATCGAGTATCAATACCAGAGGTTTAAAACAATGGCTGTACGGACGTTTCGAAATCAGGGCCAGAATAGACACCGCAATGGGTTGCTGGCCTGCCATCTGGACTTTGGGAACAACCCAATCGTGGCCATCGAACGGGGAAATAGACCTGATGGAGTTTTACCGGGTTAAAGGAGAGCCGACCATTTTAGCCAATGTTGCGTGGGGAACAAGTCAGCAGCATGTGGCCAAATGGCATACCGAAATGATTCCATTTTCAAAGTTCACAGTTGCCGATCCCGACTGGGTCAAAAAATTTCACATCTGGCGTATGGACTGGACTCAGGAATCCATCCAACTTTATGTGGATGATGAACTATTGAACACCACATCGCTCAAAGAAACGATCAATCCCGACGGCAATAATCCGTTCACCAAACCTCAGTATCTGTTACTCAATCTGGCTCTGGGCAGACACGGTGGAAATCCGGATCAGACTAAATTTCCGGTCAGGTACGAAGTGGACTACGTGAGGGTTTATCAGGAGATTGAAAAATAATGGGATGTAAATGATGAAACCAAAACCTTACAAGTTCGGAATTGCGCTTAGCGGAGGCGGCGCCAGGGGAATCGTTCACTTGGGAGTCCTTGAGGCTCTTCATAAATATGGCATCCAACCCGAAATCATTTCAGGAGTAAGTGCAGGTGCCCTGGTTGGCGTTTTCTATGCCGCGGGAATGGAGCCACTCGAAATTCTCGAGCTGGTGAAATCGAACAAATTGGTGACCATATTTAAATGGCAATTGCCATCAAGCGGTCTGATTGACATTAAAAAAGTTTTTCCGCTACTTGAAAACCACATTCCGTTTGACGACTTCTCGAGCCTTAAAAAACCATTTTATTGCTCGGTGGTAAACCTCAACAGTGGTCATTCGGAAATTAAAAATGAAGGAAAACTTTTTCAATGGGTGGTTGCATCAGCTTCAATCCCGGTCCTTTTCGAGCCTCAGATCATTAATGGCATAACCTATGTTGATGGCGGATTACTCAATAATCTTCCGGTTGATTGCATACGTGACCAATGCCAGATTTTGATTGGGGTACATGTGAATCATAACGGGCCCGAAGAAAATATTTCAGGAATTAAAGCTATTGCAGAGCGTACACTCCGCCTCGCAATGGGACAGAATGTACGGGAAAGCCTGTCCAAATGCGATTTTGTCATTGACCCTCCAGAGACCAGGAAATACAATACTTTCGATTTTAAGAAAGCAGATGAAATTTTTAAAATCGGGTTTGAAGAAGCTGAAAAACGAATTCTCGAAATGTTTGATTCAATTAATTTAAATCAGGTAGTTCAGGAAAAAATAAACAGGGCAATAAATGAGAAATAGTTCACGTTTTTATATTTGTGCACAATATCGCTTGTAAATAAAAAAGTACCGTATCTTTGCATTCTTTTCCTTATAAGCCAAACTAAACAAACCAAACCAACTGTTTCTGATTTTTTTTATTTATAATTTTTTAAATATACCCAATGAAAAAGTTATTGTTTGTTTTATCAGTTATGGTTTTAGCCTCTTGCGGACAGCACAAAAAAGAAATTGCCCGGATGCAGTCTAAACAGGATAGTATTGCACAATTAGGTGTACAAAAAGATAATTCCATTCTGGAATTTATTGGCGCGATGAACGAAATTCAGATGAATCTGGATTCGATTAAAAGCATCGAAAAATTAGTTTCTGTTCAAACAGCACCCGGCGTTGAACTGAAAGCCGAAGCAAAAAAACGTATTATTGAAGACATCAGCCAAATTAACGACCTGCTTCAGAAAAACAAAGAACTGGTCAAAACACTTCAGGGAAAACTTCGGGCATCGAACGTAAAAATTGCCGAACTCGAAAACATGATTTCGTTGCTGAACAAGCAAATGGGTGAAAAAGACGCTGAAATTGCCATTTTGAAACAGGAATTGGAGGATATGCATATCAACGTTGCAGGCCTGAACCAGAAAATTGAAAAGATTACGACCGAAAGCGAAGCCACCATCAAGGCAAAAACACAAACCATTGATGAGCAAACCATTGCCATTAACACCGCTTTTTATGCTTTCGGGACAAAGAAAGAACTGGAAGAAAAAAATGTGATTGAAAAAGAAGGTGGCGTTTTAGGCATGGGGAAAACCATTAAACTTAAAAAAGACTTTAACCGTGACTATTTCATGAAAATTGACATTCGCGAATTTAACCAGTTGCCCTTAAACAGCAAAAAAGCTAAAGTTATTACCACTCATCCTGTCGATTCTTATCACCTGACTGGTGTAAAAACCGTTGAAAGCCTGGTGATTGACAAACCGGAAGAATTCTGGAAAGCATCGAAATACCTGTTAATTGTTGTGGAATAATCAGCCGAAAAGAATATAAATGATACAGGCCCCGAAATCCGGGGCCTGTATCATTTATAGCAAAATCATTGATTCAAGCGTTGGATCGAATGAATTTTTACCGGACTGATCAGATACTGATCCTTATTTTCCTGTGCCTGAATTTTTTTAACCACACGCATTCCTTTGGTCACCTTTCCAAAAGCGGCAAACCCCTGACCGTCCGGATTACGTTTTCCGGCAAAATCAAGTTCCGGCTGATTGCCGATGCAAATAAAAAAGCTGGAAGTTGCTGAATTGGGCTTATCGCGTGCCATCGCCAAGGTCCCATTCTGATGTTTCAGTCCGGTTTGTATGGTCGTTTCTATACGGATTGGCGCAAACTGTTTTCCTTCCGGAATATCACCTCCCTGAATGACTTCAATTTTTACCTTCCGGTCTTTTTCATTTTCAGGAGTGCAAACACGGTAGAAAGAAGTTCCGTCGTAAAGCTGATGGTCAACATAGTTCAGGAAATTGGAGACTGTCAATGGAGATTGTTCAGGATATAACTCAATTTGGATATCTCCCAAAGTAGTTTTGATTAAACAGGAAGGCGTTTTTTGTGCAGAAAGACTAAGAAAAAAAAAGTTCAGTATTGCATAAAAGAGAATTATCTTCATGATAATTTATTTCTGTTATAATTCATAGGACTACATTTCACTTCACCCTTTGAACTCAGTTCAATAAAAATTTTACTTTTTCTTCTTCGACGATTTGGCATGTTGGTTATAACCAACCGCTAAACCAATCCAATAATCGAAGTCATTAGCAGTTTTCATTCCCATTTCCTCAATCATCACCCAACCTTTCATTGGTTTTCCGGTAAAACGCATTTCATGACAGCCAGTTTTTTCGAGCGATTCCTCATAAAGGGCAGGATCAATCCGGCACATCATCCGATTTAATGAATTTCGATATCATAAGGCATCCGTGCCTGCACGCCTTTCTGTGAAAGGAACCCACGCAATTGTTCGTAGTATTTATAGTTTTCGCCAAGTTCATCTTTCATGAAGCCAGCTTTTGCAGAACCTGAAATTTCTTTCATCAGTTCTTCAAACGGATCTTTCAATTTGGGAAGGTTTACAATGCGGTAAGTATCCAGCTTAGCCATCTTTTTGGCTAATTCAATTGCATCAGTCAATCCACCGTACATATCAATCAGCTTAATTTCTTTGGCATTAGTTGCAGCCCAAACACGGCCCTGCCCTATTTCATCAATGGCAGTTTTCTGCATTTTCCGGCCTTCTGCAACGCGGCTGATAAAAGTATCATAACCATCTTCAATGGTTTGTTGCATCAAATCGCGTTCAAAAGAAGTCATTGGGCGCGTAAACGAAATCATGTCCGAATGTTCGTTAGTGGTTACCACATCCTGCGTAATTCCAAGTTTGTCGGTCAACAGCTTCTGAGCATTGGGTATCATCCCGAAAATACCAATCGATCCGGTAATGGTGGTCCGGTCTGCCATAATCGTATCGGCAGCACAGGCAATATAATAACCTCCCGATGCAGCTACATCGCCCATTGATGCAATTACTGGTTTGGTTTCGGCAGCCAGTTTAACCTCGCGCCAGATCACTTCCGAACCATAGGCGCTTCCACCCGGGGAATTTATGCGCAACACAATAGCTTTGATTGATGAATCGCGGCGGGCTTCACGAATCGTTCGCGAAAGATCTTCAGATTTAATTTCATTTTCAGAAGTTCCACTGTCAATATTTCCTGAAGCATAAATTACCGCTATCTTTTTACGAGCCAAACCCTGCTGGGCACGTTTTTCCGGAACTTTCACATATTTGAAAATATCAATTGCCTTAACATCATTTTTTTCACTGGTTCCAGTCAGTTTTTTAAGATCATCAATTACCTGATCCTTATATTTCAGGCGGTCAACCAGATTTTTTTGTTTCGCAAAATCTGCTCTTCTGAAGGTGGCCACCATATCGGCAATGTCGTTCAGTTCGTCAATACCCATTTTTCGAGAGGCTGAAATGTCAGTCAACATTTCATTCCAGATACTTTTCAGGTATGTTTCAGTCTGAAGCCGGTTCTCGTCGCTCATTTTATCCAACAGGAAAGGCTCAACGGCAGCTTTATATTTACCGTGACGTACAATCTGTACTTCAACGCCCAACTTGTCAAGCGCCTTTTTATAAAAAGTTCGTTCTCCGCCCAGTCCCCTGAAATCAACCGATCCCTGAGGATTCAGCACCAACGTATCAGCAATAGTGGAGAGGTAATAAGCCTTTTGGGTAAGATATTCGCCGTATGCATATATAAATTTCCCGGAAGTTTTAAAATCTTTCAGCGCTGAACGGATTTCCTCAACCGATGCCATTCCTGACTGAATATCCTTCGGGTTCAGGTAAATTCCTTTAATATTATCATCGGTTTTGGCTTTCCTGATACAGTTGAGAATATCATTCAAGCCCATAGTTTTATTGCCTTGAAAAAAACCGAAATCAAGACTTTCGAAAGGGTTCTTCCTAGCCCGGTCAACAATCTGATGATCGAACTTCATCAGAAGAACACTATTTGCTTCGACCTGGGCTGGTTGGTCGGATACGGAGACCATGGCCGAAAAAATTCCGATCGTAATAAAAAGGAGAAGCAAACCAGCAATCATCACACCTATAATGGAAGCCAGTGTAAATTTGAAAAAATCCTTCATGTGTATTTTATTTAAATTTGTTTGTTTCGGTTAAAATGTACGATAGATTTGTACGAATTTAGTGTTTTTGTTACACATTTCAGAAGGCATTGTGCAAACAGCGATGTCAAAACAACTCATATGATCAAGCTATATCTGTTATTAGGCGGTAATCTCGGTGATAAAAAGAAGGTGTTTCATGATGCAAGGGCCAAGCTTAGCGAACATGTTGGGAAAATAACCGCACAATCCGCCGTTTATGAAACTGAACCCTGGGGTTTTGAATCACCCGATTTATTTTGGAACCAGACACTTGGAATTTCAACCAGCCTTTCTCCTGAAGAAGTTTTGGCGCAAACACAGATAATTGAGCAGAAGCTGGGACGAATCAGGAAAAAAAGCCAATATAGTTCGAGGATTATTGATATAGACATCCTGTTTTATGGTGATCAAATCATTAATCAGGAAAATCTGGTTATCCCGCACCCCCGGATTCAGGAACGCAAATTTGCCTTAATGCCTCTCTATGAAATTGCGCCAGAACTGATTCATCCGGTATTTCAGAAAAGCATCAGGCAATTGTTGGAGGAATGCACCGATGAAGTAATGGTCAAAATAGTTCCTGATGTGATGTGTAGATTTCATTCATCATTCAAAATTTAACATTCATCATTCAATGAGAGCTTCTTTTAAAAAATATACACTCAACTTCAAACAAGCCTCCGGAACCTCACGGGGAGTTTATACCAACCGTGATACCTGGTTTATATTTTTAACTGATGGCACAAATACCGGAATTGGAGAATGTGCCCCCCTGCCCGACCTCAGTATCGAAAGCCTGAATAAGATGAGTTCAAAACTTCTTCAGGTTTGCGACCAAATCAGTTATTTCATTTCCTCTCCTGAAGAATTGAGGGCCTGGCCATCCATACAGTTTGGACTCGAAACAGCTTTGCTCGATATAAAAAACGGTGGCGACCGCATTCTTTTCCCCTCTGCTTTTACCCGCAGCGAAAAGGGAATTCCGATTAATGGACTGATTTGGATGGGCATACCGGATTTTATGAGACAGCAAATCAAAGCTAAGTTGGATGCCGGATTTCACTGTATCAAAATGAAAATTGGCGCCCTGGATTTCGAAACCGAATTCAGTTTGCTAAAAGCCATTCGCAGCGAGTTTTCTCCTGAAGAAATTATACTACGGGTTGATGCCAATGGAGCCTATTCGTTTCCGACAGCTCTGGAAAACCTGAAACGGTTGTCCGATTTGCAGATTCATTCCATCGAACAGCCTATTGAAACTGGCCGATGGGAAGAAATGGCCGAATTGTGCCGCAAATCACCCGTACCAATTGGCCTGGACGAAGAATTAATTGGAATAAGCTCCGGCAAAGAAATGCAAAAGTTGCTCGAAACGATCCATCCGGCTTATCTGATACTGAAACCCAGTTTGCATGGCGGTTTTACCGGTTGCGGAAAATGGATTGAACAGGCCGAAAAACACGGATCGGGTTGGTGGATCACCTCTGCCCTCGAATCGAACATTGGATTGAATGCCATCGCGCAATGGACTTTCCAATTGAATGCAAAAAACGAACAGGGACTTGGAACCGGCCAGCTTTTTACCAATAACTTTGATTCTCCTCTGGAAATTTCAGGCGATCAGTTGTGGTTTCGCCCGGAGAAAGGATGGAATTTGGAAAATTTGACAGCGGAAGAAGAACCTGATGATGATTTATAAATGGAAAGATTGCCACAAAGACCCCGAAGGCTCAAAGTAACACAAAGTGTGGCCATAATGCTTTCTATTCTTTTCTTTGTGTCAGCTTAGTGTTTTCGTGCCTTTGTGGCGGAAAAATTCTTTTCGAAAGAGACTCACTTTTGGAATCAAATTTTGGAAATATGATGTTATGACAATACCTGTCCAAATTATCCTGAACGGCCAGCAGATTTCTATCGGAGAAATATTGCGCCTTACTCCTGAGATATCCGGCAATCCTGACGTTCCGGATTGGGAAAAAGAACTGTATCTCTTTCTGAACGAATGGTTTTCGGATTCCGATTTTGTGTTGGCCCAAACATCAGGAAGTACAGGCGAACCCAAACTCATCGAATTGCCAAAATCAATCATGATTAAAAGCGCCGAACGAACCATCGAATATTTTGGATTACAGCCAGGCGACAAACTTTTGCACAGTCTGCCATGCCGGTACATTGCCGGGAAAATGATGGCAGTTCGGGCCATTGTTGGTCAAATGAACCTGATTGCAGTTGATCCGGCCAGCGATTTTAACTTTTTACAGAACGAATCATTTGATCTGGCGGCGATGGTTCCCAATCAGGTTTTCAAATTGCTGGAGCAACCTTCAGGAAAATCTAAATTACAAAACATCAGAAACCTGCTTGTAGGTGGTTCGGCCATTTCAACAGCATTGGAGGCACAAATCAGTCAGCTTTCAACGCGGGTAGTTTCGACCTACGGAATGACCGAAACCGCTTCGCACATTGCCATCCGCGATCTTTCAGGCAGTTTTAAATCGGACTATTATCATTGTTTACCCGGAATTTCAGTTAATCTGAACGAAGCCGGATGCCTGCAGATTTATCTTCCCGAGTTCGGTGAACCATTGCAAACCAACGATTTGGCCGATGTTCAGTCTGAAACTTCCTTTCGGATATTGGGTCGGGCCGATTCTGTCATCATTTCAGGAGGAATTAAATTTTCACCCGAATTGATTGAGAAAAAACTGGAAGGCTTAATCAGTGAGCGATTTATTATTTCATCGGTACCCGACGAAAAACTGGGAGAAAAGCTGGTGTTGGTTATTGAAGGAAAACCTTATAGCACTAAAACGCTCGAACAACAACTGGCTGAACTTCTTCCGTCCTTCGAACAACCCAAAGCCATTGTATTTCTGGATAAGTTCCAGGAAACGGCTTCAGGAAAAATTATAAGGAAAGCGCCATAAAATCAGTTGGCGTTGCCCAAAATGTTGATTAAATATTGCGGTGCTATGCACCTTTACCTCTCTAACAATCATTTATCTACAAATATATAGGTGCGCTGCACCTTTGCAAATCCATTTAGCAGCAGAGCTGTTTGATATTTGTAGAAATTCTGATGAGAGCTTGTTGAAAGGTGCAGCGCACCGACCTATAAATCGGAGCATCTGTACTGATTGGCTGTTGGGGCTTCTTTTTCCCCATTTACCGATTTTAAACTTTTACTGACCGATCCCAGATGGATTTTAAATTCAGGTTATTCTATTTTTACCTCATCAAAATATTCGAGTCATGGAAAGACACATTGAACACAAAAGACATTCAGGATCGTTTTGGGCTTATGTGCTTCACGACTCTCTTTTTCCCTGTTATTCTGATCATTATCGGAATAATTATTCTTTCAAAACTATTATAAGACATCAAAAAATCAGATTTGACCGGTAAGAATAGTCGTTTTACCGATCAGTGGTCGGATAGAAAATGATAGTAGTTACATTTGTACCCAAGAAAAACAAGCAAAATATGGAACGCAGAGGTAGTGATAAACGGTTATATTTCGGAGTTATCCTAATCGCATTGGGAGTAATTCTGATTCTGGAAAGGCTGAACCTGATTCCGGAATCATTGGCAGACCTGCTCATTTCGTGGCAAATGCTATTGGTCGGAATTGGTATTCTTTCGCTGATTGGAGGCAATCGTACGGCAGGAACTATCCTGATTATTATTGGCGGAACTTTTATGATCCCCGAATTGATTTCAGTTCCCCATGAATTAAGAAGAATTTACTGGCCATTAATACTGGTTGCCATTGGGGTTGCCATATTATTGCGACAACGCGATCATCAGAAGCTTGGGTCAGCTAACGAACCGGTTCCCGAAGTTCTGGATAACAATTCATTCCATACCTTCGATGATTTCGTGATTTTTGGGGGCCGCGAAATTTTTGTGAACTCACAGGCATTGGCCGGAGGGAAAGCCACTTCCATCTTTGGCGGTATCGAATTTGATTTGAGAAAAGCTAATTTGAAACCCGGAGGCGCCGTAATTGATTGCGTAAGTGTTTTTGGCGGCTGCGGCTTTAAAATCCCGATGGACTGGAACGTTCGCAACGAGGTGACCACTATATTTGGAGCATTCACCGACAAAAGAGGAGATACATACAGCGATAAGTATTATGACCCTTCCAAGACAATTGTAATTAAAGGAGTTTCCATATTTGGCGGTATCGAAGTTAAACACTTCTAGCTACATGAAACACCCGTTAACCAATAACTACCGACTTCTCCTTTATTATTCCTTGTTCTGGGGGATAATAGCCACAATCAACATTTTGTTACAGGTTCTGTGGTACAATGTGCCAATTACCTACTCTTTGCTCGACTCCGGATCCAATTACATCCTTTACCCCCTGCTCGGCTCAAGTATCTGGTATAGTATGAAGTACAACAGTTTGGAAGAAGTGTCGGTGGGCCGGTTAATTTTGTTTCATTTTATCGCTGCGTCCATTCTTTGTGGTATTTGGGTTTATATCAGTTATGCCATTTATCAGCCCTTTATATACGACAACAACAACTTTCTGAAAGACGGACTTCCTTCCAAGATATTTGTAGGCTATGTCATGTATATCATTTACCTCGTCTTTTTTTATGCTGTCAATTATTCCCAAAGCCTGAAAGAAAAGATCAAGAAAGAATCGGAATACATAGCATTGATTCGCGAAGCCGAATTGCAGGCGCTGAAATCGCAGATCAACCCTCATTTTCTTTTCAACAGTCTGAATTCAATTTCCTCACTAACGGTGAGCAATCCTGAAAAAGCACAGGAAATGGTGATCAACTTGTCCACATTTATGCGGTATTCGCTGATGCACAACGAAAAAGAAATGGTTTCGTTTTCGAGAGAATTGGAAAACATTAAACTCTACCTGAGCATCGAAAAGGTACGCTTTGGGAAAAAGTTGAATGCCGAATTTGAGATTGATGCCCACTGCCTCGAAGCAGAGATTCCAAACATGATTTTGCAGCCTTTGTTCGAGAATGCAATCAAATATGGTGTTTACGAAACGACTGAAATGGTGACCATCAGAACCACCTGCGAATGTGAGGGAAATGTGCTGAAGATAACGATTGCAAACGATTACGATTCATGTACGATTAAAAAACGGGGAGAAGGAATTGGCTTGAGAAACATCCGAAAACGCATGGAAATAATATACAATCAACCCGATTTGTTAAAAATAACCGATCATAAAACGAGTTTTGAAGTACAATTAATCATCCCACAAAAACAAGCAGTGTCATGAGCGAAAAATTACAAACCCTGATTATTGAAGACGAAGAACTGGCCCGCAACCTGTTACGTTCGTACCTGAAAGATCATCCCGACATTGAGGTGATCGGTGAATGTGAAAACGGATTTGACGGAGTGAAAGCCATTAACGAGAAAAAACCCGATCTGGTTTTTCTGGATATCCAAATGCCCAAAATTACCGGATTCGAAATGATAGAGTTACTCGATTATAAACCGCAGATTATTTTTACCACTGCGTACGATCAATACGCACTGAAAGCATTTGAGCTGAATGCCGTCGATTATTTGTTGAAACCCTTCTCAAAAGACCGTATGCTGGCAGCCATCGAAAAGGTGCAACACCGTATTCTGAGCGGGGAAGATAGTTCGGAAAAACTCGAAGAACTTACCAATTTGCATCCCGGCCAGGAGTTTATAGATCGGGTTGTGGTGAAAGACCGGCATAAAATACACATCATCACGGTTGATAAAATCCGCTACATTGAATCGCTCGACGATTATGTGATGATATACACCCATGAAGGACGACACATGAAACAGAAAACCATGAAGTATTTCGAGAACAACCTCGATCCGAAAAATTTCATACGCATTCACCGCTCCTACATCGTTCAGGTTGACAACATCGCCGAAATTCAGCAATACGAGAAAGAATCATATATCGTTATCCTGAAAGATAAAGACAAGACCAAACTCAAAGTGAGCAAAACCGGATATAAAAAAATTAAGGAAGTGCTGCATTTTTAATCAAGCTCCATACCATATCAACCGAATCAAATAAAGTCCTGCAATTATCGCAGGACTTTTTCTATTTTTGGTGACGAATAAAAAAACCAAATGATCAAAGGGAATTTTTTACTGATTATGCTGAGTTTACCCGCCTTCATTTCGCAATTGGCCGAAGGAGTTGAGAAGGAAACCCTTGTTTGGATTATCCTCATAATGGCCATCCCCTTTCTGGTTGTGTTTTCAGCCTTTATCTACCGTATGACCAGGAACATCAAACCGATTAAACTTTCGAGATTTTTCAAAATAGTTAAGCTCGAAATATTGCTCGAAAAAGACAAGCCTTTACGTCCGCAGGTGTTGACCATGACCATCCGTAACGTAGGAAAAAACGATGCCGATATTGACTCCCCGGTGCTGGAATTCCGGAAAATATGGACCAAACGGCGGTTCAAACTGAGCGGAATAAGCGGCCAGCCAATCTATCCGATGTTTATTTATCCGGGAAAAGCGCACCAGTTACGAATTGAAACCTCAACATTTCATCAGTACGACCGGTCCATTAAATCATTTTACTGGGCCCGGATTTTGGTATCGGATGTTGATGGCCGCCAATGGAAATCGAACAAAGTAAAACTCCGGAAAAGTTTGGTTACATAAATCACAGAAAAAAATCGAAAAACAGAAATTAAATGAGAGATTGGCGATTTAACAGCAATGATTTTAATTCGTATCCCGGTTATTCTGGTGATGATTTGGGTGTTTACTGGTCGAAAGAACGAACAACAATCCGTATATGGGCGCCAACAGCCATTCAGGTTGAACTGCGCATATACCGGCAGGGACAAGGTGGCTCAGCCATTCGGATCGATCTGTTCGAAAAGGCTGAAAGCGGCACATGGATCATTCGCCTGAACGGCAATTTAGAAGGATATTACTATACCATCAGAATAAATGATGGAAACTGGCTAAATGAAACCCCCGGCCCGGAAGTCCGTGCTGTTGGGTTGAACGGACATCGCGGGTTAATCTTTAATCCTGAAAAAACCAATCCTGAAGGATGGGAAATGGATACCCGAATTGAAAGTGTCAATGCTACCGAAACCATTATCTATGAGTTGCATGTACGCGATTTTTCGATTTCGCCAACTTCAGGAATGCAAAACAAGGGAAAATACCTGGCCTTTACCGAAACGGGGACAATTTCGCCCCAGGGATTAAAAACCGGGATTGACCATTTGGTTGAGCTTGGCATTACACATGTCCATCTTTTACCAGTCTATGATTTTGCCACGGTTGACGAACAAGCGCCAGACAAGTCGTACAATTGGGGTTACGATCCCCAGAATTTTAATTCTCCCGAAGGCAGTTATTCGACCAACCCCAATAATATTTCGCGGATTCTGGAACTTAAAATGCTCGTTCAATCGCTCCATAGGGCTGGAATTGGAGTTATCTTCGATGTAGTGTACAACCACACTTTCTATACCCGAAGGTCGCCTTTTAACCAAACTGTTCCGGGATATTATTACCGGCAAAAATCGAACGGAACATTTTCGAATGCAAGCGGTTGCGGTAACGAAGTGGCCACCGAGCGGAATATGGTCCGAAAATACATCATAGATTCGCTCCGCTACTGGGCAACGGAATTTCACGCCGATGGTTTTCGCTTCGACCTGATGGGAATTTACGATCTGGAAACCATGAATCTGATCCGGACTAATATGGACTCCATTTCGCCTTCAATACTTATTTATGGAGAAGGTTGGGCAGCCGATAAAAGTCCGATGGAAGAGACCTGGAGGGCAGTAAAAACCAATGTGTCGCATTTATTCCGGATTGCCGTTTTTAACGACGATTTCCGGAATGGGATAAAAGGGAACAGTTTCAATAGCCAGAGCAAAGGTTTCGTAAGTGGCCAGACCATTCAGGAAGAAAACATCAAGTTCGGAATAGCAGGAGCCTGCTTCCATCCCCAGATTGTTTATGGTTATGTGGAACATTCTAAATCGCCCTGGGCTACCGAACCCTGGCAATGCATTAATTATGCCTCGTGTCACGATAATTATACGCTCTACGATAAGCTGGCTTTAAGTTGTCCTGAGTCAAGCGAGGACGAACTGAACAGTATGGTAATGCTGGCCGGAGCCTTGATACTGACTTCGCAGGGGATTCCATTTCTGCACGCAGGAATTGAAATGAACCGGACAAAAAATGGAGATTTCAACTCGTACAAATCGCCCGATAGCATCAATCAGATCGATTGGAGCCGAAAAAGCACATCACATCAGATTTTCAGATATTATCAGTCCTTGATTGATCTCAGAAAAAAGCATCCGGCTTTCAGGATGAAATCGGCATACCAGATACGAAATCACCTTGTTTTTTCGTCTGATTATCATCCCGGGGTAGCATCTTATGTATTGGTGAATCATGCCAACGAAGATGAATGGAGAACTATCCTCCTTGTGTTCAATGGGAATCCTGATGCAATTACATTTAAGTTGATGGAGCATATTCCCTGGAGGATTGTGGCGAGGGATACAAAAATCAATCTTGACAGTACTGAATTTGTGTCAGGAACTGAAATCAGGGTATCCGGTATTTCAATGCTGATGTTGGTTGAGGATTAACTAAGTTTTTCCGTATAGATGCTACATCCGGAACAATAATCAAGGCAAAGACTAAATAAAAGCCAGCAATTCCCTGATATCGTTATCAGAAATATCAGTTTTTTCTGACTTGTCGTATGGTAACAACACTAAAACTCATTGAGAAGCTCATTTAATGTTTTAGCTTTTTGCTTTCCCTGCTTCACTAATTTGACATTTTCTACAGCTTCTTTAATTTCTTCAAGCAACTGAGCCTTTTCATCGGTTATGCGGTGAGCTTTTACAAATGAAAGGCTATTAAGCAGTTCCATGACAAAATCAGCCTTATTATCCCTGATGTCTACCAATATTTTCATAATCTGTTTTTAACAAGTTTATCCAAATGTTTTTAATATACCGCCAACAACAAATCTATGTCTTTGTATGGCAGGTAAAACTTATCGGCAAGCGCCGCATTCGTTAAAATTCCGTTGTAAATATAAACACCTTTTCGGAAGCTCTTCGAATTTTTAATGTAGTTATCAATCCCACCGATTTCGCCAATCGCGATAAGTATTGGAATCAACACATTACTTAATGCAATTGATGCTGTGCGCGACACAATCGCCGGAAGGTTGGGAACGCAATAATGTACAACCTCATGCTTAATAAACGAAGGATTGTTCAGGTCGGAACATTGCGAAGTTTCAAAACAGCCACCCTGGCTCACATTCAGGTCAATAATGACTGATCCCGGTTTCATTTTTTTTACCATATCCTCTGTGATCCGAAAGGAAGGAGGCATTCCAACAGGCATGGCGCCCAATACGGCATCGGCCGATTTAAGAGCCTTCTTCATGACTTTTGGATAGAAAACAGATGTAAATATGGATTGTTGAAGTTTATCTTCCAATTTGCGCAATGAGCTGATATTATCGTCGAAGACTTTCACCATGGCGCCCAAACCAAGCGCTGCCCGCGCAGCAAATTCAGCGGCAGTGCCCGAGCCCAGGATAACCAGTTCGGTAGGTGAAATTCCTGTAACACTTCCCAACAGAACGCCTTTACCATTGTGCGATTTACTCATGTACTCGTTAAACAGCATGATGGATGTGCTTCCTGAAATCTGGCTCATTAATTGAACAACCGGTTTACTCCCCTCTTCATCTTCCAAATATTCATAAGCAATATTGGTTACTTTCTTTTGTAAGAGCTTCGCGATTGAATTCGGACACTGCGCGTTAATCTGCAAATTCGAAATCAGTGCCTGATGTCCTTTCAGTAAATCAATCTCAGTTTCGTCAAACGGTGAAACGCGCAACACGATATCACATTCAAATATTTCTTTCCGGTCGTTCATGACCACAGCTCCAGCCTCACGGTACTCTTCGTCGGTATAACTGGCAGCTTTTCCGGCTTCTTTTTGTACCAGTATTTCGTGGCCATAAGAAACAAGCAACTCTACTGCCTGTGGGGTTAACGGAACCCTGTACTCAACTTTTTCCAAATCAGATGGAATGCCAATCCTGATTTTTTTCCCTTTTCTCCTGATTTCAAGCATTTCTTCCTTGGGCAACATATACGTTGACCCTGAAGCAGATTGTTCGGTTAATCGTTCTTTTTCAGTCATAGGTTTATGGTTCAAAATAGATTAAAGGCATTTGAATTAAAAATAAATAGTCAGAAGACCGAAGTCCGAAGTCAGAAGTCCGAAGTCAGAAGTCCGAAGTCCGGAGTCCGGAGTCGGAAGTTAATATCAACTTTCATCTTATTTTCTCTTTAAAAGCGACCATCATATTCATAAGATTAAAAGCAAACTCATAATGCGTTATGAATTCTTCTTCTGAAATATATTCTCTTCTTTTTGCCTTGTGCAAACAGGTTACTACCTCTGCCAATGAGCGAATGGAATAACCAATAAACTTTTTAAATTCCAGATTGGTTTGCCCAATTGAACCTTCCGAAATATTTAAAGCAATTGAGTCCCCAGCTCTCCTTATTTGAGATGAAAGATTGTAAATCTCCTCTTTCGAAAACTTCCACGTCAATTGATTTATATTTTCACCAAAATCCATTGCTTTCTGCCAAATAGTTAGCTTTTCAAATTTGAAATCCATCTCAACTTCTGTATTTTTGAAAATTCTCTTTCAAAGCAAACTAATTCTTCCAACTTCCGACTCCGGTCTTCGGTCTTCCGACTCCCTCACATCATTGCCTGCTTATACGAACACCGATCCAATATTTACACTTTCTTTGCCTCGACAAGCCTGACACCCTTCTCTGCCTCCCTGATCCGAACCTCAACGATTCCTTCAGGCAATAAAGGTTCAATCATTTCAGGCCATTCGATAAAGCAATAATTGCCACTATAAATATAGTCTTCGTAACCCAGATCAAATGCTTCTTCAATTTTTTTAATGCGGTAAAAATCAAAGTGATAAATTATTGATTCATTAGTAGTAGAGTACTCGTTAATAAGTGCAAAAGAAGGGCTGGTGACATAATCAGTTGAGCCTAGCTCGCGGCAAAGGGCTTTAATGAAGGTTGTTTTACCCGCTCCCATTGCTCCATAAAAAGCAAACACGCGATCCTCAGGGAAAGCATTCAGCAACAATTTTGCTGATTCACCAAGTGCCGATAAGTCAGATATTTGAATTTGAATCATTGAATTCAAAATTAGTTCTGCAAATTAGTAAAACTTCAGCAATAATGAATAAGCCTGACTTTTGTTAAAGGATTGAATAAAAAAATTGTATTACTTTTGGTTCAGGATAAACCGAATAAAACAGATAAAATGAAGTTGCCGGAAAATTTAAAGTACACCAATGAACACGAGTGGATTAGTGTTGAAGGTGATGTTGCTACAGTTGGAATTACCTCATTCGCTCAGGGTGAATTGGGTGACATTGTTTTCGTTGAAATCGAAACCCTTGGAGAAATGCTCGACAAAGGCGAAACTTTCGGAACCATTGAAGCAGTAAAAACAGTTTCAGACCTGTTTATGCCTGTCGGGGGCGAAGTTCTTGAAATTAACCCCGACCTTGAATCTTCACCTGAACTCATTAACAAAGATGCTTTCGGAGCAGGTTGGTTAATCAAAATTGCCATGTGCAATCCGGATGAACTTAACGACTTGCTGAGCGCCGCCGAATATCAGGCGATGCTTGAAGCCTGAAAAAACGTATGAAATACGATGTAATTATTGTAGGCGCTGGTCCTGCCGGAATCTTTACGGCCTACGAACTGGTCAGGGAGCGCCAGGATTTGAAAATCCTGATACTGGAAAAAGGCCGCGACATTTACAAGCGAAAATGTCCGAAACACACCAATGGCGGAACTTGCATCGATTGCAAACCCTGTTCGATTACAACCGGATGGGCAGGCGCAGGAGCATTCTCCGATGGCAAATTATCACTTTCGCACGAAGTTGGAGGCACACTTCCCGACTATATTGGAGTTGAAGCGACCTGTGAAATGATTCGGTACACCGATGATATTTATTTAAAATTTGGCGCGGCCCCCGAAATTCATGGAGAAACCGAAACTCCTGCTATGCGCGAAATACGCCGGAAATCAATTGAAGCCAATTTGAAGCTGGTGCAATGCCCCGTCCGTCATCTGGGAACTGAAAAAATCCAGGAACTTTATCGCGCCCTTTTCGAACACCTGACAGGCAGTCATGTCGAGGTTAAGTTCAATTCAGCCGTTACGGATTTCATTATCAATGATCAGAAAATTTCAGGGGTAAAAACCGCCAAAAAAGAATATTTGGCTGATCATGTTGTGGTAGCTGTTGGCCGTGAAGGTTCGAACTGGCTGATGCAGCAATGTGAAAAACAACACATCCCAACAGAAGTTGGCATTGTTGACATTGGCGTGCGGCTTGAATGCCGGAACGAAATTATGCAGGAGATTAACGAAAACTTTTACGAAGCGAAACTGATCCATTATACACGGACTTTCGATGATAAAGTCCGGACTTTCTGTTCCAATCCCGGAGGCTTTGTTTCATCCGAATACTACGATGGGCATCTGGCTGTTGTAAACGGGCACAGCTATAAAAACCTGAAAAGTGATAATACGAATTTTGCCCTGCTGGTTTCCCAAAAATTTACCGAGCCTTTTAACGCCCCCATTGAGTATGGCCATCATATTGCCAGGTTGGCCAATATGCTTACCCGCAATAAAATTCTGGTACAGCGGTTTGGCGATTTGGTCAGGGGGCGGCGAACTACTTCTGAGCGACTTTATCGAAACAATATAATCCCAACCCTGAAAGATGCGGTACCCGGCGATTTAAGCCTGGTTTTGCCACATCGCATTCTGATGGATATCATTGAAATGATCAGGTCGCTCGATAAAGTCAGTCCGGGTTTGGCCAGCGACGAAACTTTGCTGTACGGAGTGGAAGTAAAATTTTATTCGAACATTATCAAGGTTGATCAGAGCTTCCAAAGCCCTTCAGTAAAGAACCTTTATTTTGGTGGCGACGGCGCAGGAATTACCCGTGGATTGATGCAGGCCTCGGTAAACGGAGTATTGATTGCCCGAAGGATACTTGCCAACGAACCAAACTTGGAACCTGAAACCCGGAACTTGGAACTTCTTTAGTACGCTCTCCCATCCTTGCCTTCCACGTAATTGATAAATGAGGTATTCACGACCTTATTTCCGCCCGGTGTCGGATAGTTTCCTGTGAAGTACCAGTCGCCAGTATCGTTCGGGCAGGCCTCGTGAAGGTTTTCGATGGTCTGGTAGATAATTTCAACCTCGGCATTGCAGTCGTCTGGCTTAAGCAGTTCAGCAATTTTCGCAGATACGTCTTCGGCCTTAAACGGTTTGTATATTTCTTTTACGTAGTTAACGATTTCCTCTTTGGGCAGGTTTTCCTGTTCCTTGCATTTGCGGTAAACCTCGTCAATGACTTGTTCCTGATTGGTGTCTTTCAGCAACTGAATTGTGGCATTAAACGCAATAAACTTGTCGAGTACAGCCATATCTATTCCATAGCAGTCGGGATATCGGATTTGCGGGGCAGACGAAATGATGATAATTTTCTTCGGGTGCAGGCGGTCCAGAATTTTCAGGATACTTTTCTTGAGTGTAGTACCACGCACAATCGAATCATCGATAATCACCATGGTATCTGTATTTTCCCGGATAATGCCATAAGTGACATCATATACATGGGCAACCAGGTCGTCGCGACTGGCATCATCGGCAATAAAGGTGCGCAGTTTCACGTCTTTGATGGCCAGTTTTTCGACCCGGGGTTCAACCGAAAGAATTGTTTCCAATTCCTCATTGGTCAGGTTGCCATTCCGGTCTTTCAGTTGTTTGATTTTCCAGTCAACACAATATTGACGAACGCCCTGAACCAGGCCGTAGAAAGCTGTTTCAGAGGTATTCGGGATATAAGAAAATACGGTATTTTCGATGTCGTAGTTGATCAATTTCAGGATAGCCGGCGATAATAAACGTCCGAGCTTTTTGCGTTCCTGATAAATATCTTTGTCGCTTCCGCGCGAAAAGTAGATGCGTTCGAACGAACAGGAGCGGCGGGTATGCGGCACCCGGATCATTTTACTGGAAACCGATCCGTCTTTTTTGATGATCAGGGCTTCTCCGGGTTTAACTTCAGAAACGCTTTCGGCCTTCACGTTCAGCACAGTCTGGATCACCGGGCGTTCGGAAGCAACCACTACAATTTCGTCGTCGTAATAATAAAATGCGGGGCGGATTCCCCAGGGGTCGCGCATCACAAAAGCATCGCCATGACCAAACATACCGGCAATGGCATAACCGCCATCCCAATCTTTACTGGCATTTTCGAGTACTTTCTGAACGTCCAGATTTTTTTCGATCAGGGGAGATATTTCGCGGTTCGAATAGCCTTCGTTCTTGTATTGCCTGAAGTGCAACTGGTTTTCCTCTTCAAGGAAGTGCCCCACTTTTTCAAGAATTGTTACGGTATCGGTGTAAGCCTTCGGATGTTGCCCAAGTGAGATTAGTTTTTGAAAAAGCTCATCGGTATTGGTGAGGTTAAAATTACCTGCAAGCGCTAAAGTACGCGATTTCCAGTTGTTCTGGCGCATTACCGGATGCACAAATTCAATGCTGTTCTGCCCGAAAGTTCCATAACGCAAATGACCGAGATAAACCTCGCCTGAAAAAGGAACATTCTCGTAAACCCACCTGATATCAGCATCTTTAGGCTTATTTTTTTCAGCCTTTTTAATTCCCTTGGCAACCTTGTCGAAGATATTTTTTATCGGGTTTTGTTCAATCGAGCGATGACGGTTGATGTACTCCTGACCGGGTTCAAGTTCCATTTTTACATTAACAATCCCTGCGCCATCCTGACCGCGGTTGTGCTGCTTTTCCATAAGCAGGTACAGCTTATTGAGGCCATATTGCCAGGTGCCGTATTTTTCCTTGTAATATTCCAGTGGTTTACGTAGCCTGATCAATGCTATTCCGCACTCATGTTTAATCAATTCGCTCATTGTTCTTCGGTTTGTTCTACAGATTCCGGATAAAGCTCCGGAAACCGGATAAAGTCTTTTACTATAAAAGCATTTGGATATTTCGAGGCGATATATGCCTTTGTTTTCAGCGCTTCACTTTTGTTGCGGAAGTCGCCGATCCGCACTTTAAAATTGGGCGTTTGAAACAGCAGGTAGCTGGGAATCGTCGGAAAAATAAGATTAAACTCATTCCTGACCCTGGCAGACTGTTCACGGGCACGGCTTTCGGAACTGAAAAATATTTCGAGCCGAAAACCATCAGTTCCGCGCTTCCTTTGGTTAATTTGTGAATGCCGTAGGAGTAAATCAGTGATTCGGGGGTCTTGTCTGACTGGCAGTTTTCTGAGCAGTTCTTCCATTTTTGCACTTTGGCTTGAAAAACCTGAGATCAGCCCAAGCGAATCTTTCTGAGCATATCCCAGCGAACTCCAAAGTAATAAACAGAAGATGACACAACACAAATACCTCATACGATCAGTTTTTGAGTTTGCAAATATAAGATTTTAATGGCACAACAATAAATTGGGAATCAACCTGAAGTTTCTGATTTTCTGACGGAAAATTACTTTAAAACGATTGATTTACAAACCTTCTATCTGCATTTTTCATCGTTAATGTCATTCAAATTACAACTCAGTTGAAAAGATTTTTTCCTGAATGTTAATTTTGTGTTTTCGGGCCTCCCCAACTCATCACTTTGGCAGGCGTTCTGCTGAAACTTCGGATGAACACTGAATACTAAAACTTCCTCACTTGATAATTCCTGAAAAATAGTCAAATTTGCATATCCGAAAAAACCATTCATGAATGGAATAATCTGAGAAACATGGGAAAATTAATTGACGATTTTAACAGCTACCGCACCAGGATGAACGAAAAAATCATGGCGGCCGACAACAAAGTATTAAAACGTATTTATAGTGCAGACACCTTAACTTATCAGGATGGCGCTTTGAGTACCAAAACCAAGGAAATGCTGGGATTGGTTTCATCCATGGTACTCCGCTGCGACGATTGTGTGAAATATCACCTTGGAAAATGTTATGAACTTGGAGTGACTACAGAAGAGGTTTTTGAAATATTTTCGGTAGCCAATCTGGTCGGCGGAACCATTGTAATTCCTCATACACGCCGTGCTGTTGAATATTGGGAAGAATTGCAGAATCAGTAAAAAATCGGGTGTGGAAATTATTAACTTCCATTCATAGCATACATCGAAAATGCGGTTAAAAATCGCATCACCCACACAAATCAAGTGAAAAAATTATCTTTCAGATCATTAATGGAATAGTTATATTTGAGAAATGATAACAAAGACGGACATATTATCAAAACTTAAGGAACTGAAACCCGAACTCAAGACACAATTTGCTGTCAGGAAAATAGGACTCTTTGGTTCCTTTGCCGATAATTCATATTCAGAAGACAGTGACATTGATATTCTGGTAGAACTGGAAAGACCAATTGGCTGGAAAATTTTCACTCTTGAAATTTATCTCGAAAAAGTCTTTGGTCGAAAAATTGACTTGGTTACAAAAAATGCACTAAAAGAACAAATCAAAGAAAACATTTTGAATCAAGTAAATTACGTGTAAGTGAAAAAAGAAAACCGAGCATATTTAATGTATCTTTCTGACATCCAAACTGCAATGTCGCGAATTGCTGAATATCTTGAAGATTCCACTTTCCCCGAGTTTAAAAGAGATTACAAAACAGTTGATGCGGTAATTCGCAACTTTGAAATAATAGGTGAGGCTTCAAAGAATTTGCCAATCGAGGTGAAGATAAAATATCCGGAAGTTCCGTGGGACGAAATGTATTTGTTGCGAAATAAAGTTTCACACGAATATTTTGGGGTGCAACCCGCAACCCGTATCGCGCAACTCGCAACTTTTACGGATACAAGCCCGGATTTAGAAACGGGATAAAAGCCATTTGTACCGCTGGCATGTAAAGCGATTTCCGGGTAATCACATCGTTGGTCAGCAGACCAACAGCACCATTTTGCTGCTTCGAATTCTTTTTGTCAAAAACCATATCGTCAGCATCACCCAACTCAAATCCCTGATGCACCAACACACCTACCTGTGGAGGTAGAAAAAATCCGGCAGTACGGGCTTTTCCTGTTGTTGTACCGTTGCTAATCACAATCCAGGCAAATGCCATCAATCCGGAAACAGATTCTTCCACCCCTCCCTCAACTCCAACATAAAAATCATAATCAGGGAATTGAATCTGAGTATTTTTTACTCTTGTTTCTGCTCCCTGCAAAGTTTCCAGATCACTCATCGGCTGATCCGAAACTCCACTTCCGACTGATACGCCAAGTACATCAACCTGTTGATTTAGAAAAAACGACAATCCTTCTTTTACCGCGTCGAGCTTTACGGGATTTTTAGATGCAACAACTATTTTTATCATATTGGATAAATCAATTTGAAGTCGAAAATACGAAAAAACCAGACTTCCCTTTGAACTCTTCCAACTGTTTCAGGTTTATTGTCAGGTCAGTTTCAACTGAGCAAGACTATTTTCTTAATTTAGCAATTCCAATAACTCATAAACAAATGATAATCCGACAGGCAAACGAAAAAGATTCATCAAGTATAGTTGAGTTTCAACTGGCAATGGCCATGGAAACCGAACAGCTTCAGCTTCACGAACCTACCGTTATAAAAGGTGTTGCAGCCGTTTTTAAAGATTCGTCGAAGGGCATTTATTACGTGGCCGAAACCGAAGGAAAGGTAGTTGGTTCGTTACTTACAACCTTTGAATGGAGCGACTGGCGCAACGGAACTGTACTTTGGATTCAATCGGTTTATGTGAAGCCCGAATATCGCAAACGAAGCATATTCAGCCAACTTTATAAACACATTCAGACCAGGGTCAACAGCAATCCAGACTTGAGGGGAATCCGTTTGTACGCCGATAAAACAAACATTCCGGCACATGGAGTTTACGAACATCTTGGCATGACCGCTGAGCATTACCAGATGTTTGAATGGATAAAATGACTTGGGAGTGGTCAGTTTTCAGTCGCAGTTGGCAGAAAAATTGTTGCGAGTTGCAGGATGCGGGTTACGAGTAAGGTAACTCGTATCAAGAAACCCGCAACCCGAATCAATAAATCAATCCTTCAGTACTTCAATCCTTCAATCCTTATAGCAAAATGATCAAAAAACCCATATCACCTGAAATACGTCAGCAACTAATTTACGCACAGCGCGAAGAAATTACGGAGTACCATATCTATTTGAAACTGGCTGAACAGACAAAAGATATGCACAACAGAAAGGTTCTGAAGGAAATTGCCGAAGACGAACTGAAACACTATAAAATCTGGTCGGCATATACCAACAAGGAGGTTTCTCCCAGTCAATGGGAAATCCGTAAATATTACCTGATTTCGAAGATTTTCGGGCTTACTTTTGGACTGAAGCTCATGGAAAAAGGCGAAGAAAAAGCCCAGATAAACTATGCCCTGATCGCCACAGAAGTGCCCGAAGCTTTGACCGTTGCGGAAGATGAAAACAAACATGAAAAAGAATTATTGGGGCTCATTCAGGAAGAACACCTGAAATACATGGGTTCGATTGTGCTTGGACTGAATGATGCCCTGGTCGAAATTCTGGGGACACTGGCGGGCTTAACTTTTGCACTTCAAAACACTAAACTGGTTGCCCTGGCCGGAATCATCACCGGAATTGCAGGAGCGCTTTCGATGTCTTCATCCGAATATTTATCGAACAAAACTGAAGGTAAAAATGACCTGGCTATTAAATCAGCAGTGTTTACAGGTATTGCCTATGTGATTGCCGTTGTGTTTTTAGTTGCCCCCTATCTGATTTTCACTTCTCCTTTCATCGCTTTGCTGGTCGCATTGTTTGATTCAATCCTGATCGTCTTCCTGTTCACTTATTACATTTCGGTGGCCAACGATCAGCCTTTCAGGAAACGATTCACCGAAATGGTCGTATTGAGTACTGTGGTTGGACTTATTTCCTTCGGATTGGGTTATCTGGTCAGGATTTTGTTCGGGATAGAGGTGTAAGAGAAAATGTCACAAACTTTTAATCCTTTTGTATCAATTAAAAATTTAAGATCGCTATTTTTGTCACTCTTATTTTCCAGGAAAACCTCTTTTGTTCGTGTTTATCCATTTATAACAACACTATGAATTTAAAATCAATCCTTATTCTGGTTCTGGCTCTAGGCATTCAGCAACTTTACGGCCAGGAAACCTACAAATCGGTTTCAGCCGAAGATTCGACCAAAACATATCAGGGCGGAAAACCTTATGAAGTAAAAACCTACGCTCAGAAATTTAAGGCTAAAAAGCCTAAAAATATTATCATGATGATTGGCGATGGAATGGGAACTTCCCAGATTTTTGCCGGACTGACAGCTAATGGCGGTCACCTTTTCCTCGATAACTTTAAACATATCGGGTTTTCGAAAACACAATCTTCAAACAATTATATTACAGACTCAGGTGCCGGAGGAACAGCGCTTTCTGCCGGACAAAAAACTTACAACGGGGCAATCGGGGTAAATACCGATACGGTAGCCATAAAAACCATTCTTGAAATGGCTGAAGAGAAAGGTTTGGCAACCGGGCTGGTTTCCACATCGGCTATCACCCATGCCACTCCTGCTTCGTACATTGCGCATCAGGGAAGCCGTGGAAGTTACGAGGATATTGCTGCCGACTTCCTGAAAACAGATATAGACGTGTTTATCGGCGGTGGGTACAAACATTTTACCGAACGTAAAGACAAACGCGACCTCGCCAGTGAGCTTAAACAAAAAGGCTATCAGGTATTGCGAGATATGGACGAAATTGCAGAAGTCAAATCCGGGAAACTCGCCGGACTTACAGCCGACGAACACAATGAAGTGGTTCCAAAGCGTAAAATGGACCTTCCGTTGTCCACAAAAACTGCTCTTCATATTTTGGACCAGAACAAGAAAGGCTTTTTTATCATGATCGAAGGTTCACAAATTGACTGGGGCGGCCATCAAAAAAACACCGGCTATATTGTGAGAGAAATGTTGGATTTCGATCAGGCCATTGGCAAGGCGCTTGAATTTGCAGCCAACGACCGGGAAACATTAATTATTGTAACTGCCGACCATGAAACCGGCGGTTTTGCTTTAGTTGGCGGTAACATGAAAACCGGTATGGTAAAAGGAGCTTTTCCAACCGGCGACCACACTGCCACAATGGTCCCTGTATTTGCATACGGTCCGGGGGCTGAAAATTTTACCGGGATCATGGAAAATACAGATATTGCAAAAAAGATTATGACTCTGTTGGGGTTTTAATCCGGTCCGGGGAATCATTTCGAAAAAACTATGGATGAACGCTTTCGTTTAATCCATAGTTTTTTACTTTTAAGGCCTCTAACTTCACTAAATAAGTGACTTTTATGATGAATTCTCTCGAAGTACTTGACCATGTCCGCCTGAATTTTTCACCCTCCGGGTTATTTTTCCTGAATATTGCACTCTCCTTTATCATGTTTGGTGTTGCGCTCGACATCAAAACAATTCACTTCAAAGATATGCTGAGAAACCCCAAATCGGTCGTTGTGGGATTTATCAGCCAGACTTTTTTGTTGCCGGCATTCACCTTTCTACTGGTTCTTTTGCTTAACCCTACACCTTCCGTAGCATTAGGAATGATACTGGTCGCAGCATGCCCGGGCGGAAATATTTCAAACTTCATCAGTTCCATTGCGCAGGCAAATGTGGCGCTTTCGGTTAGTCTAACCGCCATTTCTACTATGGCCGCCATCTTTTTTACCCCTTTTAATTTTGCCCTGTGGGGAAATATTTACATCGATTTTTATAATGCCCAGGGAGCAGCTAGCCTTGTCAGGCCTCTGGAAATTGATAAAATCCAAATGTTTCAAACTGTTTTTATTTTACTTGGCATTCCTGTAATTATTGGGCTCTTGGTGGCAAAAAAGTTTCCTCGCCTGACCAAAAAAATAAAAAAGCCAATCAACCGGGGTTCACTGTTATTTTTTGTCCTGATGGTCATCGCCCTGCTTTCGGCTAATTTCTCGCAATTTACAAGCTATGTACATCTTGTTTTCATCATCGTGTTATTGCACAATGGATTGGCATTAGCTACCGCTTATTTCTTCAGCAAAATAATGAAACTTCCCTTTATAGATCAACGGACCATCTCCATCGAGACAGGCATTCAAAATTCAGGCCTGGCTTTGGCTCTCATGTTTAATCCCAAAATTTTTCCTCCTGAAATGGAATTAGGCGGAATGGTTATCATTGCTGCCTGGTGGGGAGTCTGGCACATTATCAGCGGATTGACTATCGCATTTTTCTGGTCAAGAAAACCTGTACTCGCCTGAAATGAAAAACTGGTCGGTTGGATACGAAATAATCAGGACTTACATGAAGTTTGCTTTATGGCTGACCCACAAACGAATTGTTGTAAGCGGGCAGCATTTGATTCCCGAAGGAAAACCAATCATTTTTGCACCCAATCACCAAAATGCGCTGATGGATCCTCTGGCGGTATCATGCACCAATAAATATCAAACGTTGTGGCTGGCCCGGGCTGATATTTTCAAATCAAAAACTGCCAGTCCGATATTAAAATACCTGAAATTATTACCGGTTTACCGGATTCGTGACGGAAAAGACAATCTTTCGAACAACGAACAAATTTTTCAGCAGGTCACTCAGCTTCTGGAAAACAAACAAACGGTGGCGCTTTTTCCTGAAGCTGCCCATTCGGGCCGCCGTCAGATGCTTCCCCACAAAAAAGCGATTCCCCGTATCGCCCTCGAAGCCGAAGCGAAGAATCATTTCACGCTGAATCTGCAGATTGTTCCGGTTGGAATTTATTACGACCATTACTGGGCATTCAACCGTTCGTTAATAATTGAATATGGCGAGCCCATCAGTATTGAAAAGTACAACGATGAATACGAAGAGAACCCGCAAAAAGCGATGCTAAGCCTGCGCGATGATATTTATAGCCGGATCGTACCCTTAACTTTACAGATAAACAGTAAAAAAAATTATCATGAATACGAAGAACTGAAACAGGTAGCCGGTAAAACCTGTTCGAAATCACATTTCTTCAGCAAAAACAAATACCTTCAGATGTTTTATGCCGACAAGGAACTGATCAAAAAATTGGAACTGTTAGAAGGGAGCGATCCGGAGAAATTCGGTGTACTCATTGAAAAATCGAAAGGATATTTCAGAACCTTGAAAGAGGCGAATGCATCGGATGATCAAATTGAAAGAATTTCGAATGTCGGTTGGCCTGGATTTTTGACCAGTTTTTTTGCCATTATATTAACCCTGCCGGTTTTTGCTTTTGGATTTATCTTCAATTCTGTTCCTTTTTATGTACCCCGCAAAATCCTGCGCCGGAAAGTAAAAAACATCACTTTTCTGAGCACTTTCAATTTTGTAACCGGATTGATCATCTTTCCAATTGCCTACCTGATGGAAGCCGCATTGTTACTGGCACTCACCAATTCGTGGGTAACAGCAGTTTCAGCATTTATACTGATGCCCTTTGCCGGAAAATGTGCCTGGCAGTTACTTGGATTTTATCAGAATAATCTAGATGATTTGCTATTTTTGGCGGGGAATAAAACCGACCGGAACAAGTTAAACCAATTGGTGAAGCAGCGAACGGAGTTGGTTGACCTAATAATTCTGAACGGATGGAAATTTTAACAGTCACTTTTCTTGCAATCGGTTTATCGTTCGATTCATTTGCAGTTTCGGTTTGCAGCGGATTAAACCTTCCCCGTATCCGTTTTTTTCAGGCAGCAAAAATTGCCGTGTTTTTAGCATTGTTTCAGGCGATTATGCCTTTGATCGGCTGGCTGCTGGGAAACAGCATGAAAACACTGATCGAACCGGTTGACCACTGGATCGCGTTTGGGTTGTTAAGCCTGATTGGCGGAAAAATGATTATCGAGAGTTTTATGAGTTCCGAATCGCGCGAAATTAAAAATCCTTTACACATCAGGGTAATTATATTGCTGTCGCTGGCTACCAGTATTGACGCATTAGCTGTGGGTTTCAGCTTCGCCACCTTGCTCGAAAAAATTTTACTGCCTGTAACTATTATAGGCCTGGTCACGTTTATCGCATCAATGCTTGGCATCCTGCTTGGAAAAAAAACCGGGCCAACATTTAACCGGTTCGCCGAAATACTTGGAGGCCTGATCCTGATCCTGATTGGAACAAAAATCCTCATTGAGCATTTATTAAATTTATAAGTATGAATAACCTTAGTTTTAACCTGAGCAACTATACGATCACACCGCTTTTTCTGCTTTTACTGATCGGTGGATTGATTGGAATCATCACATTTTTCTTTCTCATTCGTTTTCGGGAAACTCCCGGAGTAAAATATTGGTTGATTTGGCAGGTTGCCACCTCGATCTGGGCATTTACCTATGCTTTCGAGTTTGCCGCCACTGATATCGAGACCAAGATCATGTGGTCGAAATTTTCTTATTTAGGAATCGTATATTGCCCGGTATCATTCTTTTTCTTTTCACTGGAGTTTTCTTCTTCCGAACGATTTCGGAATAAAAAATTCGTCATTGCGCTCTATTCAATTGCCACATTCTTACTGATTTCTCCGTTCACCAACGAGTTGCATTTCCTTCATTGGAAAAGTTTTTCAATTAATCCGGAAACAAATGCCACTGACTATGTTTACGGTCCGTTCTTCTGGATAATTTTTGTTTTCTCGTACCTGACATTAATGACCGGAATCATAAAGGTTTTTCTTTTATATTTCAGGTTATCTGCATTTTACAAAAAACAAATCACTTTACTGTTTATTGCTTCACTTTTTCCGCCAATTGGTAACCTGATTTATGTCTTCCAGCTAAATCCTGTTCCAGGATTCGATTGGACTCCATTTACCTTTCTGGTTACCGGAATTCTGATCGCAATTAATATCTCCCGGTATAAAATGTTCGATTTGGTGCCGTTCGCACGTAATAAGCTTATTGATATTATCCCGGATGGAATTCTGATTCTTGACAAATCGCTGAGAATCGCTGATTACAACCCGGTTTTAAGAAAACTGATTGACACAGACCAAAAAGAATTAATCGGGAAAATGGCAGAACAGGTATTTCCACATCGCGAAGCATTGATTAAGGAGATTATCCTTCATGATGAGTACCAGACTGAAATATCGCGCGAATTTAATGGGGAAATGCAATATTTCGATGTTCAATCAACAACGCTTTACGATCATCACAAACAACAAAATGGATGTTTGGTAGTCATCAAAGACATTACCCGCCGCATCCGGGCCGAAGAGGGCATCAGGTTAAACAATATCAGGCTAACCAACGAAATTAAGGAGAAAGAAAAACTAATTGTTGATCTGGATGCCTTCTCACATACTGTTGCCCACGATTTAAAAAATATGCTTGGAGCTATTGTCTCAGCAAGCAATCTGATCAAATCCGGATTCGGCAGCCTCCCTGATGAAGATATCCTCGAAATTAACGATTTGATCAATCAATCGGCCACTAAAACCATGCATATTACCAAAGAACTGCTCACCCTGGCCTCAGTCCGGCAACAGGATATTCAGACCCGACGAATAAAGATGCAAAAAGTGGTGTTGGATTCTATTTCCCGGCTAAAGGATATCATTAATGAAAAATCTGCACAAATTACATTGCCAAAATCCTGGCCTGATGTTTTGGGCTACGGGGCATGGCTCGAAGAAGTCTGGATCAATTACATCAGTAACTCCCTCAAATATGGAGGAACTCCCCCGGTAATCGAATTGGGCAGCGAATTGCCCGCTGGTGGAAAGGTAAAATTCTGGATAAAAGATAATGGGAAGGGACTCTCGGAAGATGAAATGTCTTCACTTTTCAATAAATTTACCAGGCTCGACATGCTAAAAGCGGAAGGAACCGGGTTGGGACTTTCGATTGTTAAGCGTATCATTGAAAAACTTAACGGGGAAGTAGGCGTTGAAAGTAAAAACATTCCGGGTGAAGGCTGTACCTTTTATTTCATTCTTCCGTTGGTGCTGTCTTGAAATTGACTGCAAATATTTTCGATTTACTTTTTCCGCATGAAAATCTGAATCGGAACTCCGGAAAAATTAAAGTTTTCGCGTACTTTATTCTCCAGATAACGGCGGTAAGGTTCCTTAACATACTGAGGCAAGTTGGCAAAAAAAGCGAAACTTGGTGTTTTGCTCGGTAACTGGGTCACATATTTAATCTTGACGAATTTACCTTTTATTGCGGGTGGCGGATACGCTTCAATGGCTTTCAGCATTACGTCATTCAACTCCGAAGTTCTTATTTTCCGGCTCCGGTTTTCATAAACTTCCACGGCTGTTTCAAGCGCTTTCAGGATTCTTTGTTTTGAAAGGGCAGAAATGAATAGGATCGGCACATCAACAAACGGAGCAATCCGTTCCCTGATTGTTTTTGTAAATTCAATGGTACTTGAATTGTCCTTCTCAACCAAATCCCATTTATTAACCAGAATGACCAGGCCTTTTTTGTTGCGGTCGATCAGATGGAAAATAGATACATCCTGAGATTCCATGCCGCGTGTAGCATCAAGTATCAGCAAACAAACATCCGAATCTTCGATGGCACGGATGGAACGCATAGTCGAGTAAAATTCAACATCCTCCTTGACTTTGGTGCGTTTACGCAATCCGGCTGTATCAACCAAATAAAAATCGTGGCCAAATTTATTGTACCGTGTGTGGATTGAATCGCGTGTAGTACCTGCAATGTCGGTCACAATATTGCCCTCCACTCCGGTAAGTGCATTGATAAACGATGATTTACCCACATTGGGGCGTCCAATAATCGCGAAGTGAGGAATATTGTCCTCGGTTTGTTCGGGCGCATCTTTCGGAAATTCCTTTACAATGGCATCGAGCAATTCGCCGGTACCACTACCAGTCATTGATGAGATGCAGTATAATTCACCCAACCCGAGTGAATAAAACTCATGCGAGTCAATAATCCTTGAATTATTATCAACTTTATTCACAACAATAAATACTTTTTTGGTTGAGCGGCGCAACACTGTTGCCACCTCTTCGTCCATGTCGGTGACCCCGTTCTCAACATCAACGACAAATAAAATCACATCCGATTCTTCGATAGCCAGCATCACCTGTTTGCGGATTTCGCCTTCAAAAACATCTTCAGCAATAACCGCATATCCTCCGGTATCAATCACCGAAAAATCAATTCCGTTCCATACACCTTTTCCATACTGACGGTCGCGGGTTACGCCCGAAGATTCGTCAACGATGGCTTTTCTTGATTCGGTCAAGCGGTTAAAAAGGGTTGATTTCCCAACATTTGGCCTTCCTACAATTGCAATTATGTTACTCATTTATTTCTCTCTTTCTGTCCCTCTTTTAGGGATTCTCATAATTAACTTCCTAAATATCAATTCCCGTTGCGAGTTGCGAGATGCGTGTTACGGGTTACACGAAACTCGCAGCCCGAAACTCGCATCATTTTTTTTGCCAACCGCGACTGCAAACTGATTACTTCGCTACTCCATATCGTACCCAAAACCACCTAATGACCGGTCTTTGTCGCGCCAATCCTTGTTAACCTTCACAAAGAGCTGAAGGAATACTTTTTTCTGGAAAAACTCTTCCATATCCAGACGGGCTTCTGTCCCCACCCTTTTCAGGGCGCTCCCCTGATGCCCGATGATAATGCCTTTCTGGCTCTCGCGATTGACATGGATCACGCACATCAGGTTCAGGATTTTATCTTCCTCTTTGAACTGCTCCACCTCAACTTCGACCGAGTACGGAACTTCCTTGTCGTAATTCAGCAATATCTTTTCGCGGATAATCTCGCTCACAAAAAAGCGTTCGTTTCGGTCGGTCATTTCGTCTTTCGGGAAATAGGCCGGACCTTCGGGCAACAATTCAAGAATATGATCAAATATTTCAGCCACATTAAACTTTTCGGTAGCCGAAATGGCATATACGTGAGCAAGCGGTAATTTTTCGTGCCAGTAATTGTAAAGCTGCATTACCTTTTCCTGAGTGGAGAGGTCTATTTTATTAATCAGCACAATAACAGCAGCTTCTGAACTTTTGATGCGTTCGACGTATTCTTCATTCTTTCCGGGCGACTCAATCACATCGGTCACGTACAAAATCACATCAGCATCAATCAGCGCCGTGTTCACAAACTTCATCATGGTTTCCTGAAGTTTGTAATTCGGTTTCAGGATTCCGGGAGTGTCCGAATAAACAATCTGGAAATCCTCGCCATTCACGATACCTTTTATGCGGTGGCGGGTAGTTTGCATTTTTGAAGTAATGATTGACAAACGCTCGCCAACCAGTACGTTCATGATGGTTGATTTTCCAACATTGGGGTTTCCGATGATGTTTACAAATCCGGATTTATGTGCCATTTATGTCTGAATGAAGGTTTTAAAAAATCTGCGCAAAGGTAATCAATTAAATCAGTTAAAGACAAAACCTTCAAAAGCCGGTTGGATGAATTAACAAAGCATTACTGTTCAAGTAATGTTTTCAGGTTGTCTAAACCGTTTTGTAAATCAGGAGCGAGCTGTTTTTCCATATCCATAAAAAGCATCATCAAATTCATCGGGTATTTCATTTCACCGTTAAAACCCCATTTTATGATTTTAGATAGAGCGATTTGTATTGATTAATCCAATCATCAACTTCCATCTTTTTTACAAGCTCACCAATTAATGCATAAGGAATCTCGTCAACTTTTTTAAAGCGTATGCAGCCTTTCCCCATGTCCAGTTTTAGTTTGCTGTGTTTTGGAAATTCATCGGTGAACCAGTTCAGTAATTCGGTATTGGCGTATATACCCATGTGGTAAAGGGCAATAAAGTTCTTTTGCGCGGCAAGGTTCAGAAAAGGCAAAGGTAATTTCGGATCACTCTTGTATCCGTTCGGATAAATACGGTGAGGAACCACATAACCGATCATTCCGTAGCTCATTTCTTCTGAAAATCCTTCAGGAATATTTTCAAGAATTGTCTTCCGAAGTATGATTATTGCTTCGCGCTGGTTATCTGGAACCTGAGCGATGTATTCTTCTACTGTTTTTGCGGAGGACTGCATAGCGATGGTTGTTATGTTGTAGCTGATTAACAATCAGATAATTTGAAAAGTTCAACATAACAACAAAAAAGTACCGGAGCAGTGAATTTATTTGACCCTTTAGGCTCTATGACGATTCGAGTAGGTAAACCAATACGTTTAAAACCGAATGAATTATTTTATCTGAAACCCTAAGGATTGAATGTTGGAGTAGATTTTGAAATGGAATTGTTTCGTACCTACGGCACGAAGGGCGTTGTGGCTGATCATTGTTCTACAAATATTCCATGCCTCTGGCACTTATACCCATTGGGTTAGCTATGCCCCAGCAGGGCAGAATATTTATAGAAAGTAGAAATAGGTGAAAGAAACCGTCCGCGAGAAAGTGATTCTCAAGGCAAAAAACATTCCTTCGGACGGAATAGCCAAAAGAATCCTACTTCTACCCACACTATCCGTCATAGATCCGATTTTTACTTTAGTAATTTGTATTGAAAAAACCAAGAGACTGTTGAAAAATTTCCCGTAGGAAAAATATGTCGGTAAAAATGTTGATTAAAAGACAAACTGTTATGAATTCATTCTATATACCTTTTATTCATAACGGAACAAAAATATTTTTTTAAACAGTTAATAAGAATTATTTACCTCAGGCTATAATTCAATATTTCCTGACTCATCAAGTTCAAGTAAAGTTTCGTTCAGTTTGATGAGATAGCGGCCGTAAAGTTTATTAAAACCCCAGCGGAGAAATAAAAAAGTTCCGGCAATCAATGGAATTAAAAAAGCAAGGCCAATCCCAATAATTATCAATACTTTAGACATGGTAAGACTTTCCATTCCACCACTTAACGAATCTGCGTTCAATTTAATTCCCTGATAAAGCCCAGCGGTGAAGCTTACCACCATATTCAACAGAAGAATAATAACAGCCAGATAGAACATTCGGCGGTAAGTTTGCAAGGTTTCCAAAATTCCGGAGAGGAGATCTTTGAGCTGAGTATCAGCAGAAAAATTTCGTTTAATGCGAAAGTAACGAAGTACAAAAAAAAGGTAAGTTGTTATAATCAAAACATTCGTGAAAACATCTATCGGGACTAACCATCCCGGATATTCAATGGGTGCGGTGATCAGGATTTTCGAAAAGAAGAAATCATCAGCAAGGATATATCCAATAAATACAAGAAGTATAATCATCCCAATCCGGATATTACGGTCAATCCTGTCCATTAGCGACTTAGTCCGGTTTTTTAGCAACGAGTGAATATTTTCCTTTCCAAGCCGATGCTTATCCACCTCCTGTGAAGAATATGTATCCCACGCCGATTTTAAATCCTTTAATTCCATCTATTCTTCCTGATTCATTAACAATTTCAACTTCTTCTTGATCCTGTTCATTTTTACCCTGACATAATTTTGGGTGATGCCTGTTATCTCAGCAATTTCTTCGTACTTTTTATCTTCGAGAAACAACAAAATGATCGATTTTTCGATACCAGTTAAATTCGAAACTGCCTGGTTCAACATTTTAATCTGATCCTCAGTCCCTGAATCGTACAATTCTTCAGCTAACTGCAAATTCTCAAACGAAACACCTGTCTTATCAGGCTGACGCTTGTCTTTTTTGAAACTGGTTATGGCCGTATTCAGCGCAACCCGGTACATCCAGGTCGAGAATTTTGATTCAGACCTGAATGAAGGATAGGATTTCCACAACTGCACCAAAATTTCCTGAAATAAATCACGCCGGTCTTCCTCCAAATCGCAATAGATGGAACAAACCTTATGAATGATTCCCTGATTTTCAGTGATAATTTGTAAAAATTCTTTTTCCAACTTGTGGTTGATTAGTCTGCGAAAGTGAATTTCATTACATCAACTCATCTTCAGGAAATTAATTTCCTGAGAAGTAAGAAACCGGTACCGGCCTCTTGGTAAATCCTTTTTGGTAAGTCCCGCGAAAACTACCCGGTCGAGCTTTTCAACCTGATAACCAAGATGGTTAAAAATACGGCGTACAATCCGGTTTTTCCCTGAATGAATTTCGATGCCTACCTGTTTAAAATCTTTAGGATTGATGAGTTGAATATCGTCGGCAGCAATAAATCCGTCTTCGAGTTCGATTCCGTTAGCAATTTTCGCTACATCTTCCTGAAGGAAATCTTTGTCGAGCTGAACATGATATACCTTTGCCCTTTCGTAACTCGGATGTGTCAATTTTGTTGCCAGTTCTCCATCATTGGTGAACAGCAGGACGCCAGTGGTTTGCATATCGAGCCTTCCTACCGGATAAACCCGTTCCGGACAGGCATTCTGAATGAGTTGCATCACCGTTCGCTCAACATGCGGATCGTCAACTGTGGTAGCATAACCACGGGGTTTATTCAGCAGCAGATAGACTTTTTTCTCCGGATTCAGTCGGTTTCCATCAAACTGGATATCGTCGCTCAACGATACTTTTCTACCCAATTCGGTAACCACTTCACCATTTACTTTGACTAGTCCTTCGCCAATTAATTTATCCGCATCGCGCCGCGAACAAATACCTGCATTCGAAATGTATTTGTTTAACCTGATGAGTCCGTCATCGGTTGGTTTGATCTCTGTCTGTTTTTTCTTAAGTACAATTACCTTTTTTCTGGTGAGAGCTTTCAATGTTTTCCTGTTTAATGATTATAATACAGCAAAGGTCGTAAAATTTAGTGAAGTTTCGATCAATGACCTTCTTCCTTATAGATTTTAAACTGTTCCCTGATAATAGCACGGGCATCATATTCGGTCTTCATTTGGCTCAACAGGTCTTTGCTGTTTATGTACATCATGAACCAATCAGCTTGTGGCTCATTAAGCCCGGTTAATTCCATCACCAGCTTTTTATTGTAATACTCCGACAAGGCATTCCACTGTTTCTCAGTAAGAATCGCTTTCCGGGTTTCACGCTTGTCACGCTCACTTTTACTGAGATAGTATTGAAGATAACTTGCAGGATTAACAAATACAGCTAGAATTGGAGGCTTTTTGTTGTACGCATCTCCGCGGAGGGCTGGGTCAATATCTAATTTTTTAGATGGCGGAAGTCCATCCAGATTAACCTTTTGTTTGTCACCCTGAACTTTGACTTCCTGCAGTGAAAACCGGATGGGTTTGGCGTAGATAATCAGTACATTCATCTCGCTATAGTTGGCTGGCACGCGTGCTGTGATTTTTGAAAATCCGAGGGAAGAAATTGCCAGACTGTCAACATTCATCATTTCGATGGTAAAGCGGCCCTGATCGTCGGCAATTACGCTTCCATGTGTCCTGAAATTAAGGATTGTTGCAAAAGGCACCGGAGTTTCATCCTCCAAATTTAAGATTTGTCCTTTAAGCCTGATTGGCATCGGGTCAATCTCTTCTGGCTCCTGTGAAAACAAGTAAACAGGAATCAGGAACAAAATAAAAAAAAGAGTTTTGCCGGAAATTAACCCGGAAATCAGGAATCTATTTAAATACTTCTGAATAGTATTTCCCGACTTCCGACTTCCGACTTCTGACTTCCGACTTCCGACTTCTGACTTCCGACTTCCGACTTCTGACTTCCGACTTCCGACTTTGTTTTTTATACCTGGCACCAGTTTTCTGTATTTCATTGATATATCATACCCTTCAGGCAAAAGTAAAAAAATACCTGCAATAAGCAGGTAATGCTAACATTCGTTAACTGGTTTTAACAGACTTATACAACTGAATTCCCGATAAATACTTTATTTCAGATTCAGAACCCGATCCATTGCTTCCAACACATGGTCACGATCGGCAAAGGCCGAAAACCTGAAATAACCTTCGCCGGAAGGGCCGAATCCTGAACCGGGCGTGCCTACCACATTGGCTTCAATTAATAGTTTGTCGAAGAAATCCCACGATTTCATCGCGTTAGGAGTTTTCACCCAAACATAAGGCGCATTTACTCCACCAAACACAGTGAATCCGTTTTCTTTCAGGCTTTCGCGCATGATGCGCGCGTTTTCGAGGTAGTAATTAATTACTTCCTTCACCTGTTTTTTACCGTCTTCAGTATAAATAGCAGCGGCTGCTTTCTGCACCGGATACGAAACTCCATTGAACTTGGTCGTATGACGGCGGTTCCATAATGGTTTTACTGGATGGGCATTTCCGTTGCTATCGTAGGCTTTCAGTTCTTTTGGAATGACAGTGAATGCACAACGGGTTCCGGTGAAACCTGCAGTTTTGGAAAAGCTTCGGAATTCGAGCGCTACTTCTTTCGCACCTTCAATTTCGAAAATGGAATGAGGAATGGAATCGTCGGTAATGAAAGCCTCGTAAGCCGCATCATAAAGAATGACGCATTTGTTGGCCCGGGCATAATTCACCCATTTGGTCAGTTCTTCCTTCGAAGCAACTGTTCCGGTTGGATTATTCGGAAAACAAAGAAAAATCAGATCCGGGCGTTCCGTGGGCAATTCAGGAATAAAACCGTTTGCCTCGTTGCAGGGCATATAAATAATTCCTTCGAAATAACCATTCGATTGTATGTTTCCTGTTTTGCCCGACATAACTGTGGTGTCGGCATATACCGGGTAAACCGGATCGCAAATGGCAATTTTGTTCGCAGCGCCAAATACCTCCTGAATGTTTCCGGTGTCACATTTCGAACCGTCAGAAACAAATATATCGTCAGCCGAAATATCTACTCCCCGGCTTTGGTAATCGTTCAGAGCGATGGCTTCGCGCAGAAAATCGTATCCCTGTTCGGGTCCGTAACCTTTGAATGTTTCAGCGTTGGCCATGTCTTCAACACCTTCGTGGAAAGCCTTTACCACAGCAGGAACCAACGGTTGGGTTACATCGCCAATACCCATCCGTATTACTTTTTTTTCCGGATTAGCAGCCACAAATTCGCGCACTCTGCGTCCAATTTCCGGGAATAAATAACCAGCCTGAAGTTTCAGGTAATTTTCGTTAATCAATGCCATTATATATTTTTTTGAAATGATTTTATCACTGAATAATCAGATTTCGGAAGGTTCAAAGTTACAAAAAAACAAAATCTGACTGGAATTATCTTCCTGACAACGCGTGAAATTTTGCTGTTTCAGGCAATTTGATAATCTACAGGAAGCAGACCGGACAATTCTTTATATTCAGAAAAGAATAATAAGAGTAAAGGTTTGGAAATCCAAAGGGCTTATTTTTGATCACCAGGATGATAATACAGCTTAACATCCTTGGTTATTCTCCAATATTTCAACATGATGGCATTCTTTTCTGACCATTTGGGATTATCAAAATGGTCCCACGACATAACATTGCAATTGGTTGGCAACAAAGTAATTTTATCAGTTGAGTTGGCTAAATAAACCAAAGCATTACGCTCACAGTAGTATTTATCTGTCTCAAGCCGGTCAGCATTCATGTATATGGCAAAAAATGCAAGGAGTCCAACCATGTATACTTTTTTTGCCCGAAATTTCAGACTTCCAATCAGAAAATTAGTTGACAATCCGTAGAAATACAACAATGCAATTGTGACCGGCATAAATGTATCATAGCGGAGAATATTTGGACGGTATGGTCTGTAGCCACCCAAAGGCAATAAAAAGATATAAACTGCTGAAAAAATTCCGATCCATTTTAAAGCGCCAATAATCTTCTTTCCTTCTGGAGTGTAGAATCGCTTTTTTATTAGGAATACATTTAACCCAATGATTATTAGCAACAATGGCACGCCAAGTGATTGACTGATCTGGTAATATATTCCCAGAGGCAATCTCATATACCGATCTGCTAAAGGAATCGTTTCGCTGGTATAATTGAGATCGAACCTTCCCAGAAAAAGAGAATACAGGCTGACCAAGCAAATAGGGATAAGAAATATATAGATTGGTGCAGGTATTTTTCGAAATCCGGAAAGCAAGCCGTCAGTTGAAATGGAATGATCAGCCCAACTAAAATACCGCAAATAATGAATGCCAATTAATCCGGCAACAATCAGCACAAGCCCTGGAATAAGCGGGCCGCTCAATGGTAAAATAATGGCCAAAGCAAACAGGAACACTGTTCTTATAACATTGGGCATCTGAATTTCTTTCAGGAAGACCATCGAATAAAAAGGCATCAGGAAGACCATTAATAGTATCACCGGAAGTGCATAGAAAAAAGTATAGGTGGTCGACCTGTCATTGATGCCCATATGCCCCCAATAACCGTTCGCCTGAATAAATGGAATGATTAAAGCTGCACAGATCAGAAATTTCTTATCCAATATGTTTCTGGTCCCCGATATTAAAGCCGATAGCAGAAATAAAAGTAGAAAATGGATCAGTATTTTCATGAATGCGCATGATAAATATACCGAAGTAATCGGATCAGTCAGGTTTTGCAACCAAAGCGGAACTTTCTGCATGTATTCCATAAATAGAAAATGTGCAAAAAACCGATTGGGGTTGACGTGTTTCTCCCCGGTGCTTAACAGATGAAACCCAAATGGATCGTCCAACACCTGTTGAACATGTGCAGACGGAACCACACCCGCTGAAATATCACCATCAAGAGGTGTATAGTAATATTGCAAAAATGAGTAAGTTAAATCGCCCAGTAAAAAAATGCTCAGAAAAAAGATCAGAAGTTTTGCTTTGCTCATAATTGAAATATAGAATGACAAAATACAAAACTATCGTAAGAAAGTTTCATATTACATAAAAAAGAGTCAGAAATTAATCATCCAGCTTATAACAAACCAGTTGCTGCAAATAACGAAGATACAATTTGCCATTGGCGACCACAGGGACTGTCCATGCCGGATTTTTTACATCCCCGATAGCCGCTTTAATCTCACCAACTTTTACAAAGCCTGAGGGTTCAGGTTTAACAAGGAATAAGTTTCCTTTGATATCCAGACAAAATAAATGGCCATCAGCAAAGGTTGTTGTTCCCTGTCCAATCAGGGTGGTACTCCACATTTCTTTGCCACTGGCCAGTTCAATGCATTTAAATTGTCCATTATTCCGGGAACTTTCGCCGGAATATCCATAAATGTATCCATCAATCAAAACCGGATCAGTATGCTGAGCTTCCAACAGATTGTTCTTCCAAAGCACCGAATAGCCACTTTTGGTAACCTTTAAAGCTTCACATCCCATTTTGTATCCGGAAGAATGAAAAATGATATCATTGGAAACAATTGGCGTAGTCGCATTCACGAAATATTCGGTTGCCCAGGGCGCAGTCCACAAGTTCTTTCCATCGGAAGGATTCAGGCACGACAATCCAGTTCCATGGTAAATGAGCAATTTCACTTCACCTTCAATTTCCATCGTAATTGCGGCAGCATACCCTGCTTCTCCTTCCATTGATTTCCAGAGTAAATCGCCCGTTAGTTTATTGTAGGCAATAACCAGTGCGCTACCACCGCCCTGTACAATAACTTTGTCGTCCAAAACAAGTGGTGTGGATGAATAGCCCCAGGTTGGCTCAATGCCGCCTGCTTCCTTTACATTTTTGCGCCAGAGAAGTTTCCCGTCTTCCAATTGCCAGCATACCAGGTCACCACTACGACCAAAAGTATAAACCCGATCCTCATTTATAAATGGTGTTGCACGCGAACCGGGACCATGGCTGGATCCTGTCACCGATTCATAGGAACCCATCCAGATCATCTCACCGATATCGGCATTGATGCAAAATATCAAATCATTTTTCTCGTCCCTGCCCGGAACGATTAACCGGTTCCCCTGAACAACCGGAGATGACCACGAAGCAGTGGACTTATCCTGACACAGATAGTTCACCTGCCAAAGTTTTTCCAAGCCTTTCGACCAATCGGTCCGGATGCCGGTGAAGGCGCTTTTCCCTTCAAAGTTTGAACCCCTCCAGTTTGTCCAATCTGCAATTCCGGTTGTGATTTGAGGTGTCGGGGCCATTGGTACTGGAATATTTTCCTGTTTCCCGGATATAGGCTCGCTTCCCATTATAGTTTGATAGACTTGATACCCGAAATAAGCGCCGGCCAGCAATACGATAACAACAATTACAAGAATGATTTTTACAGATCGTTTCATACTGAAAGCTTTTAACCGTTTAAGGTCTAAAATTAAGGAATTAGGTTGAATTTTCATTCCACTAAAATCTTGCAGGCAAAAAAAAGAGAGCCGGAAATTAATCTAACTCTCTTTATTTCACCGAGCGGGAAACGGGGGTCGAACCCGCGACCCTCAGCTTGGGAAGCTGATGCTCTACCACTGAGCTACTCCCGCTTATTGATTGCCCAAAAATAAGAATTCTAAGCTTTGAGTGGTTATGTTTTTAAAAGATATTTTACCTGAACAGCTTCATAAATTTTCCCGGAATGGGGCTTTCGATACGCAACGTTTTTCCTGTTACCGGATGCTTCAGCGACAAAACTTTGCAGTGCAATCCAATCTGGCCAACCGGATTAAGCTTGCCACCATATTTTTTATCGCCAGCAATGGGAAATCCCATATCTTTCAAGTGTACCCTGATCTGATTTTTACGACTGGTTTCCGGCTTAACTTCCAATAAAGAAAACAGTTTGCTGATTTTTAATACTTTGTAATGAGTTACTGCTTTTTGTCCATCGTCCGGAGTCTGGCTCGAAATTACCTGAAAAGCTTTATTTTCTTTCAGCCAGGAAGTTATGCTACCTTCCAACTTCTCTACAACTCCCTCAACAACTACCACATAAGTGTCCTCGATTAATGAATCGCTCCATTCTTTCTGCAATGCTTCCTGTACTTTTTTGCTCTTTGCAAACATCATCAGCCCCGAAGTATCACGATCAAGCCTATGGATAACATATACCTGGTTCTTCAGATCAAATTTCCTGACATATTCAGTCAATAGGCTTTGTGCCGACTTTACATTCTCTTTTTCAGAAGCTACAGAGGACAATCCACTCCCTTTTTCAACAACGATCAAATCAACATCTTCATGCACAATCTTCAAATCTCTGAAACGGATTTTTTCTTCCGATTTCTTTTTGTTGAGATAAACGATCTGTCCCCGATTCAGCGGAAAGTCGAATTGGGTAGTTACCAAATCCCCCACGCTGACCTGTTTATGCGCCAGCATCAGTTTGATGGCTGTGCGGCTTTTCTCCGGAAATTTCTCAATCAGGAATTTGAGCAATTCAGTAGGCCCCGACACCTTTACAGCAATCTCTTTTAATTTTTCGGGGCGGAATTCTGATTTTTTTTGCGGGTACTTCATGGAGAGTGTTTTTCAATTGACCATTTCCTGATTAGTGCGATTAGTTGAAATAAATCAGGCCTGCGAAGATAACAAAAATCGTCCCCGGAAAAGAAAATGTTTTTGCAGGCAGGGCAATCAATTTCATTATTCGCTACTTTCACCCTTTCGAAAAACCAAAACTATTTAATTCCTGACAATATTGAAATATATCCTTTTGATCTTATCCTTAGTCCTGAGCCAAATTTCCTATCAGGCAATTTCACGTACAAATCGAGGAGAAAGGATACCTGCATATTCACAGCCGATGAGCAAACTTGTCAAACAAGTCATTGATAATGTCAGGAATGAAACTATCGAAAGGGCTGAACAAATGATGTAGGAAAATCCGGTTACGGTGACCGCATCATCGTGCAAACGCAGTGCCGGCGGGAAAAATGATTTTTACTCGGAGGGCGACTATTGGTGGCCCGATCCGGCCAATCCGACTGGCCCATACATCCAGAAAGACGGGCAAACCAATCCTGAGAATTTTGTGGAACATCGCCATGCCATGATCCGCCTTAGCGAAATCGCCGCCACACTAACCTCGGCCTGGATTCTGACCGGGAAACAGAAATATGCCGATCGGGTTTTGAAGCACCTCGACGCGTGGTTTGTAAATCCGGAAACCCGAATGAATCCAAACATGCTTTATGCCCAAGCCATCTGGGGCCGATTTACCGGTCGCGGAATCGGCTTAATTGATGCGTACCATTTGGTTGAAGTAGCACAATCGGCCAAAATTCTGATTGAGGGAAACGCCATTTCGGAGAAAGATGCGGCGAAAATCAAAGTCTGGTTCAGCGAATTCCTGAACTGGATGACTACCCACCAATATGGCATCGACGAAATGAATGCCAAAAACAACCACGGCATCTGCTGGGCCGTTACTGCCGCAGCAATGGCTGATCTGACCGGAAATGAGGAAGTCAGGAAAATGTGCACTGATCGTTTCAAAACCGTATTCCTTCCTTCACAAATGGACGAAGACGGCAGCTTTCCGCAGGAATTAAGGCGTACCAAACCTTACGGCTATTCGCTTTTCAACATCGACGCTATATGCAACCTGGCCAAGATTCTTTCTACTCCGGAAGATAATTTGTGGGAATTTCAAACTCCGGATGGAAAAAACCTGAAAAAAGGAATGGAATACATTTATCCGTACATCGCCGACAAATCGAAATGGCCCTTTGCCAAGGACATTTACATTTGGGACGAATGGCCGGTACGCCAGTCTTCACTATTATTTGCCGGATTAGCCTATCAGAATGAAGAATACATCAGTGCCTTTCTGCGTTTGCCTGCCAATCCAACCCATCCCGAAGTTATCCGGAATCTTCCGGTGCGGCATCCGGTAATTTGGCTTCAGGAAGAAGTTTGGAAATAATTAGAATAAAAATCTGATAATCTTGCATATATACTAATTATATCCTATCTTTACTTTATATTATCAGGATATATTAAACTATTACTTTAAATTATCATGTATATTCGCAAACAAATATTTCAGGGAAGTGGTCATGAAAGCCTTTTTTTATGGGGCGCAAGACAAACGGGGAAAAGCACTTTGTTAAAAGAATTTTTCCCCGATTCGTTGTGGTTCGACCTCTTGCAAACCGAAGTTTTCGAAAGGCTTCAACGAAACCCGGCACAACTTCGTGAGATTATTCTGGCCGATTCCCGAAAAACCCCTGTCATCATTGATGAAATCCAGCGGATTCCGGAGTTACTGAATGAAATTCATTGGTTGATCGAAAATAACCGGACGAGGTTTGTTTTAAGTGGATCAAGCCCACGGAAGATTTTAAGATCCGGCGCAAACCTTTTGGGTGGCCGGGCGCTTCGTTATGAACTTTTTCCGCTAATCAGTCAGGAAATACCAGATTTTGAATTGCTACGCGCGATTAACAATGGATTGTTGCCCCGCCATTATCTTTCTGCAAATCCTCAAAAACTGATGTCTTCATACATCGGCAGTTACTTGAAGGACGAAATCATGGCCGAAGCCAAAATCAGGAATATCACCTCGTTTTCCCGATTTTTGGAAGCAACCGCTTTTTCAAACGGAGAAATTGTAAACTTCTCGAATATTGCTTCAGATTGTGGAGTGAGTTCTCCTACTGTCCGCGAATATTTTCAGATTTTGGAAGACACCCTGACTGGACGATTCCTTCCTTCTTTTCAAAAAAAGCCAAAGCGGAGGGTTATACTTGCTCCAAAATTCTATTTTTTCGACATCGGGATAGCTAATTATCTGCTCAAACGAGGGAAAATCGAGCAAGGAAGCGAAGCATTCGGGAAAGCGTTTGAACATTTCATCTATCAGGAAATTTATGCGCACAGTTCGTATTCCGACCTGAACTATCCGGTTAGCTACTGGCGTACAGCATCGCAATTGGAAATTGACTTTGTTTTGGGCGACCATGAAGTTGCGATTGAGGTAAAAGCCACCGAAAACGCAAATCAACGTCATTTGAGTGGGTTACGACACTTTGCCGAGGAATATCCGGTAAAAAAATCAATCCTGATCACGAACGACCCTTTCCCCCGACAGATTGACAACATCCTTATTTTACCATGGAATATTTTTCTCCAAAAACTATGGGCAGGCGAACTTATTAAATGATTGTCGAACCATATTACTCCCTGTATTCAGGTTCCAATCCATCTTCGCAAATGTCGATGGGCACAATCCATACTATTGGCCTGTCATTTCCTTCTCCGCCTTCCGATTCTCGTTTGGCTATTTCTGATCCAAAAAAAATGGCGATGTGGTCATGCGGAATATCGTCATCTTCTTCAGTCCCAACGACTACCGCATTAATTCCATCAACCCGGATAAAATCTCCTTTTGAAAAAATCAGTTCTTCCATGTGGCATCCATTAGCTTGCCTTTAAGCGCACAGCGCTTGCTCCGTCAATTTTTTCCTGAGCATATTCAAGGCTGATCTTCATTTTACTGACATGGTCTGAAGGTGTGTCAAACATGGCATCAACCATAATGTTTTCACAAATGGCCCGAAGGCCCCGAGCGCCAAGTCTGAACTCTACAGCCTTATCAACAATGAACTCAAGGGCTTTTTCATCGAAACTCAATTCAATATCGTCGAGCTTAAATAATTTCACGTATTGCTTGATCAGCGAATTCCTGGGTTCGGTCAGGATATTGCGCAGGGCTTTACGGTCGAGTGGTTCCAGATAAGTTAATACCGGAATACGGCCAATGATTTCAGGAATTAGCCCAAATGCTTTTAAATCCTGGGGCGCAATATATTGCAACATATTATTACGGTCGAGATGATCGGCTTTCATCTGAGCGCCATAACCAACTATTTTAGTATTCAGCCGGTGTGCAATCTTTTTTTCGATACCATCGAAAGCCCCGCCACAAATAAACAGGATGTTTTTGGTATTGATGGCAATCATTTTCTGTTCAGGATGTTTACGTCCGCCCTGTGGTGGAACATTCACGATTGAGCCTTCGAGTAATTTAAGCAGCCCCTGCTGAACGCCCTCGCCCGAAACATCGCGGGTAATGGAAGGGTTATCTCCTTTTCGCGCAATTTTGTCTATTTCGTCAATGAATACAATTCCACGCTCGGCAGCTTCCACATTGTAATCGGCAACCTGCAGCAAACGGGTGAGCAAACTTTCGATATCTTCGCCGACATAGCCGGCCTCGGTTAAAACAGTGGCGTCAACAATGGTAAAAGGAACATGAAGCATTTTGGCAATGGTGCGCGCTAAAAGAGTTTTTCCGGTACCGGTTTCACCAACAAGAATAATATTTGACTTTTCGATTTCTGTTTCGTCGGCAGATACTGGTTGATTGAGGCGTTTGTAATGGTTGTAAACAGCCACTGCCAATATTTTTTTTGCCTGGTCCTGCCCAATCACATACTGATCCAGAAAATTTTTAATTTCCTTTGGTTTCATCAGTATTATACCATTCGTATCGAAACCTTCGTTTTTTTTAAGTTCCTCTTCAACGATTGCATGTGCCTGCTCCACACAATTATCGCAAATATGTCCTTCCATACCGGCAATCAGCAAGTTTACCTCCTTCTTTACGCGTCCACAAAAGGAACATTTATCCATTTTCATTTTCAAAGTATATTTTGTTTATGCAGCGTCCTATTTATGCCTGATCAAAACTTCGTCAATCATCCCGTATTCCTTAGCTTCGCTTGAGGTCATCCAATAATCGCGGTCGGCATCTTTTTCAACCTCAATATACGTTTTACCACTGTGAGCGGCAATGATTTCGTACAATTCCTTCTTGAGTTTCATGATCTCGCGAGCAGTTATTTCAATGTCGGAAGCCTGTCCTGAAGCGCCGCCCATAGGTTGATGAATCATTATGCGTGAATGTTTCAATGCCGAACGTTTCCCTTTTTCACCGGCAGTAAGCAAAACGGCGCCCATCGAGGCTGCCATACCGGTGCATACGGTAGAAATATCGGATGAAATGTACTGCATGGTATCGTAGATGCCCAAACCAGCATGTACCGAGCCTCCTGGAGTATTGAAATAAATGATAATGTCTTTGCTGGGGTCAGCCGATTCGAGAAACAACAACTGTGCCTGAACGATGTTTGCAATGTAATCGTCGATAGGCGTGCCCAGAAAAATGATGCGGTCCATCATCAGTCTTGAAAATACGTCCATCGAAGCAACGTTTAACTGACGTTCTTCAATGATATAAGGAGTAAGGCTGTTGGTTAAAATGGAATCGAAACGATTCAGGTTTAAGCTACTAATGCCCAAATGTTTGATTGCATATTTTTGAAATTCTCTTCCGTCGTTCATAATAATGGTCTCCTTTTAAAAAAACATTGTGAAATTCGTTTATGCCTTTCCGGAGAAAGGTAGAATCAAACTTTCACAAAGTTAAAAAAATATGCTTTTGGCTATACAACCATTCAATTAATTTTCAAGCATTTTGTTAAACTCGTCATAGCTGATTTCCTTCATGTCGAGAGTGACTTTGTTTTTGATGGTTGCAATAATTACGTCTTCCTGTTTGCGTGAAACCAGTTTGCGGCGTTCTTCTTCACTTTTCAACATGTGGTTGGCGTAATTTTCGAGGTGTTCATCGCTTACATTATTCAGGCCATACTGACGGAACTGCGCCAATGCCATCTCTTTGGCCATTGAGCGGACATCTTCTTCGGTTATTTTCAGGTCGTTGTCTTTAACAATTTTATCTTTAATTAACTGCCATTTCAGGTCAATCATAAAGTTGTCAAAGTCGGTTTCGAGCTGTTCTACAGTCATTTTTTCGTTGGTGGCCAATATCCAGCGTTTCAGGAAAGCTACCGGTAAATCGAACTGAATAGATTTAAGTAAATGATCGCGGCAATAGAGGGCAAATTTGTAATTGCTTGAATAGATGAAGTTTTCTTCCAACTCAGCTTTAACTTTTGCTTTGAATTCTTCTTCAGTAGTAATTCCTGAATCTTCACCATAAATTTTATCAAATAATTCCTGGTTCAGTATTGCTTTTTCGAAACGAAGAACTTCTAAGATGGTAAAACTGAAATTTCCTGAAAGGTTTTCAGCTTCTTCATGCGAAATATTAAGCATGTGGCTGACTTCGTGTTTGTTTTCGTATGCTTTAATTGGATCAAAAACCATCACATCGCCGGCTTTTTTACCGATGAACGACGATTTGGTTTCCTCGTCTTTCATCAGATTGATGGCAATGACTATCTGATCGGCTTTAATTCCATCTTCAAGTTCGTTTCCTTCATCATTCAACTGAACGAAATTTCCGCGAACTGTATCTTTTTCTTCAACTGCATCAACCACCTTATTTTCGCCTGAACGACCTGCATAGGCATCCAATTGTTTGCTGATCATATCTTCGCTGGCTGCAATGCTATAATAAGGTATTGTAGTTTCACTGTCGAGTTTTACTTCAAAAGCGGGAGCTATGCCAATGTCAAAAACAAAGCTGTAATCGCTCTGGTTTTCCCAATCAATGGTTGGTTGTTTTTCTTCGTTTGGAAGCGGTTCTCCCAAAACATTCAGCTTTTCATCGTAAATGTAACCGGTCAGGCTTTTTGAAAGTATTTTATTTACTTCTTCAGCAAGAATTGCTTTTCCGTACATCTTTTTAATCAAACCGGCGGGAACCATTCCCGGACGAAATCCCGGCATGTTCGCTTTTTTCCGGTGATTTTTCAGGACATCATTTACAGTAGCCTCGTAATCATTTTTATCAACCGATACCGTAAGTATTGCATTCAGTTCGTTGATGTTTTCTCTGGTAATATTCATGTTTCTTACTTAAAGTTATTGGGAATGAGGAAGGAAGAAGAACTCATGAAAAGCTCTGAATCCAAAATATGTTGCTTTAAATTAATAAAAACCGCTTGCTTATCCTTTTATCAGATAGAGCAAGGCGGTTATATTTTTGCTGTGCGGGCGAAGGGACTCGAACCCCCACGCCGTAAGGCACCAGATCCTAAGTCTGGCACGTCTACCAATTCCGCCACGCCCGCTAAATGCGGTGCAAATGTATGTGAATTTTTCATTACCTACAACTGCGATTCGAAATCTTTTTGGAGGATACATTCAGGAGAAATACGAATTACCGGAGCTCGAAATTCTGGCCCAGGTAAACACGGCGGACCTCCTCATCCGCAGCCAGTTCTTCAGCGGTACCGGCTTTCATAATTGAGCCTTCATATAAAAGATAGGAGCGATCGGTAATGTTGAGTGTTTCGTGAACGTTATGATCGGTAATCAATACTCCAATGTTTTTGTCGCGAAGGGTTTTTACGATGTGCTGAATATCTTCCACTGCTATCGGGTCAACCCCGGCAAAGGGTTCGTCAAGTAAAATAAATTTCGGATCAATGGCCAAAGCCCGGGCAATCTCAGTGCGACGGCGTTCACCCCCGGAAAGCTGATACCCTTTGCTTTTCCGGATATATTGAAGCCCAAATTCAGTCAGTAAGGTTTCCACTTTCTGAAGTTGATAATCTTTCGGTAATTTGGTCATTTCGAGTATTGAAAGTAAGTTGTCTTCCACGCTCATCTGCCTGAAAACTGAGGCTTCCTGCGACAGGTAACCAATTCCTTTCTGAGCCCTTTTATAGATGGGCAAATTGGTGATTTCCTCGTCGTCTATAAAAATCTTGCCCGATAAAGGCTTGATCAAACCAACAATCATGTAGAACGAAGTGGTTTTTCCAGCGCCGTTAGGGCCAAGAAGCCCAACAATTTCGCCTTGATTAACTTCGAACGAAACCCCATTTACAACCGCTCGTTTCCGGTACTTTTTTACAATGTTTTCTGCTCGAAGCTTCATTTGACCGCAGTTTTAAATTTCGTCCATTTTGAGTTGGCGGGCTTTTTCAACCCGTGAAGAGATAACAATACTTATCTCATACAAAATAACTAATGGAATAGCTACCAGCATCTGGCTAAGTACATCCGGGGGCGTAATAATTGCTGCTACAATTAATAATACGACATAGGAGTGCTTCCGGTATTTCCGAAGAAATTTTGGTGTGAGTAAACCTACCCTGCTTAAGAAGTAAACGATAACGGGCAATTCAAAAGATACGCCTCCGGCTATCACAATAGAAGTCACTGAACTAATGTATGAAAGTATATTGATCTGATTAACTACTTCCTTGCTGATGCTGTATGAGCCCAACCAATCAAGAGAGAAGGGTACAATCAAATAATAACCAAATAAAACTCCAATAAGAAAAAGTCCCGACATGACAGCAACTGCCCCTGAAGCATGTTTTCTTTCATTTTCATAGAGCGCAGGTCTGATGAAACTCCAGAATTGATAGACTACATAAGGAAATGCTGCAATAAAACCAGCAATGATGGCCGTCCATACATCAACCATAAATTGGCCCGACATATTGAAATTGATGAGTTGAAGGGGATGGCTGTTTAACCCGTTTGACTGCATTCCAAAAATACTGCTTAGTTTTATCACCATACGGCTAGTCCAGAAATCAGGACTTTTTGGCGCTAAAATGATCGAATTCCAAACGAAATCGCTGTAAATAAATGCAAGGATTGCCAAAACGAAAATAGCAATAACTGACCGGATGATGTGCCATCTCAAAGCTTCCAAATGATCGAGAAATGACATTTCAGTCCTTTCTGCCTTTTTGTTTTTCTTCTTCGTTGATTGTTCTTCTCTGGTGGTTTCTTCAGACATGATTCAGGAAATAATTGGGCTGACCGGGTTTTATAAATTCGCACAAATATAGCTTATAATCCTAATTCAAAAGTTATGCTATATCTTAAATTTACTTAAAGGCGGGCCAAAAGTATTTAAATTCAATTAAAGGGATTGCAATTTGATAGTTATTTTATATACCTTCGGGATACATATATAAATTGTGATTTATTTTTTAGTCTGTTAACCGGTCTTTTTTATGGGAATAGAATATATATTAACTGAACATCTCCTAAAACATTTTGGATTTGATCGTTTTAAAGGCCAACAGGAAGAAGTGATTAAAAGCGTCCTGAGCGGCAATGATACGTTTGTATTGATGCCTACGGGAGGAGGGAAATCTTTGTGCTACCAGTTACCGGCGCTTATTATGGAGGGGACAGCCATCATTATTTCCCCTTTGATTGCTTTAATGAAGAATCAGGTTGATTCCATCCGGAGTTTTGGCACCGAAGATGGCATTGCCCATTTTTTAAATTCGTCGCTTACCAAGGCTGCTGCCCAAAAAGTGCGCGATGACGTGATGAGTGGTAAAACCAAATTACTATACGTCGCTCCTGAAAGTTTGACCAAAGATGACAATATTGATTTTCTGAAGAATGTCAAAATTTCTTTTTATGCCATTGATGAGGCTCACTGTATTTCGGAATGGGGGCACGACTTCAGGCCTGAATACCGGCGCATTAAACCCATTGTTTCGGAGATTGGGAACGCTCCGCTTATCGCACTAACCGCGACAGCAACAGCAAAAGTACAACACGACATACAAAAGACACTGGGAATGTTGAACGCGAATGTATTCAAGGCATCGTTCAACCGTCCCAATCTTTATTATGAGGTAAAACCAAAGTCGAAACCCGAATCCCAGATCATTAAATTCATCAAGGAAAATGAAGGGAAATCGGGAATTATTTATTGCCTTAGCCGAAAGAAAGTAGAAGAATTGACTGAAACCCTTGTTGTAAACAACATAAAGGCCCTGGCTTATCACGCAGGAATGGACTCGGCAACCCGTTCAGGAAATCAGGATAAATTTCTGATGGAAGACGTTGATGTGATTGTGGCAACCATCGCTTTTGGAATGGGAATAGACAAACCCGACGTCCGCTTTGTCATTCATTACGATATCCCCAAAAGCCTGGAAGGCTACTACCAGGAAACCGGACGTGCCGGGCGTGATGGGGGTGAAGGTAAATGTATCACACTCTATTCGGCCAAAGATATCCAGAAGCTTGAGAAGTTTATGCAGGGGAAACCGGTAGCCGAACAGGAAATCGGACGCCAATTGTTGCTCGATACTGCTTCTTATGCTGAATCTGCTATATGCCGCCGCATCATCCTTCTGAATTATTTTGGTGAGAAGCTGGAAGAACCATGCGGTAACTGCGACAACTGTATTAACCCGAAAGAACAGATTGAAGCCAAAGATGAAATTTGCCGGGCATTGGAAGCCATTATCGAAGTTAAGGAAAAATACAAGGCCGAACATTTGTCGGATGTTCTGACAGGTAAAAAAACAGCCGCTGTTAAATCATTCCGTCATTACGAACTCGAAGCATTTGGCTCGGGTAACGATCACGGTGAGAAATTCTGGAATGCCGTATTCAGGCAGAGTATGATTGCCGGACTGATCAGCAAAGACATCGAAAATTATGGCTTGCTGAAAATGACCCAAAAAGGTTACGACTTCCTGGAAAACCCTGTTGACTTCCTGTTGGTTCGCAACCACGACTATGATGCCATCGAGGAAGAAGCCAATGCGGCAGCAGCGCAGGCCAGTGGCGCCGGCGATCCGGAATTATTCTCGATGCTCAAAGATCTGAGGAAAAAGATTTCGAAAAAGCTTAAATTGCCTCCGTTTGTCATTTTTCAGGATCCGTCATTGGCCGATATGGCCCTGCAATATCCGATCACGCTTGAAGAGTTGAAATATATACAGGGTGTTGGCGAAGGCAAGGCCAAACGATACGGAAAGGAGTTTGTCGAGTTGATTATGGCCTATGTCGAGGAAAACGAAATAGACCGACCACAGGATATGGTGGTCAAAAGTGTTGCAAATAAATCGAAAATGAAAGTAGGCATTATACAAAGCATCGACCGTAAAATTTCGCTCGACGATATTGCTGATTCGAAAGGTATCGACCTGAAAGAATTAATTTCAGAACTTGAAGCCATTGTGAATTCGGGCACGAAAATAAACATTGACTATTACATAGACGAAACACTTGATGAAGAACATCAGGAAGAAATATTTGAATATTTCCGCGAAGCCGAAGATGATAGCATTGATGCCGCCCTCAAAGAACTTGGTGAAGATGATTATTCGGAAGATGATATCCGGCTGGTGCGAATCAAGTTCTTATCCGAGATGGGAAATTAAATTATTAAAAATAACTGGGCCTGCCTGCTTTCCGGTATATATTAAAGTCGTATCCAACCAGGAATTCATAGGTCCCAACCTGAAATTTTCGAATATCCTGATAAATTGCATAATCGGCCGCAAAACCAATCCTTATATTATTTGAGAAAGTAAATTGCCCTGATAGACATGATGAGCCATTGCTCCGGAGATTCAGCCCTAACTGAAGGTTAGCTGGCAAATACACTACGGCTGCTGCATCGAAGTGGATTGACCTGCCCGCTGTTCCGACTATCAGCAAATTTGGTCTTAACAGGATACCCAGAGGCATTTTGAAGACATACCCTCCTGACAGGTAAACTGTTTTAAATTCCTGCATGGATGAATATCCACTACGATTTACATTAAATGTGTTATTTATCAAACGTGGCGCAGAAAGGCTAATGTATAAATGATCGTTAAAAAATACACCTCCAACACCAACCACAGTCATGTTATAATTTTGAATATCATTCTGAAATTCAGGATCTGAAATATGATCCGGATATAAATCGTACCTGGTCAAATCGTTGCCATAGTTTAAAATGCCAGCTTTAAGCCCAAAGCGCAGATAATTATACATATCGAGCCGGATTTGAAAAGCATAATTGCCGGTAAAAAAAAGTTGCCTTTCAATACCAACATATCTTTTTATCACATCAAGGCCTATCCCACTCGAATGGTTTTTTATTGTCGAATGAATTGAAAATTGCTGATACATGGTTGCCCCTTTGATTGATGCATAATCCTGGCGGGTTGAAACTAACAATCCTGCTTTATCCCACATACCAACAAATGCGGGGTTAACCATATGCATATTCGAAATATACTGCAACGACCATGGAAATTCCTGTCCTTTTGCCTGCGGAACTGCGAGCAAAAAGAAAAAAATCAACAGATTAATATGAATAAACCTTCTAACCATTCATTTAACTAACTTCCTTTTAATACCAAATTTACCCATTCCGTCCGAAAAAAATGTTCGTTTTTCTAATGTCATTTCGCGGACGGCTGACATCGGTCATTGATGTTTTCTATACATATTTCGCTCCTACGGAGCTACAATTTTGATCACGAATTCAATTCCGTCCGAAAAGAGGTTGATGCCTTGAAAAATCCTTTCGCGCGGACGGTTTTTTTTCGTTCTTTCATACCCGGGGCGTCACTCCTTCGTCGTTTTGCCGTTCGGCTGAGCTCACGTCGAAGCCCGGGCTACAAATATTTCGCCCCTACGGAGCTAAAGGCAGACAGCTCAAGAGTTCCTAGCTTTCCTTTCATTTGGTGAGCCAATGGTGGAGGTACCATCGAAACTTTAGGCACTCCAATCTTTAGTTCACTTTAGGCACTTTTTACTAATACGACACAAATACAAAACTCTTTTTGACTTCACCATTGCCCAACTGAAGAACATAGTAATAGGTTCCCTGGATAACTTTTCCATCATTTACCGATGCTGAACGATTGGCCGTTCTTCCATCCCACCATGCACGGTCGGCTGTTCCCCAGAATTCCATATTTCCATAATGATCTTTCTCGTAGATTTTATTTCCCAACTGATCAAAAATATACATTTTGGCATTCGGGAAGTGATTAATACAATAGATCTGGAAGTAATCGTGAATATTATCTTCGTTTGGCGAGAATGCTTCAGGAATAAACAAATCGCAATCCCTTCCATAATCCAGATATTCAGGATGTCCGTCAAAATCCATATCATCGTTGCTATAATTCCCATCCACATTCAAATCTTCAAAACGGGTCAGGTACTGGTCGTTGTCGTCGTTTTCATCACGCCAGTCAGTCTGTCCGTCGCCATCGAAATCCTGCATGGCAGCATTGCTCCCGGTCATGTTGGCATTTTGGGAAGCGAACCTGTTTACGGTATCAAATCCATCGTCCAATCCATCGGCATCAGCGTCTTTTCCCCCAAGCGCAAAGTCGGGTTTGCCATCGGCATTTAAATCATGACCTTCAATGTAATCAGGCACCCAGTCATTATCCGAGTCAGCATCCAGAAAATCAGGAATTCCGTCTCCATCCGATAATGCGGAATCTGTATCAACCGGAATAACGCGGGTACCGCCCTGATCGGTATCAAAGGCATCATCAATTCCGTCGTGATCGGTATCCATGTTCAATGGAGCAATATACCCTGCCGTGCTCTGCCCTTCATAAATATCTACCAGCCCATCGTTGTCCGCGTCAATGTCCAGCCAATTCGGGTGGCCATCGCCGTCGGTATCGGCAGTTTTCCAATCCTGACCAGCAGAAACTTCATCCACATTCAGGATTCCATCGGCATCAGCATCCGGATCGAGTTCATCCTGTATTCCGTCGCAATCAAAATCAGAAACGACATGAATAAGAACTTTGGCCGGGTTACTGGTATTCTTCTTCACATCAAAAACTACGTACTGGAATTGATCTGTCCCGGTATATCCCTGATCGGCCATATAGGTAAACTTTCCGGATTGATCAGGATTCAGGATTAAGGTGCCGTGTTTCGGAATTTCAATCAGGGTCCGGTCAACAAAAAGAGTATCTCCTTCCGGATCATAATCCTTTCCGAAACCGTTATCGCCATAAACTATATCTCCTGATACTCCCGAACATCCGGCAAAAAACTCATCATTGGTTGCGATTGGTGGCAAATTAGGTGTTGGAATAATTAGCGTATCCAGATATTGACAACCATTCTGGTCAGTAACGGTTACTAAATATTTACCGTTAGTTAAATTGGAAATATCTTCAGTAGTGGCTCCCGGGAATGAAATTGTGGCATCAGGGGCCCAAATGGTCTTATAGAATCCTGTTCCCCCGGTAATACTAATATTGATAGCGCTCTGCGTTTGAGATTTTAAATCAATTTCAGTAATAACAGCGCTAACCGAAATGCGGTCGGGTTGCTTAATTGTTACATTCCAATTTTCGGATGAAGTACATCCATTGGCTTCAATAGCCAGTACATTGTAATTTCCGGCCACGGCCTTAAACTGAGCTTTACCATTCAATACTTTAACATTTTCAAATTTGCCTCCCAGATAGATGATTACATAGCTTCCATCCGCAACATTTTCAAAATCGAAACTCATCCTGCCTGAATCACCAAAACAAATACAATCTTCAGCAGTAAGCTTTTTTATCTTTGGAACAAGTGGTATCGCGGGGACCTTAATAACTGTTGTATCTGACTCGCATTTGGTATTGGTATTTCTTACCCTGAAAAAGTGACTTCCCGGGCTATTGTTGAAAACTGTTGATGATTGATAAGGCCCGTTGTCAATACTATAAACATATTCAGGACCTATCGGGGTTTTTACTTCAATCACGCCATAAGTATCAGTACATTTAGGCATAGCAGCCATTGCCACAACAGGTTTGGCGGGCAATGGATATATAGTCAGTTTTACCGGGGTACGTGGCGCGCTGGCACAAATACCATTTGACTCTACGGCATAATAAGTGACTGTCTTTATGGTGTTTAATGTCGGTGAAGCCACCACATTACCACCAACCGGGCTATCGTACCAAATCATATTTTTACTTCCGGCGGGAATAGCATTCCGGGCATCGAGCATTACAGCCGGTGAACTCACACATACCTGCAAATCTCCTGAACTTACCGGGGCAACAGGCATTGGAATTATACTCAGTGTAACCAGGGTCCGGCCCGGGCTGGTGCATATTCCATTGGTTGCTTCGGCAAAGTAAGTTACGCTTCCGGGCTTATTCAGGATTGGCGAAGCAACAACATTGCCCCCCGTGGCTTTGTCGTACCAGATAATGGTAGTCCCGGCAGGAGGAGGGGCAATACCGCTATTGGCATGGAGTGTTTGCACAGGGCTGGTTTCACAAACTGCCGAAACCGGGATGGCCGTTGGATTAGCCGGTGTGACTGGTTGAGCGTTGATTGTAAACGTTGTGTCAGTTTCACATCCTGTACTCAGCTTCCTGATTAAAAGCTGGTGAACACCCGATGCTAATCCGGCAATAGTTGCAGAAGCCTGATAGGTACCATTGTCAACACGGTATTCAAATCCTGAATTTGGTTTGGGATTGGTTATAAGTACTGCTCCGGAAGAAACCTTACAGGTCGGATGAATAACAAAAAAGTCGGTGAGCTGAACAGGAGCCTGATTTACTGTAGCATTTACCCCATTTGCAGAAATACAGCCATTGTATGAGATTTTCAAATCAGTATAGCTGCCCGGAGCAGCCGAAATAGGGGTAGATTTTCCTCCTGAAAATGTGACGGAATTAAATTGTCCTGACGAATGTGAAATATTATAAATTCCATCGGGAATATTAGTAATTACAAATTGAATACTCCCATCAAAACCAGGGCATTGGCTGCCGGTTCCAAGGGCAGTTAAGGTAATTGCCTGCGGTTCAGTCACCATGAGGGTTAACTGTTTCGGGCCACAATCGTCGGTTACAGTTACCGTATAACTTCCCGCTATTAAACCGGTAGCTGTAGCAGTAGTTTGTTTTAGCAGGTCATTCCACTGGTAGGATACTGTTCCAACCCAATCAGTCGCGGTAACAGTTACCGTTCCGTCACTCCCTCCGAAACACAATGGTTCAGTCATTGAATCTGTCAGCTTAAATCCGGGAGGGTCGCTAATCAGTAATGGAAGAGATTCTCCACGCAATCCGTTACTGTCGGTAACCGCAAATACATAAGGATTAGCTGATGCCCTTACCAGAAAGGTATTCAAATTAAATGGTATGTACGAAGGATCGCCGCCCGTATAACTGAAAGTATAAGGAGCTGTTCCTCCGGTAACAGTTACGGCAACTTCAGCAAGAGAGCCGGCACACTTCATGGGTTTAACAGTTGTAGTAACATCCAAATCCTGAGGATTTTGAATAAATACCGTTCCTGAGCCTGAACATCCATGATCATCAGTCACAGTAAAAGGGTGCAATCCGGCTGAACGGATAAAAGTCCCTGTTCCTGAAGTGTAGGTTCCTGATCCTCCGGTTGAGGTTACCGTCACATTGGTTGTTCCCCCAAAGGTCAGTAATGGGTCGGCTGTAATGACAAGTTTTATCTCCTGATAAATTTCGACATCCATAGTCAAACCCGTTGCACACAAATTCGATGCAGGAACAAATGTGAAGGTGAATTTACCCGGCACATTGGTTGTAACCGTTGAAGGAGCCCATGTTCCTGTAATACCGTTTTTAGAAGTAGTTGGTAAAACGACAGGGGCGCTATTCAAACAGAGTGGCCCAGGCTGATCGAACACAGGTATAGTTTTATCAATCACTTCGATTGGTTCGATTCGGATTTGCCGGCACTGGCCTGAAAATGGGGTGAAGGTATAGTTCATGATTCCAACCGTAGCCGTTGAAATGATGGCCGGGTTCCAGGTGCCGGTAACTCCTTCATTCGATCTTGTTGGCAAAGCAGGAGGAATACTTCCTACACAAATTTCCGGGAATGTAAACGTTGGCGGACTTGCCGGAGGAGTAATGGTAACTTGAACGGACAGTGTTACACCGCACTGTCCCGGATCAGGGGTAAAGGTAAATGTGAAAATTCCGGTTGAACTGGCGTTGACAATGGCAGGGCTCCAAATCCCGGAAATACCATTGCTTGAAACAGTTGGCAAGCTTAAAGGTGCATCACCCAAACACAAACTGACAGGTAAGTTAAATACGGGCTTGATTGAATTACTTACTTCAATCCAGAAAGTGGTGTCTTTGGCACATTGGCCCGGATCAGGCGTAAATTTATACGGAAATTTTCCCAGCTTATCCGTCAGAACGACTGAGGGCAACCAGGAGCCTCCGATTCCCTGAAAATCTGATGGCTGCAAAACAGGTGGATTGGCGCTGTTCAGGCAAACTTCAGGAATATGTGCAAATGAAGGAACAATTTGTTTGGTAAATTTAACCTTTACAGGTTTCATTACGGCGCAACCGGTTGAGTTACTGGTAGCCCGGATGTAATAAGTGCCGCTTTTATTTACGGCCATATAATTAGCCAGGGTTATGGTAGCCAAAGAATCAGTAAAGTATTCGAAGCTTAAATCAGAGTCACTGCCTGCTGCTATCGCTGTTCTAAGATCAACCGTTACTGGCAGGCAAACTTCTGCAGGGTTGTTGATCACCAGTTTGGGTATAATTTTTAAAGTTGCAGTTAAGGTTGAAGAAACCGGATTACACGATGTACCATTTCCTTTTCCCTGTGCGGTAAGCGTAAGCTTCACACTGCCGGCAATTGCATCATTCGGGCCAATATTATAGCTGGTATGCAAAGCAAGCGGATTGTCAAAGGTTCCGTCTCCATTTGAGGTCCAGAGTAAACTGCTGTGATTCGTTGCAAAAGCAGTGGTCAGGCCAACCTTCATATCAATACAGACTGTTAAGGGGGTTCCTGCCATTACTGTGGGTATATCATATACTTCCACCAGTCCCTGTTCCAGGGTGTCGCATCCGAGCAATGAAGTCTGGACAGTTGACAGGTTGAACGTGCCGGTTTGTTTCCATTCAATAGAGATTTCATTTCCGTAAATGGTCTTCCCGTTTGTTTTTGTGAAAGGTGTTCCTGAAGAATTGGGAATCGGAACATTGACTTGTGTTACATCATTCTTTAATAACCAATTGTAGGTAGAGCCGGCCTCTCCCTCGATCCGGTATTGCCTGACGGAGCCTACACATACCTGATCAATCACATACGACTGCCCGGCTACCTGTAAAGCAGCGATCAGAAGTACCATTGCAAATATGTATTTATACGCTCTCATATTCCTCCATTCTTATTCCTTATTTCTTATTCAACATTCACGCGAATCAAGAGTTGAATTTTCAAACCCGAAGGGTTGCTATGATTATAGAAAATGATTAAAAAAGCGCTCTTAAACCACGAAGTGGTGATATAATCATGCCATACCTTCGGTATTTTAACTTTTCTGTACATTATTTGGCTATAATCCTATCATGCCTTCGGAATTAAAATTCTTTTATCTTCAACTCTTGATTCACCTAATTCATAATTTAAAATTCAACATTTAAAATTCAACATTCCTCATTCCTTCTTCAACACTTAAAATTCAACATTTAAAATTCAACACTCCTTATTCATCATTTAAAATTTCACTACGGTTCATGTTGGTATATTTTTGAACTTTCAGGTTTCGGATTAACAACTACCAACACGCGGGCCGAAGGCGCCGGGTTTGTCCCGTTTATATCTTTCACCGAGGTTATCCAGTATTGGGCTGTTGCTTTAGGGCTAAGCTGTAACTGATAGCTTACGCCGGCAATATTTTTCACAGTCCAGAAGCTGGTCCCGTCGGTATAGGTAAATTCCCATGGAGCAACCCCTGTAAGTGTGACTTCAAGAAAAGCCTGATCTCCAATACATATCCAATCCGGATCAGGTTGTGTCAGTACCGCTGTTGGTATCGATGGCTTCACCTCGACCATCCCTATTTTAATATTATTGGTACAGCCGGTTATATCTTGCGCCGTAACTTTAAAGAAATAGATGCCAGGTTGTAACCACTTAACATCAACACTGGTCCCGGTATTGCCTCCCACAAAAATAGCAGATGTAACCGGACAATTTCCTGGCACTGTAGCAAAGTTAACTGTTCCGTCACTATAAATTTCCCAGAAGTAACTATCGCCCGGCATTTGATCAACTGTTAAAGTAGTGGTTTCGCCCTGGTACACGACGTTCTGGGCCATGGCAGGAGCCAAAGCCAGCAGCAGAAGCAGCAGGGCTGCCAATGCCGGATAACGTGCTATGTACAAGAGTTTCTTCATCTCAAAAGTTTCAAATTCCATCCGCCAGATGGCGGACCAAGTTCCAGGTCCGTAGCACAACCGTGTTCGGTTTGGTTATTGAATATTGGTTATTCATCATTTTTTTTGTTTCATTTTTATTCTCCACAAACATTAATCAATATTATTTTTCCTCATTTTCAAACAGTTCGTGCAGTTTCTGTTGCAATAATTTCTTTTCAGGCATTTGTGTCAGATACCGGGCAACCATTGTTGGGCTAAGGCTTCGGCTCATCGCATATTCCACCACTTCTTCGTCCCGGTCTTTACATAGCAACACGCCAATACTCGGATTTTCATTTGATTTGCGTACATCGCGGTCGAGCGCTTCAAGGTAAAAATTTATTTTCCCCAGATATTCGGGTTCGAAACGGTCTGTTTTTAACTCAAAAGCAGCCAGACACTGTAATGTGCGATGAAAAAACACGAGATCGATCCGAAAATCGCGATTGCCAACTTTAATTGGAAACTCTTCTCCTACAAACAGATAGTCGGGACCCAATTCAAGAATAAATTGCTTTAATTCGTGCAGCAATGCCTTGCGCAGATCGTTCTCAATATAAGGTTCCGGCAAATTAAGGAACTCAAATACATAGCTGTCTTTTAAAACATTGGTCATTTCCTGCGGCAATTTTCGGATGCTTTCGGGTAATTTGGCATTGCCTAACATCACCCGTTCAAATGTTGAACTATTGATTTGACGGCCTAATTCGCGTTTGCTGTAATGTTCCCTGATGCAAAGCCGGACATAATATTCCCTTTCATCCGCAGTTTTGCAACGCCCCATGATAATCAAATGATGCGACCAGCTAATTTGAGCCAATAGGGTGTTTCGAATATCGCTTAAGTCGTTCAAGCCTGATGATGTATCCTGTAATTGTGGTTCCAGTGGTGACACAATTATTATCGGCTCATTATCAACTTCTTGAATTTGTCGCACCAGTGGTGCGACAAATAGCATATCGTTATAGGATTGATAGAACTTGCACATGCGATAAAGGTTCCTTTTGTCGAATCCTTTGATTTCTGGATGATGCTTTTTGATATATTCTGCCAATTCGGCCACCGTCCCATCACCCCAGGAGGCTTTCTCCAAACGCATTGAAACGTATTGACCAACCTGCCAGTAAAGATTTACCAACTCGCTGTTTATTGAGATCAAAGCCCGGTAGCGTGTGGCTTGAATCAATTGGACTATTTGCAAAAAATCATTCATTTATCTTCTTTTTTTCTGCCTGTTTCCTTTGTCATTCCTCTGTATTTTATCTGTTCAGTTTAATGCTTTTTCAATCCATGCGTCCCATTCCGTCCGATACAGCGATAAACCCCCGAACAACTTTTTCAATTCGACCATTGTGTCTTTTCCTTTGATGTCCGGCAAAGGTTAGCGCTCTGTTCCCCGTCATTGCGATCCCGAGTTCTCGGGAGAAGCAATCTGTTCGTTTCATTTCTTTTTTATTCGTTTATACCGAGCCATTTTTCAATCTTTTCAAAATCAATTTTTTCATTGTGTACATTTTTAAAATTCGCATCACTATCGAACCAACCTATCACCGCATCACGCTTCAATTTGGTCGGTTTTATTGAAATGCAACTCAGATAACTCGACCAGGGATATTCCATAGCTTGACTGCAAAAGCCATGGTGGACGGGATTATTATGGATGTATAGAATCACATGTTTTAAATACCGTTCGTGCGAAATAAGCTTTCGTTTAAAAGGATGTTGAAACAGACTTCCGGTTCGACCAAATCGTTTATTATAAGCCTGGGCGTATGAATTAAAAAGATGTGAAAACTGGGTTTCAGGTTTATATTTTTTTGTCATATAACCTCCTTCGGGGTGTAAAACCGCCGATGGGGTAACTTTCCTTTCAACCCTTCCAACCCTTTCGGTGGTTTCAGACCCCGAAAGTGGTTTCACTATCCCTTCCCGTCCGGGCATACCTCTCCCATGCGGCCCAATTGGACCAGCTAATATCCTGAATACCAATTCTTCTTTAAAAGAATTGTTTCTTCTGGTTTTCATCTCCGGAGGTTTGCCCCTCGTTCCGTTTGCCCCAGTGGGCCCATCTCTCGCATTCCTGATCTCAGGTGGATGACCTCTGGTTCGGATTAATTCAGGTGGATCGCCCCTCGGTTCGGTATTGATCGGAGGATCGCCTCTGGGAGTGTACATCCAGGGTGGATCGCCACGAGCTTCGCAAACTGCCGGCGGGTCGCCCCTTGAACCGGATGTGCGCCATAGATCGCCCCGACCTTTATGGATAGCCCCACCCCAGCCCTCCCCGCAGGGGGAGGGAGCAAGAATGCTCCGATCAGCATCACTGGTTATGGCCTGCCTGTTTGGCCGACAGATATATTGAATATTCATCACTTGTCCGCCTCCTGGCGGATTAGCTATTTTATTTTTAAACACATTCGCCTTTTGGCGATGCACAGTCCGCCACTTGGCGGATCACGGAGTTCGTAACCCGAAACCCGTATCTCATCAATCATCATTCTCTGGTGGAAAGACATTGCAATCCACCCATTTATTGAGGCGCTTCTTCAACCGAACCCTCTCCCCCGAAGCGACATCATTCCCCCTTGGGGGAACAGGAAGGGGGCTTCTCTTTTTGGCTTTCCTCCGGACTTTTCCATGGATTTGCAATTTTGGATTTCCGGCGTCCGACCTTTATTCATGGGCATTTCTCCTTTCATTAAAAGTTTCAAGTTCCAAATTCCATGTTTCAAGTTCGGTTTGCGAACAGATTCCGGTTTGGATATTGAATATTGGTTATTCATCACTTGTCCGCCTCCCGGCGGATTGTTTATTTTTCTTGTTCTAATTCGAATAGCTCCGGTGATCTGAAATCCCGGACTGTTGTTTTTCAACCAACCCTCTCGCTCGAAGCACAAGCTTTCCCCCATTTGGAGTTCCTGCCGAAAGGCAGGAAATTGGGAAGGGGGCTTTTTCCTTTCTTATCTTTCGGTGGTTCGAAACCCCGAAAGGATTTGGGAAGAATAAATCCACCATCCTTTCCCCGGCCGGCCTTTCCTTCCCCCCTCCTGTGGAGGGGTTGGGGGAGGCTTCCAACCGGAAAAAGTATAGGGTTTCATGAAAAAACATACTCGATCAAAACATTAGTTTTTATTTTCAAATACGAGAGGAGCAGTTGTTGTAATTGCAGGTCTTGGAGTTAGATCGTAAGTTGCTGCATCTGTTACAGTATTGGTACATGGTCCGGGTGCTGCACCAGGGTCCAAATCTTGCAGAGCTGCATTACCATAATTAGTTGTTGGGACGTTATACATTACACCATCAACACCAATAGTAATGGCACCAGCAGCATCATTTTCGTTGGCTCCATGATCCAAATGTACCCTAACAATGATACATTCACCACCAGCACCAACCGCTCCACTACCAGCCACAGCCAACACAGGGGCAGTCGCAGCATTCCATGTTCCAAGAGGAGCAGTTTTAACAGCTTCAGTTGGGTAAGCCCATGTAATATCTGAAACAGCAACAGTAGTTGCTGTAGTGTTAGTTGGGATCGTAAATGTTGGGGTCCATGAATGAACAAAATTTGCGGCGGTTACAGTAAAGAATACATAATTGTCACCATAATCCATTGTCAAATTTGGAGCAGTATAAACAGCCGACTGAACTGGAGTTACGCATTCAACTGCATTTCCAGAAACAGGCAATGCACCTGAAGGCATTAAACCTGCAATATCAAGAGTAAATGAAAAAGTTGGCTGAATACGAAATACTTCAATATTGTCGGAACAGCCACCTTCTCCCTTAACATAGGCTACCAATAATATTTGTCTTGCAGTGCCATCAAAAGATTGCCAAGAAGCAGTAATTGAATTACTTGTGCTTGTAGTCAAATTATAATTTGCACCAGCAGATAAAAGATATTGACTTGCTCCTCCATTAGCTTCTGCAGCTGCAATTGCAGCTGCCATTGAACCCCCTGTAATAAGAGTACCAGTTGTAGTTGCATTATATGCAAACCATTGAATATAGCCTGTAGTAACACCTGGAGCAACTGTTACCGTATAGGTATAAGTATTCCCAGGAATTGGGTGTAATGCGTCTGCAACTGCACAGGGTATAGCTGTTACAGGGGCGCAGGCTGTAGCAGGGATGTAATTAAGGTCTTGTGCAAAAGACTTAGTACTGGCAAAAAGAGCCAATACAAAAACCGTGAAAATTAAAATTTGCTTTTTCATGATAAAAAAAATTAAATGTTTGTAAAAATTTGAATATTTAGTTGTATTAATTTGTTGTATTTCAATCGAATAATTAGTTTGGCTTTGCGCCGAACTCACCCCTGGCCCCTCTCTTTGAAAAGAGAGGGGGAAGCCCCGAGGCGGGCCAGCCTTATTGTCCGGGGGCTTCTCAAAGCCTAAGCCCGGACTACGTGGGCGGCCTGGCGGCGCTTTCCCTTGGTTTTGGATCAGGAAGATGTTTGAAGTACCGTTGGATGCAGGCACTTTCGCGTTTATACTTCCTGCGATTTTGATTCGACCGGTACAAATATCCTTGATGTTTAACCGGTTTTGGCTTTCAGTGCTTTTTACTTTTTTAAGTTCTTGTTTCATACTTTTTTATTTTAGGGTTTAAATATTATGGCACTTTTACTACGTTTGGCCGTGGTTTTATAATGATGTTAACTGTATGTATGACTGGGTTAGAGGCAGGATTTCCATTGCAATCTTCCAGCCAGTAGTTTATCTGATGGATGATATCCGTAAAATTCACCCCATCGCCGGGGAAATCAATATCACCATAAGCTGAGGGTTGACCTGTTTGACCAAGTATGGCAGGTTTTGTAACCAGTTCATGTGCAGCCGTTGCAGGATTGGGTGTTGAGGCGAAAATAATTTCCCAGTGAATGATCAATAAATTGTCGGCACAGCAGTTATCGTTAAAATTGTTTGCCACTGGATCGAGGTCTAAAAGTTTACTTGTTGCGGTTAATCGGTAGTATTCGGGCCGCGGTGTAGTTAAATCGTCATATTCCGGCGTAATTGAAAGATTTGGAGTCGGATTATAAACCGCGTTCTGGATATTTTCCACACAATAGCTTACCGTGTTGGCTGTGGTGAATGTTGGCGGTTCATTATCGGCTACTGTAACGGTTTGCGTACACTGATCGCTGCCCGAAGAATTGGTCGCCGTCCAGGTAATGGTTGTAATCCCCACCGGGAAATCGTAATCGCCAATGTCTGGAGGACCTGGATTTCCAATGCTTCCAACAAAAGTTACAGGTAATCCACCGCCAATGGTATAGGTCCAGTCAATGGGTTGTGCCCCGTCGTTCAAAACAGGCGCTCCAGGGTTAACCGTATAGTTGCATTCTCCTGGGTCGGTATCGTGAACGATGTCCAGCAAGCAGGTAATGTCGGGTTGCGAGGTAACTGTAATGGTGAACGAACAGGTAACAGGGTTGTTACTTACATCGGTCAACGTGTACCTAATGGTGGTAACTCCCACATTAAACGTGTTGGGGCTTGGAACAATGTTTATACCCGATGGGTCGCCTGTACCGGTTCCGGTAGTTTCTCCTGTCATGATCCAGGTCAACACCGCATTGGGGCAATTGTCGCTGTAGGTAGGTGGAAGTACCTGTACATTTGATGCAAAGCTTTTCCCGTTATCTGCTGCAACAATCTTGCTTGCCGGGCAAGTCAAGGACGGAAGTTGCATATCGGTAACCGTCACCTTTTGGATACAGGTGTAAGGTGTTCCGGATGCACTGATAATTGTCCAGGTTATATTGTGTAACCCAACTGTAAACCTCCGGCTGATCGGCGGTATGGGTGACCCAACTACTACCGGAACCGATACCACCGGGTCAGCATCTATTTGGTAGCTAACACTAAATACCTCAACACAGAAATTGTCGATTACAGGCGATGGTACTGTTACCGCTGCATCACATACTCCTGTTTCGGCTGAAACTACAATGTCTTTATCTGTGCCTGCCGGACACGTTACTGTAAATCGCGGATTGGCTATATTTTTAATCCAAACCCTGATCGCACAGGGTGCACTGCTGTTGCCCGCTGCATCATGTGCCGTGTAGGTTACTGTTGTGATACCTAAGTTGAGCGTAGCGCCACTTACATAATTAAACCCTGTTGCCGGACTAACGCCAACAGTAGCTCCTGAAAGCGTATAAGTAACTGCAACAACAGTACAATTGTCACCAAAAGTTGGGTTAGGAATACCTACAGGAATCCAGATACAGCCATTGCCCGAAACAAAATCTTCGAACAGATCAGGATCAGTGACGTTACTGCTTACCGGACAGGTAATTGTTGGAAGTTGACTGTCGGTTACGGTAACCGTCTGAGTACAAGTATAAGGTGTTCCGGAGGCATTAACAATTGTCCAGGTTATTGTGTGCAACCCAACTGTAAACCTCCGGCTGATCGGCGGTATGGGTGACCCAACTACTACCGGAACCGATACCACCGGGTCAGCATCTATTTGGTAGCTAACACTAAATACCTCAACACAGAAATTGTCTGCTGTTGCCCGCTGCATCATGTGCCGTGTAGGTTACTGTTGTGATACCTAAGTTGAGCGTAGCGCCACTTACATAATTAAACCCTGTTGCCGGACTAACGCCAACAGTAGCTCCTGAAAGAACATAGGTCAGTTTTGTTACTCCACATATATCATTAAAAGTTGGGTTAGGAATAGTTGTTGGAATCCAGGTACAACCATTGCCCGAAACAAAATCTTCGAACAGATCAGGCTCAGTACCAGTTAAATTTACGGGACAATCTATGGTTGGAGGCAGATCATCATTCAAGGTATAAGTTGCTGGTGAAGTTTCAATAAAGTTGGTACAATCGTCGGTTGCCTTAAAAGTAACTGTTATGGTTTTGGTATGGTTTACCAGATTGATAACCCAGGTTTGGGTAGCGCTGTTATTCGTCCAATCAAGTGCATTATCACAATCATCAGTTGCTGTCGCTCCGCCCTGATTAGCCAACCATGCTATGAATCCGGCATCCAGCATCGGATCAACTGAAACGCAGTCTGAAAAACCATTTTGGGGTTGGGCGGTGACCGTAGGTTTATTATTGTCCTGTACCGTTATTGTTCTTGAGACAGTTGCAAGTGGCCTGTTGCAAGCATCAGTTGCAGTCCATGTTTCGGTAATTGTTCCGCCGCAATTACTTGCAAGTGTCGTAAATGTGGATGTGGATGTGGTTGAAGTGCCTGTAATCAGACATGTTCCACTTAACCCATTCGTATAAGTTAAGGTACTCGTAGTAGGTACAGCACCGCAAGTTACGGTGATGTCGCCTGGTGCAGTCATTGTTGGCAAAGCCGATGGGCTGATCGTGATAATTCTTGAAACCGGAGCAAGCGCTCTGCCGCAGGCATCGGTTGCTGTCCAGGTTTCGGTGATCGTTCCGCCACATGCACCAGCAGGTGCCTGTGCTGAAAACGTGGAAAGATTGGATGTTCCACTGATTAAACATCCTCCTGCTCCTCCATTGGTATAAGCTATGGTACTCGCTGCGGGTACTGATCCACATGCAACTGTTACAGACCCCAGTACAGTCATCGTTGGCAATGCGGCCGGGCTAACCGTGATAATTCTTGAAACCGGAGCAAGCGCCCTGCCGCACGCATCTGTTGCTGACCAGGTTTCGGTTACCGTTCCACCGCATGGGCCAGGTGGAGATGTCTGCACTGATGTAACCGAACCACTTATGAGGCAAGTTCCTGTTCCACTGTTCGTATAACTCAATATGGACGGTGCTGGAATTGCTCCGCAAGCAACGGTGGTATTTCCGGGAGGTGCATTAAATACAGGAAGTGGGGGCGGATTAACCGTAACAACCAGCGAGCAACTGGTTGTACATCCATCTCTGGAACTATTGTCGGTAATCGTAAAAGTTGAGGTGGCACATACTGCATTTGCAATAACAGTAACTGTAGCGCCTGTGTTAGAACCACTAATTGTACCAGCACCAAGGGGGGTTATCGTCCATAAATGGGTTACGGTTCCTCCGGCAGGAAGTACTGTTGAAGTATAACTATTGGTCGAGCCAGAACAAACCGAATTAGAACCAGTTATTGAACAAGTTGGGGTAGGATTAACTGTTACAGTAACAACATTGGAGTATCCAATACATGGCCAGCCAGGGCCTCCTTTCGTACCTGTGACCTTCCTATGGTACAAAGTCGTTTGAGTTAAAGCCGGTGGACTATATGACTGGAATGTTGCGCCGCCGATAGCAGTCCATGTGCTTCCACCATCAGTACTCATTTCCCACTGAATATCGAGAGTAACACTAGGAGCACCAGTTGCAGGCGTTAAGCTTGAAAGAACAGGAACTGTACCGGAGCAAATGGATTGATTCGAAGCAATAGTTCCCGGATCTACAGGCCGTATTATTACAGTTGTTTTTGTTCTTGGCCCTTCACAACTGTTCATGGTGCAGGATACCCAAAAATCTGTTGTTGCATTCAGAAATGGGGTTGTCCAGGGACTGCCGTTACCTATCAACGAACCCCCGCTTGCAGCATTGTACCAGTTTAATGTTCCACCAGTGCATCCTGAGGTAGTGAGCGTAACTGTGCCCGGACCACAACTGACACCATCAACACCAACAGGAGCAGCTGGACTTGGGTTGACTGTGATGGTAAAAGTTTGAGGCAGTCCCTGGCAAGGATTGGTACCACCGGTGTACATTGGATATACTGTAACCGTTGCTGTGATTGGGTTTGCGGTTGCATTAGTTGCAGTAAAAGAAGGGAAGGTAGTGGTTACAGTACCGCTTGCTCCAAGGCCAATACTTGTATTATTGTTCGTCCAATTGAAGTAGTTCGCGTTTGGAGCCAAAGCACCAAAATCGATAGCAGTTGAAGGTTGTCCGTTACAGACTGTCAGGTCTGAAGGTTTTGTCATAGAGGAATTAGGGACTACAATTAACTTTTGAATCCCGCTGTAACTTTCGGCACATCCGCCATTAATAAACTGAGCTTTATACAAATAGGATGAGTTACCTCCTAAGATTTGATAATTGATAGTAAGGTTTCCATTCGTGGTTGTAACAGTTGTTCCCGGGATTACTTGCCAGGTAGCCCCATTATCTATACTTCGCAACCATTGCCCTAAAAGCACCCCATTACCTCCATTGGCAGTAGCAGTTAAATAAACATCACTACCCGAGCTGCCATCACAAGATATGACAGTAGTATTTGTTGCATCAACATTTAACGGTGACCCAACGATTAGTTTGGCTTCTGTAGTCGTAGCAGTTCCACATATATTCGTAAATACAGCTTTGTATTTATTATTATTCATATTTGGCGCTGCCGTAAGGGTTAGCGTAATGGAGGTTTGGCCAGTCATGAGGTTTCCGTTTTCATACCACTGTACCGTGGGTGTAGGTGTTCCACTTGCACCGGCAGTAAAAGTTACCACCACATCTTTACAGGTAGAATGATCAGCAATATCAAGAGTGATAGCAGGTGGAGTATTAACAGTAATGACAACAGTAACAGGCAATCCTGCACAACCATTCGCAGTTGGTATAATCGAATAAGTGGCAGTTCCTGCATAGGCTCCGGTTGCGGTCAGCGTTTGTACAATTGTTGCCCCTGAACCGTTAGATGCTCCAGAGACTCCGGATTGAACAACAGTCCAGTCAAAGGTGGTTCCAACAACACTACTGGTTAACGAAATGGAAGTTGAAGAACCGGTGCAAAAGGTTTGAGAAGAAGGGGTAGCCGTTACAACAGGAATCGGTTTAACTGTAACGGTAATGGTAAAGGGCGTCCCTGCACATAAATCGGTAGTTGAAGTTGGAGTAACGACATATTGCACGGTGCCGGCTGTTGCATTGCTTGGATTGGTCAAAACCTGATTGATCGTTGCTCCTGATCCGGCACTGGCTCCCGTGATGCTACCAGTTATTGTTCCGATTGTCCAGGAAAAACTGCTCGGTGTACTTGCTGTCAATGCAATATTCGGACCTGTTCCGCTGCAGGTGCTTGCACTCGCGGCATTGGTAACTGTTGGTGTCGGATTGACCGTGATGGTTGCTGTACCTGCCTGACTTTGCGAACAAGTTGTGGAACTGGCATCCTGAACACTAACCAAGGAATAGGTAAAAGTTCCGGCTGTGCCAGTTGGCGCTGCAATAGTAACGCTGTTTCCGCTGGTGGTGGCTAATGCCTGATTCGATCCACCATTGATCGTATAGGTAAAAGTGAAGGGGGCTATTCCGGTAGCACCGGTAAAAGTTACGTTCGGAGCAATTGCATTCTGGCAAACAGCAGTAGTTCCAGAGATTGTTGCTGTTGGCAAAGGATTTATATTTACAGTAATTTCATCTTCAGCAGTAAACCCATTGCCATCAGTTACAGTAACCATTACGTTGTAAGTGCCAGCGATGGTTGGGGTTACGGTAATATCTTGGGTAGAACCAGTAAATCCTGCGGGAATTGAAGTCCATGCAAAAGTTGCTACCGGGTCTGCAGTGGTGGTAGATGTTAAAGTTATGGGTGAGTTGTTGCAAACAAAAGCAGGATTTGGAACGTTGGTGATGGTAATTGTCGGTTCGCTTAAGGCAGTGAATGTTATACCTTGTGTTGCACCAGTGATGGTTAAATTATTTGAACCAAAAGTTGCACCGATGATTTTCGACCAGTTAGTAGAATAACTTCCAACGATAAACCCTGTAACATCTCCGGTTGCATCAGTATTGGTATAAGTTGCGTTAACATTGTAAACCGGATTGGTGATTCCTGAAGTGGTAACGGCCCAGTAACGATTTAGAAAATTGGTTGCATTGTTGTTGTTTGGGTGTCTTGAGTTAAAAACCTTTACAGTTGCATACGCTCCGGCAGCATAAGTCCCACTGGTAAAGTTCAGTGTTACAGGTGTGTAATCTGCTGTTCCGGTAACGTCACCAACCGGGAAAGTGAAGGAACCATTAGCAGAAATCATTTTCCGGATTTCGCCGGGACCTGCAACAACCATTCCGTCTGCGGCTCCCAGAGAGCCTGCAATTGATGGTGCAGTAATACCTAAAGTGAGATTTTTGTCATTTAACAACAATTGCCCGTTCAGGGTAAGCTGATTATTTACAGTCAGGTTGTCGGTCAGCGAAACTTTGGTATTGCTGTTAAAAACAGTCAAATTATAAAGTGGAATATCGCTGTTTACCTTAAAAGTACTTCCGGCAGGCGTGGTGGCAGTTCCTATTTGGAAGGTTCCACCGGTAATCGTTTTTGTTCCGGTACTATTCAAAATTTCAATGTCGTTGAACGGAACTGCATTGGAGTTGGGACGGGTAAATGTGATCAGACCCCCGGAGATATCAAGATCAGCACTTAAAGTCACATGGAAAGCGCCTTCACTGGCGCTTGCATGACCTATAGTTGCAATGTTCATAGTTCCTCCTGAAATCGTCCCTTTTCCTCCACTGATTTTAAACCTGCCAGCAATATTTAAAGTGCCATCTAATAATATGAACTTGCCACTACTGTTGGTTTCCGATGAGTTTCCCGAAGAAATGCCGATATTGTAGATTCCAGTGGTAATTTTCAGTTCTCCAAGGTTGGTTACGGTACCATCCATTGCAATAATCGTTGCATTGGAGTTACCGAGCCACAATCCGCCTGTTGAAGGAATTGTATAACTTCCATTGCTATTGAATACAGGATTGCTAAAAGTATTGGAACCGATAATGCTAAATGTTCCGTTCGAAATGGACAGGAATCCCTTTGCGCTTGCGGAACCATCAGATAAAACCTGGAACGTATTTCCGGGAGTGAAAGAAAGCACTGATGAAGCTGAAGTGCCTTTATTTAATATCAAACCATTGACCTGACGCAGGTTTGTTAAAGTCGCGGCTGAACAGTCAAAGGTTTCATTGGGTATCCCGGTAAAGGTAATACCAGCACCTGAAGCGTTTGCTGTGGTACCGCCTGCTCCTGCAGTGGCGCTAAAATCGAGCGTACCATCGTTAATCAAACTTTGACCAACCACCAACGAATGTGTCGTGATGGTACTGGTCGATCCGGCAGGGGCGCTCCTGAATGTGCTGCCCGGTTTGATCCGAACAATTCCGTTAACCGTTACTGTTCGTGCGTTTCCACTTTCATACTGCAAAGTTCCAGCAGCAAGTTTTCCGATGGTCAAAGAAGCCAAAGCCGGAGGATCAACATCAATGGTAACCGTAACTCCATCGCCAATTTCCACGTCATCTCCAGCTACAGGAACAGTGCCGCCCCAGGTTGCCGGATTGCTCCAGTTGCCGGAAACAGATGCAGTTCGTGTTGCCCCATTCACATTGGCAAATGCCAGCAAGATCAGCACTACCGCCAAAACCCTTGGTCTCCAAATCAAACGAAGCAGTAAACCCGGATTAAAATCAAAAAAACTACGTATTAAATTTGCCTGTTTCTGCCCGTCAGGAGCAAGGAAACCACCCAAATGAATGTATTCGATTCGGTTTTCTTTCCTGTTGGATTTGCAGAACGTAAGGAAAGAATGGGTGATGGGTTCATAAAAACGTTTGGCTTTTTGCAATAATCGCGGATACTGCCCGTTTGATTGTATGTTGGAAGAAATGAAGTCGGAAGTTGCGTAACAGAGGGACTTAAAAACTATTTTGATATTTTTCCGAAGGAGAAAAGGTTCGTTTCGCCGGCTCCGCAGGGTCAATTCCCATAGGGCAACGTAAACGACAAGACATAATAAGCCTGTTATTATTTCCTGAATGAGGTTCATATATTTTGCAAATCCAATCAAAAACAAAATTCTTTGGCCCGGGATATGAAGCAAAAACCTTTAACCGGCTGCCATATTTCCGGTTAATTTCTGCAATTCATAAAATTTCAAACCCTCAATAATACCATTGGTCGTTCGACTTTCCCTGATGGCCGTTTTTTACCCGGCTTTTCTTTCCCCTCTTTCAGGTCGCTTTCGTGTAGATTGGTGCAATTCGGGATGAAGCTAAAGAAAAATTAACAAAATGCAAAATAGCTGCCAAACCTTTCCGGGAAACGCCTGTGCCAGAAAACATCGGAAAGTTCAATAAGTAAATATAAGACAAATATCACAAAAGGCGAAATAATAAAAATGATTCATTATGGTCGTATTCAGATACTTAAAGTATCATGTATATTGATTTGATTCTGAATTCGTATTTTCGCATACAGATTTTATATCCTTGCTTTTTTAAGGTTATCACAAAAATAGTTAATATGCTTTGGAAACATAAGCCATGATGGAGCAAAACCGCTTTTAAAAAATGAACTCATGTGCGATTTTCAGTATTACTCAGGGTGTGACTTTACGGTTACTCAGGGTCTGACTTCGAGTCAGGCCCTGAGTTGAAAAACAAAATTCCCAAATGGATAATTTCATTTTT
>PNOH01000002.1 GCA_013824715.1 Odoribacter sp. | reverse complement strand
TTTAGACCTACCCTACCGTTTTGGGAAAGGGGTTGAAGTCAGCTATACTTTAGCGAATTCAGGTGATTGGTTTGAAACTGATGGAGGAAGGGTTTGGAAGCTGAAAATTAAATCGGAAAAAGCTTTTTCATTAAGTTTAATATTCAGCAAGCTGAAAATTTCTGGTCAAACGAAAATATATATTTACAATGAAGAGGGAAGTATGATTTACGGACCCATTACATCAGAATCAATTACCAAAAATGGAAGTTTTAGTTCTGATATAATAAAAGGTGATGCCCTTATTTTAGAACTATTCGAACCTGCTGAAGAAAAAGGTAACAGTGTGCTTAATTTATCAAGAATAGTCCACGGTTTTAGAAATATATTCCAACCGACAAATTTTGGAGACTCAAATAGCAGTTGTCAAGATGATGTAAGTTGTAACTCAAACTGGTCAATACAATCCAACGGAGTTGCAATGATTATACTTTCTAATATGGAAAGGCTTTGTTCAGGCTCTCTCCTTAACAATGCCTGCCAAGATTTTACCCCAAATATTCTCACTGCATTTCACTGCATAGATATTGGAAATGATATAAACAACATCAATGCATGTTCCAATAATGAAGTTGGAAATGGAACCTTAACAGCTCAGGAAATAACAAACGCAGAGGACTGGGTTTTTCGGTTTCAATATAAAAGACCTAACTGTAATACCGGATCAGAGCCATCTAGTTTTTATACATTTCAGCGAGCTACTTTCCGGGCTGGTTGGTTTAATACGGATTTTGCTTTGGTTGAGATGAATGTTAACCCCATTAATGGGGACCCGAACTCAGGTATCCGTTATCTTGGCTGGACGAGAGCTGGTGTGGCGCCGACATCAGGTGCTTTTCTTGGGCACCCAAAGGCGATGTAATGAAAATATCTCCCTTTGGCGCTGCTGCAAATAATACTGCGCAAATTACATTTACTCTGTGTCAGAATCCGCTACGCCAGAGTATTTCCCCTGTTAATACACATTGGACAACAAGTATAAACGACGGAGCATTGGAAGGAGGATCATCAGGGGGACCTTTTTTTGACCAGAACAACAGAGTAGTTGGTCAGGTACACGGAGGAGTTATTGGTTGTGCTCCAAGGATTGTTCACGCAGGTCGCTTCGACGTATCATGGACCGGAGGGGGAGCTGCCAACAATAGATTAAGCACATGGCTTACCAATGATCCTAATGTAACACAAACAAACACTATTTCTATGCCTTATATTTCAGGCTCTTCTGCGGTCTGTTCTTCGGGTACAACTTTTACTGTAAACTATGTACCGCCAGGAGGTACTGTGAGGTGGGCTTGCAGTACAAATATTTCGTTTGACAATCAACCAGGCAACCCCAAAGTGTTTACTGCTAATGGCACTAATTCTGGCTGGATTGTGGCCAGAATAATTACCTCATGTAACGATACAATAACATTGCCAACTCAAGTTGTTTGGGTAGGCCCATACTCAAGTTCTAATTATCCAATTACAGGTCCAAGTTCAGCGTCTTGCAGGCAATATGTTTATTATTCAATCCCCACTTTAATCGGGGTCACTTCAATTAATTGGATTTGGCCAAGCGGGTGGACATATATTTCGGGCCAGGGCACAACCAACCTTGCCTTGCAAACAGGCACAACAGGATCAAGCGGCACGGTTGCTGTTCAGGCCACCAATGCATGTGGTTCGGGAAGTTATGCGACGAAATATACTTCAGTAACCGGAATTTGCGGGTACAGTCTAACCGTTTCACCCAATCCGGCCACCAACGAGGCCACAATCGAGTTAATCAATACTGTGGAAGAGAAAGCTACTGAAACCCCCGAATGGGAACTCGAGGTCTTCAGCCCGGGGCAGTTGCTGAAAACCAAAACCGGGAAACTGAAAGACAAAATACACAAGCTCAACACACAGGGGTGGAAAGATGGAGTCTATATCGTTCGCGCCATTATAAACGGAGAACCTCTTACAGAAAAACTTGTGATAAAACAGTAATAATATACCTTTTCAATCCTATTCAGTTTCAGTCCGGGCTCCACTTTGAGTGGAACCCGGACTTTGCTTTTTTTTAATTTCACTTCCTGAAATTTTGTGAATAACTCTTTCCCCATTATTCCTGAATTCCCATTCAGGAGAATATCTTTGCAGGCTAAAATTTAAATGTATGCAAACCTGGTTCGAGTGTAAAGTAAAATATGTAAAAGTTGACGACGACGGCCGCGAGCGAAAAGTTAGCGAAGTATATCTGGTTGATGCGGTGACCTTCACCGATGCCGAAACGCGAATTATTCAGCAAGTACAGACCATGGTACGAGGTGAATTCGTGATAGACAACATTAAAAAATCGAATATCATCGAAATTTTCCCTCACGAAGTTGGCGAATGGTGGTATAAAGCAAAAATTGGAATCGTGACTATTGACGAAAATGCCGGGAAAGAAAAGAAAATAAACAATTATTTTCTGGTTGCCGCCGATGATATTAAAGAAGCTCTTCAACGATTGGAGGAAGGACTTTCGTATATTTTGGTTCCCTACCAGACCGCTTCGATCGCAGTTTCCAACATCGTTGATGTATTTCCCTATTTTGAAGATAAGGTAAACAAATCCCTTCCATCGAACCTGAAACCTTTGGCACAGGTTATCCAGAAACCGGTTTTTGAAGATGAAGATTTGGATGTGGTTTATCTGGCCGAAAACGAAGACAATGAAATTGAAGAGGATTTGGAAGATCTGGAATAAGATTTTCAATGATTTCACTTTTTGAAATACACGAACATCAAAAGACAAGAAACCCTGATCGGTACAAATCTGATCAGGGTTTCAATATTTTACTCAATAAACCAGCAATTAATTAGAGCTGTTCTTTGCCAGTCTTTTGCGTTCGTGTTCTTTCAAATTGATTTTGCGCATCCGGATCGAAAGTGGGGTAACCTCAACCAGTTCATCACTTTTAATGTATTCGAGCGCTTCTTCCAAACTAAATTTCCACGGAGTGATCAGTCTCAGCTTTTCGTCGGTACCTGAGGCACGCATGTTCGTTAGTTTCTTGGGTTTGGTAACATTGATCGCCAGATCATCACCACGGGTACTCTCGCCAATAACCTGCCCTTCATAAACGTCCTGACCCGGATCAATAAAAAATGAGCCGCGGTCCTGAAGTTTACCGATTGAATACGCAAAAGCATTTCCGGTTTCAAAAGCAACCAGTGAACCATTATTCCTGGCGTCAATGGGCCCTTTGTAAGGCTGATATTCGATAAACCGATGGTTCATAACGGCTTCGCCTGCAGTAGCAGTCAGCATATTGGTGCGCATTCCGATAATGCCACGCGATGGGATCAAAAATTCGAGATGAATACGGTCGCCTTTACGCTCCATGTTTTGCATTTCGCCTTTACGCTGCGAGGCCATTTCAACCACTTTTCCTGAATATTCATCAGGAACGTCAACGTGCATTTCTTCGATTGGCTCACACTTTTCGCCAGCTATTTCTTTAAACAAAACCTGTGGCTGTCCAACCTGAAGTTCGTAACCTTCGCGACGCATGGTTTCAATCAGCACCGATAAATGCAGAACTCCACGACCATAAACAGTGTATGAATCGGCTGAATCGGTAGGAAGCACCCGTAAAGCCAGGTTTTTCTCCAACTCTTTTTCAAGACGATCTTTCAAGTGGCGCGAAGTCACGTACTTTCCTTCTTTTCCGTAAAATGGAGAATTATTGATCATGAAAGTCATGCTCATGGTTGGTTCATCAACAGCAATCGGATCTAATGGTTCCGGATTTTCCCAATCGCAAACGGTATCTCCAATGTCAAATCCTTCAATCCCAACCATCGCGCAAATATCTCCTGAAATCATGCTTTCAACTTTCTGGCGACCAAGGCCGGTAAAGGTATGAAGCTCCTTAATCCTGGTTCGCTTAACCGAACCATCTCGTTTTACGAGTGAAACATTCATTCCCTCCTTAATTTCGCCGCGATGAATACGACCAATTGCGATACGTCCAACATAGGACGAATAATCCAAAGAAGTAATCAGAACCTGAGGTGTACCAGGATTTGTAACTGGTCCGGGAATATATTTAACGATAGCTTCGAGCAGCGCGGTGATGTTATCGGTAGGCACATTCACGTCGTCCGACATCCAGCCCTGTTTAGCCGATCCGTATATAGTCGGGAAATTTAACTGGTCTTCAGTGGCATTCAGGCTGTACATCAGGTCGAAAACCTGTTCGTGAACTTCTTCGGGACGACAATTGGGTTTGTCAACTTTATTTACAACTACAATGGGTTTCAGTCCAAGGGCAAGCGCTTTCGACAATACAAACCGGGTTTGGGGCATGGTTCCTTCAAAAGCATCAACCAACAGCAAAACGCCATCAGCCATGTTCAAAACCCGCTCAACTTCTCCACCAAAATCGGCATGGCCGGGAGTATCTATGATATTGATTTTAATGTCCTTATAAATAACCGACACGTTCTTTGCCAGAATCGTAATTCCTCTTTCACGCTCCAAATCGTTGCTGTCGAGAATCAGCTCCTGCTTCTTCTCGTGTTCTTTCATGATGTTACAATAGTAGATCAACTTGTCAACCAATGTGGTCTTTCCGTGGTCAACGTGGGCAATAATCGCAATGTTTCTAATCTTCTGCATAGGTTCCAAAAATGAAGGCGCAAAGATAGCCGATTAATCCAATCAAAATTGGTTTTACGGTAAGCAGGAGGTTAAGTTTATGTAAATACTACTATTTTAACAATTTAGGTGCATTAAATCGCAAAAGCGGAGAACTCCAATAATGGAATTCTCCGCTTTTTTATGCTAAAATTGGTTATTTGATTTAATTTGACTCCTTATTTGACTTCTTTCAAGTTTTTTGGATTTTGTCGGCAATCAAAAATATTTGCAATTTCAATTCGACCGTATTCATCGTTAATCCAATAGATTATTTTAAAATTCTTATAGACTAAATATCGGAATCCTTGAGTTCTGTTAGTTAGTAAGCTTTCTTTCTGTCCAACAAATGGATTTTTGTCGAGGTCAATCGTGGTATTAACAATTCCATTTACCAGTTTTTGAGCTACTCTTTGGCCAGCTTTCATCTGATAATAGCCAAAAATATCTTCAAGTTTATTCTCAGCAAGTTGAGTCCAATAAACGATTAATGCCATTTTTGGACTTTAGATTTTAGATCAGTTGCTTTAATAATCTGTCCATTTTTAGAATCGTTTAAAGCCTGATCAATTTCGTCATTAAATTGTTGCACACTCATTGGCTTGAGATTATTTTCAATCAATTCAGCTTTCCTTTTTCGCAACATCTCTTCCAATCCGCTAACAATTTCCTCATTCTGAAGTCTGAGAAATTCTTGGACAAAAGTTATTTTTCGGGTTTGCAAATCCATTTTTTTATGTTTTTTATTCAAAGATACAAATTAAATTAATATCGGATAAAGTTTAATGAATGAACGATTTATAAATATTACATATGCCTTTTCTTCAATTCACGCGATAAATCTTCAATACGGTAACCCTTGTGCGACAATAAAACAATGAGGTGATACAACAAGTCGGCGCCTTCGTACAGCAGGTTTTCATCATCATTTGCCATCGCTCCGATAATTGTTTCAACAGCTTCCTCTCCCACTTTTTGGGCGATAGTACGAGTTCCTTTCCGAAACAAAGAAGTGGTGTACGAACCTTCGGGCATCTCTTCCTTCCGCTGGTCTATAAAATCCTGAAGGTATTCCAAAAACTGAAGTTCGCTTTCTTCGTTTTCCTCTCCCCAGCACGTATCATCGCCGGTGTGACAAACCGGACCTACCGGATTTACTTTGATCAGAAGTGTATCATTGTCGCAATCTGATGCAATCGAAACCACGTTCAGGAAATTGCCTGACTCTTCACCCTTGGTCCATAAACGGTTTTTGGTGCGACTGAAAAAGGTAACCTGACCGGTTTCTTCAGTTTTGGCAACCGCCTCTTCGTTCATAAATCCCAACATCAGCACAACATTGGTGGTATTATCCTGAATAATGGCCGGAATAAGGCCATTCAGTTTCGTGAAATCTAATTGTGTATTTTCCATTTATTCTTTTGTTTGATATTTTACAAATATGAACTGTTTTACCGAACCACAATTCCTTTTCCCCGCAAATAATTTTTCAAATCGGGGATCGCAATTTCCTTGTAGTGAAAAATACTGGCAGCAAGTCCGGCATCGGCTTTCCCTTCGGTAAACACGTCCACAAAATGATCCATGTTTCCAGCCCCTCCTGAAGCAATGATCGGAATCCGTAACATATCGGCCATTTTAGCCAGCTCCTTGTTTGCAAAACCATTCTTGGTTCCGTCGTGGTTCATCGAGGTAAACAGAATTTCGCCTGCACCACGGCTTTCACCTTCTTCGGCCCAAGAAAACAGTTCTTTGTCTGTGGGGATTCGTCCGCCATTGACAGTCACCGTCCAATAATCATTTTCGCCACGGGCATCGATGGCTAAAACCACAAACTGGCTACCGAAATTCTTTGCCAGATCATCAATCAGTTTCGGATTTCGGACCGCCGACGAGTTGATGCTGATTTTATCGGCGCCGGCGCTTAGCAAAGCATCAGCATCTTTCAGTTCGCTGATTCCGCCGCCAACAGTAAATGGAATATTGATCTCGCGGGCAATGCGTCTGACCAGTTCCACAAAGGTTTTGCGGCCTTCGTGCGTGGCGGTGATGTCGAGGAAAACCAGTTCGTCGGCTCCTTGTTCGGCATACAGCGCACCCAATTCAACAGGGTCGCCAACATTCTGAATATTGATAAAATTGATACCCTTCACGGTCTGACCGTCTTTAATATCCAGGCATGGTATGATTCGTTTTGCTAACATGAAGCCCCTCCCCAGCCCTCCCCAAAGGGGAGGGAGTTTATTTTTGAAATAATACTGATGATATTCTGAAAGCCCTTGTTCCTTCATTTCTCCCCCAATTGGGGGAGATCAAGAGGGGGCTTCTATTTATAGAATTCCTCTATTTCCTTCAAACTTATCCGTCCTTCATAAATTGCCTTTCCGGTAATTACCCCCGGAACGCCCATTTCGTCTAATTCATAGATGTCTTTCATGGATGCGATTCCACCGCTGGCAATCAATTCAAGATTGGGAAATTGTTCCATGATTTCTTTGTACAAATCGATACTCGGGCCGGTTAACATGCCATCGCGGGCGATATCGGTTGAAATCACTTTCCGGATGCCTTTGCTGGTGTAGCTTTCAATAAAATCCAAAATGGATAATTCAGAAACTTCCTGCCATCCACTTACCGCAATCATTTTGTCTTTGGCATCAGCTCCGAGAATAATTTTGTCAGAACCATAAGTTTCAATCCAATGCAGAAAGGTTTCTCGGTCTTTCACTGCAATACTTCCTCCGGTAACCATTTGTGCGCCACATTCGAAAGCGACGCGCAAATCTTCATCTGATTTCAGGCCACCACCAAAGTCAATTACAAGGCCGGTTTTTGAAGCAATGGTTTCAAGCACTTTATAATTGACAATGTGCTTGGCTTTGGCGCCATCCAGATCAACCAAATGTAATCGGGTGATTCCGGCATCTTCAAACATTTTGGCCACTTCGAGCGGGTTTTCGTTATAAACCGTTTTCCGATTGTAATCTCCTTGTGAAAGGCGGACACATTTGGCGTCGATGAGGTCAATGGCTGGGATGATTGTGATCATATGTCTTAAATCTTTAAAAAATTCTCCAATATTCTTGCGCCAACCGTTCCGCTTTTTTCAGGATGAAACTGGGTGGCATAAAAATTATCGCGGTGCAAAGCTGCACTGAAAGGATTGATATATTTGCAAACGGCAGCCGTGTGCTCACCTACTGCGGCGTAATACGAATGCACGAAATAGACAAACTGCTGTTCAAGAGACGAATCGAAAATTTCACTTTTCAAGTTCGTGATATTATTCCAGCCCATGTGAGGAACCTTGGTGACAAATTCCATCCCGGGTTCAGGAACGAATCGTTTGACTTGTTCATCAAAAATGCCCAAACAGGTTGTGTCGTTTTCTTCGGAATAACTGCACATGAGTTGTAATCCGAGGCAAATCCCTAAAACCGGTTGTTTTAACTCCGGAATAAGTGAGTCCAAACCTTCTTTTTTCAGGTAAGCCATCGTGGTGCTGGCTTCGCCCACCCCCGGAAAAATCACTTTATCGGCTGTCTTTATTTTTTCATGATCGCCAGTAATTTCAGCTTTCACACCAAGCCGCTGCAAGGCATTGTTCACTGATTCGATATTTCCGGCGTTATATTTAATGATGACGATTTTCATTCCAGAGAATCTTAATTTTTTCCAATATTCGATTATAACGTGACGATAGTTGTGTATTTTTGTTAAGAATGTTCTCAGGTTTGGCGCGTTCTTCTAACGGTTAGGAAACCGGTTTCTCAATCCGGAGATGGCAGTTCGATTCTGCTACGCGCTACCAGCTTACTTTAAAAGGTCAGCAATTACCTTTTTCATTTCCTGAAACTCTTCATCCTTGTAAAGTCTTGTCATGTAAACAATTTTACCGGTTTTGTCGATGATTACATTTCGGGTAACACCAGCTTTCTGTTCAGCAAACTGGTAGAAAATTCCACCTTTGGGATCGAGCGCCAATGGATAAGTGACCGGAATTTCTTTGGCAAATTTTTCAACGATATCTTTAGGTTCGTCCAGATCAATTCCGAACAGGGCAAAATTCGGGTTATTTTTGTATTTCTTCCAGATGTCGGCTTCGATGTGTGGCATTTCTTTCCGGCAAACCGAACACCAACTGGCAGTGAACTGAAGCATTACCACTTTTCCTTTCAGATCGGCCATGCGAACGGTTTTCCCATCAATGGTCATCATGGAAAAATCAGGCACTTGCTGACCGATTTTGCCGATATAACCGTAATCAGCCGGGATTTCCTTTACCAACGTTTGCTCCTGAACCTGAACTGTCAAAAACAGCAAAACAAAAGCTAAATATTTCATAATTAAAAGTTTAAATATCCAATACTCAATAACCAATATTCAATATCCAAAAACCTAAGCTGCAGAATCTGGAACTTGGAATTTGGAATTTGGAACTAATCAAACACTACAGTTTTATTTTTATATACGAGCACCTTGCGTAACAAATGCTTGAAAACGGCATTAGAAAGAACAATTTTTTCCAGATCGCGGCCTTTACGAACCAGGCGTTCAACCGTGTCGGTGTGGTTGCAACGGGTCACGTCCTGTTCAATGATAGGGCCACCATCCAAATCGCTGGTTACATAATGACTGGTTGCCCCAATTATTTTTACTCCGCGCTCATAAGCCGCATGATACGGTTTTGCACCCGCAAATGCCGGCAAAAACGAATGATGTATGTTGATGATCCGGTTCGGAAACTGAGCAACAAATTCAGGAGAAAGCACCTGCATGTAACGCGCCAGCACAATAAAATCAACCTCATGTTTCTTCAACAATTCAACTTCAATCGCTTCCTGTACCGCTTTAGTTTCAGCAGTCACCGGAACATACTCAAATTCAATATCAAAGCGGCGGGCCACGGGTTCCAAATCCATGTGATTGCTGATGATCACCGGAATTTCAACATCCCATTCCCCAGCCGTATATCGGGAAAGTATATCAAACAGGCAATGCGACATTTTCGAAACAAAAATGGCCATTTGCGGAATCTGATCCGAAAAATGCAAAGAATAATTCATTTTGAGCTTATCTGCAATCAGCGTGAAAAAATATTCACTGATTTTTCCCGAAGGAATGGCGAACCCGTCTAATTCCCATTCAACCCGCATATAGAAAATCTGTTCAGCCCGGTCAACATACTGATCGAGATAGATAATATTCCCATTATTCTTGTTAAGAAACTCGGTAACTGTTGCCAATATTCCCTGCTTGTCGGGACAGTGGATCAGCAGAATGGCTGTATTTTTTTTCTCGCGAAGCGGTTTTATACTTTTCATGATTAAAGTGCTCCCTTTGTAGTTGGTAATTCAAAGTTAAAAACATCTTTCCGGATAGCCATTTTTAATGATCGTGCCAGCGCTTTAAAAATACCTTCGATTTTATGGTGTTCGTTGGTTCCTTCAGCCTGAATAAACAGATTTGCCAATGCTGCGTCCGAAAACGATTTAAAGAAATGAAAGAACATTTCGGTTGGCATTTCACCAACTTTCTCCCTCCTGAAATCGGCATTCCAGACAATCCAGGGACGACCACCAAAATCAAGTCCAACCATAGCCTGACAATCGTCCATCGGAAGAAAATAGCCGTATCGTTCAATGCCGCGTTTATCGCCGAGCGCCAATTTAAAAGCTTCGCCCAAAGCCAGAGCCGTATCTTCAATGGTGTGATGTTCGTCCACATTCAGGTCGCCATCCACCCGAATGGACAGGTCAACTCCGGAATGTCGGGCAATCTGGTCGAGCATGTGATCAAAAAAGCCTAAACCAGTGTGAATATTTCCTTTCCCGGTTCCGTCCAGGTTTAGTTCAATCCTGATTTTAGTTTCTTTCGTATCGCGCGAAACAACCGCAGTACGGTCAGGAGCAGCTACTTTGGCGTAAATTTCATCCCAATCGGAAGTAATCAACACACAAAATTCGGACAGTCCTTTTTCCTGAAGTTCATTTCCCAAAGAACCGTCGTTGATCAAAATTCCTTTTGCCCCAAGGTTTTTAGCCAGTTCAATATCGGTCAGCCGGTCTCCAATCACAAAGCTGTTGGCCAGATCGTAACTTCCGTCCAGGTATTTTCCCATCAGGCCAGTTCGTGGTTTTCGGGTTGGAGCATTATCACCAGGAAAACTTCGGTCAATCAGGATGTCATCGAAAACAACACCTTCGTTTTTAAACGCTTTCAGCATTTTGTTATGCGCCGGCCAAAAGGTTTCTTCAGGATAGCTGGCAGTTCCCAAACCATCCTGATTGGATACCATTACCAGTTCGTACGAAAGGTTTTTGGCAATAAAGTGCATGTTCCTGAAAACCTTCGGCAAATATTCGAGCTTTTCAAGCGAATCAATTTGCTCGTCAGCCGGTTCAACAATCAGCGTTCCATCGCGGTCGATAAAAAGTGCCTTTTTCATGGTATTTCTTTGTGGAACTTGGTGTATTCCTTTGTTGGCCTTTGTGGTTAAGTTTTACCACAAAGAACACGAAGGTTTTCACAAAGTACGCCAGTTATTATATCAAATTTTTCAATGCTTTTCGTAATTTTTTATTCTCCTTTGGAGAACCAATAGTTATCCGGAGGCAATCGACGCACAAAGTCACTTTCGAACGGTCGCGAACAATAATTTTTTGCTCGGTCAGATATTCATAGATGCCACGTGCATCGTGCATTTTAACCAGAATAAAATTGGCATCCGATGGATAAACCACCTGAACAAATGGCAATTTAAACAACTTCTTCACCATTTTGTCACGTTCCTCAACGATAATTTTCACCCATTCTTCCTTTTCCTGAAGATGATCCAACAATTCCAGAGCTTTTTGCTGAGTCAGGATATTGATGTTATACGGATATTTGATCTTGTTGAAAATATGGATAATCTCAGGTTGAGCAAATGCCATTCCAAGTCGGATGCCAGCCATTCCCCAGGCTTTCGATAAAGTCTGCAAAATAATCAGGTTTTCGTACTTGTCCAATTCCGGAAGCAAACTGTTTTCCGGCGAAAAATCGATGTAAGCTTCGTCAACTACCACCAAACCATCAAAACCAGTAATAAGTTTTAAAATTTCAGAATTATCCAGCAAATTGGCGGTTGGGTTATTGGGTGAACAAACAAAGATAACTTTAGTGTACAGATTTGCGGCATCCAACAATTTCTGAGCGCTGAACCCAAAATCTTCATTGAGCTTCACCTTACGGACTTCCACATTGTTGACATCGGCGGCAACCTGGTACATGCCATAAGTCGGTTCAATAGTTACCACATTGTCAACTCCAGGTTCACAAAATGCACGAAAAATAATGTCGATCGGCTCGTCGCTGCCATTTCCCAGGAAAATCTTTTCAGGAGCAATGTTTTTAAGTTCGGCAATTTTTATTTTCAACTCCTTTTGCTGCGGATCAGGATATCGGTTGTATGGCGCATTGAATGGGTTTTCATTGGCATCCAAAAACACTTCAGCCTCCCCCGAAAACTCGTCGCGGGCTGAAGAATACGGGTTCAAAGCTTTTATGTTGTTGCGTAATAGTTTGTCTAAGTTCATATTCCTATATTTTTGAACCACATAGGCACATAGAACACATAGTTTTTTATTTTTCTATTGTGGCCTATGTGTCTATGTGGTTGTTTTTTTCTAACTCATTCAATCGAAGCGTCACTGCATTTTTGTGGGCATCAAGCAACTCAGCGGCAGCCATTGTTTCAATTACTGGTCCCAAATTTTTAATTCCTTCGGGAGTGATTTCCTGAAAGGTTATTTTCCGGATGAAACTGTCGAGATTTACCCCGCTGTACGACCGTGCCCAGCCATTGGTTGGCAAAGTGTGATTGGTTCCTGAAGCATAATCACCGGCACTTTCAGGAGTGTAATTACCCAGGAAGACCGATCCGGCATTGATGATTTTTTCGGCCACTTCCAGATAATTCTTCATGGCAATGATCAGATGTTCAGGAGCATAATCGTTGATAAGATCAATCATTTCCAGTGTATTTTCCAGAACGATGGCCTGACTGTTGGCCAATGCTTTTTCAGCAATTTCTTTTCGCGGAAGCTGGGCAAGTTGCTTTTCAATTTCGTTCTGAACTTTGATCACCAAATCAGCCGAATTAGTTACCAAAACCACCTGACTGTCGGGACCATGCTCAGCTTGCGAAAGCAGATCGGAAGCTATGAATACAGGATTGGCAGTCGAATCGGCCATTACAGCGACTTCCGATGGTCCGGCGGGCATATCGATGGCTACATCGCCCCGGCTGACCAGTTGTTTGGCAGCCATCACATATTGATTTCCAGGACCGAATATCTTATTGACTTTCGGAATACAATCCACACCAAACGCCAATGCACCGATGGCCTGAACGCCACCCAATTTAAATATTTGCGTTACACCAACCAAGTTCGCTGCAAACAAAATTGCCGGATGAATTTTACCTTCTTTATTGGGTGGCGTGCACAATAAAATTTCTTTGCAACCCGCAATTTTAGCCGGAATGGCCAACATCAGAACAGTTGAAAACAAAGGAGCAGAGCCTCCCGGAACATATAAACCCACTTTTTCGATTCCAACTGATTTTTGCCAGCAAATGACTCCAGGGCTAGTTTCAATCTTTTTTATTTCCTGAACCTGAGATTCGTGAAACTGACGAATGTTACGTGCTGCAACCTGAATGGCATTTTTCAGTGAACCATCAACCAATGCGATGGCTTCAGCAATTTCCACTTTTGTAACAGCAAAATCCTGAATCAGAACTCCGTCATACTTTTCGGTGTATTTCCGAATTGCAGCTATACCACCTGTTTTCAGGTCATCCAATATTTCCTGAACCTGTTTTTCAAGTTCCCCGACACTGAACAAAGGGCGCTGAAGCAGTTCAGTCCAAGAATCTTTTGAAGGATTGATATATGTTTTCATTCCAAAACTTATAAAATCATTTTTTCGATAGGGATAACCAGAATTCCGGTAGCGCCGGCAGCTTTCAGCTTGCCAATGATTTCCCAGAAGTCTTTGTCATCAATCACAGAGTGAACAGAGCTCCAGCCAGGTTCGGCGAGCGGCATCACGGTCGGGCTCTTCATTCCAGGCAGATACGACTCAATTTCTGCCAGTTTATTATTCGGGGCATTAAGGAGGATGTACTTTTTCTTTTCAGCTCGCTGAACCGACTCCATCCTGAAAATCAAATCATCGAGAATTGCTTTTTTTACTTCAGAAAGGTTACGGTTGGCTACCAAAACTGCTTCCGACTTCACAACCACTTCAACTTCTTTCAAACGGTTGCTCACCAGTGTACTTCCCGAACTGACAATATCAAAAATGGCGTCGGCCAGGCCTATTCCGGGAGCAATTTCAACCGAACCGGTAATTACATGTATTTCAGCCTGAATATTCTTTTCAGCAAAGAAATTTTTCAGGATTTCAGGATAAGAGGTTGCAATCTTTTTACCTGTAAAATATTCTAATCCTGAATATTCATCATTTTTTGGAATCGCCAGCGAAAGGCGGCATTTGCTGAATCCGAGACGTTTGGCTACAACCACATTTTCCTTTTTTTCGAGCATTTCGTTTTCGCCGACAATTCCGATATCGGCCACACCCATAGCTACAGCCTGTGGGATATCGTCGTCGCGCAAAAAAAGCGCTTCCAGCGGGAAATTAATCGCAGTTGAAATCAGCTTCCGGGTACTCATCGGAAGCTTAATTCCGGCGTCACCAATCAGCTTTAACGAATCTTCGTTTAGCCTGCCTTTGGTTTGAATGGCAATTTTTAAAAGTCCTTCCATTTTCAAGATTATTTAAAAGCAAAAAAGGCCTACCGATGTGGTAAGCCTTCTTTTGGGTTAATATTTTTATAATAACATCAAAACAATTACTGCCTACCTATTGATAGAGTCACATGATAATGGCCGTAATGTATGAAAGTTGTATTCATTTCTGTACTTGATTGTGGTGCAAGTATAGTTAGAATTTGAAACCAAAGCAAGTTATCTGATTACAGTTTTCAGGAATTCACGTTTAATTAATATTAAAAAGCAGCAAATATCTAATATAACCGAAAAAGTGTATTACAATATTTCGAGCCCTGAGTGTTAATTTAAAAGGTTTATGTATGTTTGAACAATCGATTGCAATAAACTGAATAAATCAATCTGACATGAAAAAAACAATTACAATTCTCATTGTATTCATGCTTACAGGCATCAGTGGTTTCTCTAAAAAACAAGCTGAAAAGTGCTTTAAGCCTAAAGAAATAAAAAAGGCTATGACTACAGCGGCGATGTGGCAGTTTGCCAATCCGAAGCACGAGTTATATGACTGGACCAATGGCGCCTTTTATGCAGGAGTTTCAGCAGCTTATGAAACCACGAAAGACAAAAGATTATTGGATGCGATGATCACAATGGGAAATGCAAACCAATGGAAACCCGGTCCACGCCTGCTACATGCTGATGATATTGCTATTTGCCAGACTTATATTGATATGTTTCGTATCAAAAAAGACCAAACGATGATTCAGCCTTTTATTGACAACCTGGAAAAATTTCTGGTCACTCCTTTTCCGGTTAAAGGTATCCAGCAAATAACCTGGTGGTGGTGCGATGCACTATTTATGGCTCCTCCGGCATTGGTTAAATTATCGATGACCACCGGTGACAAAAAATATATGGAGAAAAGTGATGAATTATTCCATGAATGTTATAACCTTTTGTATAATAAAGAAGAGCATCTTTTTGCAAGGGATCTGGGCTATGTAATTAAGGGCGATGCCTCTGATCGCCGAGAAGCCAATGGGAAAAAGATTTTCTGGTCGAGAGGAAACGGCTGGGTGATGGGTGGTCTGGCACTATTATTAAGTGAACTTCCGAAAGATTACAAGGAGCGTCCGTTTTATGAAAAATTATATACTGAGATGGCTGAAAAAGTCGCCAGCCTTCAGCAGGAAGATGGACTTTGGCGGGCAAGTTTGCTCGATCCGGAATCCTATCCGGGAGGCGAAGCCAGTGGATCGGGATTTTATACTTATGCAATGGCCTGGGGCATCAACAATGGTTTGTTAAGTAAAGACAAATACCTTCCTGTGGTTCAGAAAGCCTGGAAAGGTTTGAATGCACTGATTCAGCCTGACGGGCATGTTGGCTGGTGCCAGCCCATTGGCGCTGACCCCAAAAAGAATTTTTCTGCCGAAAGCTGGGAAGTTTATGGAACCGGCGCTTTTCTTCTGGCGGGGAGCGAGATTATCAAACTCAAGAAATAACTGATCGTTCTTACAGCTTCATTTTAAACACCTGAAAATCTGAAGATCGTTATTATTAACTCCAACGATAAGATGTTGTTTCCCGGAAATCTTTATACTGAGAATTTTCCTCGAATCTCCTTTTACTTTAAATCCACTTTGAACAGGTGTAGGCGTATTAAATTCGTAGCCTTTGTCGCCCGGAAGGAACCATCCAAAACTTGCATCCTGACGGCCTAGCGATGGTCTTACCAGATAGTTGTTTCCAACCAGAATAAGATCGGGGTTTCCGTCGGAATTAAAATCTCCAGTCAGAATATCCCGCACAGGTGAGAACTGTACTGTCACCGGGAGTTTTTTTGTATTGAAAGTCCCATCTCCGTTATTCACAAAGAGACAGCTTTCAAACAGTACTGCTTTTTTAACGATGGACTTCCCGATTTTTTCTGTGCCAAACAGGTCAACAACCGTTTGTCCTGCAAAATCGGAATAATTTGGGTACTTATTGATCAAATCAGGAATCTGGCTTACCATTTCATCAAGCGATGCTACCGGAAAACTTGTGCCATTCTGCCAGGAACAAATTACCTGATCCGGAGAACCGTTATTGTCGAAATCATTGAGATACATTTCAACAGGTTCTTGTGGCGAGGCTTTTAACAATGAATTTAAACCCAGATTTCCTGCGATTAAATCTATATCCCCATCGTCATCTATATCAGAAGCCCTTATGCAGTTCCACCATCCGGATGTTTCCCCAAGACCTGCTTTGGCTGTTACATTACTAAAAATTCCACGATCGTTTCTAAATATACTAACATTCATCCATTCGCCTGTTACAGTAAGATCCTGATCTCCATCCTTGTCATAATCCATCCAGCAGGCATCGGTTACCATCCCAATTGTTTTCAGTTCCTTTGTTCCGGAATCGGTAACATCATCAAAATGACCTTTCCCGTCGTTTTCAAGAAGTACCTGGTTTGGCGACCATCCGTAAGCTCCTGGCACCGACCGGGTGCCAACAAATAAATCAATATCGCCATCGCCGTCAAAATCGCAGGGACGAATGCAGGAACCATTATTGGCGGCAAAAGGTAATGCTCCCGGTTTTGCTTCCTTAAAAATGCCTTTGCCATCATTAATCCAGAGTTTATCGGACAATAACGGATCTCCAACCGTCAATTCGTTGCCTCCATGTACCACATACATATCCAGATCACCATCACCATCTGCATCAAAAAAAGCTGCGTCAACATCATCAGTGAAAAGATCATCCGGAAACATGGTTGGTTTGAAGGTTCCTTGTTTTTGCTGAATGAAAAGCATTGCTGACTGTCTGGCTGCTCCGCCAACAAAAAAATCTTCCAATCCATCACCATTGACATCTCCAACAGCCAATGCCGGACCGTCTTGTGAAAGACTATGTGGAATAAGGCGCTCCCGTTGAAAATCGGAATACCCATCTTCCTGATGCCTGAATTGAAGTCCATCAATCTGAACCTGGGCAAAAAGCTTTTCTTTATCAGATGGATTTTCACTGGCAGGAAAATTCCTTGTTGCGTCCTTTATATTGAGAACGATTAACTTATTACCTTCAATATTTCTAATAATTTGTTTTGACTGATCGGGCCAGTGAACAAGAAGCGAATCAGCAACTTTTATTGAATCCAGGCCGAAATGCAACACTTCGGAGGTTGAAGATTGAAATCCCCGAACTGGAAATTGTTCTGAAATTTGCTTCTGGCCGCCGGAATAAATGGTTACCCGTGTTCCAATGCCTTTCGGGTTCAGATTATTGCCTTTAAGAGATATTGACAGGTAATGATTACTTGGATTGGTTTCAGAGTTATTCCTGTAGATAAATGCTTGTTCATTGATATTATTTACGATCAGATCCAGGTCACCGTCGTTATCCAGGTCGGCGTAAGTTGAACCGTTTGAAAATGACTTTTTAGTAATACCCCATTCGCTGGCTTTATTCGAAAATGACAGGTCCCGGTTGTTTTTATACAGATAACTCGTGTTGGGATTCAATGGCATTTTTTCATACAATTCTTTATCCGAAGCTTTCCTATTATCCCTGGATGGGTTATACCGGTTACCGCCAGTTAAAAACTTCACATAATCGAGATCGTTTGCCCTTCTGAAAATGCCATTGGTAATGAAAAGGTCTTTCCATCCATCGTTGTCAACATCGCAGAATAAGGGAGACCAACTCCAGTCGGTTGCGGAAACACCGGCAAGTCTTCCGATTTCGCTAAAATGACCGCCTCCCAGATTAAGTTGTAAGGTGTTTCTGACAAACTGATCATGATAACCGAATTTTAATTTAAGGCCGAAGAGCTCCATATCATCCTCCCCGCCCGATTGCTTCCGTGTTTTTTCATCTTCAGGAAGCATATCCAAAACGATTACATCAAGAAGACCATCGTTGTTGATATCGCCGACATCATTTCCCATTGATGAACGGCTGGTGTGTTCCATGCTTTCTGTTAACTTTTCAGAGAAAGTCTCATTGCCGTTGTTGATGTACAGATAATCATTTTCATGAAAATCGTTCGAGATATAAATGTCAGGATAGCCGTCATTATTAATATCGCTGACATTAATTCCCAATCCATATCCAATCTGACTACTGTAAATTCCGGCTTCCTTGGTGACATCGGTGAAAACCCGTTTGCCATTTACTTCATCATTCCTGAACAAACGGTCGCCCGAAATTGAATCTTTTTCGTATCGCAATGAAGCATCACCATAACTGCGTGATGAATGTACCGAATGGTTCAGGAGGTACATATCCAGATCGCCATCCATGTCATAATCAAAGAACGCTGCCTGAGTCGAGAAACCCTGGAAATCAAGTCCATATTCATTGGCCATATCCTGAAATGTCAGGTTCCCCATATTAATGAAAAGTTGATTTTTGCCTGAAAGTGATTTATACCTGCCAACCTGACAAATATAGATATCGAGAAGACCGTCTGCGTTTACATCTGCCATGTTAACACCAGTTTTCCAATTACCTGTTCCTGCCACTCCTGCAGCACCAGTTATATCCTCAAACCTCAGGTTTCCCTTGTTGAGGAAAAGTTTATTCGTTCCCTGGTTTGAAGTGAAATACAGGTCAATTAATCCATCGTTATTCATATCACCGGCAGCAACACCTCCTCCATTGTTGAAATAGAGGTATTCAATCATATTCATCTCTTCCGTTTCTGTTAACTGATTAACGAAATTGACACCAGTAACTGAAGGGGAAAGAAGGGTAAATAATTTATCCCTGTCTCCTTTTGGGTTACAGGAAATAACTAAAACCAATAAAATCAGAATGATGAAAGATCTGATCATTTAGTATATCAGCGGTTTAAAATTTTGAAAACCTGCGTCTTATCATTATTTCGTGCTACTACCAGAATTTTTCCCGTTGAGGTTTTTACTTCCACAATATCCCTGACTTCTCCTTCAAGCCTAAAACCGGTTTTCGTTGCAGGTATGAATTTGAAATTCCCGTGACCATCTCCCGATAAATAAGTTCCGTAACTTGCGTCATAGCGGCCGACTTCAGGTTTTGCATTGTATAGGTTGCCTCCAAGAAGGATGTCCGGATTTCCGTCACCGTCAAAATCAGTGATTTCGACAGCGAAAACCGGAGAGAACTGGGCCTCTGATGGTAAATTCTTCATTGAAAAATGACCGGTTCCGTCGTTGATGAAAAGTGCAGTTTCGAGCAATGTAGCATCCAGATGAATTGCATTCGTGAGCTGTTCTGGTGAAAAGAGGTCGGTAATTTTTTGATTCTTATACATCTCATACGTGGGGTATTTTTTTTCCATACCGGGCAATTGCCTTGTTAAATCGTGCTTTAATGCCAGAGGGAATGAAACATCGCCATCGTAAGCACAAATGATTTGTTCAGCAGTTCCGTTCAGGTCAAAATCATTGACATACATGCTGACAGGTTTTTCTTCCGTTGCTTTGAACCTGGAATTTAACCCATGATTCCCGGCAATGAAATCAATATCGCCATCTTTATCAACATCGGCAGCAGCGAGGCAATTCCACCAACCGGCAGTATTTTTGATTCCAAAAGCATCTTTCCTTTCCTTGAATATTCCTTTTTCATTGATCAAAATCTTCAAAGGCATCCATTCTCCTGCCAGAATAATGTCTTTATCCCCATCATTATCAACATCTTCCCAAAGCATATCGCGAATCATCCCAATATTTTTCAATTCAGGGGCAACCTGATCGGTAACATTCCTGAAGTTTCCCTTTCCATCGTTTTCAAGAATGTAGCCATTGACCGGAACTCCATAAAGGAAAGGTTTAAGCCGTGTGCCTACAAAGAGTTCCATAACGCCATCCTGATCAAAATCTGTGGCTTTGACACAAGAAGTACTCTCATAAATCCCTGCCGGCAAAATCTGATCGGACTTTGAAAAATTACCTTTACCGTTATTGAAATAAAGGCGATCGCTCAAAGCGGATGAGCTTTCCGGAAATTCATTTCCTCCGCTGGCCACATACAAATCGAGATCGCCGTCGTTATCTGCATCAAACATTTCGCAATCCATGTCTTCGGAAATTTGATCGGCTTCGAACAACTCTTTTTCAATAGTTTTAAACGTACCATCTTTATTCTGCACCATAAGTGATCCGCGCTGTCCTTTGGCTCCGCCAATGAAAATATCTTCCAACCCGTCGGCATTGACATCCCCTTTGCACATCCGGGGACCTTCGGTTGACAGCATGTGGTAGATTAGCTTTTCACGTTCGAAATCGTTAAAATCACTCTCCACATGGATGAAATTTATCTTGTTCTCATCGCTGATCTCTTTAAAATATGGCTTCGGTGAGGTTGAAAGTTGATTATCTATTGTTGCTGCTTCAGATGCGTCTTTTTGAAAGAAAGTCAGGATTTGGTTAGTTGGCACACTCGTCATGACCGTTCTTTTTTCGTTAGGCCAGTCTATGATGAGAGAATCAACTATGGTTAAGTTACCAAGTCCAAAATTGGGCCGCGGATCAACTGTAGATAAATAACCCCTCATTGGCATCTGTTCCAGGTAAAAAAGCTTTCCCTTGTTCCGAACTGTAATTTTTGCCCCAATGGCTTCGGTATTTCCTCCTTCGCCTTTCAGAATAATTTTCAGATAATGGTTTTCAGGCAAAAGTTTATTGGTTTCATTTTGGTAAATGAACATTGGCATATTGACATTATTTACTACAAGGTCGAAATCACCATCATTGTCGAGATCGCCGTAGGCTGACCCGTTTGAATGCGCAGGTGTTCCTAGACCCCAGTTATTTGCCATGTTTTGAAACCTGTAATCACCGGTATTCCTGAAAGCATAACTGGATATTTTTACTGAAGGAATACCATCAATCAGTTTTCGGTAATTCACATTATTGCCCGACATGATTGACATGACCATATCGCGGTTTGAAAAAAACTGGATGTAATCCTGATCGGTCAAATCCTTATAAATCCCATTGGCCACGAAAATATCTTTCAGGCCATCATTGTCCATATCCATGATCAGTGATCCCCACGACCAGTCTGTTGCATTCACTCCGGCCATTCTTCCAATTTCGCTAAATGTTCCATCGGCGTTGTTTAACTGAAGCATGTTACGGGTGAACTGATGGTCGTAGCCGTTTCTGACATTCGAAAAATAGTTTTCCCAACTGTCAAAAGTGGTTTTTGTCTTCAAACGGTCATCGTGTTCAGGGACCATATCGGTTGAAAAAATTTCAGGATAATGATCGTTATTGATATCAGCCATATCGGCGCCCATCGAAGCCGCTGATGTTGAGCGCATCATATCGGTCAGGCATTCCTTAAACGTGCCGTCATGCTTATTGATATAGATGTAATCCCTTTCGAAGAAATCATTGGACACGTATATGTCCATCCATCCGTCCTGATTGATGTCTCCAACGGTTACTCCCAATCCGAAAGCTATGGTGCTGCCGTAAATTCCAGCCTGAACGCTTACATCGGTAAATTTGTTTTCATCATTTCTCAAAAGCTTATGCCCTCCTAGAGGGTCTCTGACGAGTCGCTGATTTTCCTTCAGGTTAAAGCTGCCGATTGCTTTCGGAAAGTTTTTCAGGAGATACATATCGAGGTCGCCATCCTTATCGTAATCGAAAAACACACCTTGCGTTGAATTACCTTGCTCGTCAACTCCATATTCTATCGCTTTTTCCGAAAAAGTGAGGTCCCCGTTATTTATATACAGTTCATTCCGGCTTTGGATTCCACTTACATTTCCCGATTTGCACACGTAGATATCAAGGAACCCATCTCCGTTAACATCAGCGAAACTCACGCCGGTTGACCATCCATTGCCCTCGATCCCTGCTTTTTTTGATATGTCTTCGAATTTTAAATTGCCTTTGTTCAGGTATAAAACATTGGTTTCCATGTTCGATACCATGAAAATATCTATCAGGCCATCATTGTTAATATCACCAAGGGCAACTCCCCCTCCGTTGTAGAAATTCCGGAAAGTATAAATGTTGAATTTGTTCTTTAGTTGTAATTCATAATCCAGGTGATTGACAAAACCAGCATTTGTTTCGGAGGCTGGCAATAACTTAAAGAGATTCTTACCTGTCTTATCAGCAGTTTGATTGATACAGGAATATATGGATAATGAAAGGAATAGACCTAAATATTTAATCCGCGTATTTATTGATTTTCCTGAAGGTATCATACTATTTCTTGAGGCTTTTTAAAACACTTTCAGGGATATTCCTGGCATTTGGATTAACATCTTTTAATTTCCTGTTAACAAGCATATCTGTATAGATGGCCCAAACATAGGTTTCGTTTTCCTTAAAGATTGAAATCCGCCTGTTCCCGTCAAGTTTCACATAGGCTATCCCCCTTTTGGGATGCTTCACCTCCATAAATCCTTTTCCGTATTGTTTTTCATACCATTTTAATACCTGAACCTGCAGACTGTCAGCGCTGAGCTTGGTGTTCCAGGGCGCCCATCCATTATATACAAACCTTACAGGCATTTCGAAAATCTTTGTTTGTGCAAATTCAGGATAGAAATTCATTGTAGCCGGATATTTCAATTCGTCTTTTAAAATGTGCTCTACTGTTGTATTTCTAAGTCCTTGCTTGATGAGCCCTTTTTGGTTCAGTTTCCAGCAATGGGTATAAAACTCTTTTTGTCCCATTCCAAAGTAGATTCCCATAAATAAAGTGTCATTCCTTAAACCACTTGCCAATTCCTGTTTAAGTTTCCGGTCGTATTTGGCTTTTTGAGAGCATCCAAAAATTAAAAATGCACTTATAAGAAAGATAGAAATGAGTTTTAAATGTTTCGTATTCATAAGTTAAGATCAATATTTAAAGAATTGTAAAGAATTATTATTTCGGGCTACAACCGCTATTCGAACACCATCAATATTAAGGATTTTTAAGTCACGAACTTCACCTTTTGTAAAAAGTCCTGATTCTTTATTCGGGACTGATTTCCAGGTACCGTCAGCATTTCCTTTTAAAAAGAGTCCGTAGGATGCATCATAAATTCCGGTTTCTGGTTTTGCGCGGTATTGATTCCCTCCTAATACCAGGTCACAAATTCCATCGTGGTCAAAGTCTTCAGCAAATACGGAGTATATCGGTGTGAATTGAGCTTCAACAGGAAGTGGAGAAATCGAGAATGCGTTTTTCCCCGTATTCATCAGGATACAACTTTTCATCAGTTTTGCATTAAGGATGACTGAGCGGCTTAAAATTTCCGGCGGAAAAATTTGTTCGATGGTCTGGTCCTTATAATCGTCATATTTGATATATTTTGATGCCAATGAAGGAAGTTGTTTCACGAGGTCGTCTTTCATGGGAACGGGATAAGATTTATCGCCATTATATGCACTAATCATTTGTTCTATGCTCCCGTTCAGGTCGAAATCATTGACATACATGCTTAATGGTTTTTCAGGAGAAGTATGGAAAAAAGTATTCAATCCCTGGTTGCCAAGTACAAAATCAACAAATCCATCACCGTTCATATCTTTTGCAGTAATGGTATGCCACCAGCCTTCCGTATTTGCCAGGCCATATTTTTCGGATTCGTCCCTGAATGATCCGTTCTCATTCACAAAAATTTTAACCAGCATCCAGTCGCCAACAATAACCATATCCTGATCGCCGTCTTTATCAACATCGGCCCAGGCCATATCAGTGATCATTCCAATTTTTCGAAGACCACTTGCTTTTTCGTCAGTTACATCGGTAAAATTACCTTTTCCGTCATTTTCCAAAAGGTAGCCATCAACCGGCAATCCGTAACTAAACGGCAGAAGGCGGATACCAACAAAAAGGTCAATATCTCTGTCTTTGTCAAAGTCAACAGGTTTAACACACGATGTGCTTTCATATTTACCTCCCGGCAGAATCTGATCAGACTTAGTAAATTGACCTTTCCCATTATTGAGGTACAACCGGTCGCTTAAAGCTGATGAACTTGTTGGAAACTCATTGCCTCCGCTGGCCACATACAGATCAAGATCACCATCCTGATCGGCATCAAAAAAGGCACAATCTGTATCTTCCGAAATCTGGTCAGCATCAAAAAGTTTCTGGTTTGTCCTTTCAAATTGGCCATTTCTTTTCTGAACAAACAAACCACCGGGTGAATCCTTTGCCCCGCCAATAAAGAAATCGTCAAGACCGTCATGGTTTACATCGCCAACCGCTATGTGTGGCCCTTCATTTGAAATCATTTCGAAGATCAACCTGTCGCGATCAAAATCCACAAAGTCATTCTCCCGATGAATAATATTAACCCCCGTTATTCCTTCAACTTTTTCAAAAACACCTGAGCGCTCTTTAATTGATGGAAGATCAGATTTTTTTATGGTTTTGGCTTCATCTACAGTCAAAAATTGATTTGCGGCAAGATCTTTTAAAACGGAATAACCACCATCGGGCCAATAAATTGAAAGTGAATCAATATGTTTTGAGGCTCCCAATCCAAAGTGAAGCCTGTTATCAACAGACGACTGAAACCCCCGTTCAGGAATCATCTCCTGAAATAAACTTTTCCCTTCGGTAAAGACTATAACTCCGGCGCCAATGGCTGAGGTGTTTTTCCCAGTTCCCTTAAATTTGATTACAAGGAAGTTTGATTCAGGATTCGTGTTAGTTTCGTTTCGGTAAACAAAAGGTGGCATATTTACATTATTCACAACCAAATCCATATCCCCATCATTGTCGAGGTCGCCGTATGCAGCCCCGTTTGAAAAGGAAGGGGCGCCAAGTCCCCACGATTCCGATAAGTTGGTAAAAGTTAAATCCGTGTTATTGTGAAACGCATAATTGGAAATTTTTACCGAAGGAATCATATCAATCAGCTTTAAAATCGCTTTATCTTCGGTTTTTATCATTGATCTCATAAGTGAAGGATTTGAGTAGATATCCAGGTAATCGCGGTCGAGCAAATCCTTGTAAATACCATTGGCTACAAAAATATCCTTCCATCCGTCGTTATCCATATCAAATATCAACGCCCCCCAGCTCCAGTCGGTTGTGCTTACACCGCTTAATCTGCCAATCTCACTGAACGATTCGTTACCATTGTTTAGCTGAAGTGTATTTCGTGCAAACTGGTGATGGTATCCATTCTTTACCTTCATCTGATATCTCTCCCAGTTCTCAAACAGGGCCTTGGTTTTCCGACGAGAATTATCTTCCGGGGTCATTTCAGTTACAAACAGATCGGGATAGGTATCGTTATTAATATCTGCAATGTCGGCACCCATAGCCCCAAGACTTGTTTCACCCATTTGATCTTCCAATGATTCAGAAAAAGTGCCATTCTTATTGTTGATATACAGATAATCGCGTTCAAAGAAATCGTTTGACACATAAATGTCGGGCCAACCATCGCGGTTAACATCGCCAACACTCACGCCAAGGCCGAATCCTATCTTACTTCCATAAATACCGGCTTCTTTGCTTACATCTGTAAAGTGGTTGTTATCGTTTCGGAACAGTTTATTTCCACCCAAAGTATCACGGATCATCCTTTGGTCAGGCTTGATATCAAATTCAGTAACCGACTGAAAAGAATTGTTTAAAAGATAGCAGTCAAGATCCCCATCGCGGTCATAGTCGAAGAAAGACGCATGGTTTGACAAACCCATCTCCGAAAGGCCATATTCAGCAGCTCTTTCTGTAAAGGTTAAATCACCATTGTTGATAAACAATTCGTTACGACGACTTTTACTATTTGGATTACCTGATTTGCATACATAAATGTCGAGCCATCCATCGCCATTCACATCGGCAATACTAACACCCGTTGACCAGGAACCACTGCAGCCAACTCCTGCTTTACTGGTAATATCTTCAAAAACAAAATTACCTTTATTCAAATAGAGCTTGTTTTCAACCATGTTCCCGCAAAAATACAAATCGGGCAAACCATCGTTGTTGAAATCGCCAATCCCAACTCCTGCACCATTATAAAAGTTCCTGTAAGTATAGGTGTTAAATTGTTCAGAATACTCCAGTTGGTTTACAAAGTCAATACCTGTTTTTTTATTGCTGAGTGGAGAAAAGAGAGGTTTTTGACTGGAACCGGAATGGTCAGTTCTGCACGATACCAATGAAATACAAATCATAAGTATATTCAGCGTATTAGTGCCAACATATCTGTGATTGATATGGTTTGGATAAGTATTCTTTGTAACCGATTCCACAAACAACTTGATTTAGGTATAAAAATCAGAGAGCAGGCAAATTTACGAATTGCCTGCTCTCTTTTAAATATTTAACAAAGAATATTACTAATATCCGGTATTTTGGGTAAGATTCGGGTTAGCAGCTAATTTATCTTTATGTATCGGGAACAGAACACGATAAGCATCAGTTTTAACTACGTCGCCAACGTTGTTGTAAGGAATAACCCATTTGGTAACATCGGTAAAAACTCCCCAACGAATCATTGCCTGGCGTTTGTTTTTTTCAAATGCAAGCTCACGTCCCATTTCATTGAATAATTCACCACCATTAACAACCGGACCAGTCATGTCAAAGCTAAGTTTACCATCCAAAGTTTTCAGCGCTGAAACTCCAGCTCTTATCCTGATTTGGTTAACCAGCGCCAATGCGGAAGGTTCAGTTGCGTTGTTTGTCTTGCGCCATAAAGCTTCTGCTTTCATCAAAAGCACATCGGCATAACGGAAAACAGCATAATCATTGCTCATATTAGGAGTACCACCCATTTCAAATTCCCATTTTCCAATTCTGACACCGGCCTGACGTAGAGCCTGAGGACCAAGTTCATTGATCTGGGGCTGGCCAGTTCCGATACTTCCAAAATTAAGTTTTTTACCATCGGGGTCACCCAGGAAAGGTACAGGTTGACGGCCGGGGTTAGCAGCTTCAACACCGTCATCAAGTAAAAGTGCTCCAGCGCTTGAATATTGATAACCAGCTAAAAAAGTACCTCTTTTAATTGATGGACCTGCCAGAGTTCCAGGTTCACCCTTGCGCAGGTCAGCGTCTTCGAATGAATTGTAGAATTCTTCCAAAGAACAGAAACCATTCCATGGTTGAGCGGTAAGGTTATAGGTCGTTTGATTCAAATAACTCAAGGTTCTCATAACCAGGTTAAATCCCTGGAAGAATACTTTGTCATAGGGTATTGCAAAAATGAATTCTTTTGATCCCGAATTATTGACATTAAAGTTGTTGAAGAAATTACTTTCAAGTGTGTATTTTCCTGAATTAATGATTTCATCACAGGCTGCAATCGCCTTATCATTCTCAGCAGTACCAGTATAAACTTTAGCATTCAGGTAAAGTTTGGCAAGAAGTGTTTTTCCTGCCCAGTAATTCATACGGCCATAAGTGGTTCCGTCAATAGCTTTCGATAATTTCGGAACAGCAGCTTCAAGGTCTTTCACAATGAAATTATAAACCTCAGCCCTTGGTTTTGTTGGAGGTGTAGCTTCTGCCTTGGCAAAGTCGGTAACCAATGGAACATTACCATACATATCAATCAACTGCCAGTAAAAGAAACCTCTTACAGCCTGAAGTTCTGCGATGTACGCATTAGCGACCTCCTGTTTTACCTGACCGGAAGTAACCAGGCTTTGGAATTGGTAGATCAAACGGTTAGCAGTATTTACACCACTAAAGCCAAAATTCCAGGCGCCACTCATTACACCATCTTCCTTAGTCCATGAATGCAAATGAAGCCGTCTCCAGTTACCACCATCGTCCCAGTCTTGTCCTCTGGTTGGTGCTGTCATTTCATCGGTAGTCATTTCCTGTAACACCTGAGGATCGCCGGAGGCCCAGTTTCCGAATTGAGTATAGGCCGACCCCAGAGCAGAAATAAACTCTTCTTCAGTTTTGAAGAAGTTGGAAGGAGTAACCTCGCTAAACAGGTCTTCATCAAGATTGGTACATGAATGGTTGAATGCAACCACAAGAAACCCAATCAGTATAATTCTTATTGGAAAAAATGATTTTTTCATATTTTAACTTTCTTTTGTTTTTAATCAATTACTCAATATCTGGTTAAAAAACAATGTTTACACCAACCGATACTGATCTTGTCCTGAAATAGGTACCCCTTCTGTCAATACCAGGCTGTAAAGGATTATTATTTTCTTCACTATCGCCATATCTTGGGTTAGGATCAACACCTTTATATTTGGTAATATAGAATAAATTGTTCCCGGCCGCATAAACCCTGATTTTGCTGAAAGCTCCGCCTTTTTGTAAATTAAAATTATATCCGAGGCTGGCGTTGTCAAGTGATACAAAATCACCACTTTCAACATGCAGGCTTGAATATAGACCCGCTGAATTATTAAGAAGAACACCAGTTTTTGCGTTTCTCATATCCTTTGCAGTTTTTGGTAGGTTATAAGAACCCATAACATTCGGAACTTCGTAGAAGGCACGGAACGAATTGATCAGGTCGTGACCAAAAACTCCGCGAAAGAAAAGGTTCATGTCCCAGTTTTTATAGGTAAAATCATTACCAAATCCGATCAGGAATTTAGGTAATCCATTGCCGACAACTGTGCGGTCAAATGGATCGATTGTTCCATCTGGCTTTCCATTTGGCCCGCTAAGGTCTTCAAATGTAAAATTACCTTTTTCGTCAATTTCCTTGAATCTAAGTGCAAGGATCTGTCCAATTGGTTTACCTTCTTCTGCCCTGATTAAAGGAGCCTGGTTTTGTCCGGGTGAACCCATGTTTGAAAGGTCGCGTACTCCGTATTTCAATTCTGCTCCGTTGTAGCTTCCTGACAATGAAACAAGAGTATTTTCAAGATTATAAGAAGGAGTCAATGTGGTGCTATAAGAAAAATCTTTTTTCTTCAAAACATTCCAGGTTAAAGATAATTCCAGACCGCTGCTCTTAATTTCTCCAAGGTTCAACATGGCCTGATCATAGAGGTTTGGTGGAACTGGCACCTGGTATGAAAATACGAGGTCAGATGTTGTTCTGGTATAGAAGTCAAATGAACCTGAAATTTTGGAATTCAAAAGAGAAAAATCAAATCCTAAGTCAATTTCACCTTTCTTTTCCCATTTAAGATCTTCATTAGCATTACTTACTGGTGCATAAGCAGGACCAAATTTCCCATTGTAGAAAAAGTTCCCGCGTGGGCCTAAACGAAGTAATGAAAGATAACTGCTTGATGGCTGGTTACCGGTTAATCCATAGTTACCACGTACCTTTAAGTTGTCAATAAAACTTAGATTAAGAAAAGATGATAATTCAACTCCACCACCGATGGCTGGGAAAAGTCCCCATTTATTGGCATCTCCGAAACGTGTTGAACCTTCATATCTGGCACTGGCAGTCAGGAACCAAATACTGTTTACATTTAAGTTGACACGGCCAAAGAATGCAATAAGTTTGTTTGTGTTTTTATAACTACTTACAGTACCAAGCCCTTTTTTGTATTCGAGGGATGCCCCCATGTTATAGGATTCAAAAGCATCGGTAAGGAAATCACCTCCACTCATCGAAAATCCCTGATTTACAAAATCCTGATATGAATAACCACCCAATACGGTCAAATTAGCATCTGGGGCAATTGTACCTATATATTTCAGGGTCGATTCGAAAAGTGAACTAGAAAAATTACTTTGGCTCTTATTTGCCAAACCGTTTCTGTTTGCACCTACCCAAAAACTGTTTTTATCATAGTACTCACTTCGTTGGGAACTATTTCCCTGACGTGAATAGAAAGCGTCAACGTTCAAACCTTTAATAATTTCGAAAGTTCCTTTTAATGAAAGGTTATACATCATATCTTCGCCTTCACTTTTATTTTCTTTAAGAATTTGCACAGGATTGTAATAATCAAACAAGGTTTGGTTAAAATATCCATCCCATTTGGCATAGGCCGGATCTGTACTCTTTACCGGAGCAGTTGGATTGAAAATAGTGGCATACCTGAAAGCATCGCTGAATCCATAAGAAGCTTCCTTCTTGGTAGCTCCAAGGTTCACATCTAAAGTCAGCCTGTCGTTGATAGCTTTCTGGGTAATATTAATCCTTCCGTTGAGTTGGTTAAAACCAGTTGTTAATGACACACCTTCAACATCACGGTAGTTTACTGAAGCTCTGTAGGTAGTCTTATCTGCGCCACCTGACATGGAAATATTATGTACCTGGGAAATAGCTTGTCGTGTTGTTTCCTTGAACCAGTCAGTGTCCGCTCCAAAATCTGTTCCCAGTTTAGTTTCTTTCTTCATTTCTCTCCATTCAGTTGCATTCATAACATCGGTATGTTTTGCAATTGATTCGACAGAAACATAACCATTGTAGTCAACGACCGAAGTGCCTTTTTTACCTTGCTTAGTTGTAACAAGAATTACCCCGCTGGATCCCCTGGTACCATATATTGCTGCTGCTGAACCATCCTTTAAAACATTGATGGATTCAACGTCATTGGGGTCAACGTTATCGAGTGAACCGCCAATTACCCCGTCAATAACTACTAGTGGTCCTGTGTTGGCGCCGATGGTACTTAATCCCCTCAGGCGGATATCAAAACTTGCGTTTGGATTACCCCCAGCTTTTGAAATGGATAGACCTGATACTTTACCCTGAATCAGTTGTACAGGGTTGTTTACATTTCCTTTATTGAACTCTTCTGATTTGACGACTGCAATGGAACTGGTAATCTCTTTCTTCCTTTGTGTTCCATAACCGACGGCAACAACTTCCTGTATGCCAATGGATTCTTCTTCCATAACCACATCGATGGAAGTTTTACCCACAACAGATAATTCCTGGGACTTCATTCCAACAAACGAAAATTGCAACGTAGCATTTTCATTTACATTTGAAAGTGAATAATTCCCATCCATGTCAGTAAGCGCACCCGTAGAAGTACCTTTTATAACAACTGTAACGCCGGGAAGAGGTACGCCAGACGATTCGGTTACCTTACCTGTAACCTTTTTTTGTTGGGCACTGGCTATGCTAATAGAAAAGCCAACAAGAAGAAGCGATAGAATACATCTCCTCCACAAAAACAGAGAATTTTGAATTGTTCGCATAGTTAAAATAATTAGTTAGATAAAATATTGAATATTAATGAATTATAGAAAAATGTTATTAAAATCACATCTTGGGTTAGAGTTAAAATGTTAATGATTGTCAAAATCTGTTAAAGATACTCAGAAATTAGATTTAAAAAAAATTAAAATGAGATTAAAATGAGATTAAATTCGATATTGTAAAACATATATAATTAATGAAGCTTCCGGTGCACCCAATCCGGGAGGTTCCAATTATTGACAGAAAGTAACTGCTATGAATCTTGAATTGGAACAAAAAGAGGAAATCTTATGTTTATGGTGCATATTTCATCAGGTAAGATCCAAAAAAAAACCGCCTTATAAGCGGTTTCCTTTTGGAATTTATCCCAAATATGTTTTCAGTAATTTACTTCTGGAAGTATGCCTTAACCGGCGTATTGCCTTTTCTTTAATTTGACGAACACGCTCTCGCGTTAAACCAAAACGTTCTCCAATTTCTTCAAGGGTCATTTCCTGACAACCAATTCCGAAGAACATGCGAATGATATCGCTTTCCCGTTCAGTTAATGTTGCCAAAGCTCTTTCAATCTCCTTGGCCAGCGACTCCATCATCAAAGCTTTATCGGCATTCGGAGAGTCATTGTTTATTAAAACATCCAGCAAGCTGTTATCTTCTCCTTCAACAAACGGAGCGTCAACTGAAATATGACGGCCTGAAACACGAAGGGTATCTGCAACTTTATCAGCGGGTAGATCCAATGATTCGGCAAGTTCATCAGGCGAAGGCTTGCGCTCATGTTCCTGTTCAAACTTTGAAAATGCTTTATTAATTTTATTCAACGAACCAACCTGATTCAAAGGTAAGCGCACAATTCGGGATTGTTCCGCCAAGGCCTGCAAAATGGATTGACGAATCCACCATACGGCATACGAAATAAACTTGAAACCTCTGGTTTCATCAAACTTTTCAGCAGCTTTTATGAGCCCCAGATTACCTTCATTGATTAAGTCTGGCAAACTTAAACCCTGATTCTGGTACTGTTTAGCCACAGAAACCACAAAACGCAGATTAGCTCTTGTTAGTTTTTCCAGAGCGGCCTGATCACCTTTTTTTATCCGTTGCGCCAACTCCACTTCTTCCTCAACAGTAATAAGCTCTTCTTTGCCAATCTCCTGCAAATACTTGTCCAAAGAAGCGCTCTCGCGGTTGGTGATCGATTTTGTAATCTTTAACTGTCTCATATACCCTTCAAAAAAATAGCGTGCAAATATAGGCTTTTGAGGTCAATAATTCAAATGGTTTATTACAAAGGTTTATTATTTACAATTTTATAACTAACATGCTCATTTTGTATCAATTCCAAAAACATAATAAGCGACCTCTCCATTCGGATAAATTCCTTCAACTAATATTCCACCCCGTGAATTTTTAATAATGCGTTTTAACTCATTAACTTCTGATACGGCATTCTTGTTTACCTGTGTAATAATATAACCTTTCTTGATTCCCGCATCCCTGAATTTACCTTCCCCTAATTCTGTGATTTTAATTCCATTACGTATTCCTAATTCCTCTTTATCGCGGTCGGAAACCACTACAAATTTCGCTCCAAAAATATCATCGGGATTATCTCCTTTCACAACATCCGTATCTCCGTGCTTGTTACGGAGCGTTACGTTAAATGGTTTCTTTTTATTGTCTCTTTTTACAAACACAGTTACTTTATCTCCTGGCCGGTGTTTACTGATTTGCTCCTGAAGCTCGGCTGTTGAATTCACATTTACCCCATCAACACTGATAATGATATCATTGTCTTTAATTCCGGCCAATTCGGCAGCCCCACCTGCTTGTACTTTACCAACAAATACCCCTTCAATTTTATCCAGATTAAATTTTTTGGCAATTTCAGCATCAACATCACCAATATTAACATTTAGCAATGCCCGCTGAACTTCTCCAAACTCCTTTAAATCTGCAACTACCTTTTGAACAATGTTTGCAGGTATGGCGAACGAATATCCACTATATGAACCTGTTTGCGAGGCAATTGCAGTATTAATACCAACCAGTTTGCCTTGAGTGTCCACCAGTGCCCCGCCACTATTTCCAGGATTGACGGCAGCATCAGTTTGAATAAATGACTCGATCCTCATTTGATCGGGATTAATCCCAATATCACGGCTTTTGGCGCTGACGATACCGGCAGTAACGGTGGATGTCAGATTGAAAGGATTTCCTACTGCCAGCACCCACTCTCCTAACTTTAAATCATCCGAATTACCAAATGAAAGTGCAGAAAGTCCGGTTGCTTCAATCTTAAGCAATGCAATGTCGGTTGATGGATCGGTTCCAATAAGCTTTGCCTTATATTCCCGTTTATCGTTTAGAACAACATTGATTTCGTCGGCTTCATCAATCACATGGTTGTTTGTCACAATCATTCCATTTGAACTGATTATTACGCCGGAACCAGCGCCCAGTCTGGGTGGTACTTGTTGCTGCTGATATCCTCTGTCACCAAAAAAATAATCGAAAATATTATTCGTACCGTAATACCTTCCCTTTTGAATTACTTTTATGTGTACTACTGAATGAATTGAGTTTTCAGCAGCAAAAGTCAAATCCGGGAACGGAGCAGAATTTGAAGGCGGTAAACTTGCGTACCTCATCGATTGATCCTGCGGCACTGTCACTATTTTTGGTTCATCAAAATAGCGTGTATAAGTCCACAGCGCAATAAAACCTCCAACCAATGCCACCAACAAGGTAAATAATCCTTTCTTTACGTTATTCATTTCTTTTACTTTTTGTTGTTAGAAATTTTTGACTTTAAATTCTATTACTAAGATAACGAATAAGCTATAAAAGTGTTATGCCATTTGCAATTCATTTAAATTGTTTAACAGATTTTAACAACAGTTGGAATTTGAAATGTTAATGTAGTTTGCTGATTAAATCTGCTATATTTGAAGTCTTCGTTTATAAATTGAGTATTGATCATTTTTTTTTTTACAAATGCCTGCTGATTATTTAAAGAAAATTGCAATTCCATCTAATATCTCAACCTATCTGAGCCGTACTCTGATTTTTATCACTGTTGCTACTACCCTGCTCATTGGTGGTGTTCTAATTGTTTTGCAGACTATTCAGTTTAAGAAAATCAGCACGCAAAAAAGTCAGGATTACATTGAGGACCAGAAAATCTACATTAAGGAAATTGTAAACAACGAAGTATCGTACATAGTTGCCCAGAATCAGAATTTCAAGGAAAATATCCGTAAAAAAATCAGGCAAAATGTGATGCAGGCGAATAATACTGCCGAGATGATCTATCGCAAATATGAAGGTATGAAATCAACTGATGAGATAAAATCCCTGATTGTTGCAACTATTTCCTCCTTAAAATTTGAGAATGAGTATGAAGAAGTCTTTATCTCAACATTAGATGGTATTGGTGTTTATTATCCAAGAAGGCCTGAATTTACAGGAAAAAACATGCGCCAGTTTCTTGATGCAAACGGGACTCCGGTTGTAATGGCCGAAATTAATCTGCTAAAAACAAATTTAGAAGGATTTCTCAACTATGAAAATGATACTGTTACTTCAGAAAAAGTTTACAGGACTGAAAAAATAGCCTTTGTGAAGAAATTCAATCATTTCGGATGGTACTTCGGATCGAAACAGTATGTAGATAATTATTTTCCAAAATTAAGGGAAGAAGTTGCACAAAAAATAAGTTCAGTCAGATTCAGGCATGGTGGTTATGTATTTTTAAACCATACTGATGGCACTCCTATTGTTATGGATGGCAAAGTTTACAAAGGTGATTTTAATTTACTTAAGAAATCAGACGATCCGCGTCATTCGGTATTTTTAAAAGAGCTGGATGCTGCTAAAAATAATCCATCCGGAGAATATTTCTATTACCGGTGGAACAAAATGAACGACACTATCCCTTCTGATAAATGTGCCTACGTTCACTTATACAAAGACTACAACTGGCTTATTGGAGCTGGCTTTTATCTTGACGAGGCCAACGAAAGCATAATTAAACAGCAGACTTTGATCCGCCAGGATCAAAAGAAAAGCATCCTGATAATTTTCCTGATTCTAATTGCCTTACTCTTTATTGAAACTGTCATTATCTATCATTTCAATAAAAAATACAAATCCGACTTTGAGCGTTTTTTCAATTTCTTCTTTCTTTCGCAAAACAGTTTTAACAAATTGAATATATCCAAATTCTATTTTGATGAATTCAAACGGGCAGGTATCGCAGCCAATAAAATGATCATGTTACGCGAGGAAATTGAGAACAGACTTATTGAGGAGCAAAAAAGAGCTACGGAATCCGATCGGCTTAAATCAGCATTTCTGGCCAACTTGTCACACGAAATCAGAACCCCGATGAATGCCATAATCGGATTTTCCGAATTGCTCGAAGACGACAGCCAGGATAGTGAAGACCGTATTGTTTTTGTTAAATTAATCCGGAAGAACGGGGATATGCTGCTCAATTTAATTAACGACATCCTTGATATTTCAAAAATAGAAGCCAATCAACTGATGGTCAAAAAAAGACCAGTCAAATTGGATCAATTCCTGATTGAAATCAATAACTATTACACCGAAGCTCTTTTATCAAAAAAAGAAAAAAACATTCAGTTTAATGTAAATAATGAGCTAAATTCTGAAACGCTGATTAACACAGATGTAATCAGGCTTAAACAAATTCTGGATAACCTGATTGGAAATGCAATCAAATTTACTTCTGAAGGTTCAGTTTCACTCGATGTAAAAATGGAAAGGGAATATGTTCTATTTAGTATTTCGGACACCGGCATTGGTATTCCTCCCGATCAGCAGACAACTATTTTTGAGCGGTTTATGCAGTCGGAACAAGCCTACAAAATGAACTATGGCGGAACCGGACTTGGATTGGCCATTTCCAGAAACCTGATTGAATTGCTTGGTGGAACAATTAGAGTTGAATCGGAACTTGGGAAAGGATCAACTTTCTATTTTGAATTACCTGTAAGTTAGCGTTTAGGGACTTCAAACCATTTATTTACCGTTTCTTCCGGCTTATAATTTTTGAGGTAATTCATGGCATCGGCTGAATTTTCAGCAATAAAAAAGAGTTTCCTGTAATTTTCTTTGGCAAATTGTTCCTTGTATAATTTCTCGAACTGACAGAAAAGATCGTCATAGAAACCATTGGTATTGATGAAAACAATGGCTTTGTGGTGGTATCCCAGTTGTTTCAGCGTAATTACTTCCAGAATTTCTTCGAGTGTCCCGAAACCTCCGGCCAGCGCAATAAAGGCATCCGACAATTCCCTCATTTTGAACTTTCGGTCCATCATGTCGCCCGAAACAATAATTTCATGGGCATGAACGGAGGCCAGATTAAAATCGCGTAGCTTTTCAGGAATGATACCAATGGTCTTTGCACCGTTTTTGCCTGCCTCACGGGTTATTACGTCCATAGTACCTACGTTGGATCCCCCGTTGATCAGACAAAAACCTGACTGGCCAATCAGACGGGCCAAATCAATGGCTTCATTCACGTAAACATCGGCAATGGCATTACTTGAAGAAGAAAAGACACAAATGTTCATGAAATATATATTTACGATTAAAACATTTACGATTTACTATTCGTGCTATTTTCAGCGATACTGCCTAACTAGTAAATGGTAAATCGTATAATAGTAAATTGTTGTTAGACGTCAATATTGGCGTAAATAGCATGATCTTCGATGAACTGTCGGCGTGGCGGAACTTCGTCGCCCATCAGCATACTGAAAATATGATCGGCTTCTGCAGCATTTTCAATGGTCACCTGGCGTAGAGTCCTAACTTCAGGATTCATCGTAGTTGACCACAACTGTTCAGCGTTCATTTCGCCAAGACCTTTGTACCGCTGGACATGAATTCCGGTATCTTTTCCTTCGCCCCATTCTTCAATAATACGGAGCCGTTGTTGTTCGGTCCAGCAGTATTCTTCGCGTTTTCCCTTCTTCACTAAATATAGTGGAGGAGTTGCAATGTAAACGTGTCCTCGCTGGATCAGTTCCTGCATAAAACGGAAAAAGAAAGTCATGATTAAGGTGGCGATATGGCTACCGTCAACATCGGCATCGGTCATGATCACAACCTTGTGATACCTTAGCTTTTCAAGATTAATTGCCAACGAATCTTCAGCAGTTCCAATTGTAATACCGAGAGCTGTATAGATATTCCTGATTTCTTCGTTGTCGTAAACCCGGTGAACCATTGCTTTCTCGACATTCAGGATTTTACCACGTAACGGAAGAATTGCCTGAAAATGTCGGTTACGTCCCTGTTTTGCCGTACCTCCTGCAGAGTCTCCCTCCACCAGAAATAATTCGCAAAGGGCAGCATCTTTTTCGGAGCAGTCGGCAAGTTTCCCTGGCAATCCTGCTCCGGAAAGTACATTTTTACGCTGAACCAGTTCACGTGCTTTTCGGGCTGCATGACGGGCAGTTGCAGCCAGAATCACCTTGTTTACAATGGCGCGGGCTGATTTCGGATTTTCTTCGAGATAATTGGCCAGCATTTCGCTCACAGCCTGATCAACAGGTAAACTTATTTCGGAGTTACCCAATTTTGTTTTGGTCTGCCCTTCAAATTGTGGTTCGGCCACTTTTACCGAAACCACTGCGGTCAGACCTTCACGGAAGTCATCGCCACTGATTTCGAATTTTACTTTGGAAAGCATACCGCTGTTTTCAGCATACGCTTTCAGTGTGCGGGTCAAACCACGACGAAACCCGGTAAGATGCGTTCCGCCTTCGATGGTATTTATATTATTGACGTACGAATGAATATTTTCGGTAAACGAGGTATTGTAATGAAGTGCGATTTCGACTGGCACCCCGGCTTTTTCTGAAGTAATATGAATGGTTTCGTCAATAAGGCGTTCGCGGGTACCATCAAGATATTCGACAAATTCTTTCAACCCTTCTTCCGAGAAAAATTCATCGTGCTTATACTCACTCTTTTCATCTCCTTCAATCTTCACCCGTTTATCGGTGATATTCAGTTGTAAACCAGCATTCAGGAAAGCAAGTTCGCGCAAACGGGCAGCTATAATTTCAAATTTGTATTCAGTAACCAGAAAAATGGAATCATCGGGTTTAAAGGTTACAGTTGTACCTGTCCGATCAGTCACGCCAACCTCTTTTACATCGTACAATGGCTTGCCCTTACTATACTCCTGCTGCCAGATTTTACCTTCGCGGTGAACCTGAACAGTAAGCAGGATTGAAAGTGCATTGACGCAAGAAACCCCAACCCCGTGCAACCCTCCGGAAACTTTGTAACTTCCCTTGTCGAATTTTCCGCCGGCGTGTAAAACGGTCATGACCACTTCGAGCGCCGAGCGATTTTCTTTGGTATGAAGTTCGGTTGGGATGCCACGACCATCATCTATAACGGTTATCGAATTATCTTCGTTAATAAACACATCAATATTCTTGCAATAACCTGCCAGCGCTTCGTCAATCGAATTATCAACTACCTCATAAACCAAGTGGTGCAACCCTTTTTCATTTACGTCGCCAATATACATGGCAGGGCGTTTACGAACCGCTTCCAAACCTTCAAGCACCTGGATGCTATCGGCATCGTAACCTCCATTTTCATTCTGCGTTCCCCAATCCTGGGTTTCTTCAATTTCTCTCATCGATAAAAATTTTAACTATCCAATATTTTACCCATTCGGCCCTGAAAATATAGAGCCAAAACCAATTTCAGGAAACAAATCTTTTCCTGAATTTTGAAAATTGCCTGATTGGGTAATAAAAAAGATATTTGATTTTTAGTAAATTCTTCACAATAAATGACCTTCAACAAATCAGTCGCAAATATAGTAAATTTCTTAGAAAGAATAACTGATTCCGGCCATCCAGTTGAAGCTTTTATTGGTATAACCCAGCCATTGTTCGTACTGCTGAAAACCAAAATTATTGAGTTTGACAAAGAAGTTGAGTTTTGGTGAAAACTGATATTCCGCCCCGACATTCAGGTCGATAATCGGGTCCATCGCAACTTCACTTTTCGTAATCAGTGCCTGAGAAAGGACACTTGAAGGTGATGATAAAAGTCGCGAGTCAATGTCCTCAATTAAGGCTGTGCGTTTTCCTACCACAAAAATATCAGTGGTGAATTTCAACTGTCCTGTTGGTTTATAAACACCCGAAATTGTCAAATCAAAATTTGGCATTTGCCAGGCTTTATCCTGTGTTTTCAAATCATACGAATAGTAATTGCCGATCAAATGAAGTGAAAAGTTATCTGAAACAGCATGCAAAACCTCACCAGACATTTTTAAGATGTTAACGTCATCGTAAAGCAATCTAAAGGTATTTTGTAATCTCCGCCATGGAGCTATTGAATTTGGTTTATAAATATCCATTCCTGATGTATAGTAAAAATGCTGATCCTTTACAGTCGAATAATTCACTTCGGCCACATAGTTGGTTTTCGAGCTCAGTTTTCCTTTAAATCCGCCCGATAAAACATATTCGTACAAGGTATTTTTAATGTCGTGATAGATGTCAACATATTGATTTTCGGTTGCAATGCCTGAATAGGTATTGTGCTGCAAATAGCTGTCAACTCCGGCAAATAAAGTCAGGATGCGCTCCACCGGCGACCACTCAGCTTTAACCTTAGGATAAACCAGAAAATCGGCGCTCGCGTCTTTATCGAAAAATATGGTGGAGTTCAAGCCAATCTGCAAACTACTGTTATCGGTTTCCCATCTGACCGATGGGTTGGCCCGGATCATCATTTGATTCTTTTTCCCGTATCCAAACGAAGAATTGTTCCGAATGCTGTCAACCGTATAATAAGTGAGCGATGCATTGAGTTGGCCAAATGCATTTCCAAATTTTCTCTTTAAATCGCCGGATAACACAAATTGATTTTCTGTTTGTCCGGTTTTGCTTTTCATCAACTGGTAATTCATTCCAAAGTCGTAATTGAGATTGTAAGCGGCTAAAGTTTCGCTTTTCAGGTGAACATCGGCAGTACCTTTCGAAAAGTATTGTTTGTCACCCCAAAGAGGAATTATTTGGCTTTTTTCGGAATCAGTCAATAAATCTCCGGTGTAACCATAATAGGTAAATGCTTTGCGGTCGAATGCAAGCTTGCCCGATAAGGTTGATTTTCGGAAGAAATGTTTACCAAAGATTTCGGCGGTGTTTTCTGAATTAGGCGCTTTCACCTTGTCTTCATTGAGTAAATTAATTTTTCCTGATGAAGAAAGATGCCTGAAATGCATCCCAAAGTTTGATTTTTTATCGGGTTGCGCATTAAAGAAAAACTCTCCGTAAGGAGTCAGATAGTTTCCAAAGCCCAGTTTCAGAAGCCCTAATCCCATTTCAGATTTAGATTCGCCAACCATTTTTGCAGCAACAACCGGTTTCACATCGAAAGTCGAAAAAACAGGTTTGCTGTATATCGAATAATCGAAGGTCGGTGTTTCCGTTGGTTCTGCTTTAACTTTTGGAATATCGTTAATTTTAAATGCTTCATTAATTGATGGCTGATAAGCTTTGGTAACTTCCACCTCCTGCTTTAACCGGGTGGTATCTTTTTGTGCTGTTGCAGTTCCAACTTCCAGAAAAAGAACTATGGCTATAAGACTAATCGCTAAATAGGATCGTTTTTTCATTTGTTATTTTTTTGAAGCCCCACCCAAACCCTCCCCAAAAGGGAGGGCTTTACGCAGTGCAAGTTTTAAAGGTGTCTTTTCAAAGAATAATTTCCGCATCTTCAAGCTAAAGCTCCCTCTCCTTTGGAGAGGGCTGGGGAGAGGCTTTCTATCTGTTCTATGTGGTTATTCTCACTTTATTTCTTTCCGCCAATATTAATTTCGAGTGGCCTGCTCTGGTTATTATTTTGCGCAGCCTCTCCGGCCTCGATAACCTGCAATTTCCGGCGTGTTAAATCTAAAATTCCGTCATTTTGCTCAGGATAATTTTCCACTATACTTTTCAGGGTATGTTTGGCCTGAAATTCGTCACCGTTTTTCATATAAATATCTGATAACAGCATAAAGCTTTTCGCCAGCCAGAACTGATGAGGCGAATTTTTATCAATGAAATCCATGATTTCGTTTTCGGCTTCCTTGAGTTTTTGTTTTTCGTATAATATTTCAGAAACCAGGTACTTGGCTTCGGCGCCTTCTCCGGAATTGGTGTCAGACGAAAGCAGTTTTAATATCGGGAAAGCCTTGTCTTTATTGCCCAAATTATAATACGATAAGGCCAGTTTGTAATTCGTTTCGCGTTTCTGGATGTCTGAAACCTTTTCCGATCCCAGAATCAGGTTTGCCTGATCGGCACAAGCCTGATAATTGGCCAGTTTGAACTGACAGCGCATGATTCCGGTGCGGGCATTCAGCAAATTATTTCCGGAATTGGAGACTTTGGCAAACCGCTCGAAATAGGCCAGCGCTTTGAGATAATTCTCTGCATTATATTGCAAACCGGCAGCTTTCGCCAAGGCCGCTTCGGTAAACGAATTATCGGGTTGCGCTAGAACGTAATCGTATCCTTCCAGCGATTTATTGTATTCTCCTGCGTCATACATCAATTCGGCCAGATAAAACTTCGAGTTCAACGCAAAACTGCCGTTTGGAAACTGACTGAGGTATCGTTCAAACTGAGTACGGGCCTTTTTATCGCGGGCCATATATAATTTTTCGGCAGACTGGTACGAAAGCGAATCCTGCTCGTTCACCGAAACCTGCACCCCTGAACCCAACTTGCCGGTATAGGCAAAATAGGCGTCCACATCATTCATCTCAATGTAGCTGTTCTTCATTCCCGATAGAGCTGCATGGGATTCGGGGCTGTTTGGAAAACGATCAACCACCTGTTTGTAATAATTCACCGATGCCTGATAATCGTTCAAATTGTAATAGGCCAAACCTAACTGAACCAGGGCTTTATTTACAAAATTGCTCTGCGGAAATTTACTGGTCACATCCTTGTAAAATCCTATCGCTACCTGTGGCTGATTCATTCTTTCGTAAGTCCGGCCCATCTCATACAACGCATCATCCTGATAGGAAGATTTCGGGTAGTTCTGAATCAGCGTCTGCAAATTGCTTATTTTCCCCTGATAATCACGCTGTAATCCCAAACAAAAAGCTTTCTGGAAAAGTGCATAATCGGCATCGAACAAATTGATGCGCAAAGCTTTTTCGTAATTGCTGATTGCCGAAGTATAATCACGGTTCAGGTAATAACAATCGCCCAGCCGGTTATTGGCATCAGCCACTTTTTCGCTGCGTAAATCATCTTCAAGGTTCAGGTATTTTCTGAAATAATCGGAGGCGCTTCCATAATCCTTCAACTGGAAATAACTATAGGCCAGATTATAATGCGCAATTCTATATTCAGGAAGTGGAAAAGCGCCGGGCGATTTCATAAAGCTCACATATTCAGAAATCGCCTTATTGAAATCGTTGAGGCGATAGTAAGCTTCAGCCTTCCAGAAAAGAGCCAGCGCCCGGTAATTCTTGTTGAAATCTCCGGCATCAACCGACTTGTCAAAATTCTCGATTGCCGCGGTGTAATCCAGATTGTTAAAGCATTCCATGGCGCGGTAATAGGCCACACGCTGGTAGGCTTTTTTTACCGATGGACTTTTTACTTTTATATTTTCGATCGAAGTCATCGCGTCGCGGTAATTGCTGGTACTCATGTAAACTTTCACCAGGTAATTGTAAGCCACATCGTTTCGCTCCGAATTGGGGTATGAAGCCACATATTTATCGAAAGCCCTGATGGTTTCATTAAACGGCGAATACGACAATTCGTAGGTGATTTTGGCATAATTGAATAGTGCATCTTCCTTGATTTTCGGATCAAAATCGAATGCAGACGCCGCTTCAAAAGCCTGACGCGCTTTATTTTTATCGTTGGTTGACACGTAACAATCGGCCAAATGGTAACAGGCATTTTGCGCCAGTTCGTCTTTTCCCTTCGAAGCAATTTCGAAATGCGGGATGGCTTTTACCTCTTCGCTGTTCAGGTAGAAGCAGTAACCAAGCATGTAATTCTCTTCACGTCCACGGTTATTTTTATCCGACAGATAGAACTCCAGAAACTGAATGGCCTCTTTAAACTCGCGCAAATGAAAATACGAATCACCCAGAATCCTGGACATTTCAGGTTGCTGATCTGCTGAAACCGTATTGATTATGGGTGCAGTATAATCAACCACCTCCCTGTATTTTTCCTGTTTGTAGTAAATCTGACTGATATAAAAGGGAATCACTTTTTCGAAAACCGGATTTTTCTTCAGCTTCACAAATTCCTGAAGAGCAGTTTCGTAATTGCCTTTCAGGTATTGAATATGCCCATAGTAATATTGTGCAGGAGCCGCATACATCGAATTTCCCTCCTTAATTCCGGCAAAGTCGGATGCTGCAACATCCATTTTCTCGAGCTCAAAATTTGAATAGCCTCTCAGGTAATGAAAATGAACCACCTCATCGTCGCTTAATTCAGCTTTATTTAATCCTTCCAGGGTTTTCAGTACTCCTGAATATTTCTTTTTATCGAACTGATAAACTGCCTGCTCGAATAAAGCCCGGTTTCGGAATGAACTTTCAGGAAACTGCTGCATAAAATCGGCAATCTGCTCTTCTGCATTCCCATTGTCAAGTTTTAGTCCGCATAAGGCTTTATAAAACATAGCTTCGGCGCGTATGTCCGAGTTTTCGCCTGATTTGGAAGCAATCTGTTCAAACTGACCGATGGCTGATATGTAGTTTCGCGCCAGATACAATTCTTTGGCCTTTTGAATTTCGTGACTGACTGACTGATAATAAACCGTTTGCTGTGCTTTGATCAGGACTGGTGCAAGAATCAGCAGAAGCAGAATAAGTACGAATCGGTTTGTTTTCATATGGTGACTGGATATTTTATTTCGGATTTATTTTTCTAATTTCTTCAGGATACACAAATTGTACCACCTTTATACAAAGACAATTTTTTCTATTTAAAGTTGCCAGCGTAAAATTAACTATTCCTGTTTGCTGAGTTTGATATTTTAAAATGAATTCTAAACAAAAACTGTTATTTCGGTTGAATTAGTATCTGGAAGGATAAAAAAAATTAGTTTTGCAGCAGACCAATTTGTTATTCCAATGTCAGAAGAAAACATCATTGAACTCATTCATGCCGACATCGTTCAGCGCGATCATACGGTACTTACCGACATCAGTCTGGAAATAAAAACCGGTGAATTTGTTTACCTGATCGGAAAAGTTGGCAGCGGAAAATCAAGTCTGATTAAAACCCTGAACGCTGAATTATCGCTCGAAAAGGGAGCTGGCAAAGTTGCCGGTTACAATTTAGCCGAACTTAAAACCAAAGAAATTCCTTTTCTGAGACGCAAATTGGGTGTTGTATTTCAGGATTTCAGGCTTTTGAGCGACCGCAACGTGTACGACAATCTGGCATTTGTGCTCAAAGCCACCGACTGGAAAGACGAAAAGGAAATTGATGACCGGGTAAATACGGTATTGGACATGGTTGCGATGACCAGCAAGGCCAGATCGATGCCTCATCAGTTGTCGGGAGGAGAACAGCAGCGGATTACCATTGCCCGGGCGCTGTTGAATAATCCTGAAATCATCCTGGCCGACGAACCCACCGGTAATCTCGACCCGCAAACTTCGATAGAACTTTTACAAATTCTGAAAGACCTGAACGAACAAGGCAAAACTGTTGTAATTGCCACGCACGATTATCCGTTGATCCGCAAATTTCCGGCACGGATTATTACCGTTGATGAGCAAAACATTTACGAAACGGTGATTAAGAGGAAGGAAGATCAAGGATAAAAAGTGCCTAAAGTGAGCTAGAGTTTGAAGTGCCAAAAGTTTTTAAAGAAACCGCCCATAAACCTGCCGCAACACTTCTTCTTCATTTTCCCAACACAATTCGACTGCGGCTTTCTGAAGGTTTTGTTTCCAAACAGTAATTTTTTCCTGATCAAAAAGCGCCCTTTTCATGATTTCGGCCAATTCCTTTCGCTGGTGAGTTTCTGCAATTGCCCCAATCTGATAATGCTCAACGATTCGTTTCATCTCAGGAAGATTTGAAACCAAAACCGGAACTTCTGCCTGAATATAATCGAACAACTTGTTGGGTAAAGCAAAGCGGTAATTCAGTCCTAAATCTTCTTCCAGCGAAATACCCAAATCAGCCTGACGGGTAACTTTATGCAACTGCGAAAGTGGCATTCTACCCAGAAACTTCACTTTCGATTCCAATTTCAACTCATCTACAAATTGCCTGAGCTGTGCGGTAATATCACCATCGCCGGCCAGCCAAAGTTCAGCGCCATTGAGGAACTGCATGGCCCGGATTGCCGCCTCAATGCCACGACCCATATTAAGCGCTCCCTGATAAAGGATTATCTTTGGTTGTCCCTGAATTTTTTCCGGAGGTTCCGGTTTTTCGATCTTTGAACAGACCGGAAGATTGCGGACAACTTTAAAATCGACATTATACAAATCCCGGTAAACTTCTGCAATCGATTCACAAACGGTATAGGCTCCATGAACATGTGGAACAAGTAATCTTTCCAACCAGGTCCAGACTGCCTTTACAAACGGATGGCCAATGAGTTCCGGAACCTCAGTAAAATATTCATGACTGTCATATACCAGCGGTTTTTGTTTAATTCGTGATGCAAGATAATTCGCCGGAAGTGTATCCAAATCGTTTGAAACAAATACATCTGATTTTGATTTCAGGAGAAAAAAGAAAAGCCTCAGGTTGTATTCAGCGTAAAACATTGCACCTTTCCGAAACAACAATTTCATCCGGTGGATTTTATATTCCCGGGTCACAGGCTGACTTTCGGGCAATAACCTTCCAACCAGTTCGGGTTCGAAACCCATCTTCTGTAAACTTTCTGCTACCTTATGCACACGGTTGTCGGTAACCAGATCGTTGATCACACTGAGCGTTACTTTTTTCAATTCTGAATCTGATTGAATGATATCGCCAAGTTAAACGAAAAAGGACGATCTTCTGTTATATTTGCCTAAAATTAATTCCAATGATCCGCTCATACACCGATTATCCGCTCCGGAAACTACACGCTTTTGGCACCGATGCCACCACCAAATACTACTTCGAATTTACCGAGACCGAAGATTTGAAAGGTTTTCTGGCGACCAATCAGGAGTGGAAAAACCTTGAAATCCTGATTCTGGGGGAAGGAAGTAATTTATTGTTTGTGAACGATTTTCAGGGATTAATCATTCATCCGAATATTCCGGGAATCAAAATTTCATATGAAGACCGGAACAACATTTGGCTTGAAGTTGGCGCCGGCGTAAAATGGGACGATCTGGTTGAATACGCCGTTTTCAATCGTTGGGGCGGTATCGAAAATTTATCGCTCATACCCGGAAAAGCAGGAGCTGCAGCGGTTCAAAATATTGGCGCATACGGAATGGAAATTCAAAACCAGATTGAATCTGTTACAGGAATTGACCTTGAAACCCAAACCGAAATTACCTTTGAGGCATCCGAATGTGAATATTCCTACCGCGACAGTATTTTCAAAAATAAATTGAAGAATCGTTTTATCATTACCAGTGTGAGCATCAAACTCGATAAGTTTCCTGAATTTATCCTGAATTACGGCGATCTGAAGACAGATGCCGAAAAGTATGGTGCAATAAACCTGCGAAACATTCGCAAGGCTGTTATTGCAATCCGCGAGTCGAAACTTCCCGATCCGGGAGTTTTCGGGAACGCCGGAAGTTTCTTTAAAAACCCGGTTGTTGAAACCTTGTTGGCAGAGCAACTTTTGGCAACTTATACGAATATGCCACAATATCCTGCTTCCGGGAATACAAGGAAACTGGCCGCAGGCTGGCTCATCGAACAATGCGGATGGAAAGGTTTTCGCAGTGGCGATGCCGGAGTTCACGACAAACAGGCTTTGGTGCTGATCAATTATGGAAATGCTACAGGAAAGGAAATTTATGATTTGTCAAAAGAAATCAAACAATCCGTGCAGGAAAAGTTTAGGGTGGAATTGGAACGTGAAGTGAATGTGATCGGGTAGGTAATTAGTGGCCAGTCGCAGAATTCATAAGTCTTTGATCGGAAGTTATTCAAGATCAAGAATGATTCCAACATTTTCCTTGACTTTTTCAATTAATCCAGATGGAAGGTCCCCTAACTTTTTAATAAAACGCTTGTTGTCAATCGCCCGAATCTGATCTATCAGAATATCGCTGCTCTCAATCATATTTGCAACTCCCTTCTTCAGGTTAATTCGCAAAATATCAGAATCAGTTTGAATATTAGTCGTGATCGGACAGACTATGGTTGATGGATGCGATACTTTATTCAGCAAATTTGTTTGAACAATAAGAACAGGTCGGATTTTTCCTGGTTCTGTACCAATTTGGGGATTTAAATCCGCAATCCAAATTTCAAATTGCTTAATCAACATAGTCAATCTCCTCAAATTCTTTTAAAACTGACATAGATTCATTCCTGACCAATTCAGATTCCTTTGCAAGTTTCAACTCAAGAATTTTACGTCTTTGAATCTTATTATAATATTCAATCGCCTCATTAATATATCTATTACGAGGTTTTCTGATTTTGGAAAGGATTTTTTCCGTCTCGGCAAAAACAGAGTCATCTATTTTTAAAGATACTGTTTTCATATTTTTTTTATACATCAAAAGTATATCTAAATTAGATATACTCCAAATTTTTAAGACATTAAATTTTCAGACTTATCCCTATTATTTCCGGCAAATCACCTGAAAAAACTTCATGGGTTCTTCGTTTTCCAGATGTTTAACCGGTTCGTCAATTTCACGGTATTCATGTAAGCCAAATGGTGCGAATTCTTTTTCAATTGAGCCAGAATCGTAGAAAAAAACAGTCAAACCTTTTTCCAGCCAAAAGCGGTCACAACTTACCAACTTTCCCTTTCCAAACAGTTTTGTATAGTTCTTCGAAACAATAGCAAAAACCATGATTCCACCCGGCTGGAGCTGATTGTAACAGTTTTTCAGGAATTGCCTGCGATCGTTCTGATTGAACAAATGAAGGAGCGCATAACAGTAAATTCCGTCGTATTGCACTTTATCAAAAGGCATCCGTTGGACCGATCCGCAATAAATCGGAAAGTCTATTCCATTTTCGTGCGCAAGCCGGATAGCAGTTTCAGAGATTTCGATTCCAGTCACTTCAAAACCACTGTCAACAAATGGTTTTGCATTACGGCCATAACCAAGTCCGGGAATCAGGATTTTTTTCAATCCATTCTGAACAAATAAATCACGGGTAAAAATAGCAGAACCGGCTGGTTCGAACGACCAGTGTGTGCCAATTTTCTGAAACTTATCTTCCCAAAATTCGCTCATTCGCTAATTGTCTTTTTCTGCCTTTTCGTACTGATCAATTACTTCTTTTGCCCTTTTATAATCAACACTCGAAACGAAGATCTTTACAGCCCCGGCACCTCCACCTGCAACATTCCAGGGAACAAGCACGCCCATGCGTTCATCCTTCAGAAAAGACTCAATTTCTGCATTGTCCAACAGGCTCTTTACCAATGAGGCTTGCCATTGGTTAACATCAAAAACCTCAACCAGATAAATTTCCTGATCTGCTTTCATATTAATTGATTTACTGTTTCATTATCGAACAACAAAACCTTTAAGTTTCTCCAATTCTTCCGTATCCAGACGAGCGCCTAATCCTGGAACTTCAGGAAGTGAAACCAATCCGCCTTTATCATATTTAATTCCTCCGGAAACCGGATCCTCGCTGAACATCAAAGGTGAGTCGAAGTCACAAAACTTAATATTATCGCTCGTCAAGGCAAGATGTGCCGAGGCAGTAAAACCGATCCTCGATTCGAGAAAACCACCGATTTGTAACTGAATATCGGACTGTTCCGCAAGCCGAATAATTTTCTGTGCCTTGAAAATTCCTGCTGATTTTCCAAGCTTGATATTGAAAGCCTGACATGATTGCAAATCAATCAGGCGTTTGGCGTCGTGATGGTCGCAACACGATTCATCGGCCATCACCATAATTGGACTTTGTCTTCTAACAGTCGCCAGTTCCATGAAGTTCCATCGTGGAATCGGCTCCTCACAAAACTGGATGTTGTCGTTGGCAAGTTCATTCAAAATCCGGATAGCCGAATCAACATTCCAGCCTTGATTAGCATCAAGTCGCAAAGGAATATCATTGCCAATTTGTGAACGAATTGCTTTTATCCTGAAAATATCTTTCTCCGGATCGTCACCCAATTTGACCTTAATTACCTTAAAACCGCGGTCCTTAATATCCTTTGCATCGGAAACCATTTGCTCCGGATCGCCCAAACTCACAGTGTAATCGGTTACAAGAGTTTTGTTATTCTTCCCACCCAGAAAAGCATACAAAGGAAGTCCGGCATGTTGGGAGGCGATATCGTACAAGGCCATATCAAACGCACTTTTTATACTAGAATTGCCGTAAATGGTACGATCCATCAATTCTGAACAAGTCTCAATATTCAACGGATTTTTCCCGACCAGAGCTTTAGCCAGGTAATTGGCCACCACATAGGCTGTCTCCATACTTTCTCCATTGATGGGCATAAAGGGACTGCACTCGCCAAAACCTGTCAAACCTTCGTCAGTTCGAATAACAACGATCACATTTTCGGCATAATCAAAGGAACCCAGTGAAATTACAAACGGCTTTTTAAGTTTCACCGGGAACTTATAGACTTCAATTTGGGAAATCAGCATCAGAATATTTTTATAAAAGCAAATTGATTTTTTATGTATTGCCAAATTTAGGGTATAATTCAATAATGACAATGAAATGAGATGAATGAAATCATTACCTAATACGTGCATTTGTACATCAACACCTGTTTGCTTATTTTCACCCCGGAAAACCAACCCACAAAAAATGAAAAAACTACTGATCATCTGCATTCTCTTTCCATTCGCATTAGCCGGTCAAAATACAGTCAAAGTCGATCCGTGGATTCCGTTTAAGTCATTTATCGGCGAATGGACCGTACAAGGCGGCGGTGAGCCCGGTACCGGAACTTATGAAAGAAGTTACCGATTTATCCTGAACAACAAGTTCATCGAAGTACGCAACAAGTCAATCTATCCGCCATCGGCCAGTAACGCGAAAGGCGAGGTTCACGAAGATTTGGGATACATGAGTTACGATCGGGCCTTAAAAAAATTCCGTCTGCGCCAGTTTCATATCGAGGGTTTTGTGAACGAATACCTTCTGGACAGTATCTCCCCTGACCAGAAAATGATGGTTTTTGTAACCGAATCAATTGAAAATATTCCCTCCGGATGGAAAGCCAAAGAAACATACCGCGTCCTGAGCGAAAACGAATTGGAAGAAACCTTCGAACTGGCAGAGCCTGGGAAGGATTATGCGGTTTATTCAAAAGTTTTGTTGAAAAGGGTAAAATAAATCTTACCCTTCCGAATACCATTTAATCTGCTGCGACGCACGCATAATAATGGCAAGGATAACAAACAGTCCGATGCTTCCGGCTAGCAAGGCATAATCATGTAACTGCAAAATAGTGAACAGGAACAAATATAAACCCGTTTGCAATAAAGTTATCCAGGTTGCCGATCGCATATCCCGCAGAATTGTATAGGAGTACCACAAAATAAGTGAAGTAACGGCAACCGCCGAAATCAGGTATGCCCAGTTGAACCCAGTCTGTTCGCCGATTGAAGTCAGCAAGGCATAGAAAATCAGTAAGGCAAAAGCCACCAGCGAATACTGGAACGGATGGATCCGGGTTTTGCTTTTGATCTCGATGAAGATGAAAATGATAAAATTGAGCGCGATGAACAGGATCGCATATTTCACCGAACGCATGGCTTTCTGGTAATGATCGAGTGGAATTAGCAGTTCAACGCCAAGGGTAGCCTCGTGCGTATTGTATTTGTGGTCAATCCATTGTTGTGGAAAATTTCGGTTGAGATGGGTTACCTGCCAGTCGGCAGTAAATCCCTTTGCGGTAATTTCCCGGTTCACCGGCAGAAATCCACCAGTAAAGCTTGGTGCGGCCCAATCCGATTTCATGGTCACTTCTGAAGTTTTGCCTAAGGCCTCAACAGATAAGTCTTCAGAACCGTTCAAAACCAAATCAATCTCAAAACTGAGCGGCTGTTTCAGATCAATTGAATTGGCTTTAATCGTAATTCCCGACTGAAACAAATCAGTATCGGCTACACCGGATTCAACCTGGCATTTTTGACTGTTCACTACCAATTCAGGCAAATTTTTGATTCCACGCATGTCAGAAATCCCAATCGTGAAATACGCTGCATCCCAGTTGTATTGGGCATTTGGCTGATCCAATTGAGTTACATCGGGTTGAGCAAATGTACCTTTCACTTTGACCAGGCCTTCGTAAACCACCACTTTATAAATACCCCGATAGCGGATTTCGGGCTTTAGATAGCCTTCTGTTTTTATCGTTTCCGGCAAAAAATGAGCAATTCCGTGTCGTTCATTTACACCCTGACTATTCTCGTTTTGTTCCTGAATAGTGAACGGCACATTCAGCACCGGACCTGCGACGACCTGCTTGCCTCCCCACTGGGCATAAAGTTCTTTTTTTACTTTTTCGCTCAACGCGATTCGCTCTTTGATGATGTCCTGAATTAAAAAGGACGGTATCAAAAGCAAAATAGCCAATCCTGAAACGATGATCATCTTCACACTGTAACTGTTCATGAATTGTTGAATGCTTTTTGTTTCCATTTTTTTGATTTTTAAAAGTACTTTGAGTTTCAGAGTATATGAATAAAAAAAATTATTGATTGCCAATTAGCTCTTCCAGCGCCGCCAGATGCTGGCGAAACAAGTTCTTTCCAAGATCGGTAGCTTTATAAGTTGTACTGGGTTTCCGTCCAACAAATTGTTTGGAAACCACAATAATTTCCTGCTGTTCCAAAGCTTTCAGGTGGCTGGCCAGATTTCCGTCAGTTAATTCAAGCAAATCCTTCAGGGCATTAAAATCGAGTGTGTCGTTCACCATCAGCGCCGACATAATTCCAAGCCTGATGCGGCTTTCAAATACTTTCTGAAGGTTAGATATCGGGTTCTTCATCGCTCATACCTGTAATACATGACAATTCCATAAACGATGTGCATCACTCCAAATCCTACGATCCAAAACAGCAGTCCATGATTGATGAAAATTCCGGCCAGAATTCCCAGCACGATTTCAGTAAGCCCCAGGTAGTGAATCTCGCCCAAAGTAAATTTTCCGGCATTGACCAGCGACAATCCATAAAAAATCAGTAACACCGAAGCTACCAATTCAGTATTATTCCTCAATACCAGAATAATTGCAAATATTCCTCCTGAAACCAGCGGGATTAGAAGATGTCCAAGTAATCGCCTGGTTGAATTGGTCCAAAGTTTCTGGCCGCTTTTTTGAGCCTTCCTATACGAAAAATAAAATGCTCCCAGAATTGCTGCCACCAACACGATTATTGCGTCAATTCCCAGGTTTATACTTACCTGATTGAAAGGTGAAGCGCCAACACTACACAGATATTCGTCGTAATGTACATTTCCCGTGTCGAGAACAACAAACCACGCGACTGCTGCACCGATCAAAGCACACCCACCTGCAAATATGCCTGCTAATCCACTTAGCGATAAAAACTTGGAAGATCGTTCCATGATCTCACGGATTGCCTGAAGATCCTCTTTGGGATTGGTTGAATTTGTTTTCATTTAAAAGTACTTTGAGTTGCAAAGTTAATGATACAAATTTAAGAAGCAAGGATTGCAAAAAAAATTCCGGCGCGATTTTCCTTTTCAGGAAAATGAACACCGGAATTTGTTGAATCTCTTTAAAATCTCTATTAGGGATGCTGAAGTTTCCAATCACGTATTTAAAACGAAGTTTAAAAATCTCCTCTACCAATTATCCGATTTCGCGGGTGATTGAAATAGCGGCAATGGTTCCGTCGGCAATGGCTGTAGTGATTTGCCTGTATTTCTTGCTGCCGACATCCCCAACAGCATATACCCCATCAATGTTTGTGCGCATATCCTCGTCTGTCTGGATATACCCCCACTGATCAAGCTTCAGCTTATCGCCAAACATTTCAAGGTTTGGTTTCTGTCCGATAAAAACAAAAATTCCATCCGAAATCAGTGTTTTCATCTCTTTGGTTTTCAGGTCTTCCACTTCAACCACCATTTTGTCGCCAGCCTTTTTAAATGCCCGAGGTTCGTGAGAGAACAGAAACGAAAATTTCGGATTTTCAAAAACTTTTTCCTGCGCTATTTTGTTGGCCTGAAGTTGGTCGAACTGGTGAACAATGGTAATTTTCGAAGCAAACTTCGAGATAAAATCAGCCTCTTCGATAGCCGAATTTCCACCGCCAATCACTACAACCTCTTTGTCAACAAAATATTTAGCGTCACAGGTTGCGCAATATGAAATTCCTTGTCCCTTAAATTCCAACTCGCCCGGAATTCCTATCCTGTTTGGCGAAGTTCCGGTAGCAATTATTATCCTTTTGGCGCGGATTGTCTCCTGTGAATCGATAACAATTTCTTTTTTCAGCAAATCAACATGAGTCACGTCAACGGCAACCTTGTAGGTTGTTCCGCAGCGTTTGGTTTGTTCCGACATGTTGTGCGAAAGCATGTATCCGGGCTGCGGATCAATAAATCCGGGATAATTCGAAACCATGTGGGTGGTCGAGACATTTCCTCCGGGCAAAGCAATATCAACCAAAACCGTATTGATTCGTGCCTGGCAGAGGTACAAACCGGCAGTCAGTCCACCCGGGCCGGCACCCAAAATGGCTACATCAACATCGCTTATGGTCGGCTCCTGAGTTTTCATGATTTCAGATACCCGGTCTTTCCCGAGCACATGTTTCAGTTCCCGAACTATTTCCGAGCGTTTTACTCCACCAGTCAGGCGGGCGCTTACTTCTTCACCATCCTGATAAAACAGCAAAGTCGGCGATGATTTCACCGCCAGTTGATCTGCCAGATCGCGGTTTCCCTGCCGGAATATTTTCACAAATTTGATTTCTTTTCCAAATAATTTTTCCAAGGTTTCTAATTTGGGAGCAACTGCTTCACAGGGAGGACATTCGGTTGAATAAAAGTCAACCAGCACATTTTGGCCAGCCAACACTTCTTTTTCGTAATCTGATGAAATTATTTCTTTCATGATATTTGGTTTTTGTTTTTCTGTTTTCTGAAGGCTTATCCTTTGCCGTTCACTTCAGTGAACGGACATATTATCATCACTCGTTAAAATAATGACCAATTCCCATTTCCAGTAATTCAGTAACCGGGCGGCAATCGTGACTGTTCAGCGATCCGTTGTAGTTTTTCGCCATCGAAGCACAGCCACCGCCACAAATCAGGTTCAGGTTGCAGCCCTGGCATTTCGGAATAGATAAAATATCGCGTTCCTGCCATTCTTCAACGGCTTCGGTATTTTTCCTGACTTCAGGATGAAAAGTACCCAGGCTTTCGCCCTTTTTACCAACAGTAGCCGTGCATGCATAAACATTTCCGGTAAAATCGAAAGCCCACTCGGTTTTGGTTCCGGTGCAGGCATCGAAGAGAGGAGCGGGCATTTCTCCCTGTTCGAACAAAAATTTCGAGACCGAAAATGCAGGTTTGTGAAACTCCCTGATGTGGGGAAATTTCTTCAGCAAATTGTACAAATCCTGATACAATTCGAGCCTTGAATACAATTTTTGCTGGTTGGCCTGACATTCATGCAGTTCGTAGTTCCGGCCCAATTGGGTCTTGAAAAGTGGCGATGCAGTCCAGCCTTTGTCAATAGCAAACTGAGCCAGATCGGGCAAATTGCCGATATTTTGCTTGTCAACAACCATGCGGAGATTGACAGGCATATGGTTTTCAAGTATAAGGTCAACACCGTGCACGATTCGGTCGAAAGTCGGATTGCCGCCTTTTAGGTACCGGCGTTGATTATGAATTTTGCTGGTTCCGTCGAGTGTCACCTGAATTTCACGAATAATTCCCTTTTTTAGGATCGGGATGTATTCCTCCAGATGATAACCATTGGTTACTGCAGCAATTTCCAGATTGTTTTCAGCGGCCTTTTGAATGATGTATCCGATGTTTTCCTTATGGCTTGGGGCATTCAAAAAAGGTTCTCCGCCAAAAATGGTAATGTATTTTTGTCTTCCTGAAAACTCTTTCAGAATGTAATCAAAAAACGAGTCGGTAACTTCTTTCGACAAAGCGACCGGTAAAGCTTCGTAACCAGCCTGATAACAATAGGAACAATCAAAATTACAGGAATAGTTGGTCACAAAAAATATCTGAACTTCGTCCTTCTCGCGGTCATCCAAAAATTGCAGGTATTTCTCCCTGAACAAACGTTTTTCCTGGGCCGGGTCAACCAGATAGCCATTCTCAACAAACTCCGGATTCGCCACACCTGAATTCAGTTGTTCCCAAGTTTCCTGATCGAGCACATCAGCCTGTCCTGACAAGGCATTCACGACAAACCAATTGTCAGAATCCTTAATTTTTGAAATGATGTTGTATTTGGAAAGTTGCATTTGATAGAGGCCCCCTTCCCGTTCCCCCAAGGGGGAAAGCCAGGGAGCGCTTTTTTAGATTAAAATTTTGACGGATCGTAACTTATTAAATAAGCCATCCCACCCCCCTCCTTCGGAGGGGTTGGGGGAGGCTATTTCGGACGCCTTAATCGTGGCATCCGGCAATAATCTGTGATTGTTTGGCACAACATTGTGCCTGTTTAACGCCTCCCTTGCAGGCTTTTTTTACTAAACTTTTCATTCGCAATGAATTTTGGTATTGATTAAACTATAGTGAATAAAAGTACCTTAAATGAATCAATGTTCAACATTAAATACTTTCAGCCTTTTCAATTTGGTATCATTATTTACTATTCCGTCCGAAAAAAAGTAAACGCTTCGTTCGATGCACAATCGCGGACGGGAAATCGCATCTCTTTTATTATTTCTACAAATATTTCACCCCGCCGGGGTTATCCCTCGTCTCTAAACTAACATAAATCCAAAACCTGGAACCTGAAATTTGGAACCTGGAATTTGAAACTTGATTTCAGCAGCAACTAAAATCATCTTTTTTCGCCGTGATCGTAAAGCTTGAAACTTCAATTTTTCCTTTCGGGTAAGGAGCGCTTTCTTCGAGAATACGAAAATCTTTGAATCCGGTTGCTTTAATTAATGCGATATATTCCTCCCTGGTGATTGATCCTGCCCAACATTCGGCAACTGCCTCCGGATCGTTGGCATATTCCTCCGGAACAGGTTCGCCCGAATAAATATCGCTGATCACAAAACGTCCGCCGTTTTTCAGCAAACGGTATATTTCTGCCCAAACTCCGGGTTTATTGCTAACATGATTCAAGGTGCAGTTTGAAATGATCAGGTTTGCAGTTTCATCGGGTAATGGAATTTGCTCCAGATCAGCCTGAATAAATTTCACATTTTCAACGCCCATTTTTGCTGCGGTGGTATTAGCCTTTCTGATCATTTCTTCAGTGATATCAATACCATAAACAAAACCACCCTGTCCAACTTCTTCGGCCAATCTCAAAACATCAGTTCCGCGTCCGCTTCCTAAATCAATGCAAACTTCATCATGCTTTGCTTCACTTTTCTGTGCTGCCCCCCCGCACGACAGGCAGCAGGTGTCGTTGGCCAGAACCGTATATCTCCCTGCAATTTCAATAGTGTTCATAACTCCAATTTTAGTTCGGCAAAGGTAAAGCAAAATCTTCAACGAACAAACATATCTAGATTATTTGATATGTTTCCAATTAAAATTTATCAATTCTTGTATCAGGAATTATTTTGCTTCTTAATATACGAAAAACAATTTTAATTATCACTATAAAATAATTCGAAAAAGAGGGTTACCATTTCATTGTTATCGGTATAAATAGATGGAAGTTAATCGCTTTCAATGCCATTATCTTTGGCATGCAACTATATAAGTACTATTTCCTGTTCAGGAAATAAGAAATTAGACTACTTCAACTTCTACGTGATCAGAGTTTAAAGTCTGTATTTCTTTTTGAATTACTGATGAACCGCCTCTTTCGGACATTGTTTTCTGGAAAACTCAAATCCACAAGCAATGCCATTTACTCTCAAAAACCAAAAATTAGGTAATTATTTGTTGATCATTTCACCCAACCGCAACAAATACTTTTATTACCATGATTTACGAAGCGTTACAGATTATTAGTGAACAACTGGACAATTACCTTTCTGCTGCCGGATTAGGCAATCTGGTAACCCTCGAAAATATTGCGATGATTGAAACATCGAACGATAATTCGAATAAACTGGATAACAAAGTTGTGCTGACTCTGCTTAATCTGGAGGAAGAAACTACTTTAAAAAATCTTCCGAATTACAAGGTCATTGATAAAACGACCACCGAATATAGAAACCCTCCTGTTCACCTGAACCTTTTTTTGCTCATCAGCGGCAATTGCAATTCATACTCCGATTCTTTAAGGAGCATCTCTAAAACCATAGAGTTTTTTCAGGGAAAAAAGATTTTTACTTCTGAAAATACAGTTTATGAAATCAAAGAAGACTTTGATGTACTCGGACACTTTAAACTCATTACCGAGTTGTACACTCCCTCATTCGAGGAGTTGAATCATGTATGGGGAACGCTTGGCGGAAGACAGCTACCATCGGTGATTTACAAAATTCAGTTAGTTGAAATTGATCAAAAGTTATTAAAAGGAACCGAAAAAGTGATTTTGGAAATCACTGATACGCTCAAGCTAAAAGAGAAAGTTTAAACAATCTAAAGTTAAATAAACTATAAACTAAAAACAGAAAATTATGGCAACAACGTACAAAACACCGGGTGTTTACGTAGAGGAAATTGCAAAATTCCCGCCATCGGTAGCACAGGTCGAAACTGCAATCCCAGCCTTTATTGGCTATACTGAAAAGGCTTCCAGAAAGGAAACTGACGATTTAATCCTGAATCCGTTTCGAATCACTTCACTTTTAGAATACGAAACTTACTTTGGAGGCGCCGATCTGGAAACAGGCATCGAGGTTAAAATCACCGATACAACAGTTAACGGCGTTCAGAAAAGAAACATCACAGTTCCTCAACCTTCAACAAAATCGCCATTCCGTATGTATTATGCCCTTCGTTTATATTTTGCGAATGGAGGAGGTCCGTGTTACATTACCGCTGTAAATACTTATACCGCTGCTATTGTGGCAAATGCCACCGCTCCGGTTCAACTCGAAGATCTTCAGGAAGGACTTTCGGAAATAGAAAAAGAAGATGAGCCAACACTTCTTTTATTCCCCGATGCTACAGCCCTGTCATCCGACAATTTCTATGCGATTTATAAGGATGCACTCACGCAGTGCAATAAACTTCAGGACAGATTTACCATTCTCGACACCTATACCGATGATGAAACTGATGATCCTACCCCGGCTGAAGGTCTGAGAGACGGGATCAATCTTGAAAAAGACTATCTCAAATATGGAGCGGCTTATTATCCTTTCATCGAAACTCTGATGAATTACAACTTCAAAACTTCAGCAGTATCCATTGACCATATTACCGATGACTCGCCTGTTTTATTTGATACACTTGAAGATGTAAACATTGCGCTGGATGAAATCAATGAAAAGTTGGATGATAGCGGTGATCTGGTAACTGCTTTGTCGGATGCAAAAACAGCCATTGATGCATTAACCGCCGCCGAAGCGCTTGCCCAATCCAGTTTAGCTACCGATGCCATTCAACCCATTGTGGACTTGCTTGATTCAGTAATTACTTCGGGTACTGATGTGGTTGCATCAGCAAATTTTGCCGCAGCAGCCTCCAGCGAATCAGCTCCGGTAGCTGCCGCCTGTACTGCTGCCGCTGCAGCATTGACTACAGGTCTCGGAGGAGCCATTGCCACTATGAAAACAGCGCTGGAAGGACACATTACTACTATTGAATCAGCAGTAAGCGGAACAGCAGTAAAAATTGAAACCACTAACGCAGTAGCAACTGCATCAACCATCGAAACAGTGATTAATGGTATCATATCGCTTATTGACCCTCCGGTTATTCTTGCTATTACTGCAGCGCAAGCCGCCGACACCAATGGAGAACTGGATGGATTGAAACTGAATGTGATTGAAAATACTGACAGCACAACTTTCAACGAAATTAAAACTGCACTTTCCAAACTTTACGTCAAAATGCCGCCAGGCGGAGCCATTGCAGGAGTTTATGCCCGGGTTGACCGCGACCGGGGCGTTTGGAAAGCACCTGCCAATGTCGGCCTGAATTATGTGATCAGACCCTCTGTCAAGATTACGAACGACATGCAAGACGGGCTGAATGTAGATACCACAGCCGGAAAATCAATCAATGCCATCCGGTCGTTTACGGGAAAAGGAACACTCGTTTGGGGAGCCCGGACACTGGCCGGAAACGACAATGAATGGCGGTACGTTTCAGTCCGCAGGTTCTTCAATATGGTTGAAGAATCCGTAAAAAAGGCAACTGCCCAGTTTGTCTTCGAGCCAAACGATGCCAATACCTGGGTAAAAGTCAGGGCCATGATCGAAAACTTCCTGATTCTGCAATGGCGGGCCGGAGCGCTGGCCGGAGCAAAACCCGATGAAGCATTTTATGTACGTGTAGGTTTAGGCCAGACGATGACCGCCGAAGATATCCTGAATGGATTTATGCACATTGAAATTGGTATGGCCGTAGTACGCCCGGCTGAATTCATCATCCTGAAATTTTCGCACAAGCTTCAACAATCTTAATATTAACAACTTAAATTATAAAAAACATGGCAGCATATCCATTAGTGAAGTTCCATTTCCAGGTTGACTGGGGTGGAACAAAAATAGGGTTCACCGAAGTTTCAGGTTTAGATGTAGAAACTGAAGTGGTGGAATACCGGGAAGGTTCGAGTCCGGAATATTCGAAAACCAAGATGCCCGGAATGCAGAAATTCAGCAACATTACCCTGAAGAGAGGCACTTTCAAGAACGACAACGAATACTACAACTGGTGGAATACAGTTAAGCTCAATACCATTGAGCGTCGAAATGTTACTATTAGTTTACTCAATGAAGAACACGAACCGGTTGTGACCTGGAAAATAAAAAACGCCTGGCCAACCAAAATTCAATCAACCGATTTGAAGGCCGACGGAAACGAAGTAGCGATCGAATCAATGGAATTGGTACATGAAGGACTAACTATTCAAAACGAATAAACAATGAGCAACAGTTATCCTCCTTTGGGATTTCATTTTTTGGTGGAATTTGGAAATCAGAAGGATGAATATCAGTTTCAGTCTGTCTCCGGGTTAAGTTTTAACCTGGGGACAGAAGATATTACCGAAGGAGGAGAAAATCGCTTTGTTCACAAACTTCCGGGCCGTCCAAGGTATCCGAACCTGGTACTCAAAAGGGGCTTGCTCGCAAATTCAGCTTTGATTGACTGGTGCAAAGAAGGTTCAGAAGGATTCAATTTCTCACCTACCGACGTCATTATTAAATTGCTGAACGAGGACCACGAACCATTGATGACCTGGAATGTCATCCATGCCTGGCCGGTAAAATGGTCGGTGACCGATTTCAACGCCGAAGAAAGTAAGATAGTTATTGAAAGCCTTGAATTGTCGTACAGCTATTTTAAAACGATTTGACATGCCCATCGAAATTAAGGAGTTGAATATCAAAATAAACGTGACCGATAATCAAAATCCACCGGCTTCAGGAGACAGTTCCAAAGGCAAGCTTGCACAAGAAGACCTGGTTGCGCAATGCGTTGAACAGGTATTGGAGATCATTTCGAAAACCCGGGAACGATAAATCGAAACATCATGAGTGGAGAATTGACCAAACTAAAAATAAAGGCCTACCGTGACGAACGGTTTACACAGGAAGTTGCCAATGGTGAATTCAACACCCTACTAAATCCTGAAAAGTACCTGGTCAAATATCAGATTGAGCAAAACCAAAGCCAGGCGCAGGGAACCAGTTCTGCTGCTCCCCGTTTTAATAAAGCCTTGCCCGAAGATCTCGATCTTGAATTTATTTTCGACCGTTCAGGAGTGATTAAAGGCTACGAAGACGAATCGGGTGACGGGATCATTGATGATGTGGATAATTTCAGGAAAGTAATTCTTGATTATAACGGCGACGAGCATAAGCCGAATTATCTGGTTATTTCCTGGGGAGCGCTCCTTTTTAAAGGCAGTTTAAGCCAGATGGAAATTACCTTCAAGTTATTTAAACCCGACGGAACACCGATCAGGGCCAGCGCCCGTGCCAGGTTCAAAGGATTTATTGAAGACGATCTTCGCATTGCCCGGGAAAACAACAATTCTCCTGACCTGACCCATGTGCGCATTATTAACGAAGGAGATACTCTACCGTTAATGACCTTCAGAATTTATGGCGACCCGAAATATTACCTCGAAGTGGCCAAAGCAAATAAGTTGGTGAATTTCAGAAAACTTTCACCCGGGCAGCAAATCTATTTTCCGCCCATTGAGAAGGGTGGCAAGCTGAAAATTTAATGTTCAATTTTTATATGAATGATTTTGAAGACAATTGAAGGCAGTAGTTCTTAGCTCTGAAAGAGCGATATATCAATAGCCCGGGGTAAAGCGACGAAGGAGCGGCACCCCGGGATTGGAAAACAACCCAAGTTGCCCGTCCGTGACAGAAAACGAACAAAGCGATTATCATCCTTCGGACGGAACTGAGATTGTTTTCAAAGTGGAAAAAATAAAATACTCATCAGATACAACCGGATTTAATTCGAAATATTCATGAACAACAGCCGGAACATACAAACCTCAAGGTCAGCCGATCTGATCACTCACAAGATCCTGATTGACGGAACTGAACTACCGGCAACTGTGCAGGTCATGAATATCAATGTTGAAAAGGAAATCAACCGGATACCCTCTGCAAAAATCATCCTGATTGATGGTGATCCCTCCAGTCAGGAATTTGTACTAAGCAATGGAAGTTTACTGATTCCGGGAAAGGAGATTGAAATAAAAGCAGGTTACCATTCCGACGAAGAAACTATTTTTAAAGGCATCATCATCAAACACAGTCTGAAAATCAGGGCAAGCCATTCTTTGCTGATTATTGAATGCCGCGACAAAGCGGTAAAGATGACTTCGGGCCGAAAAAGCAAGTTTTACCTCGACAGCAAAGACAGCGATGTGATTGAAGAAATTGTCAGTCCTTATGGACTCGATCCGGATATTGAAGCAACGGGTTTTCAGCACAAAAAGATCGTGCGGTACGACTGTACAGACTGGGATTTTGTGATAACCCGCGCTCAGGCAAACGGGAAAATATGTGTGGTTGACGACGGAAAAATAACGGTAAAAGCTCCTGACTTTTCACAGGCAGAGCTTGAAACTGTTGCTTTTGGAGCCACTTTGCTCGATTTCGATGCCGAAATTGATGCCCGGAACCAGTTCAGCAAAGTAACTTCTTACGTCTGGAACCCGGCAAATCAGGAAGTAACAGAAACTGAAGCCACCGATCCGGCTGTCTCGCTTAACGGAAATCTAACTGCCGGAGAATTAGCATCCGTTATTGAGCTCGAAAATCTGGAACTCAGGTACGGAGGAACTGTGGCCGATCGGTCTATTCAGGATTGGGCCAATGCCAAAGCACTTTTTAATCAGCTTTCGAAAGTGCGGGGCAGAGTAAAATTTCAGGGAATACCAGCCTGTAAACCCAATACCACCCTGATGCTCGAGGGAGTCGGAGACCGTTTCAATGGCAAAGTCTATATTTCGGCTGTTCGCCACGAAATTACCGAGGGCCAGTGGACCATTGACGCCCAGTTTGGAATAAATCCCAACTGGTTTTCCGAAACCTATAATATCAGCAGTCAGCCGGCATCAGGACTGTTTCCGGCCATACACGGATTGCAAATCGGGATTGTTACCCAACTGGAATCGGATCCTGACGGGGAAGACCGTATCAAAATTAAATGCCCGATGATTGATAAAGATTCGGAAGGAATATGGGCCCGAATAGCCTCACTGGATGCAGGAAACGAACGTGGCGTATTTTTCCGGCCCGAAATTGAGGACGAGGTGATTGTGGGTTTCATCAACGACAATCCCAACGATGCCGTTGTTCTCGGAATGCTGAACAGCAGCGCTAAACCGGCTCCTCTTACCGCTGCTGATGCCAACAACGAAAAAGGATTTGTGACCCGCGAAAAAATCAAATTCATATTTAATGATGAAAAAAAATCGGTGGTTCTGGAAACTCCGGGTGGAAAGAAGATTACCGTTGACGATGATGCCGGAGTTATTAAACTAGAGGATGAAAATTCGAATGTGATTACCATGAATTCAGATGGAATCAAAATGGAAAGTAATGGAAAAATAAATCTGAAAGCCGCGCAGGACGTGACGATTGAAGGAATGAATGTTTCACTGAAAGCTAATGCCATGTTTAAAGGCGAAGGTTCGGCAGGAGCTGAACTATCAACTTCAGGCGCCGCTATCGTGAAAGGATCGGTGGTGCAGATAAATTAGAAAGTCAGGAGTCAGGAGTCCGAAGACCGAAGACTGAAGACTGAAGACTGAAGACCGGGGAAGGAAAAAGGAATGGGAAAATGTTTTACTCATTTAAAACCGCGGAGCGGTGAAAGTATTGTAGCCCGGGGTAAAGTGACGAAGGAACGGAACCCCGGGACAAAATGGGAAAAGAATTACCGTCCGCGTTAATTCGTAAAACAAATAGGAATCCATCATTCGGACGGGATGCAGAAAATGGTAAATTGTAAATAATCAAATAGTAAATTAAAATGGGAGCGCCAGCAGCAAGAATAGGTGATATGCACGTTTGCCCGATGGTTACCGGAACTGTGCCGCATGTTGGAGGGCCGGTTCTTCCACCCGGCTCTGCGACTGTGCTGATCGGAGGAATGCCTGCCGCCTGCGTGGGCGATATGCTGACCTGTGTTGGTCCGCCTGATACTATCGCGATGGGTTCGACCACTGTGATGTTCGGTGGAAAACCCGCGGCCCGAATGGGCGACTCTACCTCACACGGTGGCACTATCATACTCGGTTGCTTCACCGTTTTAATTGGATGATAACAAGAAACGAATATGACTACAAAAGATTCATTTTTAGGCCGGGGCTGGGGGTTTCCTCCTGAATTCAGTAAAAATACGGCAAGTGTTTTACTTACTGAAGACGAGGAAGATATTGAAAAGAGCCTGGAAATTCTGTTATCAACCCGGTTGGGTGAACGGATTATGCTTCCCGGTTATGGATGCAATCTGGATGAATTACTGTTCAAACCGTTGAACCTGACTTTAAAAACTTATGTCACCGATCTGATTAAAACGGCGATTCTTTATCATGAATCGAGAATTGACGTTGAAAAAATCAGAATTGAGCCGTCAAACGATACCGATGGGATTTTGCTGATTACGATTGATTACCGCATAAGAATTACCAATTCAAGAAAGAATATGGTTTTCCCCTTTTATCAGGCAGAAGGAACTGAAACAGCTTAAAATCAAATGGCAACAAAAACGAGTGATAAAATCATTTTACCCGGCAATGGAACCGATCAGCAGCAAAGAACTCTCGATGCACTGAATCCCGATTCCCTGAAGCTTCACGATTTTAGCGTAGCCGACTGGATGAAATTTGCCTGGATTTTTGCTGAAAAGGTGAATTATTTTGATGCCAGCCATCAGATTGATGGAAACTGGCAGCAGTTTTTCATTGAAGAAGCTAAGATAAAAGCATTTCTGGAGAACGCCGAAACCAACCAATCGGTAACCCCGCACCTCACTTTATTCGTTTGTTTCCTGAAATTGCTCGACCTCAGTAAAGATCACTTCAACCAACTCACGAAACGCCATTTGGATTTCTATTATCAGGAAATCCTGAAAATTGAGAAACAGCCTTTGAAACCTGATAGGATTCATGTCATTTTCGAGCTGGCCAAAAATATCATTCAGGAAAAAATTGACGTAAATACAGCGCTCAATGCGGGAAAAGATGCCAACGGAAAGAAATTGATTTTTACCACGCAGGAAGAATTCGTTGCCAATAAAACCACTGTTTCTCAGTTGAAGAATATTTACCATCATTCTGAAAATGATCTCAAAGGGATTAAAGCCTGTGCAGTTGCCAATTCTTTGGATGGATTGGGAAAAGCGCTTCCAACTGATGATGTGAAATGGCATCCGTTTGGTTACGTAAAAAAAGAATATCCGGAAACAACTCCCGAACTTCCTGATGTTCATCTTGGATTTGCTGTTTCTTCGCCTGTACTTCGTTTAAATGAAGGGCTCCGAACCATCAATCTGGTAACCGAATTCCAGAGTATCCTTCCTGAATTTTCAACTTCAGAAATTGATGGTTGTATTTCAGTTTTCCTGAGTGGAGAAAAGAAATGGCTGGGACCGTTCACTCCAAAATCCACTTTTTCAGACGATACTTCAGGAGAAAAAAAGATTATAAATTTTACCATTGAGCTGGATAAAAAAGTTAAGCCAGTCGTCGGCTACAACCAAACCGTTTTGGGCGAACGATTTCAAACTACTGATCCGGTGATGCGGTTTGTGATTGATACACGCGCAACCGGAGGTTTCGATTTCGCCACTACATTTTCGGAATTGAAACTGAAGAGCCTCGAATTATCCGTTCAGGTTGATGATATTACCAGTGTGGAAATTGAAAATGACCTCGGTGTTTTGAACGCGCAAAAACCATTCATGCCTTTTGGTCCCATTCCGGTAAAAGGTTCCAGATTTATCCTGAAAAACGAAGAAATTTTTAGCAAAAACTGGGACGGTTTAACGGTGAATATCGCCTGGATGAATACTCCAAAGCCCATTGAGGACTCGCCAAACGACCCGTTTAAAGACCAGTATTTTGCTTACAGAAAAGAAATTTTTGACGACTTCACCCAAAGGAAAGCAGTTGTCAGGAAAAACGCGGGTAAAAAAAATCAGGATCCTGCCGATCTGATCGTTATAAACGACAATTACTTCGAAGCTGAAATTAAACTCTTCAGTAATAACGACTGGCTTAAAATTGTTGGCAATAAGGAACTGTTCGTGCAAACCAAATCTGTTTACGGATGCGGGATTTCAATTTTAAACAACCAGTTCGACACCCGTGAAAACGGCCAGCTTCAATTGTGCCTGAACCAGTCTTTTCTGCACGAAATGTTCCCGCGATTATACGCCACGGCAATCATGAAACCTGATTCGGCACAAATCCCCAAAGAACCATATACGCCGCTCATCGAGTCAATCAGCCTCAGTTACTCGTCGAAAGCCAAAGCCACTTTCAATGAAAATACAAAGGAAAATTTCGGGAATAATCCGGTCAGGCTATTCCATGAGCACCCGTTTGGACAAAGCGAGGAACATGCCTGGCTGAAACCAAAACCTGCTTTTAATGAAAGCAATACCATTGGTTTGATCCCATCCTATCAGCCCGGGGGCGAATTGTACATCGGTCTGAAAGACGCCGAACCTCTTCAGCAGATTTCTCTATTGTTCCAGATATTTGAAGGAAGCGAAAATCCGGAAGCCGATGGTTTCACTGGTGCAGAGAAAATGGAATGGAGTATTCTTGGCTCCAATAACTGGATTTCACTAACAAGCGATTACCTGATTTCAAATCAAACCGACAATTTCCTGAAATCAGGGATAGTAAAGTTTTCGATTCCTCCTGAAGCCACCAAAAACAACACCCTGCTTCCTCCCAATCTGACCTGGATACGGGCCCGGATGAACAAGAATTTTGATGTCGTATGTAAAATTATTGATATCAGGGCGCAGGCTGTTCTGGCTCAGTTTAACGATCAGGGAAATGAATTATCGCATCTGAAAAACGGGATTCCAGCCAATACAATCAGTAAACTGATCGAACGGATACAGTCGGTAAAATCGGTTGCCCAGCCATTTAATTCGTTTGGCGGGTTACCGGCCGAAGCCGATGCCGCCTACTATCAGCGCATCAGCGAGCGGCTACGACATAAAAACCGGGCCATTACGCTGTGGGATTACGAACACCTGGTTCTCCAGCAATTCCCTGAGATACACAAAGTCCGATGCCTGCCCCACACCTCGAAGACTTCGTTCTTATCTCCCGGAGATGTAACCCTGATAGTTATCCCTGACATCCTGAACAAGAATGTTTTCGACCTGTACCAGCCGCGGGTAAGCCAGGCAACACTCAATAAAATACAGAATTACATTAATCAGCTAAATACACTTCATGTGAATGCCGTGGTTATCAATCCGGAATACGAAGAGGTCGAAATCTCGCTGAAAGCAAAATTTCATTCAGGTTACGATGAAAACTATTACCTGAAAGTACTTCAGGAAGACCTGACCAAACTGTTATCACCCTGGGCATTCGAACGTACCATTGACCTGCAGTTTGGAATCACGCTGCATAAAAGTGTTATCATCAGTTACATTGAAAAATTACCTTATGTAGATTACGTCACCGATCTGAAAGTGAAACATAAAGGAGAATACAAACCGGCAGTGAGCCCGTCGAATCCAAAAGCCATACTGGTTTCGGCCAAAAAACACCCGGCAGAGGTTCAACCACAAGTATGCCCTAAAAAGTAATTCAGAAAAAAAAGAACAATGCTGAACGCTGACAAACATACAAGCATTTCTGGAAATGTTTCTTCGAAAGACGATCTGGATTATTCGTTCCTCCGCCAAAAAGGAATAGAATACATCGAAAAACTGGGCAGTAAAATCTGGACTGACTACAACTCGCACGACCCCGGGATAACCATGCTGGAGGCCTTGTGTTATGCAATTACTGATCTGGGTTTACGAATAAATTTACCCATCGAAGATTTGCTGAGCGATGCTGAAAATGCCAATTCTCTGGAAAAACAATTTGTACGGGCCGAATATATTCTTCCTACCAAACCGGTTACCGCAGCCGATTACCGCAAACTATTCATAGATATTGACGGAATAAAGAATGCCTGGCTTAAACCTTTCCTGAAGCAAGTTCATGTTGACTGTCAGAACAATATGCTATCCTATCAGCCTTTTGAAATTGAAGAAAAATACAAAAAACAGTTCAAGCTGAAAGGCCTTTATGATGTGCTGCTCGATTTTGATGAATTTGATCCTGAAATTTATAATACCGCCGGAAAAATTGCAGCCCGGAAAAAGCAAATTGAGCAGGAAGTCCGTACCAGATACCATCAAAACCGTAACCTTTGTGAAGATTTAATGACGGTTACAGAGGTACCCATTCATCCGGTTTCGGTTTGCGCCATCATTGACGTGAAGCCCGAAACCGACGAAGAACTGGTTCATGCGAACATTCTTCGGGCCATCAACAAATATTTTTCCCCGGAAATCCGGTTTTATTCCTTACAGGAAATGCTTGACAAGGGAATCCCGACAACCGAAATTTTCGATGGCCCGATCCTGAACAACGGATTTATTGATAGTTCCGAACTCCGAAATGCTGAATTACGAAAAGAAATCCGGCTGACCGATATCGTTCAACTGATCATGAAGGTTGAAGGAGTGAACCTGATCAAGGATATTTCGATCAGCAATTGCGGCGCTGAAAGTAAGCCGGAAGGCCAACCGTGGATCATTTGTATTGACGAAGGCAAAAAACCCGGACTCTGCACAAAAAGCGCGTTCAGTTATACCAAAGGAGTATTGCCGGTAAACATCAATCAGAATGCAGTTAAAAAATATATTTTTCAGCTTGAAAAAGAAGAAGCCGAAGCTCAGCAGCAGGCGCAGTTGAATAAAATTCTTGATCTGCCGGAAGGAGAATTTCAGGCAGTTGGCGATTACATCACCATTCAGAACAGTTTTCCTGAAACTTATGGAATCGGAGAATTTGGATTGTCGCCTTCGGTTTCGGATACCCGTAAAGCGCACGCCAAACAATTGCAGGCTTATCTGTTATTTTTCGATCAGATTTTGGCCAGCTATTTCTCTCAGCTCGATCAGGTAAAAGAACTGCTTTCGGTAAACAACACAGTCAACAGATCGTATTTCACACAAGCCGTTCAGGATATAAACGGAATTGAATACCTGATTCCTGTAGAATACCTGAACAGCACCGTTGATGAGCTTTCCGAAATGCTGTTTTCGAAACTGGATAAAAAGAACGACCGCAAAAACCAGTTGCTCGACCATTTGCTTTCCCGTTTTGCCGAAAACTTCGGAGCTTATGCTTTCCTGATGAAACAGCTTTATGGCGAAGATGCCACCTCAGCCGTTATTCAGACCAAAGAAAATTTTCTGAAAAATTACCGGATTTTGGGAACCGAACGAGGCGCAGCCTTCAACTATCATCAAAAAGGAAGCCTGTGGAACACGCTCAATGTTTCGACGGTAGAAAAACACATAGCCTTGCTGACCGGAATGACCGACTACAGCCGCCGCAACCTTTCGAACGACCCGGTAGAAATTTATCAGGAAAAGGATACCGATGGACTGATCGAATACCGCTGGAGGATAAAGGATACAGACCAAACGATTCTTTGCTCGGCCAGCAAAAAATATTATTCGGCTGAAGAAATGAGCAAGGAGTTGCTGCAGGTGAAAGCGCTGTCAACCGATATCAGTAACTACGAGATCAAAAAAGCCAAATCGGGCAAGTTTTATTTCAACCTGATTAATCCGGAAATTTCCGACAGCAAAGACGAAGCCCGGATTATAGCCCGGCGGATTGATTTTTTCGACACTGAATTGCTGGCACGAAAAGCTGTGCGTCATTTTATTTCCTTCATGAAGAAAGTAAAACCAAACGAAGGCATGTATCTGGTTGAGCACATATTGCTCCGCCCTGACGAATCGAAAGATTATTCGATTACTGCAGATTCATTCCTTCCAATTTGTTGCAGCGATGATTGCGAAGCGCTTGACCCTTATTCTTTCCGGGTTTCAGTTATTCTTTCGGGCTGGACTGAACGATTTTCAAACATTGATTTCCGGAATTTCATGGAAGATTTGATTCGCAAAGAGTTGCCGGCCCACGTTCTGGCCCGCATTTGCTGGATCGGTTATCCGGCCGGTGTAATACCCGATGATAAAAATGAAATGGTACAATTCGAAAGGGCATACCATTTATTTCTCGACAGCATGAATAAAACTGATCAGAGCATGCAGACACTCATTGATCTGAACACGATACTCAGTAAATTACATTCCATCTATCCAACCGGCGTTTTGTACGATTGCGAGGATGAAACAGAAAGCTTAAAGGGGAAAATAATACTAGGCAGAACCAATTTAGGAAACATTTAAATAGCAGGCTATGGCAACTAAATTAACCACAATAACAACGCAATACCGTTCATTTGTAAACGATCAGGTATTAACCGCAGACCAGTTGAATAAGCTCATTCAGTATTTCGAAGATCAGGACAGGTTAACCCGCGTTTGCCTGAACGGAGTTGGCATTGCCTGCGGCTTCCAGATCAGTGTAGCTGCCAGCAAAGAGGTTACCATATCGCAAGGCTGCGGGGTCACTACCGATGGCGATCTGATTCAACTGCAACAATCCGTAGAAGGCACATCCGATTTCAAATCCAATATTCAGTCGGTTAAATTCACCCGATTCAAAGAATTTGAAGATTCGGTTGTGAAATATCCGCCCTTTTTCAAAGGAAATGAACAAATCAAATTATTTGAACTAATTCCTGATTTTCAGACGGCCCCATCCGGAAGTTCCCCTATTAATACCTTATCAGGAATCGAAAAAATGGTAGTCATCCTCTATCTTGAAGAATTCTCCAAACAGCCTGAATTGTGTACAGCTATTGACTGCAATAACCAGGGGATAGAAGAGGTTTCGCGTTTGAGAGTACTTCTGGTTTCCGAAGAAGATGCCGCCTACATCAATAGTTCCGACCCGATTTTCAGTAAACATTCCATACGTCAGGCCTACCTTCAATTGCCCGATATCGCCGTTCAGCGTGTTTTATTAACTAATTTCAGCGCCCAGAATCCGGTTAATCTTAAGAAGAGTTTTCATTCGGCTATTTCATCAAACAATATTCTTAGCCAGTTAAAATCAGGTATTTCCATACTTTTTGCCAATTTCGGTGGTTTTCTTAGTCTGCCTCCTGAAATAAATTCAGTCAAGATTAACCAGCTAATCGATACCACTTTAGGATTTTCGGCCCTGGCTATTCCTACAGACGTTCAGTACCGTTATGATCTTTTAAAGGATTTAACTGATACATATACCGAAATCAAAGAACTTTTACTGCAACTTGATTTCGAATGTTGCCCGAATATCTACTCATTCACCAAGCACCTGATGCTGGGAAAATTTACCGACAAAACCGATCCCAAATCGTTCCGGCACTCATTCTATCAATCACCGGTAACCGGTTCCAGCCAAAATATTGAAAAACTCAACAGCCTGGTCTCCCGTTTTTACCAGATGATTTTAAAATTCATCATTTCAGGTAATGAGGTAAAAGTTACCCCATCCACCACAAAATCAGAACTGAGCAACAGAAGCATTCCTTATTACTTCAAAGTTGATGATCAGTTGATTGAAAGCTGGGATTATTCGAAAACTGTTCGTTTGATGCAAAAGAAAAATCTTTGCTATTTCACTTCAAACCTGTCCCCGGCCGCCCATATTCAATATCCGTTAAAATTCAGGCTCGATTCATTTGATTTTTTCAGGATCGAAGGCCATATAGGCAAACCGTCGGCTACTGCCCTGACTCAATTAATCGGACAATGGTCTTCGTATGGTTTGGATTTCAATTATCTGATCTTTGACATTGACAAAGAGCAAAAGGATCTTCAGGCTTTTATCAACAAAAACAATTCCCTTGAACATCAGGCCGGGGTTCCCAAAGGAGGAACTTTCCTGCTCCTGAAAAAGGCCGACTTCATCATAGCCGACTTTGCAATCGGATACAAATATGCAACTGAAGCCAGCGGTGAGTCGTGTTGCAAAATTAGCGAGTGCTATTTTCCCTGGATAAGTTCACTGAAATACCTGAATAACCTGTCGCGCAGTATGAAGGGTACCCAAAGCAGAAACAAACTGATGCCGAAGTTCTACAAACTCCTGATTACCGGTTATTCGATCAACGATATTGCCCTGATTGGCCAACCGGTTGAGCTAAACATTCCATTAGCAGTAGTTTTCCTGAGAAGGTTGCATGTGGTTGTTGAAAAACTGAACGAAAAATTCCCGACCGGGCTGGTATTCGATTTTGACCAGAATAAAAAACAACTGATCATCAAAAAACTGAAAGAAGATATCTTTAGTTTCAGTATAAAAGATATCACAATTTCAAACAATTCACCTGTTTATACCTATACCGAAAAAGGATTCCTGAGAAATTCAAGAATGTTCAGCGCTCAGGAAGTGAGTTGTGCGGATGTAAAAATGCACCATAAAAGTTTCTATCAGCAGTTGCATACCAGGTATAATCCAATCAATAAAGACGACGATTATGGCCGGTACAATGAAAAATGGAGTAAGTGGAACACTATAGTTCAGCGGTTGGTCAATCACGAAATTTTTAAAGACAAGGCCCAGCGATTTGCAACCAAAATGACCGGACTTCCGGTTGAAATTCAGGCTGAACTGCGTGTAATCAAAGCGGATATTTTAAAAGCCAGCCCCAAAGCAAAAGCTTTCTTATCAGGCGAATGGGCCGATGGTACCTGGGTGGATATTCCAATGCTGAATTATTATCAGGCCCACATCAAAAATACGCACGACGATGTCGTCCTGTTTATGAAACTTCGGGAAAGGTTACATCAAAAATTGGGTAAAAGCACCTTTGCCATTTTTGTAACCGGCTTAACCGATGCCCAATTGAAAGCGCTTCAAACAAAATACCTGACTAAAGCTGATTTCTACGTGGGAAGAGTTGAAGGGGAATCCTTCATCGAGCTATAAAAAAGAAAGGAGTCTCAGTCGAAAAAATGCTAGCTCGAATGAGACTCCCATGGGGCCGAAAATCAGAACCAAACTTCATGAAAAGAGAAAGAGCAACGAAATAATGACGATGACCAAACCAAACCATGCTGAAAAGAACCAATAAACATTACCCAGTTACCTACTAAAAGGAGAGATAAAAATACAACTATTTTCATGTGAAACCTACTTTATGAAGGATTTTTTATCAGAAAAAATGAAAAAAAATAACCGACATATTTTGCATCAGGTCAATCTGGAAATAAATACCAGCAATGAGCCACAAGCTTATGCCATAAAGGCAAATGCCGACAGCTTTCTAAACGAAAACCTTTTGCCAAAAATTGAATCCTTATTTGATAATACTGATGCTCAAAACGAAATAAAAAGATTTGATTCTATTGATATTGAGATCAATATAAAATCGACAGATAATTTCGATGAAGCGAGTGAAAAAATAATCGAACATCTTCATGAAAAAATTGAAGCCCTTAATCTGACAAGCTCCAAACGATCGGAAAAGATGTATCAGGATTTAATCGCCAGAACAAAAAATTCCGGCACAGGCGCAGATGACTCTAAAATCTCTGAACATCATAAAATGACTTCGCTGGACCAGGCCTCGAACCTGAAAAGTATATTTCTCCACTTTCTGGAAACCGGTCAATTGCCCTGGTACGGATCATCTTCATTACTAACTGAATTTATAGAATCCGGGTCATTTATTTCTGAACTCGGGCATAAAAATTTTCTGGAAAGCTTAAAACATCAACTCCTGACAAACAGAAATGTGGTGCACAGATTTATACACCAACTGGATAATCAGATCATTGATCAATTTATTCTGCATTTGAGCGAAGAAGCAAACATCAGCACTGAAAAACTTCAGCTCAAAATATCCGGACACAATCAGTCGGTAAAAGACCTGATGTACGAACTGATCATCAATAAGCTAATTAATCCTGAATACCTGATTACAAAAGAAAAGATACTGCAACTTCAGGATGAAATATTTTCCAGACAAAGATCACAGGTTCTGTCCAAAAAGATTAGCCGGCAAGTTCTGGGAATCCTGAATGCAGTCAATCTGGATACCTCCGGATTCAACTTTTTTGAGAATCTCACAAATTCCAAAACCCACGCTAAACAATCTGTTGCCGGCGCTTCAGGCGAATTTGAAATGCAAAATAAATACAGTAATCCTGAAGAAACATCAAACGAACTTTTTGCCGGTCGCTTGCCGGATGTGCACGATATTAACAGGACTGAACCGGAACAAACCTATTCCATTAATGAAAATAAGCAGAATGAAAATACAGATCTCAAAGCTGTTTATATTCAGAATGCCGGGCTGATTCTGCTGCATCCGTTTTTCTGGAATTTTTTCACCAACACCCAATGTACCGATGGGAAAAGCGGATTATTGCCTGAAAAAACATCACTGGCCATTCACCTTTTACATTACCTGGCAACCGGGCAGGAACAGGAAATGGAATACAAGCTCACTTTCGAGAAATTCCTTTGCGGGGTTCCGCTGAACAGTCCGGTAAGCAGAAAAATAAAGTTTTCCGATTCCGAAAAAAAAGAATGCAATGAATTATTGAAATCAGTTATCGGATACTGGACTGCACTAAAAAACACCTCGCCGGATGGGTTGCGACAGATGTTTTTGCAGCGTGATGGTAAATTAGACTTACATGAATTTCCTTACAGGCTTTTCGTTGAACGAAAAGCTCAGGATGTACTTCTGGAAAAATTAGAATGGAACATTTCCATTGTAAAACTACCCTGGATAAAAGAGTTGTTGTTTGTTGAATGGTGAAAGTATGAAAACAAAAACAAATAAAGCAGCGGAGAAAAGCCAAACCAGTTCTCCATTTTTCCCGGCTAACAGCAACGGTGGATTTCTGAATATTCAGGCCAAATTAACTGTTGGCGAACCCGACGATCATTTTGAAGCCGAAGCAGATAATTTGGCAGAAAAAATTGTGCAGCAACCGTCAGCCGAACAACAAAGTTTTTTTCCTCCGGCATTTTCAACACCTGTACAAAGGATGCCAAAAGAAACGATTCAGGAAAACCCGGTTGCGGTTAGTTTGACCCCTGAGATACAAAAGCAGAGGGAGGAAGATGATGAACCCATACAAATGAAGGCCGCGGGCGAAGAAAATAAAAATAACCAGGAAAGAGAACTCAATCCGAATACTGAGAATAGAATTAGGGGCAGTATAGGATCAGGCATTCCGATGGATACGCCGATCCGCACCAAAATGGAAAATGGGTTTGGGGCAAACTTTGGCGATGTAAAAATACATACCGATCAAACGGCTGTTGAGCTAAACAGGCAGTTAGGCGCCCAGGCATTTACTACCGGATCTGATATTTATTTCAACTCCGGAAAGTATCGTCCGGAATCTTTACCGGGTACACAATTACTGGCTCATGAACTGACGCATACCCTTCAGCAGGGAGCGACTTCAGCGATTTCCGAAAGTCCAGCCATTCAAAGGTGGCCATGGGACAGTGGCCCTGAACAAACTCCGGAAGAAGAACTGGCCGAAGAAAAAAGGGAATTCAGAAGTCAAAACTATGGCCCGATTACTTATACACGAACCGAAACTTCAGGTTCAGGATTTGACGCCAGTTATTTTCCGGCACAAAGCAGGCTGAATGTGACCGTCCGTGGTAAAGTCCGCTTTGCCGACACCCTGATTGGGTCACCGGGAGCATACTCGTCGCCAAACCATTTCATGAACACGGGTGGATTTATTCCTATCATGAATGGCTTACCTCCCGAAGTTCAGGCTCAAATATTACCCTATTTTCAATGGACCGACGCTCAAAAAGAAATTCACATGCTCCGGTTCAGGGCGAATCTGGCCGCTGCGACAGCACTCTGGCAAGATACCGGCATGTCCTTTCAGGTTTCAGAAACCGGTTGGGAAGATGTAACCGCAACTCCAACAATTAATCTTGAAATAACCGAAGGCGATGCTGTTACAAATACCCGTGAAGGAGGTCCATTTGGCTTGTTTACGGTCACCGATGAAGCAACCAGTGATCATGTTCAGATTGAAATTGTGAAACAGCCTTCAGCCGATGATGTGGCCAATATTACCCGGATCATCACTGAAAGTGGCGCTCCAACTGCCGCCCCCGTCACTAACGGGATGATCAGTGGAGTCAGATCCTATCTGGGAAATGATCCGGGCTCCAGAAATTCGAATCCTCAGGGATTTAACAACTTAATGTCGCTTGAAAGTGACCGGAGCGACGATCCGGAAAACCAATACTTCTACGAATATGTAAATTTTGCAAATAACGAGAGTGAATTGTCAGAAACCGAAAGTGCAAAGCTGGATGTTTTTTTCAGTGATCCGATGATTTTACTCGACAATGCCGGTAGAAGCGTGGAAATTGACCTGACCGGATATGCTTCTGCACCTGGTTCAGCCGCTTACAATCAAACATTGGTTCAAAGCAGGTTGACTTCGGTTCAAAGTTATGTAGATACAGAAATGGAAAGTTCGGAATTAAATACAAACATAAGCACCCAAACGCAAACCAACGATTCGGATACCAGCGCTGAAGCCGATCTGGCGGCTAATCCCACAACACACGATCCGGCAGATTACAGAAGGGTTGATATCATGATTACACGTCCTGGCCGTGGCGGACAGAATGTTTTTGCACATGAACTTGGACACGTTTTTGGCTTAGGAGATGAATATGCTGAAGTTGGAAGCGGATACAACCGGCCGGCCGGAAGCACAGCCTCTCACGACCAGTTAGCCCGGGATGCCGGAGTCACAGGCGGGGCTGTTGTTGGTAATGACGACCGGATGATGTCAACAGGGAATGTGGTTGGGGCCGCCCATTATTCCACTTTTGCCGATGCGTTGAATCAGTTAACATCAAAAAGCTGGAGAATCGTAACTTCTTAGTATATTTAGCTTGTCGGCCTGACATATAAAAACATTATCATGATTCAATTCATTCAAAATATCAACGGAATAAAACTTCAGCATCAGAACGAAATTCCCTTATTTGAGAAAACCAATATTCCTCCTGACTATGGAGATAAATTGATTTCAAGAATATACAGCGACGGAAGTTTATATTACTTATCGCTGGCAAGGGATTCAGCCGATTCCGCCATCAGTTCCGGAAAATGGAATTTCGCCGCAACGGTAACCGAAAAGGGAGTAAAAGCTATTCAGGAAGTACTCGAAAAATGTTGTGAACTGGAAAGCAATGTCCCGAAAGGTGGAAATATCAGAGGGGCGGTTACCTGGAAAATCAGGTGCAAATCAGGAATTCAGGAATTTTTAATCGCCGGTATTCCTGAGGGTAAGCACCAGGTTTTCACACAAATTGATTTACTGATCAATTCAAATATCAAACCCTTCCTGTCTGAATAATCACCTTCACAAAGCTTAAATGAGTAAATCAAAATTGCTTGGACTTCTGAAAAATGTGATTCATTCCCGGCTGGAAATTGAATTCAAAGGAACTGCCGGACAGGTTCCCCAGTATGGGATGCAAGATATTGAAGCATCGGAATTAACCCGGTTTATTCAGAAGAACAATCTTTCTGAAAATGAAGTTGTAACACTACTGATCGCATTGGCTCCTCACCTTTCTCCCAACTTTTTTAATTCAATCATTGGAGCATATTTGCCCAATGGCGGTGAATTTCCGGAGTTTGGAGGCGTGAAAGGTAAAAATCACCGTGGCATTTTACCGACTGGCGAAACCGTTTTGTTCGTATTGGCTGGCCATGATATGGATAAAAGGTCGGAGTTAACCCAACTATTTTCTGAAGATCATTTCTTTGCCCAAAAAGGTATTCTATACCTTGAAGAAGTGCCCCAGGGAGAACCACGCATGAGTGGAAAACTGGTTATGGAATACGAATTTGTTGAGAAATTTACTTCCGGTATTGTTTCAAAACCCCGGTTGAGCAGCGATTTTCCGGCTCAGTTAATTGAAACGGAACTCGAATGGAAAGACTTAATCCTGAACGAAAAAACTTCAAAACAAATAGCAGAAATTGAGACCTGGCTAAAGTATAATGACGTGCTGTTGAACGAATGGGGTATGAAAAGCCGAATCAAACAAGGATTTCGGGTACTCTTTACCGGACCTGCCGGAACCGGAAAAACAATGACTGCCTGCTTGCTGGGCAAATACACCAACCGCGATGTTTTCCGGATCGACCTTTCGATGGTCATTTCGAAATATATCGGCGAAACCGAAAAAAACCTTTCCAAATTATTCAACCGTGCTGAAAATAAAGATTGGATCCTGTTTTTTGACGAAGCCGATGCCTTATTCGGAAAACGGACCGGAATACGCGATGCCCACGATAAATACGCCAATCAGGAAGTATCGTACCTTTTGCAACGCATCGAATCACATGCCGGTTTGGTCATTTTGGCAACGAACATGAAAAACAACATTGATACAGCCTTTACCCGCCGATTCAATGCCATTATCGAATTCGAAAATCCAACCGCACAGGAGAGGCTAATTCTCTGGAAAAACAATATTCCGAAGCGCATTAAGCTCGATAATCAGATTGTACTGACAGAAATCGCGAAAAGGTACGAGGTGACCGGGGCCAACATTGTCAACATCATTCACTTTGCCTGCCTGAAAACCATCGAAAAAAAATCGGACACGATCAGTCTTTCCGATCTGATGGCCGGCATCCAAAAAGAATACAAGAAAGAAGGCAAAATGGTCAATTTGAATTGACCGGTTTTATTAGTACCCCCGCATAAACTACCAATAATTGATCCCTTAAAACAATAAACCTCTTTACATCATTGATCTAATTTCATGTACTTTTTTGCCCTAAGGTTTATCTTTTTAAGCATAAATGGCGATTAATTCATCAGACTTATTACTTTTGAAGAACATCAATCCGGATGAGTGTTTGTTTTTTTTCAATCTGACAGCATAAGAAAACGGCATTTTTCCCTCAAACATGTCCTTTACTCAAAATTAAGTTATACTAATAATTTGACTGGTGGGAATACTAAAAGACAAGTTTTCGGAATACGATGCACCGCAAAAAGTGATGCAGGCTGGCATCTACCCCTATTTCAGGGTAATCGAATCTGATCAGGATACTGAAGTACTCATCAATGGCAAAAAGGTATTGATGTTTGGATCGAACAGCTACCTCGGCCTGACCAACCACCCAAAAGTAAAAGAAGCTGCTAAAGCTGCCATCGACAAGTATGGAACAGGTTGTGCAGGTTCAAGATTTCTGAACGGCACCCTTGATATCCATATCGAATTGGAAAACAAACTGGCAGCCTTTGTTGGTAAGGATGCTGCGCTTTGCTACAGTACCGGATTTCAGGTGAACCTCGGCGTTGTTTCAATTGTTGCCGGTCGCCACGATTACCTTCTACTTGATGAACTCGACCATGCTTCCATCATTGAAGGAAGCAGACTTTCTTTTTCGCATGTACTGAAGTTTGCCCATAACGACATGGATGCTCTGGAGAGCAAGCTAAAAAACTGCTGCCCCGATCGGGTAAAACTAATTGTCGCTGATGGAGTTTTTTCGATGGAAGGCGACATTTTGAAATTACCTGAAGTGGTCAGACTTGCTGAAAAATACGGAGCTTCAATAATGCTTGATGATGCCCATTCGTTGGGCGTTCTGGGAAAGAATGGCGCCGGAACTGCCGATCATTTTGGATTGACAGACAAAGTTGACCTGATCATGGGGACCTTTTCAAAGTCTTTTGCATCACTCGGAGGATTTATTGCAGGAGACCATGAGGTTATCAATTTCATAAAACACAACTCCAGATCGCTTATTTTCAGCGCCAGCATGACCCCGTCTTCGACTGCAGCCGTTCTTGCATCAATTGAAATAATGGAAAACGAACCTGAACGGATCCAGCATCTTTGGGATATCACAGCTTATGCCCTTGAAGGCTTTAAAGCGGCAGGCTTTGATACCGGAAAATCTGAAACGCCCATCATTCCACTTTTCATCCGCGACGACATTAAAGCTTTGAAACTTACCCAGATATTACTCGCTGATGGAATATTCGTGAACCCTGTGGTAGCTCCCGCCGTTCCAAAAGAAGACAGCCTGATCAGGTATTCGCTGATGGCAACCCATACCAAAGAGCAGGTTGAAATATCCATTGATAAAATAACCAAAGCTGCCAAAAAACTGGGAATCCTTGAATTACAAACAGCCTTCCTATGAAGAAAGTAATTCTCATTACAGGTATTTCCTCCGGTTTCGGAAAGCAAACCGCTAAACTGCTTGCTGATGAAGGCCATATTGTTTATGGCACGGTCAGAAAGGAGACTGTTCCAGACGATCGGATTCATCATTTACTGATGGATCTTACCAATCCTGACTCAATAAAAAAGGCTGTTTCAGTAGTTTTTGAGAATGAAGGCCGGATTGACGTTCTCATCAATAATGCCGGAATGCACAGTGGCGGACCAATTGAAACCTTACCAATCGAAACCATTAAACTTCAGATGGACACCAATTTCCTTGGATTGGTACTCATTACACGTGAAGTATTGCCCATCATCCGGCAGCAGGGAGGCGGAACAATCATCAATTTCAGTTCAATCGGTGGCCTGATGGGCTTGCCTTTTCAGGCTTTTTACTCAGCCGGCAAATTCGCCATCGAAGGATTCAGCGAAGCGTTGAGAATGGAAGTGAAACCCTACAATATTAAAGTCATTCTAATTAATCCGGGAGATTTCCATACGAGCAATACAGCAAACCGCCGGAATTTTCTGGCCCCAACCGGCAACAATGATCCCTACCGCCAACAATTCGAGAAGTCGCTGACTGCCATCGAGAAAGATGAAGCCAACGGTTGGAAACCTGAAGTCCTTGCCCGAAAAATTGTCAGGATTATTGAATGTAAAAATCCGGGACAGAGGTACATTATTTCATCTTTTGAGCAGAAACTGGCAGTCGCGTTAAAGTATATTTTGCCCGGAAAATGGTTCAGGATGATCCTTGAAGATCATTACAAAATTCATTAATAACTTCATATTCTTTCTATTCAACTGGGCTGTTTTTCAGTGATTTTATACTAATTTTGATGAAATCACTAATCTAAACAGATCAGCTATGAAAAAACTATCCCAGCTCTTCATTCTGTCGTTTTTTCTGATCACAAACCTTTTCGCCCAAACACCAACTATTCAGGGCGAACTCAAAAAATGGCATACCATCCGCCTGTTGTTCGATGGTCCGCAGTGCAGTGAAACCAATTTTAAACCGAATCCATTTCTCGATTTCCGGCTACAGGTTACTTTTACCAATGGCAGTAAAACATACCAGGTACCCGGATTTTTTTCTGCTGATGGCGAATCAGGAGAAACCGGAGCCATGTCGGGAAATAAATGGCAGGTCAATTTTGTTCCCGATGAAGTGGGGGTATGGAAATATCAGGTTTCATTCCGTACCGGGAAAGACATTTCAATAAGCATCCAACCTGATGAGGGTACTAGTCTGCCCCCCAATGGTAGTTCCGGCACATTTGCAGTTACCGGAACCGATAAAAATGCCCGTGGATTCCTTTCCAAAGGACGTTTGGAATACGTGGGAGAACGTTATCTGAAATTCAGGGAAACCGGCCAGTATTTCCTGAAAAACGGAGCCGACAGCCCTGAGAATTTTCTGGCATATTCCGATTTCAACCAAACGAATCGTTATGGTACAAAAGCTGTTGTCCGTGAAGGGGAAGCAAACCCGAAAGAAAGCTGCCATAAGTACGAACCTCATCTGAAAGACTGGCACGAAGGCGAGCCAACCTGGCAAGTCGGAAAAGGGAAAGGCATCATCGGAGCGTTGAATTATCTCGCATCACAGGGCGTCAATTCGCAGTACATGCTGACCATGAATATTCAGGGCGATGGAAAGGATGTTTGGCCATATAGCGACCACAACGAACGTACCCGGTTCGATTGCTCGAAACTCGACCAGTGGGAAACCGTCTTCAGCCACATGGAGCGCCTGGGCATCATGCTTCATTTTGTGCTTCAGGAAACCGAAAACGAATGTTTGCTTGATGGTGGCCAGACCGATGTTCAGCGCAAGGTTTACCTGCGCGAACTGGTTGCGCGTTTCGGGCATCATCTGGCAGTAACCTGGAACCTGGGCGAAGAAAATGGCCCGGCCGACTGGACTCCTGTCGGGCAAACCGATCGGATGCGCAAAGACATGGCTAATTACCTGAAAAGCATCAATCCATATCCAAACTTTGTAGTAGTGCATACCCATTCCGACGTTCAGCATCAGGACATGGTACTCAATCCTTTGCTGGGCTTCGAAAACCTCGAAGGGCCTTCGATGCAGATTGGTAAAATTGAAGACATCAACAACCGCGTAGCCCATTTTATTACCGAATCGGCCAAAACCAAAAAACCATGGGTGGTCAATCTCGACGAAATTGGACCGGCCCATAAAGGCGTGATGCCCGACGAATTCGACGCCCAGCACGACACTGTTCGACATTATGCACTCTGGGGCAGCCTGATGGCTGGCGCTGCTGGCGCCGAATGGTATTTTGGGTACCGCTATCCGCACAACGATTTGATGTGTGAAGATTTCCGCAGCCGCGAGTTGTGGTGGAAGCAAACCAAAATAGCCACCAACTTTTTCCAGAATAACCTGCCATTTGCACAAATGAAACCCGCCAACGAACTGGTCAGCCCGGCAACTGCCTGGTGTCTGGCTAAATCAGGCGAAGTGTATGCGGTTTATCTGCCCAAAGCTGAACCGGGCGAAATCACTTTACCTGCAGGGAAATACCTGGTGAAATGGTTTAACCCGCGAACCGATGGCAAACTGCTGGATGGATCCGTCAAAACCCTGAACGGAGGGAAAGTTTCGTTGGGAGCGCCGCCTGCCGAACCGGAGAAAGACTGGGTGGTTCTGATCACAAAGGCCAAATAAACAGGTCAACAATATTGGCTTATAGCAACGTTTTATATGAATATCCGATTATTTTTATCTACTAATAACAACGAAAAATGACTTTAAAGAAAAAAATCGGATGAACTCAAGTCATCTGATCACTAGTATCATCCTTTATTCATTCAGTGAATTGCAAATCTTTTGGTTGATTTCCCTGACGCGCAGTTCATCCATTTTAATCACTTTTCTATCGTAGGTCATCAGCCCGTTTACTTCAGCTTCCACGTCGGTGGTTTGGGTATAAACTCCGGCAGAAAAACCGTTTTTGATCATTTTCAGAAGTGATTCACCATATTTCACGTACTCGTCGGTTACTTCTTTCGGGTTTTTAAACTGAACGTATCCCCAGTTTTTATCGGTTGCCCAAAGGTGCCCTTCCAATGCCAGACCAATTCCGCCATATTCTCCCAGCACTGTTGGCCGCTGACCATCATACAAATACATATCAGGTGCCGGGTAGTTGTGCACATCGAGCATATCGCCCACCGGATAATGGTTTCCTCCACTGGCCGGATTTACCAAACGGCTTGGATCATAGGTTTTAGTCCATTCCGCAATTTCAGCAGTTTTAAACTGACCCCATGCTTCGTTAAACGGGACCCAGGTAACCACACTTGGATTTGAATACAGGAGATCCATAATTTCCTTCCACTCTTTGCGGTAGTTAGCTTCCGACTCGGCGCTTCTCCGGAACTCATTCCCGTTGAAATAATTTTTATTTTGCCATTGAGGCGAGCGGTCGCCGCTTGGCATATCCTGCCACACCAGAATTCCCAGCCGGTCGCAATGGGTGTACCAGCGGGCTGGCTCCACTTTCACATGTTTGCGAATCATGTTAAAGCCAAAATCTTTGGTTTTCTGAATGTCGTATTTCAATGCTTCATCGGTTGGGGCAGTATATAAACCATCGGGCCACCAGCCCTGATCGAGCGGGCCGAACTGGAAATACGGTTTGTTGTTCAGTTCCAGGCGAACGATGCCGTTCTGGTCACGTTTGGTCGAAATTTTACGCATGGCAAAATAGCTGTTCACCTGATCGGCAACCACACCGTTGCTAATCAGGCTAACTTTCATGGTATAAAGGAAAGGCGATTCGGGGCTCCACAGTTTTGCTTCAGGAACATTGATTTCAAGTTTTTCGCCTGAAGTTGCTTTGCCTGAAGCCATTTCTTTTGTACCGTCGAACAGTTTTACTTCCACCACATCGCCATAAGTTGCGCCTTTGGTTTCAACCGAAACCGCCACTTGGCCTTTGTCAATGTTCGGAACACTCTTGATATTTTCGATATGTTTGGCGGCAACAGGTTCGAGCCAAACCGTTTGCCAGATTCCGGTTACAGCAGTGTACCAGATCGAGTTAGGGTTGCTCACCTGTTTCCCGCGAGGCTGAAATCCTTTGTCGGTTCCATCCCAAACCCTGACTACCAGTTTCTGGCTTAAGTTTTTTGTCAGGAAAGGAGTAATATCAAATGAAAATGGTGTGTAGCCACCGGTGTGCGACCCGATTTTGATGTCGTTTATCCAAACATCGGCTTTCCAGTCAACTGCGCCAAATTGAAGCAATATGTTCTTTCCTTTCCATTTCACCGGGACCTCAAAAGCCCGTTTGTACCAGACTTCATTTTCTCCGCCAACGGTTTTCATCACTCCTGAAAGGCTCGATTCAACCGGGAATGGAACCAGAATCTGCCCATCAAATGCAGAAGGTTCAGCCATTCCGGCTTTCAGGATAGAATAGTTCCACAAACCATTCAGGTTCATCCAGTCGGTGCGTTCCATTATGGGGCGGGGATATTCAGGGAGAACATTTTTAACGTCAATTTTTTCGGCCCAAACGGTTTTGATTTTATCACCGGCAGGTTTCCACTGGGCAAAGGATTGCAGCATACAAATGCCCAATAATACGATGAAGATTGTTTTTTTCATTACAAACGGTTTTTCTTTTCAATATTCAAATTCATTCATTTTCAAATAAACCGGCTTCCTTTCCCCTATTTCACAATCCTATTCGTCGCCAAACGAAACACCCATTTTACGTCCTTTTATCACTAAATTATTATTGGGACTAACCAGACGTAATTTGCCCCCAACTTCTTCGAGTGGAACAGTTGTCAGGTCGTTTTTGATTAATGCTACCATAGTACCGAATTTTTCTTCTGCAATACATTGCGTTGCATAAGCGCCGTAGCGTGTAGCCAAAATACGGTCCATGGGTGAAGGGCTACCACCGCGCTGTGTGTAACCCAAAACGGTTTCGCGCGCTTCGACATCAACCCGCAACTGAATACATTCTGCTAAATACCTGGCAGCCGACATGTTTTTCGGATGTTCAATCCCTTCGGCAACCACCACAATGGAATAAGGTTTATTGTTTTTGTAGCGTTCCTCAATTTTGGCACACACCTTATCCATCGAATGTTCTATTTCAGGAATAAGGATAATATCGCCGCCACCTGCCATTCCGGCGTAAAGTGCAATCCATCCGGCATTGTGGCCCATCACTTCAATAATCATGACACGACCATGCGAGTTGGCTGTGCTGTGCAGACGGTCAATCGCTTCTGTAGCAATAATCACTGCCGAATCGAAGCCAAAAGTCAGGTCAGTTCCCCAAACATCGTTATCAATGGTTTTCGGTATTCCAATCACATTCAATCCAATTTTAGACAATAAATGGGCAGTTTTCATGGTTCCGTTCCCACCAATGCAAACCAATCCATCCAATCCCAGATCGAGGTAGTTTTGCTTGATCAATGCTGGTTTATCATTGGCTTCGTCGGTAACAATTTTAAATGGCTTTTCGCGGGAAGTTCCAATAATGGTGCCTCCCAGGGTTAATATTCCCGACAAATCTTTTTCTTTCAATTCCACATATTGCTTATAAATCAAGCCTGTATAACCCGACGAAAAACCAATCACCTCCATCCCATATTCAATAATAGCAGTTTTACCAACGCCCCTGATCGCAGCATTCAATCCCGGACAATCGCCTCCGGCAGTTAAAATGCCAATTCTTTTTGCTTTGCTCTTATTCATGACAAAATTCTTTATTTACTTATCCAAACTAACTTTCAAGAAAACTTACCGAAGTTAAAAAAACAAATTAAGTTTTTTAACTTTGTCAACCACAACTTCAAACCAGGTTAAATTATTATTGAACTTAAATTATTTTCCTATGAAAAAAATCTATTCACTTTTAATTGCGGGCCTCATTCTTTTTGCGCTTTCATTCCAGAGTTGCCAGAAAAAAGCTCCTGAGATCAATAAATTATCGTCTGAAGAAGTCAAAGCAGGCTGGGAACTTTTATTTGACGGTACAACCTCAACCGGATGGAGAGGCTATAACAAAACCGAATTTCCTAAAGGATGGGAAGTGGTTGACGGCACATTGCATTGCATCGGAACCGGAACAGGTGAAGCTGGCGCTGAAAATGGCGGAGACATTTTGTACGACAAAAAATTCAAAAATTTCCATTTGAAGGTCGAATGGAAAATCTCTAAAGGTGGAAATTCAGGCATTTTCTTTCTTGGACAGGAAGTACCGGAATGGCCAATCTGGAAAACTGCCCCTGAAATGCAGGTTTTGGACAACGACAATCACCCGGATGCCATGTTAGGAAAAGATGGCAACCGCCAGGCAGGTTCGTTGTACGATCTGATTCCGGCCAAGCCACAAAATGCCAAACCGGTTGGCGAATGGAACACGGTCGAAATTATCTGCTTTAAAGGAACGGTAGTTTACAAGCAGAATGGCGAAAAAGTTGCTGAATTCCATTTATGGACAGAAGATTGGAAAAACCTGGTTAAAGACAGCAAATTCCCTGAACTTAATCCAAACTGGGCTGATGTAGCCAAAGAAGGGTTCATCGCTTTCCAGGATCATGGCGACGATGTTTGGTACCGCAACGTGAAAATCAAAGAAATGAACTAAAAAACTTCGTATATCATTGAAAGCCTCCTGAAAAGGGGGCTTTTTTTTGGTTTATGACGTTTGGAGTGGGTAAACAAATTTGTTAAAGAAAGCAAAGCTTTACCGATATACTCTAACATAATCTATTTCCAAAGTTGCACTGGTAAAAACCGGATCGATCGGGCCAGCAAAGTTTCCGCCCATTGCAAGGTTCATAATAATAAAGAAGTCGCGGTTAAATGGCAGTTCCTTGGAATTAAATACTGAATGATAGACCTGATTGTCAACCGAGATTTTGATTGAGTTGGATGTCCATTCGAGCGCATATAAATGAAACTCGGTGGAGGCATTTGCTATTACTTTGGTACTGCCGTTTGCATTACCACCCGATCTTCCGGTATAATGCAGCGTACCGAAAATTTTATTTTGTTCTCTGCCTATGTGTTCCACAATGTCAATCTCGCCACATGCGGGCCATCCAATTAAACCAATGTTACTTCCAAGCATCCATACAGCGGGCCATGTTCCTACACCCGAAGGAAGCTTTGCTTTCACTTCAACCTTTCCAAAGGTAAATGCATACTTATCCCTGGTAAGAAGGCGGGCCGAAGTATAGGCGCTACCGCTATAGTTCTCCTTCATCGCAGTAATTTTTAGAGTTCCATTCGATACTGATGCATTTTCTTTTCGGTTGGTGTAGTATTGAGCTTCAGCATTTCCCCAGCCACCCGCACCCAGATCGTAACCCCATTTGGCAGGATCGGGAAAGCCGTCGGTATTAAATTCATCCGACCAAACCAACGACAGTTCAACGTCAACCGTAACTGAAATTGATTTGGAAACGGTTGCTCCGCTTGAATTGCTGGCAGTAACAACCACATTATAGGTGCCTGAACCAAAATATTTGTAGGTAGTATTTCCGGTTTCATTAATTGCATGAATGCTGCCATCGCCAAAATCGAATTCATAAGATGTGGCACTGGTTGCCGAAACCACAAACGACACATTACCGCTCTTATTGGGTGCAACAGTTGCATCAACCTTCAAGTCAGCAGGAGGAGAATCGGCTTTTGATTTATTGCAACTGTATGAAAACAAAGAAAGAAGTAGGAATACAAAGGTTAGAGTTCTCATGCAATTAATTTTTAGGATTGAACTTGCTCAAATCGTCTGATTTCCCATATCCGGAAATAGAATCAATTAATTGTTTAAAGTTATTAATCCCTGCAACGAATACAAATAGGTTTCCATCCCTCTTTCGAAGGACGGAATCCTTTAAATATTTAGTGTTTTACCACCAGCTTCCCGGTAATTATGTCCTTACCAATTATAGCACGTACAACGTAAACACCTTCTTTCCAGCCCATAGTACTTAGCATTTGCTTGTTGTCTTTTATCTTTTGTACTTTGGCTTTCATGCTTTGCATTGCATCGTAAACTTCCAGGTCCCATTCTGTTTCCTTCACGGCCTTTTCTGTGGATGTATTAACAAGCTCTATCGTTGCCTCGGTAGAAGTTGGGTTGGGCGAAATGGCCAAATAATAACCATCGGGTACATCCACATAAGTTATAGAATAATCACTCCATCCACAGTTATTATGTGCTCTGGTAACCACTTGATAAGTGCCAGAATTGGCAAATGACATACTTGCATATCGTCCATCAGGATATATAGTTACTCCGGAAGATGGACTTGTTGTCCAATAATAGCTATCAGGATAACTGTCCAAAGAAAGTTGGGCAGTGAATGATGCAGGCTGGTTGATACTTACAGTCGAAGGACCTGTAATGCTTGTAACTACTGGGGTACCGACCCAAACGGTTTTGGTAATGCTTCTGGTTTCATTTATTGGCGAGCCAATGGTTAAATCGAGTTTTACCCATGCCGAGCCAACTTGTGAGTTTTTAGGTACAACCACGAAAGTATTAGTTCCTTGCCCCGCAACATAGCTAAGCTTGCCTGTATCATAGGTCCAGTTAAAAGTGCAGTTAATATAATCTGGAGTGGAAAATGTCAAATTGTTGACATCACATATTATTGTGTTAGGACCATTGACTTCAAAGGGCGCATAATATTTGCGATCCGCCGGACTTGAATATGGGACTTGATTAGGTGAGTGTCTAAATAAATACCACGCTCCCCATTTAGATTCGTATTTTCCTGCAACTGATGATTTCACCGCCGAATGGTCCCCTGTATAATAATATATTTTTCTGGCAGATGATTCAGATACCTGAATAAAACAACCAACATTTGCCGCCCAGTATTGGCTAAGATTTGAGTCATTATAACCTCGATTAACCCAAACTTTATTACTGTTTCCTTCTGATAAATGCCACGCATAAGCATGACAGTTGTAATAGGAAGTATAGGTAGAGATAATATCGGAAGTTTGCATTCCCAGATAATAATAATTGCCATTTTGATTAAACAAGCTATAATCCATATCTGAAATTTCCTGCGAGTTTAACTCACGATTAGGAACAACTGTAGCCACACTGCCACCTCTACAGGTATATATATTGGCCCCTGCCGTATAGAATGGTTGTGCATTAGAAAATAAGCATAGATTAACCCCTATAATAAAAAATAAAATGTTTTTTTTCATGTTGAACTATTTTTAATTGATATAATTCTTAGCTATAGAAATAATTCGGTTGGATTGATCATCTGAAAAAACATAACCTTGATGAATTGACTCTTCATACAATTTTGTGTTCTCTTGGTAGTATTTCAACATAGGTTCGTAATTGTCATTAAGCATAACCCAAGCCATAGGAACAATTTCTCTACAATTTTCGATATTCTGTTCACATCGCGATAATAAAGCCACTACAAGCTCTTGTTTTTTTTGTGTATTGATTTTTTCCAAAATTTCTTGCTTGGTAAACAAAAACTCAAGGCCGAAAAGTCGTTCTTTATCTTCATACACTTCCCCCTTTTCAATACAATCAAGATTTACCTCTTTATAATAGTCAACAAGGGTATCGCCTGAGTTTTTGCGGCTAAATAGCTCCTGTGCACTATTGAACCGTGAATAATGGCCATGCCATGTGTCAACCGGACATGAACTGGATAACAGGTAAAACCCAGTGAACAATGGTGCATGTAACAAAGCATCAATTAACCCTTTTGTAGAGATCGTCTTCAAAACGCTCTCGGGAAGTTGAATAACTTTATATGCTTCATCAGTAGAGGATAAATTTCTCCATTCATTTGTACCTGGTACAACCGGATATATATAACTGTCGGCAACGTTAGGAAAACAATAGTTTGTAGATTTTTCTCGTATATTTTCAACCTTGCTGCAGCTACAAATGAAAATTAATATAAGTAACGTGAACTTATTTATTGTTGTTTTCATAATTAATTACATTTTTTTTGCCAGTTCATAAATAGAATTTACATCCACATCTACTGGCATACCGGAATCTAAAAATGTTTGCACGTCTTTAATATTCATATTGGGGATATATAATTTATTTTCATAAGATAATATTTTTGCCATTACCCATAAGTTTATTTGGATATTATTGCCACTAAACAAGTCCCTTTTAACAAGCTTTTCATCGATTTTGCGAATTACTTCTTTCATTAAAGATTTTCGTTCTTCTGAATTGAGGGATTTTATTACCTGTGATTGAGCCAATATTGCCTCTATAAATTTGTATTGAGAGATATATTTGCCTTGTTCATGCAAAGGCCATAGTGGATTGAAATCAGACATAGACATTTTGGTATATCTGTTTATTAAGTAATATCCCATATCCTTACGATTAAATAGCTCGCGAATTCCATTGAAATTCGAATAAAATGCCATAAAACAATCCTGCGGGGTATTAAATAAAAGAAACTGAGGGGTAGCTGGAAAATTTAAACAAATATGAACTAAATCTTCTGTATTAAGTTGCCTTAATATATCATCGGGTATTTGACATGCAATATACATATCATCGGTTGATTTAAATTGCCTCCATTCTTCACTCCCCGGTTTCACAGGATAATCCCATTTGGGTCTTTCTACTTGAGAAAAAGTAATGATAGGAACAAATAAAATTAAGATCATTAATAATTTCATAGTGTTTAGTGTTTAAAATTTGACAAATTGTATTTCTGATATTCTACTCTGATTTGAAGAAAACGATCCAGGCGGTGGAGTCCGTTCCATGTTTTTGGTTTTTAGGGTGATTGGCAGTTAAATAAACATATATTTATAGATTCCGAAAACGACCAAAAGGTTGCTCCTGTTTTAGATGTTTGACAACATAAATAATTTTACGGGCCGTTATTGACTTTGATGTAGCCACGACAGTGCACATAGGGATTCCATCCTTTGGGAAGGGATGGAACCCATGAAATGCCTCAAGCCAATCGTCTAGTGAATCGGAGTTACAAAAGCAAAACTGCATTGCCTCTTGTTTTTCGCTAACGCTCAAACAAGAGGCAATGCAGTTTAACCATCAATTCTGAAATTCAAATTGAAACTCGCAACTCTTATGGCTGATACCCCGACTGGTTCAAAATTCCCTGAAAATCCTGATTATCCATTAAATCCGCCAGTTTTGTCCCGGGATGTTGTTTCATGTAAGAACGAACAATTTGCCAGCCCAACCATACTCCGGTGCGGGCAGGCGATTCGTTTGAAAATGAAGCTGAGAAGGGGCCATCGTCCATATACCGTTTAATGCTCATCCGGTCGGTTGAAAATAGTTGTTTATGTTCGGCCAAATAGGTCCACATCGAAGCTTCATTCTTCCTGCAGAAATCGAGCTCTTTTTTGGTAAAACCAATTTTTAGCGAATCATGAATTTCGGGTAACATGGCATCAACAAAATACATCATTTTCCCTTCCTGGATCATCTGGCCAAGCAAGTTATTCGAACGGTCTGGTTTGGGCCATTCGGTTACTGCCCATGCATACATGACATCAGGAACTATTTTTGCCGGGTGCATATTTCTGCGTTTATATTCAGCCAAACCCAACTTTTCGTAAAACGGACTATCGGCGCCCAGAAATTTATCCAGGCTTAAGCCTATTAAATTTTCGGAAGTTACTACCGACTGGTTAAATCCTGAGATGCAGGTATAAATAACCGGAACTTCTTTTTGCGGGAAATAATACACGTAATGTTTGAAGGCGGTTTCCAATTCTTTCCGAAGTCGAACGGTGTCAATCTCTTCAGCGACTTTTACTTCAAGTTCCCTGATCAGCGTATCAGAAACAAACGAATAAAGTAACTCCTGAAATTTTTCCTGATCTGCACCACCAATCGAAATCATCCGGTAAGTGAAAATATCAAAGAATTCGGTGAAAGACCTTTTCAATTCAGGGATAGCAGTTTGAATCTGATCCTGCTTCAATTTCAATAAATCAACATCCAGATGTTTTATTTTTAAATCAACCGGAACATCCGAAACATTTACTTTCAGTGGATTGCGGGTACAGGCAAACAAGATCATCATCAGGAATAAATAGTAATAAAATTGTTTCATTCGTTTTATTTTTGGTAAATACGCATGAAGCGCTTTTTTATTGTCATTTTAAATTTAAAATTTCGAGATTTGCAGAAGACAAAACTAAGTGATTCTTGCGTTAATAATACGTCGGGCAAACAAAACACAAAAACGATGAAACGATTTATTTTATCTTTTCTATTTCTTGCTTTAGTTTTCGCCGGATTTGGCCAAAAGCACATCCGCCTATCATTTACAGGCAGCCCGACAGTAAATTGGATGACTACCAACAATTCATCTGCCGGCCGCGAAAAATCAATACTTGGTTACGACTTTGGGCTGAATGCTGATTTCTATTTTGCTGAAGACGAACGATATTCTTTGCTAACCGGATTACTGATCACGAACACTGGCGGAGAGATAGCGTACCGTGGCAATTCAGATTTTCAATTCGCCGGTGTCACTTTGCCCGCAATGAGTAGAATCAAGTACCTCCTGCGCTATATTGAACTACCAATAACTATTAAACTGAAAACAGATCAGTTTCGCCGATCGAGTTACTGGGGCCAGCTTGGCTTTTCAGGCATGGTAAATATCGGATCGAAAGGCGACAGCAACGATGGAACATTTAAAAAAGCGAACATTAATGACGAGATGGGCCTGTTTAACCTGGCGATGAATGTTGGAATCGGATTCGATTTCGATTTGGGCACCAGCAATTCTGTTTCAACAGGTTTAATCTTTCAAAACGGGCTGATTGACATTACCACCAACAATGCATTCACCGATAAAACCATTATCAATTCGCTCAAACTCAGGATTGCACTGATCTTTTAAGAAAAACTACCATGAAGATTGCCATAGCACAACTGAACTATCACATCGGTAATTTTGCCCTGAATTCATCGAAAATCATTGAATGTATTCGTAAATCAAAAGCTGAAGGAGCTGATCTGGTTGTTTTTTCGGAATTATCGGTGACCGGATATTATCCGCACGATTTGCTCGAAAGGAAAGAATTTATAGAGCAATCGAACCAAACCCTGCATGAGATAGCTTCTCACTGTAAAGGAATTGCAGCTATTGTGGGCGCTCCAAGCATCAACCCTGAACCAAGGGGCAAAAAACTTTTCAATTCGGCCTTTTTCATGAACAACGGAACCATACAGCATGTAGTCAACAAATCGCTGCTACCGACTTACGATATTTTTGACGAATACCGTCATTTTGAACCCAACAAGAAATTTTCGGTCATTGATTTTGGTGGCAAAAAACTGGCGGTCACCATTTGTGAAGATCTTTGGGACGAGCAGGAAACCCAAAACGAATTTGGCCGCGAAAAGCTTTACCAGCTTTCTCCACTGAAAGAATTATCAGCCCTTAATCCTGATTTGGTCATTAATCTTTCAGCCTCGCCATTTTCATATAATCAGGAAAACTGGCGAAAAAATATCCTGGTCAAAAATGCTATCAGATACCAGCTTCCTATTTTATATGTCAATCAGGTGGGTGCGCAAACTGAACTGATTTTCGACGGGGGATCTTTCTACCTCGATAAAAACGGTACCATTCAGGAAGAGCTGAAGTATTTTGAAGAAGATTTCAGGATTATTGATACCGGAAGCCCTACCGGAACCCTTCAGCCCGAAACCGGCTACATTGAAAAAATACTTGATGCCCTGATTTTAGGAATTCGCGACTATTTCGGGAAAATGGGATTTAAAAAAGCAACACTGGGTTTGTCCGGAGGAATTGATTCTGCCCTGGTCCTTGTTTTGGCCGTTAAAGCGCTTGGTGCAGAAAATGTTCGCGTTTTACTGATGCCCTCGCGCTACTCGTCTGATCACAGCGTGGAAGATGCTTTAATGCTGGCCAGAAATCTGAATGTTCAGTATGAAATTATCCCCATTCAGGCCATGGTGGATAGTTTTGAACAGAGCCTTTCGGAGGTGTTTGCCGGTTTGCCAGCCGACCTTACCGAAGAAAACATTCAGGCGCGGGCCCGCGGAATTTTACTGATGGCCATTTCGAACAAATTTGGAAACATCCTGCTCAATACCACCAATAAAAGCGAATGCGCTGTTGGTTACGGAACACTTTATGGCGATATGAACGGTGGCCTGTCGGTACTCGGCGATGTTTATAAAACCGACATCTTCAAAATGGCCCGATGGATCAACCGCGATCATGAAATCATTCCTGAAAATACGATTCTGAAACCACCTTCAGCCGAATTGAGACCTGATCAGAAAGACTCCGATTCGCTGCCCGATTACGATATTCTTGACCAGGTTCTGTTCGATTACATCGAGCTGAATCTCTCTCCTTCTGAAATTATTGCAAAAGGATTTGCCGAAAATACTGTACTGAGAACCGTCAGAATGGTAAACAACAATGAGTACAAACGTTTTCAGGCTCCACCTATTCTGCGAATCAGCTCCAAGGCCTTCGGATTTGGTCGCCGGATGCCCTTAGTTGCAAGGTATTCCTGATATTTGAAAGGTATTAACACTAAAAAAAATTAATTTCGTCAGGACTCAGTAATAATTTAAAATAAACAGTCCAAATTTTCATTATTGGCAAAATTACTTAACTTTGATGCTGCAGAACATGTAAATTTATTTCTATGCCAAGCCATGAAATGGGAATGAAAGAAGTTTTTGAAAATCCTAAATCGATTTTCAGTACCCTTACCCCTGAAGAAAAAGAAGATTTGCATAACCACCTTAATTTATCCTATTACAAAAAGAATGAATTCATTTTCAAGGAGGGCGAAAAACCGAGTAGTTTTTTGTTCCTGTTCGATGGGAAAGTCATTATTTACAAAGAAGGATGGGGCGGACGTGAGCAGATCATCCGCATGACAAAACCTCTCGGATTGATAGGATACCGGGCTTTATTGGCAGGGGAACTTCACATTGGTACAGCCATTGCACTTGAAGATTCGACTGTTGGATCAATTTCTTCTGATTACTTACACACGAAGTTGCTAAAGAACCCCAACTTTTCACTTCGGCTTATTCAGAAATTAGCCCGGGAACTCGGGTTCTCGAATATGCGTACGGTTACGCTTACCCAAAAACATATCCGCGGGCGCCTGGCCGAATCGCTTTTGCTCCTGAAAGAAAAATATGGTTGTGAAAACGATGGGGCAACCATGAAAGTCTATCTCTCCAGAGAAGATATTTCTAACCTTTCGAACATGACCACTTCAAATGCCATCCGTACGCTTTCTACATTTGCAGCCGAAAAAGTAATTGCCATTGATGGCCGCAAAATCCGTATTCTCGACTTTCACCGGTTGGAGAAAATCAGCAAACTGGGATAATTTCAAGTTCCAGGTTTCAAATTCCAAGTTCCGAAAATTAAGTCGAAATTATTTGGTCCAGTTTTCAATTTCAAGTCCTTTGATTCGCTCGAAGTGATTTGTATTGTTGGTTATTAGCTGAAGTTCACTTGTAATTGCGATGCCGGCAATCAACGTATCAGTGTGCCCTATTTCACTTCCTTTTTTCCGTAGATCCGCCTGTAATAATGCTGCGGTTTTTGCCATCCGCAATGAAAGTGGAATGACCTTATTTAATTCTACAAATCCTTCAAACTTTGACAGTTGCTTTCTTGCGTCTTTATATAAAAGTCCATTAAGAATTTCGTAGTAAGTAATAATACTTAAGCTTATAAAACCATACTCCTTCAAGTGTTCATCAACTTTGGCAATAACCTTTGGGTTGCCACGCAAAAATTCCGAAAGAATATCGGTATCCAGCATAGATGGTTTCATAGCTCAATCTTACGGTCAAAAAGGTTTGTCCTTGCTTTTTGTGTTTGACCGAGAAAGTCTGAATAGTCCTCGTTACTCATATCGCTAAAAGCCCCGCCAAAAGAAAGGATTTTTTTTCGTAAGCTTTCTTTCTGTTTCGTTGATGAAGTCATCGAATGAACGAGCTGATAAAGTTCTTCAAGGCGGCTAACCGGAACATCTTTCATCTCTTTAAGTATAGTGTTTAATGTCAACATAGTAGTCTGATTTTTTACAAAAGTAATAAATAATCGTCTCAATTTGGTTCTTCCGGATATAACCAAATTTCGCAATCACTAGTGCCGATTTGCTACCTGCACTCTTGAGTTTCGGTCACCGTTATTTAGGCATAGACAATGGACATCGCGCAACCCGCAACCCGTAACTACACATCTAACTGATCACTGCGACTGAACACTGAACACTTTTACTCCTGAAGGTAAACCCGTTTCACCCTTTGCGAAATTCCGGTGAGTATTTCGTAGGGTATAGTTCCGATTGTTTCTGCCATATTGCCTACCAAAATGTGTTCGCCCATCAGTTCAACTTCATCACCGACCGAAGACTGCAAACCAGTTACGTCAATCATGCACATGTCCATACAAATGTTGCCTATAATTGGAACAAGCTGTCCTTTTATATAAACTTTACCGACGCCATTACTTAAACGACGATCGTAACCATCCGCATAACCAATAGGCAAAACGGCAATTTCGGCATCGCGGGTTACCACGCCTTTGCGTCCGTAACCAACAGTCTGTCCGGCACAAATCAGGCGAATCTGCGAGATACAGGTTTTCAACCGGCTGATGCTCCTGATTTGGTTATTACCGCAGGCGCTTACACCATACAGCCCAATTCCTAAACGCACCATTTCGAACTGATACTGGGGAAAACGTTCAATTCCGGCAGAATTCAATATATGACGGAAGATTTTATAAGGTAATTTTTTAGTAATTATTGAAGATAGTTGAAGGAATTGTTCAACCTGGCCCATAGTAAATTCATCATGAACCGGTTCATCAGCCCCAACCAGATGAGAGAATACCGACCGGACCACTATTTCCTCCTGCACCTGCAATTTTCTGGCAAGTCGCTCAACTTTCCCGGCCGAATCAAAACCCAGTCTATTCATCCCGGTATCGAACTTCAAATGAACAGGATAACGAACAACGGCATGTTGTTGCAGTACTTTCCGGAACGAATCGAAAATTTCTTCCGAATAAACATTAGGTTCAAGCCTGAACTCGATCATACTTTCAAAACTATGCTCCTCAGGATTCATCACCACAATAGGTAAATCAATTCCAGCCTGACGAAGCTCAATGCCTTCGTCGGCCACGGCTACGGCCAGATAATCAACTTTATGAAATTGAAGGATACGGGCAATTTCAGACATTCCGCTTCCATACGAAAAAGCCTTAACCATTACCATAATACGGGTTTCAGGACGAATAGCAGACCGGAAAAAATTCAGGTTCCCAACCAGGGCATTCAAATCAATCTCCAGAACAGTTTGATGATATTTTTTTTGCAGAACAGAAGAAATCAGTTCAAAATGAAAATCACGCGCACCTTTAAGCAGGATACATTCCAGGCGGAAGTTTGCAGATTGAAATGATTCCAGAAATAATTCAGTTGATTCGAAAAACTCTGAAGGCCGCTCAAACAGATACGCATACTTTTTAATTTTCGTCCCAATGCCAATCAAACGGTTCGTTTTATTCAACTGAAGTAACCTGGCTACCTCCTGATACAATTGCTCGTCAGGAATACCAGCCTGCTGAATATCTGACAGAATCACGGTTTTCTGCAAATATGGCTTTCTGGCATGATTATTTAAAAATGCCAGCGCTATCTGCAGCGAGTTAATATCAGAGTTATAATAATCGTTGATTAAAAGACAATTATTTACCCCTTCCTTCATTTCCAAACGCATGGCAACCGGTTGCAAACTGGCGAACAATTTCATTACCGAAGGTTCGGCATAATGCTGCGACAGGATCAAAGCCAGACAATGACCTGCATTTTCGAGACTTGACTCGTCCTGAAATGGCAATTCAATCCGGAATTTCTTTCCTTCAAATTCTGTAGCGATTTCAACTGTTCCGTTCAGTTCTTTTTTTCTGAAAAACAAATCAGATGTTTCTTTGGTAAACGACCATGCGTAAAGTTTTATCCGGGAATTTACTCCTCCGTTTTGGATGTAGGAATGTACCAATTCCTGATCCCTGCAGTATATTAATGTATGGCTCGATTCAAACAGTTTGAGTTTTTCTTCCAGCTTTTGTTGTTTCGTGGTAAAATTTTCCTGATGGGCTTCTCCAATATTCGTAAGGATGCCAACAGTTGGACAGATAATCTCCTGTAAATTGTGCATTTCACCTGGCTTCGAAATTCCGGCTTCAAAAATAGCTAACTCGTAATCAGCGCTCAGGTTCCAGACTGAAAGCGGAACTCCTACCTGCGAGTTATAACTTTTCGGACTGCGGATTACAGCCCGATCTCTCAACAATTCGAACAACCACTCTTTTACTATGGTTTTCCCGTTGCTACCGGTAATTCCCAATACCGGAATATTGAACTGGGACCGGTGCCAGGCTGCCAGTTCCTGCAAGGCTTTTAGGGTATCGGGTACAACAATGAAACTGCAATAATCAAACTTGCCAAATTCTTTAGAAAAATCAGATACAACAAAGGCACGGACTCCCATGTGAACTAAATCGGCCACATACCGGTGACCGTTATTCCGATCACTTTTCAGGGCAAAAAAGAGGCTCGATTCCGGATCAAAAATAGTACGGCTATCATTTGCTATGGAAGAAATCAGCCATTCCGGACCAATATCGGAAGAATGCAATTCCCCGTTTAAAACTTTTGAGATCTGACCAACTGAAAGAATGGGCATTACCGGATAGCTTTAGTATAACAGGAACGGCACAAAGGTTCGTATTCATCTTTTTCGCCCAGCAGCACCAATTTATCGGCTTTCGAAAAACGGTACGAGAACTGGGCGACATCGCCACATCTCATGCAAATGGCGTGAACTTTGGTGATATGGTCGGCAACGGCCATCAGTCCCGGAATCGGGCCAAAAGGTTTTCCTTTAAAATCCATGTCCAGGCCGGCAATAATTACCCGAATGCCCATGTTGGCAAGCGTGATGCTGACATCAATCAGTCCATGATCAAAAAACTGCGCTTCATCAATACCAATCACATCAACATCGCCGGTTAAAAGCATAATATTTCCTGAATTTTCAACCGGAGTGCTTAATATCGAATTTTCGTCGTGCGAAACTACTTCAGCCACCGAATACCGGGTATCCATGGCTGGTTTAAAAATTTCGACCTTCAATTTCGCAATTTTTGCCCGTTTCAGTCGCCTGATTAATTCTTCTGTTTTCCCTGAAAACATAGAACCCGCAATGACTTCGATACTGCCGGTCTTTTTTTGTCTGTTGATGCCCCTTTCAATAAACATGTACGTAATATGCTAAAGATTTTTGTACTTTTACGATGCTTCAATTACTGCATCCACGATGAACGCAGATGTTTCAGAAAATGCAATGCCGTTATTGAAAACAAAGATAAATTTAAATCTTTACGGATAGAAACAAGATTGAATTACCGATTAAATCAAAAATAAAAATGAATGCAAACAATTTGATCCGGATTATCAATAAAGATCTGGAAGAACTTAAAACTTTAACCTCCGAAATTGCTGAATCAGAAAGCGATTCATCTTTAATTATTGATTTGGCGCTGAGCAGGGCCAGGCTATTATGTCAGGAAATAGAATTGTTAAAGGAAGTATCAGAGAAGCCGGTAACTTTAGTTGAAGGAACAGAAGAAAATATGGAAGATGATGCAGAAGACGAAGTCTCCAATTTAAATTTTCCTGATCCGGAACTTGAAATTATCAATTTTGAAGAGCAGGAATTTTCAGAACCTGAGGATTTGGCCGATGAAGATGAACTAGCCTATAGTTCAGACGAGGATGAATTCGAAGAGGATGATTCGGAGGAAGAAGAAAAAGATGAAGAAAAAGATGAAGATGAACCCGATGAAGTGGACGAAGATATCGCCCTGAACGGAGATGACGTTGAAGATGTTGAAAAAATTCAGGAAGAAGAAGAAGAAATTGAAGATGAAGAACCGGAAGAAGTACCTCAACCAGAATCAACGGTACAGATCAATGAAATCAAACCAGATTCGCATTCCAAAATCCGCGAAATTCAAATCGAAGATCTGGATGAAGAAGAAGACGGGACTATTCACTTTACCCCTGTTTCGGGCCCGGCAACCCGTCCGGTTATGAACGAAATTCCAAAACCTGAAGATAATCTAAAAGAAAAACAAGTTGAAGGAGAAACTTTCCAGAAAGAACGTTCGCTGAATGATGTCATTAGTGAGAACAAACCGGTTGAAACCAATCTGGGCAATGTTCCTATTTCCAGTTTGAGATCATCAATCGGATTGAATGACCGTTTCCTTTTCATTCGCGAAATATTCAGTAATAACACCGACAAATACAATTTGGTGATTGATCATCTCGACAAACTGGAAACCATTCAACAAGCCGTTGATTATCTGAAGGCAAATCTCACCTTGCAGAAAAATGAAACCAGTCTGAAGTTTGTTGATCTCCTTAAACGACGGTTCACTAAATAAATGGGCAAACTATTTTTAGTTCCAACACCGATCGGAAACCTGGAAGACATGACCATCAGGGGTATCCGGATTTTAAAAGAAGCGGATGTTATTTTAGCAGAGGACACCCGAACTTCAGCAAAACTATTGGCTCATTTCGAAATCAGGAATAAATTAGTGTCCCATCACAAATTCAACGAGCACAAAACAGTCGAAATGATTGCCCGGCAGATTGAAGACGGAAAAAACGTAGCCCTCATTTCGGACGCAGGCACTCCGGGAATCAGTGACCCGGGATTCCTCCTGGTCAGGACCTGCCTTGAAAAGGATATTGAAGTTGAATGTTTGCCTGGCGCAACCGCCCTGATACCCGCCCTGGTCAATTCCGGTTTCCCAACCGACCGCTTTACTTTCGAAGGGTTTCTACCACAAAAAAAAGGCCGCCAAAAAAAAATCAGGGAATTGGTTACCGAAACCCGTACCATGATTTTTTATGAGTCACCCTACCGATTAATCAAAAGCCTGGAACAGTTTGCCGAATTCATGGGACCGGACAGAAAGGCTAGCGTGTCGCGCGAATTGTCAAAATTCTTTGAAGAAAACCGCAGGGGAACATTGGCCGAATTGATTGAATATTTTAGTTCGAAAACCATCAAAGGAGAAATTGTGATCGTATTGGAAGGGTTCTGCGAAAACATTGAAAAAGAAGACGAAAAATAAAACCACATAGAACATTGAAAATAATTTATAATGCGAATCAAGAGTTGAAAAAACAATAGAATGATAATGCCGAAGGCATGATAGGATTATAGCAAATTAGGATAAAAAGGGGTTTAAATGCCGAAGGCATGGCAGATTTATGTCACCACTTCGTGGTTAAAGGGCGCGTTCTCCAACAATTTTCTATAATCATTCCAACCCTCCGGGTTTAAAAACCAAACTCTAGATTCGCATATATAACAATGTATTCTATGTGCCCATATGGTAAAAATAACAGTTTAATGAGAAAATACGATCATCTATTTTTTGACCTCGACAACACACTTTGGGATTTTACGGCCAACTCCTACCGGGCCATGGAACTAACACTCGGTCAAAACGAAATCCTTCCCGGATTGAGTTCTTTTGATTCCTACTTTCGGGTATATGAACAAATTAATAAATCGCTTTGGAATGACTACCATTCCCGGAAAATCACCAAACAGACATTAATTATCGAAAGGTTTTCGAAATCACTGCAGGCATTCAACATTTCCGGTCTGGACTGGGCCGAACTGAACGGACAGTACCTCGGAAATATGGCGCTCCAAACTGAATTATTCCCTTGTACAATCGAAACCCTAACAACCTTAAACGCCAGGGGATATCAAATGCACATAATTACCAATGGATTCAGCGAGGTACAGCGCGACAAGTTAAGAAATAGCGGATTGGCCGGGTTCTTTTCAAAAATCTTCATTTCAGAAGAAATTCACACCACGAAACCGCACAGGCAGATCTTCGAACATGCCCTGAAAACGACCAATGCGAAAAAGGGAACAAGTATAATGATAGGTGATTCGTGGGAAACAGACATCGAAGGCGCCCTTGAATTCGGAATTGATCAGATCATGTTTTTAAATCACGGATTGCACGACATACCAGATGCTATAAAATCAATTCAAACGGTTCCAAACTGTACATATTTAGTACTGAAACATCAAACCAGAACGTGGTTTATCAATGAAATTAAAGAATTAATTGCGATTTTGTAATTTAGACTGGTTCTTAATAGCATCCCGGTATTCTTTCCTGAATGAGTCATATTAAATTAATATTCAAATTATTACAAAAACAAGACATCTATTAAAAAACGATCATGTTTTTTAATATTTATTAACACTGTTAAAATATGTATTTATTTTTTCTCCAGATATCTACCTTCCTATATACATTTTTCTAAATTTGTGATACGAATCAATAATCCTGACTTATTCAGAGTGTTGATTTTTGAAAGGGGGTCTTAAAAAATTCGGCTTGTAAATTCCCATTAAATTTGGTTTGGGGGAATCAAATTTAAAGTTGATTAACTTAAATGGGGAATTTAGATGTGATATTACCTTCCTATTTTTCATTAAAAAATGATGCTGTTTAATTTAAAACTATTTTACATGAAAAAAATCGCGTTATTACTTGCATTCTTTGCAATTGGTTTGCAGGCTTTGGTGGCCCAAACCAGGGAGATCTCAGGCAAGGTGACCTCCGCTGACGATGGAGGTTCAATTCCTGGTGTTTCTGTGTCAGTGAAAGGAACGACATTAGGAACTATTACTGACATGGAAGGCGTGTTCCGTCTGAAAGTACCACAAGATGCCAAGACTCTTGTTTTTTCATTTGTAGGAATGACAACACAAGAAGTAACCATCACCGGTTCTTCCAGTTATTCTGTCACGCTTGAATCTGAAGTGGTAAAGGTTCAGGAAGTAATTGTGACAAGTGGTTATGGTATAAAAAGGGCTCCGAAGAGTTCTTCTGCCTTAAACCAGGTTGTTACTGCTGACAAACTGACTGTCGTTCGACAAACCAACGTAAATAACGCTATAGCCGGAAAAGTATCAGGGATTCAATTCCAGGGTCAATCTGCTGCTGCTCTTGGGCGTACAGGAAATATCCGTTTACGTGGCGATGGTGGTTTTAGCACAGGTACTGGTGTCTTATATGTTGTTGATGGAACTGTATTACCGAACTCCAACGACATTAACATGGACGATATTGAAGATATCAGCGTACTCTCAGGTCCTAGCGCTGCTGCCATTCTTGGTTCTGCGGGAGCTAATGGTGCAATCATCATTACGACCAAAAAAGCCAAAATGAATGCCAACAAAACAATGGATGTTGAAATAAATAGCGGGTTCCTTACCTCTTCTATTTATATCATGCCAAACTATCAGAATGATTACGCTGGCGGAAACGTTCAGGATATGTACAGGTACTCATACAAATCAACAGATCCGGTTGAATGGAAGCCTCTCGACGGTAAGTATTATCCCGATTATTCGGATGATGCAAGCTGGGGACCAAGAATGGCAGGACAAGAATACATTCCATGGTATTCATGGTATCCAGGGTCAAAATATACCGGCACAACTACAGCGCTGGTTCCACACCCAACCAATTCAAGGGATTTCTTTGATAAAGGACTTACCCTTAACAATACTGTAGCGATTTCAAAAGCTTCGGAAGATTTTAATTTCCGTGCTGTAATTGGAAATATTTCAGTAAAAGGCTTACTTCCACAGACTAGTCTGAATAAAACAACTTTTACTGTAAAGACTACTTATGATGTTACTAAAAAGTTGACCTTTGGCGCCAATGTAAATTTCTTCACCTCATCAACCCAGGGTGAATTTGACGACGGATATTCAAACCAGTCAACAGGTTCATTCAACCAATGGTTTCACCGAAACCTTGACATGAACAAGATAAAAGAACTGAAAGACCTTAGAACTTCTGATGGAATCTGGGCAAGTTGGAACCATAATAACCCAACTGCTTATGATCCCAATAATACCAAACCTTTTTATGCAGGTAACTACTGGTATAATTTCTATAAGTGGTTCGATTTGGTAAAAATCCCTTCAAGGGCCGACCGGTTATTTGGCGATATCTCCTTAAATTACGAGATTATGGATGGGCTTTCGGCAAAAGCTACTTACCGCAGGCAACAAAACAACACCTGGGCAGAAGCAACTTACAGCAGCGACCTGATGGACAGCGGTACCCAGACAACCGGAAACGCACCTGAAGCAAAAGGTTATTATTCAACCTCAACTTCTTATTCCACACGTGAAAACATCGAATCATTAATATCTTACACCAAGACTTTCAATGACTTTAAAGTTAACGCGAATTTAGGAACCGACTTTTTCAGTTCTGTTTACAAATACAATGCTGCACAAACGGTGAATGGTTTAAATATTAAGAATCTGTTCCTTATAACGAACTCTAAAGACCAGCCACGTATCTTCAACGACAGATACAATGAAAAATACAGGGCTGCATTTGCACGTGGCGATGTGGGCTACAAAGATTTCCTTTTTGCAGAATTCACTTTGCGTAACGACTGGTATTCCGTATTGCCATCAGATAACAATTCTATTTTGTCAAAATCTTTTGGTAGTTCATTCGTTTTCAGTGATCTATTAAAGCTTTCCTGGCTTAATTTCGGAAAAGTCCGCGCATCGTGGGGAGAAATCCCAACAGCTATCGGAGTTTATTCATATCCTGGATTTGCCTATGGAGTAGGCGCTAATCAGTGGAATGGTAATTTCCTGATGTCAACTCCTGATCAGTTGGTTGATCCAAATATCAGGGGAGCTGTAAAAACTCAAAAAGAAGTTGGTCTTGAATTAAGATTCTTTGAAAGTAAAGCCGGAATTACAGCAACTTACTGGGATGGTTCTGAAAACGATATTCCTTATGCCATTTCAATTGCAAACTACAGCGGTTTTGGATCCAAATATCTGAATACTGGTAAGATTTTGAAACAAGGCCTTGACCTTTCTTTAAATCTAAAACCTGTGAGCTTAACCAATTTCTCATGGGACTTCAATGCCACTTTTGCATACCTGATAAAGATGGATATTGAAAAAATTGCAGAAGGCGTTGAAAGGTTTACTGTACAAGGACAGTGGACAACTGCCAGTGGTGAATCCAGAAGCGGAACTCCGGTAATGGTACACGCAGTAGGCCATGCATGGGGCGAAATATTTGGAGCTGGTAAAACGATTGATGAAGCTACCGGCTTGCCATTGCTGACCAGTGATGGTTACTATGTGTCAAACAAAAATAAATATTTTGGAAATGTATTGCCAAAAGTAACCGGTGGGGTACAGAATACCTTTAAAATTATGAAGGATTTCACTTTAACCATGAACTTTGACTATCAGTTTGGAGGTAAATTCTTCTCTCTATCCGACATGTGGGGTACTTACTCAGGACTTACAGCAAAAACTTCAGGACTGAACGATTTGGGCAATCCGATTCGTGATGCAGTGGCCAATGGTGGTGGCATACATGTATTCGGTGTTGATCAGACTACCCGTAAACCTGTTGACATGTATGTTGAAGCTCAGTCATACTGGCATGGAACTTATGACAATCAGTACTATGACGAATATGTTCATGACCTGACTTATATTAAACTCCGGGAATTAAGTATTGGATACAATGTTCCTGTAAATAAAATAGGTTTGAACAAATATGCACAGTCCGTAAATATTTCTCTCATTGCACAGAACCCATGGCTTATTTATGCTAAAACCAAAGACTTTGATCCTTCTGAAATTTCCAGAGCAGCAGGCGAAGCAGGTCAGTTGCCAGGTGTTCGTTCTTTTGGCGCGAATATTAAGATCAACTTCTAGGATTTGCTATATAAACTTTAATATTTTAAAAGATGAAAAAATCAATTTATAAAATAGGAACTCTTGTACTGGCAATAGTTCTGACTACCATGAGCTGTAGTAAACTGGAAGACTTTGGAAGCACCAATGTGAATCCGGCGGCAACCAACAAACCGATTACATCCGCTTTGTTAACCAATGTTCTTTCCGGGTTTGGCGAAATTTCCAATAATAGGGTAACCGCTTTATATTGCCAGTATTTCTCAGAAACTCAGTATCCTGATGTATCCAACTATTCAGCAAATACAGCCAGTCCGATGGCTACTTATTCGGGAGTCTTGTATGATCTTCAGAATATAATCATCACCAATACTGCTGAAGACACAAAGGCAATTGCTGCCCTGAATGGAGCAAATGCTAACCAGATTGCTATTGCCCGAATCCTGAAAGCATTTATTTTTCAGAGATTAACCGACCGTTGGGGCGATATTCCTTATTCGCAGGCGCTTAAAGGCGATCCAAATGTTGCTTTTGACACACAGGAATCAATCTATAAGGATTTGATTAAGGAACTTACCGAAGCTGTTGCCCAGGTTACTACCGGAGCTCCGATTAAGGGCGATATCGCTTACAATGGAGATATGACCAAATGGAAGAAACTTGCCAATTCAATGAGAATGATTATGGCTTTGAGGCTTTCAAAGAAATATCCGGGAGCATCTGATTACGCTGCAACCCAGTTTAAAGCTGCACTAAACGATCCGGCAGGATCAATTGCGACCAATGCCGACAACTTCAGACTTGATTATCCGGGAAGCGCTTTCAAAAATCCATTTTATAACATGTATGATGGACGTAAAGACTATGGTGAAAGTGAAACGATGACGACTCTTCTAAATAGCCTGGGCAGTGATGCCCGTCAGGCTGTTTTTGGCGCTACTTCATCAGGCGCGGCCACTACAAAAGGTGTTCCTTATGGCAGGGCGCGTACTTTTATTGATCCATGGTGTGGAGCCAATCCGGATTATGCGTATGTATTTGCTCCGGCATACCGTACACAGACTTCTCCTATTTTCATTATAAAAGCTGCCAGCATATTATTAGCCCGTGCAGAAGCTGCTGACCGAGGATGGACAACTGAATCAACAGCAACTTTATATACAGCAGGGATTAATGCTTCACATGAACAATGGGGCCTTGCATTACCTTCGGCTACCTATTTTGCCAATGCTAATATCGCTCTCGGTGCAGCAGGTACTAATTTGCCTCAAATTGCTAAACAAGCTTATGTAGCTTATTTCCCTGACGGATGTTCCGGATATGCCAATTGGAGGAGAACCGGAATTCCTGCATTGACACCTGCCCCTGATGCTACGAATAACCCGAAAGTGATACCTCGCAGGTTCATGTACGGAACTTCGGATTATACACTCGCAAAAACCGGTGTTGAAGCTGCAGTCGCTAGATTGACCGGTGGAGATAAAATGGATTCCAAAGTATGGTGGGACCAGTAATATTAACCGCAAATTGAAATTTATAATTTAAACAAAAAGATATGAAAAGATTTCATGATTTAAATATCAAGGTATATGTTTTGTTTTTGGCACTCCTGGCGGTTTCATGCATTCCAGAGCAGCAATCAATAGGCGATGCAGGACAAACATTTGTGAAACTTCACCCATCGGTGTACAACATGTTGGCTTTTGATGCAAAAACTACTCCCCAGTCGGGTATGCTTTTTGAAATCAGAAGAGATGTTCCAAACAATAAAGAATTAAATACCACTACAACTGTTGTATTACAATACGATGAAAACGGTGCGATACTTGCGAAGTACAATACTGACCATAAAACCACCTATGTTCCATTACCAACTACTTTAGGAACAGTTTCTCCGGCTATAGCAGGAGGAAAACTAACTGTTAATTTAGACGCTGGAGAAATCGGAAAAGCCATTATGATTAATGTTCCGGCTGCCGGAAACTTCGATTTCAGCAAGAACTATGCACTTGCTTTTAAAGTCCTGTCGGTTTCAGGTACCGGAAAACTTAGCGCTGATGTTGATGAAACAATAGTTTGTGAAGTTCTGGCCAAAAACAAATGGGATGGAGTATATTCCGTTACCGGTACATTCGTGGATTATATAAACGCACCTTGGACTGGAATTTATCCCAAGATTGTTGAGCTGAGAACAACAGGCGCGGCTACTTGCAGTAAATATGATACTGACTACGGAGTTTATGGATACATTTTCGAAACCGGAGGTGGCGCAAGTCAATTTGGAGCCTGGACTCCGGCATTTATCTTCGATGCATCGAATAATGTCAATGTTGTAAATACATCTGTTGACTCTCCTGCACGTGGTAGGACTGCCGAATTATATACCGGCGAGGGTGCAGTTAACAAATATTTCCCTGCGACCAAAACGATGGAAGTTGGTTATTATTTGAAACAACTAAATGTTAGCCCACAACTTAGAAGTTTAGTGACTGAGAAATATACCTATAAAGGACCAAGATAATTTCTCGATTTAAATTAAAGAGGCTGGCTCATTGAGTTCAGCCTCTTTTTTTTTCTTATCTTTTGGCGTTATATTCAGACTCAACAAATAGACTTTAAAAACTCACATTATGAAACAAATATGCAAACAAAAAAATAGTAGCCTGACATTTCTGATTTTTTTTCTGTTCAGTATTTCTGTTGACCTTGCCGGACAAACTAATACTGCTAATCCCTATTCCCAGCTACTGTTCCCTGAATTTGCCAAAAGCACTATCATGATGAAATCGGGAGATACAAGTTCAGCATTGCTTAACTACAATACGGTTGATGAAGAAATGATTTTTGACCAGCAGGGAATATTCAGGATAGTAGAACATACTGAAGACATTGATACAATTTACCTGCATGGAGGAAAATTTGTACCTGTTGGGAAAGCTTTTTATGAAGTTTTGGTGACTGGTCGTATTTCTGTGTATATTCAGCATAAAAGCCGGTTTACCACAAAAGGAACAGCTACTGCCTATGGACTTACTTCGCAAACAAATGCTCCAACACGGGTCACCACCGTACGTGCCGGGAATCAGGTCCGAAACCTCGAATTACCTGATAATGTAATCGTTTCTCCGGCAACAGTTTACTGGGTTAAGGTTAAAGACGAAATGCATAAATTCACAACAGAAAGGCAATTTTTGAAAATTTTTCCAGACTATGAGTCTCCGATTAAAGAATTCATTAAAACGAACAAACTCGATCTCAAAATAAGTGAGAACTTGAAAAAATTAGGCAATTATTGCAACGGACTGATCCGTTAACACATCTGCCAAAGTTGAAAAATCTACATTCAGGCATATTATAAAACATAGTTCATCAAAATATTTTAACATTTTTTTACATTAGATGCCTGATGGGATAAAAAGTTGAGGAAAGTCATGAGTTTGAAGAATAAACTTGAAATTGATCCTGAATTCCTGATGAAAAGCAAACAAATCCATTTGATGATTAATTTTTTGCTGAAGCTGTTAAATTTAAAATAATTCTCTATGAAAAAAATCGCGTTATTGCTTGCATTCTTTGCAATTGGTTTGAATGTCGTTCTGGCACAAACCAAGGAAATCACAGGCAACGTAACCTCTGCCGACGACGGAGGTACTATGCCGGGCGTATCAATTTCGGTAAAAGGGACTTCGATGGGGACTATTACCGACATGAATGGGAAATATGTCCTTAAAGTGCCCGCCGATGCCAAAACTCTTGTTTTTTCTTTTGTTGGCATGGCGACTCAGGAAATCACTATCGGGAACCAATCGGTCATTAATGTTCGGCTAAAAGCAGAAGACATTTCGGTTGACGAAGTGGTTGTGGTTGGTTATGGTGTTCAAAAGAAAAGGGAAGTTACCGGAGCTATATCACAGGTTAAAGGTGATGCAATTGCCAATCTGGCAACTCCAAGTTTTGAATCTCAGTTAGCCGGGCGTTCGGCTGGTGTACAGGTAACTGCAGGTACCGGTATATTGGGTGAAGCTCCCCGTATCCGTATCCGTGGTATCGGATCAATTTCGCAGGGAACATATCCCCTGATTGTTGTTGATGGAATGCCTGTCTTTACAGGAGATGTAGGTGGTTATGCTTCGACCAACGCTATGGGTGATATCAACCCTGCGGATATCGAATCAGTTGAAATCCTGAAAGACGGATCAGCAACTGCTATTTACGGTTCAAGGGCAGCCAACGGGGTTATCCTGATTACTACCAAAAAAGGATCGAAAGGTAATTTCAGTGTGACTTACAACAATTACTTAGGTGTAGCATCACCAGTAAACCTGTTCGACCTTCTGAAGACAGCAGATTTTGTTGCTATCTCAAACGAAAAAAGGGCAAACCGTGGTCAGGCTGCGATCGCTGTCGGTACTGATATCGAAACTGACTGGCAAGACGCTGTACTTCGCCAAAATGCCTTCCAGCAAGATCATAATCTTGGAATCTCGGGTGCAACCGACATGACTAACTACTATTTTTCAGTGGGCTACACCACTCAGGAAGGGGTTTCCCGTCCAAATGAAATGAACCGTTATACCTTCAGATCAAACATTGACCAGAAAATAAAGAAATGGTTGACTATCGGGCTAAATTCTGCCATTTCCCGATCTGAATATTTTGGTTTAAATACTGGTTCAAACGCACTATCTGGAAATATTTTTGCTGCAATCCGTATGTTACCTAATACAACAGTGTTCGATCCTAACGATCCAACCGGATACAACATTGATGATATCAACACCAACTATGCCGGCCGTGGGCAAAATCTGCAACAAGTGGATGATAACCTGCCTAACATACGTTACACCCTTGATAAAAATATTTTTCAGTCGAAAACAATGGGTGTTATTGCCAGTGCATACGCTATGGCTAAAATTACATCTGACTTGAATTTCAGGACACAAGTTGGAGTTGATACCAAAGGAACTGAAGGTTTCCGCTACTGGAATCCTTTCCATGGCGACGGACAAAGTGTAAATGGCCGTATCAACAACAATTTTGCAAACCTGACCCGCTGGAACTGGCAAAATGTATTGACCTACACCAAAACCATTGCCGAAATCCATAACATTAATGTTAACCTCGTCAATGAATTCCAGCAACAAACAGTGAATTCATTTTATGGTGCAGGTACCAATATGTCTGATTCTTTCTTCAGCCATAACCTGATTGATGGTTCATACGGAACTCAGGCATCAGGAGGATCAATGACCCAAAATGGGTTTAACTCCCTGGCAGGAAGGGTAAACTACAATTACGCACAGAAATACTTTTTTCAGGCATCAGTTCGTCGGGATGGAATCTCCTCGCTTCCAAAAGATAACCGCTACGGTATCTTCCCGGGGGTTTCTGTGGGATGGACCATTTCGCAAGAATCATTCATGTCGGACCTGACCTTCATCTCTGATTTTAAAGTACGCGCATCGTACGCCGAAGTTGGAAACGTTGACATTGGCAACTATCCTTACCTGGGTTTATATTCGAATGCCAAATACGCCGATTATAACGGTATCGCATTCTCTCAGATCGGAAATAACACACTTAAATGGGAAACCAGTAAAAAAACAGACATCGGGTTGGATGCTTCATTTCTTGACAGCAAATACAAATTTACCTTCGATTATTTCATAAATAATCAGGACGGGTTGATTTTGAATGCACCAACACCTCCGTCTTTTGGTATTCCCGGAAACTCGATTGCCAAGAATATTGGTAAATTGAAAAACTGGGGATATGAGTTTTCTTTCGATGTTTCTTTGATCAATAAAAATGATTTCAAATTATCGGTTGACGGAAACCTTTCACTTGTAAAAAATGAAGTGATCGAGTTGGTTGCTCATCAGGATATCCTCCAAACTTACACCATCATCCGCGAAAAAGAATCAATCCGTTCAATATTTGGGTATGATTATGTCGGCGTAAATATGTCGAACGGTAATCCGATATACCGGAAAGCAGACGGGACTTTGGTTCAGGCCAATATTCCAACATCAACCTACAAAGGCTATGACCCGGCTAATCCTACCGACATTTCAGTAGCTTCATCGTTGGTTTCAGCCGACCGTAAAATTCTTGGTAGTTCAATCCCGACGTACTTCGGATCAGTTGGGCTAAAAACTGAATTCAAAGGTTTAGATTTGAACGTGATGTTCCGTTACAGTGGGGGAAACAACGTGATGAACGTTACCCGCATGGATTTGTTGAACCAGAAATTCCAGAACAACGGAAAAGAAATTCTGGGAAGGTGGCAGAGTGTTGAAAATCCTGGTGACGGATGGACCCCACGCTTATGGTATGCCGGTGAAACTTTTGTAAACCTGACTGGTAATTCAAGTACCAGATGGGTTGAAAAAGGTGATTACATTAAGTTACAAACGATTACTCTTGGTTATACCCTTCCAAAGTCAGTGTTAAAGAGGATTGGCGTCCAGAATTTAAGACTTTTTGCCCAGGGACAGGATTTACTGATGTTTACCAAATACACTGGTATTGACCCGGAAATGGAATCAGGAGGTGTTGACTACAACGGTACTCCCCGCCAGAGTGTAGTAACTTTTGGTGTTAACCTGAAATTATAATCTCTTAAAACTATACAATTATGAAAAATATATTCAAAATTTATCAGAAAGTACTCTACAAAAGTATAGTTCCGGTTCTTATTCTTGGCATGGTATTTACTTCCTGCGAAAAAAATATTGATCTGGAGCCTTTCAATCAGGTTTCTGAAACAGCAGCCTTCCAAAGTCCGGCACTGATTGCACTTACTGTAACAGGTATGTACCAGGCTGCCCAACTTGGTTTTTTTGATGGAGCATATCGTGGATATCCTTTTGGCGCTGCATTTGTTCAGCAAGGCGATAACCGTGGCGAGGATGTGGTAAACGTAGCTACATTTTATCAGCTCACTTATACTGCTACTTACAGCCCTACAACAGCTAACAATGTAAATTACTGGAAAGACAGTTACCGGTTAATCAACCGTTGTAACATTGTTATTGAAGGTGTGAAAAAAGCCGCTACCGAAAATGTAATTCCGGCAGCGCTGGCAGCAGAATACGAAGCTGAGGCCCGTTTGTTAAGAGCCATGACTTATCATGAGTTGATTACCCATTTTGCGCGCCCGTTTAAGGATAATCCAACTGCCCCGAATAAGGGAGTTCCTTATTTCGAAACTCCTTTTACATCTCAGTCTGCCATTGATGCAGGTTTTGCGACTGGAAGAAGTACTGTTGCTGAAGTTTATGCAAAAATTAATGCCGACCTTGATTTTGCTGAAACTAATCTTCCGTTGAAAGCTGCCCGGACAGGCAACTTTAAACTGGTCAGGGTAACCAAAGGCGCTGCAGTGGCCGAAAAAACAAGGGTATATCTGCACATGTGGGATATGGATAAAGTAATTGCTGAGGGAACCAAATTCATTACCGGTTCGCTGGCTGGAACTTATTCATTAACCGCCGATCCTTCAGGCCCATTCGTTACTCCATACGCCAATACGGAATCTATATTTGGTATGGAAAATTCAGGAACAAATAATCCGGGTGTAAATGCTGCTTTAGCTTCTCAATACGGACGCCGGCAACTGGTTTGCGTAAGCCCGATCATCTGGAGAAATCCATCGTGGCTTGCCGACGATAAAAGACGCGCTGATGGAGCTATGACTTTTAATGTAAAAGGTGTTATTTTTACCAACAAATACAAGGACCAAACCAACTACACCGATCCTTCACCGATGTTGCGTTATGCTGAAGTCGTGCTCAATTTGGCTGAAGCTTACGCCCGGAAAGGCGATGTTACTAATGGACTTGCCTACCTGAACATGGTTCGTAACCGTGCTTTGGCAACACCGGCAACTCAGGCTTATACTGCAGCAAGTTTCAAAGACAATGTAGAGTTACTTGGTGCTATCCTTGTTGAAAGGCGAATCGAATTTGTGATGGAAGGTCGTCGCTGGCCCGATATTCACCGGTTACAACACTGTCCTTACTTCCCAATAGCTGGTATTCCGGCCAAGTTGGCTAATGGTATGCCTGCCGGAACTGCCTTTACGCTGGGAACTCCTTATACCGGAGCTTTGGGAACGGTGGCTGTTCCGTATTCAGATTTTCGTTTCGTGTGGCCAATCCCTCAGGACGAAATCAATGCAAACCCAACTTTAGCGGCACAGCAAAATCCAGGTTGGTAAACCAAATGAATGAGGTCAGTATTTAGATTTGACCTTCAGAAAAATTATAGCGGCAGGTTTATTCAGAGAAATAAACCTGCCGCTTTTTCTTTGTGAAGACTTCGGATTTATAAGTGTCTATTTCGAAAGCATCATTTTCATAGCCACGAATAACAACAAGGCCCCGAAAAGTTTTTTCAGTATCTTTTCAGGAATATTCACAGAAATTACTGAACCAATATAAGCGCCGATAAAAAACATGAAGGCCAGGATCAGGGCATATTTCCAGTTCACATACCCCTGCTTCCAGTAATTGATGACGGCTAGCAGTGTAACCGGGGGTATCATAAATGCCAGTGAAGTTCCCTGCGCCTGATGTTGCGAAAGGCCCAAGAAGAATACCAGCGCCGGAATAACAATGATTGCTCCCCCAACTCCAAGCGAACCGCTAAAAATACCGGCAATTAAGCCAATAATAACAAGTAATATGATTTGTGTGACTGACATATTATTTCAATAAAAAAGCCTCCCCCAAACCCCCTCCGAAAGAGGGGGCTTAAAGAACTAGACCTTTTAGTTTAATGCATTACATATTATCCTTTAGAAGAAAATTTTATTCATTTTAACTGGTTATGTTTCATCCATTCTAATTTAAGCAGCGCTTTATTTAGTTCGATTGGCCAACTCCCTTCCCAATTTGGGGAAGGGTTGGGGATGGGGCTTTTGTCAGTTTCGTGTGATTGCCGCATTAAACCTAAATCCGATTCCATGCAGGTTCAGGATTTTAATGTTTTCGTCGCTACCCAGATATTTTCTCAGTCGCGAAATAAACACGTCCAGACTTCGTCCCAGGTAGTAATCGTCCGATCCCCAAACTTGTTTCAATATATCAGAACGGCTCAGAACTTTGTTTGGGTTATCGCAGAAATAGCGCAACAGTTCCGCTTCCTTGTAGGTTAAAGTCTTACGTTCATCCTTGCCTTCAAGCACCAAACTGTCGAAGAAAAAGTTGAAACTCCCTACTTTATAATAGTTTTGGTCGGTCAATGGCTCATTGTTCGTAAGGCTTCGTTTGAGGAAAATCCGGATTTTGAGCAGTAATTCTTCCATACTAAATGGCTTGGTCATATAATCGTCGCCGCCAATAGTCAGCCCGGTAATGCGGTCTTCGGTCATCGAGCGGGCTGTAAGGAAAATAATCGGTACATGATCGTCAATTAACCGTATTTCTTTAGCAACAGTAAACCCATCTTTTCTTGGAAGCATAACATCCAATAAACACAGGCTAAATTTTCCTGAAGCAAAATTCTTTATGGCCGATTCGCCATCTTCGTATGAAGTGACCACGTACCCCGCTTGTTCCAGGTTGTCTTTAACAATGAAATTAAGGGTTTGATCGTCTTCGACTAACAGAATTTTTTCACCTTGAAAGTTCATTTTACAGGTTTCTTAATTTTAAGGATAAATGTAATGCCTTTTCGCGAATTATCGATCACATTAATTTGCCACCCATGTCGCTGCACAATTTTCCGCACATAATCCAATCCCAGGCCAAAGCCTTTGACATCATGAACATTTCCGGTTGGTACCCGAAAAAACCGGTTAAAAATTTTCTTCCGGTAATCTTTCGGAATCCCGATACCATTATCCTCAAACGAAATATGGTAATAATTTTCGCGTTCTTCAAGTTTGATTACAATTTCAGGATTAATTGTACAATATTTGATGGCATTATCTAAAATATTGAAAACCAGGTTGGAAAAATGCAGTTGATCTGCCCTTATCGTCGCATTCACAACCGTTGATTCAATACCTACCGAATAAATCCTTCCATTCTGGCTATTTCTAAACTCATGAACCGACTCGTGAATAAATTGGTTAAGCTCAATCTGTTCCAGATTTAAATGCAACCTGGTTTTTTCGATGGTTGCCATTTGAAGCAGTTTTTCGACATGGGCCGAAAGCCGCTTATTTTGCTGCCCCACAATTCGTACGTACTCGGCCAGCCGATCGGGTTGCTCACATATTTTGGGACTTGCCAGAACTTTTGCAGCCAGCTCAATGGAGGCGATAGGGGTCTTAAACTCATGAGTCAGGTTGTTGATAAAATTCTTCTGTATCTCGCTGAGCTGTTTCTGTTTAATTATCACATACAAGGCATAGCCAAAGAAAATCACAACAAAACACAATATGCCGTTCAAAAAATACCAGACCATCAGGCGCGAATTGTAATACTGTGAGCGATCGGGAAAGTGAACGCCAAAGTAATAGGTATATTTTTCGCAGGTCGGTAAATTGCAGACCTTTTTCTTTTTTCCGGAGTTAATATCAGCCTTGTTATAGTGTTTCTCGAACATGATTTCCTCTACACTGCAACAGATCGAATCTTGATCTTTTAAAATCTTAGGGCTTGGATTGATTGAATCCTGCATCATGGCGCTGCCATGTACCATTCGCTTTGAGTTGCAATCGTAGATGCCGTATTCAAAAGCTACGTTTAAGTTCCGTTTCTTAAATTCTACTTCAAGGAAATGTTCGAGTAAACCCGGGTCAATCACATCGTTGACATTTACAACATAGTAATTGTTTGAAATTTGTTCGACCTGACCACCTTGCATTATTTTGGAAGGACGATTAAAAACACTGGCATTGTATTCGTTAATCTGAGTGGCAACACTTCGCAGAGCGCTGGTGGTTAATTGATGGAACTGCTTCTCATTCAAATCATATGAGTTTTTCAGGAAGAAAAACTGAATCAGCAGGATTCCCAATACTGAAACAGTACCTATAATAATTAAAAACCCTATCGAACTCCTTTTCATAAAGCGCCAAATCTGATGGTTTCACTTTACGAAACTACTTAAAAATAACATCGATTTTCTTCATTAACATCTCATTAACAAAAGTTTATTGGAATTAACAGCAATTCAGAAAAAGGTTTTTTAGTTTTGTGACGATAACAGAACAATAATATAAAATTGAGCTTTATCTTTGAGTAAAATTTCAGTATCACACAAACTTTAAAAAAAACTATATGAAGATTAGTATTTCATTTCTTTTGGCAATTCTCATCAGCCTGCCATTTTCAAATCAGGCACAAATTGCCAAATCAAGAATTGCGTTTGAAAAGCTTCAGTACAATTTTGGTACTTTTAAGGAAGAACTTGGCGTGCAAACTGTTTCTTTCAATTTCAAAAACGATGGTACAGTACCATTAATTCTCAACAATGTGCAGGCCTCCTGCGGTTGCACTACCCCGGAATGGACAAGAGAACCGGTTGCACCCGGTGCAAAAGGGATGATTAAGGTTAGTTATGATCCAAGAAACCGTCCGGGAGTATTTAACAAAACCATTCGGGTAAGTTCGAATGCCGAAAATGCCGATGTAGTGCTTTCCATTTTGGGCGATGTAACCCCACGTGCCCGCACCATTGAAGAAGATTATCCGAATGAAATTGGCACTCTGCGTGCCAAAACAAATCACATCGCATTCGCTTCGATCAAACAAAACGAGATTAAAAAAGACAGTACTGAAATTGTCAACAATTCTGATCAACCTGTGCAATTGAGCTTTAAAACCCCTCCACCTCACCTCAGCGCGGTATTTAAACCAGCCAAACTTGCTCCCAGGCAAAAAGGATATATCATTGTTTCGTTTGATGCCAATAAAATTCAAGCCTTCGGTTTTGTCATGCACCGTATTTATCTGAATATTGACGGTCAGGACGACTACAAAAATTCAATTGCTGTGAGCACAACCCTGGAAGAAGATTTCTCGAAGCTGACACCCACTGAAATAGCTTCTGCCCCGGAAGTGAAATACGATTCAGAATCGTTTGATTTTGGTGACATCAAACCAAACTCAAAAGTTGAGCATACCTTTAATCTGAAGAACGCAGGTAAACGTGATTTGCTTATCCGCGATGTTAAGAGTTCGTGTGGATGTACCGCGGTTTCACCTTCAAAAAATATGATTGCTTCAAACGAAAGCGTTCCTTTAAAAGTGGTGTTTGATGCAACCGGGAAAAGTGGCCGTCAGAATAAAACCATTACAGTTATTACCAATGACCCTAAAAATCCGACTACCATTTTGAGGATTTCGACCAACATATTATCGCAATAATATCGAAAATATCAGATTAAAGAAGCCGGTTCAGAAAGTTGAGCCGGCTTCTTTCTTTCTAAAAGGCGAGTATTTTCAAAATATTTCCATCCACATTTATTTTTATTCTTTGCCGATCGTTACATTCGCATAAAATTATTTAGCATGTTCGGAGATCGATCCCATCACCATATAGAAAATGACCCCGAATACTCGGGATTAAGTGTAAATCAGGGCGTTGAACCACTTCCCCCGGTAAGCGAAGATTCAGTAAAACGATTTCTCAAGAATAAGAAAAGACGCCAATTATCAGTTCAGCAATATGTTGATGGTATTCTGACAGGCGACATTACCATTCTGAGCCAGGCCGTAACTTTAATCGAAAGTTCGAAACCAGCACATCAGGAAATAGCACAGGAAATCATAGTCAAATGCATGCCATTCAGTGGAAATTCAGTCAGAATAGGTATAACCGGTGTTCCAGGTGTAGGCAAAAGCACGTTTATTGAGGCTATGGGAAAATACATCACCTCACAGGGAAAGAAACTGGCTGTTCTTGCCATTGATCCGAGTAGCGGAAAAACCAAAGGAAGCATTTTGGGTGATAAAACCCGCATGGAGGATTTGTCAATAGACCCGAATGCCTACATCCGCCCTTCCCCATCGGCAGGCTCACTCGGAGGGGTTGCCCGCAAAACCCGCGAAACCATTGTTTTGTGTGAAGCTGCAGGCTTCGACCATATTTTTATTGAAACTGTTGGAGTTGGGCAAAGTGAAACCGCTGTGCATTCGATGGTTGATTTTTTTCTTTTATTGATGTTGGCCGGAGCCGGCGACGAATTGCAGGGAATAAAGCGCGGCATCATGGAAATGGCCGATGCGATTACTATAAATAAAGCCGATGGAAATAATATCGAAAAAGCGGGATTAGCGCGAATTCAATATTCAAATGCACTTCATCTTTTTCCGGCAACCGAGTCTGGATGGAAGCCCCGGGTACTTACTTGTTCGGCATACATGAAAACCGGGATCACTGAAATTTGGAAAACCATTGATGAATATATAGGCCATGTAAAGAATAACAGCTATTTTCAACGCCGGAGAAATGAACAATCGAAATTCTGGATGTACGAAACCATCAACGAACACCTTCAGCATAACTTCTATCAGAATGAACAGATTAAAACGCTGATGGAAATATCAGAGAAAAAAGTTTTGAAAGCAGAAATCTCGTCGTTTGTCGCAGCAAAAAAATTGCTTGACTTTTACGATCAGATCAGAAAAATTAACCCACTTTAAATAACCCATTCATGAGAAATGTTTTAACAATTATTGTATTTGCGCTGGCCGTATTTTCGTGCCAAACGGCAAAAGATGAGTTTTCAATCAAAGGATCAATCTCCGGTGTTGAAACTGGTAAAATTTACCTGCTAAAGATTGTCGAAGGTCAACCACAAAGTATTGACACCGCAGATTTGGTTGATGGTAAATTCAACTTCAAAGGCAAAATGGAAATGCCTGATATTCGCCTTCTTCGCCTGAATGAACAAGATTATCTTGCCCAGTTTTTTCTCGACAATTCCAGTATCAGTGTAAAAGCAAAAAAAGACAGCCTTCGAAGCACCAAAATTACAGGTTCACCCACTCAGGATATATTTCATATTTATATTACTGAAATGGAAAAACTGAACAAAGATGTGATGGCCCTTCAGGGAAAATATCAAAGCGCCATGTCAACCGGAGATACCAATGAAGCTGAAAAAGCTAAAATAGATTATCAGGCTATGGTTGACAACAACACTTTTTACACAAAAAACTTTGTCAGGGAACATGCAAACTCAGTTGTTTCTGCCTATATCACTTTGGTGCAGTTGGCTAATCAGATTGAAGGTGCAGAATTAGATTCCATCGCCAGCAAATTTGCTCCTGAAATCAGCGCTTCCGAATATGTTGTTAAATTAAAAGAAATGGTTCAGGAACAGAAAAAAACGGCTGTTGGAGCTGTTGCTCCTGATTTTACGATGAATGATACTGAAGATAAACCGGTTAAGCTTTCCTCATTACGCGGAAAAGTGGTCATGATTGATTTTTGGGCTTCATGGTGTGCCCCTTGCCGTCAGGAAAATCCGAATGTGGTAAAATTGTATAATCAATACCACGAAAAAGGTTTTGAAATTATTGGCGTATCGCTCGATAAAACCAAAGAGAACTGGATTCAAGCTATCAAGGACGATCACCTAAGCTGGATACATGTTTCGGACCTTCAGTTCTGGCAAAATTCAGTTGCCCGTTTGTATGGTGTAAATTCCATTCCTCAGACTTATCTGCTCGACAAGGAAGGTAAAATCATCGCTAAAGGGTTAAGGAGTGAACAATTAGCAAGGAAGCTGGCCGAATTGTTCCCGCAATAATTTTTAAAATAACCTGACATTTGCGAAAGTCGCTTCCGGGCGGCTTTTGGAGTTTAGTCCTTTCTAAAATAACGACCCCGGAAAAAACTTTTCATCTTGTCAGAGTGTTATTATGCTGTTTGATTTTAATATAAAGAAGCTATCATTTATGAGTTACGATTTAATAGTTGTAGGTAGTGGACCAGGCGGTTATGTAGCTGCCATCAGATCCGCGCAGTTAGGTTTAAATGTTGGGGTTGTTGAAAAAGAAAACCTCGGAGGAATTTGCCTGAACTGGGGCTGTATTCCGACTAAATCGCTCCTGAAAAGTGCACAGGCTCTTGAATATGCCAAACATGCCGCCGATTATGGCGTTTCGATTTCAGGAGAAGTAAAAGCTGACTTTGAAGCAATGGTCAAACGAAGCAGACTTGTTGCCGATGGAATGAGCAAAGGGATTCAATTTCTCTTTACCAAAAATAAAATTGAAGTGATCAATGGTTATGGCCGGCTTATAGACCCTAATTCGGTTGAAGTTACAGATGAAACCGGAAAACGCACCCTTCATTCAGCCAAAAATATCATTTTAGCCACCGGAGCACGTTCACGCGAATTACCCAATCTGGAACAGGATGGCGAAAAAATAATCGGCTACCGCGAAGCCATGACCTTGCCAAAACAACCAAAATCAATGGTGGTAGTTGGTTCGGGAGCCATCGGCAGTGAGTTTGCTTATTTCTACCAAAGCATAGGAACCGATGTTACGTTGGTCGAATATTTGCCCAATGTAGTTCCAAACGAAGATGAAGAAGTATCGAAAACACTCGAACGCTCGTTCAAAAAAATGAAAATGAAAGTGCTGACCAATGCTTCTGTTGAGGCTGTTGATACTTCAGGAGAATTGTGCAAGGTGACTATAAAAACGAAAAAAGGAGAAGAAGTTGTCGAAGCTGAAATCGTATTGTCGGCGGTTGGAATCACCCCAAACCTGGAGAATATTGGGTTGGAAGATTTAGGGATCATACTTGAAAATGGAAAAGTCAAAGTAAACGAGTTCTACCAGACCAATGTGGATACCATTTTTGCAATCGGCGATATCATTGCTGGTCCGGCATTGGCACACGTTGCCTCGGCTGAAGGAATTACTTGTGTTGAAAAAATTGCAGGATTGAATCCGCATCCCATTGATTACTCCACCATTCCCGGTTGTACCTACACCAATCCGGAAGTTTCTTCAGTCGGATTAACTGAGCAAAAAGCACTTGAAGCCGGTTATGAAATCAAAGTAGGAAAATTCCCCTTCTCGGCCAGCGGAAAAGCAAGCGCATCGGGGCAAAAAGAAGGCTTTGTCAAACTAATTTTCGATGCCAAATACGGTGAATTACTGGGCGCACACATGATCGGAGGGAATGTAACCGAAATGATTGCCGAATTGGTAGTAGCTAAAAAACTGGAAATTACAGGGCACGAATTAATGAAATCAATCCATCCACATCCAACTATGAGCGAAGCTATCATGGAAGCTGCAGCCGCCGCTTATGGTGAAGTCATTCATCTTTAAATTAATTTTAGAACATTTCAATTACTAACCTGCATTAAAAAATAACAAAAATATTTTCCGTAGAATTTAAGTTGAATTATCGACTTATTAATTCAAAATATAGCAATTATTCATTTCAGGAATGAATTTTGGTGAAAAAATAGCCAAGAAAAATAGAAATGATCAATAGGAATAATAAAAAAATGTACATTTCAAATCATCAAAAAAAATTAAATCCTATGAAAATTCTATTTAGTTTATTCTTTTTGTTCTGTTTCGGAACTGCGCTTTTCGCCCAAACCACCATCAGTGGCAATGTTAAAGAAGCAAAAACCGGGGTTCCGTTGTATGGAGCTAATATTATTGTGGTAGGAAAATTAGTCGGCACCACGACCGATTCTGCCGGAAATTTTACGCTGACGGTAAATCTGGAGATTCCTTTTATGGTGGAAATTTCTATGGTGGGATTTGTCTCCAGCATTGTCAAGGTTAACTCTAATACTCAGAAGTTAAGTATTGGTTTAAAAGAAATGGCCACCGAGTTAGACGAAGTAATAGTTTCGGCATCAAGAAATCCGGAACGGATTATGGAATCACCTGTTTCCGTCGAAAGGATGGATATTAAGACTATTCAAAACACATCGGCCCCCAGTTTTTATGAAGGATTGGAGAACTTAAAAGGAGTAGATGTAAATACAAACAGTTTCACGTTTAAATCGGTTAACACACGTGGATTTGCAACATTTGCCAATACCCGGTTTGTTCAGTTGGTTGATGGAATTGATAATTCATCGCCTGCATTAAATTTTGCGCTCGGAAACATGCTGGGTATATCTGAACTCGATGTTAATACAGTAGAAATACTTCCAGGCGCATCATCGGCATTATATGGAGCCAATGCTTTTAATGGAATTATGTTCATGAAAAGCAAAAATCCTTTTGAGTTTCAGGGGGTAAGTTTTTATGGCAAAACCGGATATACCAGGCAAAAAGCAGCAGGAACAAATCAATTTGTAGATGCCGGAGTACGGGTTGCCAAAGCTTTTAGTGACAAATTTGCAGCAAAGGCATCGTTATCTTTCTTAAACGGAACTGAATGGTATGCCACAGATTATGCTGACTATAACATTCCTGGTATTGACAGGAGCAATCCTGCCTATGATGGATTAAATGTTTATGGCGACGAAGTATCAACAAAATTGGATTTTAAACAAATTGCCCTGGGAGCTGGCGTTCCGGCACAGATCGCAAATTCAATGGGATCTCAAGTCGTTTCAAGGACCGGGTATAATGAACTTGATTTAATTGACTATGGCGCCGAAAGTCTTAAAGCCGATGTTTCTTTCAATTACCGACCTAATGGCGATGATCTGGAAATTATTTATAATGCTAAATTCGGAAGAGGAAACACCATTTATCAGGGTGCAAACCGGTATTCAATTCAGGATTTCACCATGTCGCAACATAAATTGGAAGTGAGTAATGATCATTTCTTTGTACGGGCATATACAACCGGCGAATCAGCAGGAAATTCTTATGACACAAGATTTGCAGCAATTAATATTAACAGGAACTGGAAGGCTGACACACAATGGTTTACTGATTATGCCGGCAAATATGTTCAAACTTATGTTGGAACAATAATGGCAGGAGGGACTCCCAATCCGGCGACCATACATCAGGCTGCCAGAACCGCTGCACAAACCGGGGCATTGGTTTCCGGAACTCAGGCGTTTAAGGATGCTTTCAATAAAGTAATTTCTGATCCTAACTTAGCTTCCGGAGCAAAATTTGTAGATGATACCAGATTATATCATGTTGATGCAAATTACAATTTTGTCCACTTGATTAAATTTGCTGATATTCAAGCGGGTGGTTCATGGAGGCAATATTCTTTGAATTCTTCAGGCACAATTTTCACCGACTATGAAGGAGCAATCAACTACAGCGAAATTGGAGCCTATACACAGTTACAAAAAACATTTGCAGATGACCGTATAAAGTTTACAGGATCAATACGATATGATAAAGCAAAGAATTTTGATGGTCACTTTTCGCCAAGGATTGCATTTGTATATTTTGCCGATCAAGCGAAAAACCACAATTTCAGGGTATCGTACCAGACTGGATTCAGAAACCCAACTACCCAGGATTTGTATATTGGATTAGATGCCGGAAGGGCTATTTTAGTCGGATCTTCACCTGACAATATTGACAGATATACTTCTAAATCAATACCTGTCAGTAAAACAGGTCAGGCTTTAGGAAATCCTGCTACCGTGATTTTATCAGGCAGGGCTGCTTATGATAATTCGTTTTCCTATTCTTCAATCCTGAAAGGAGCTCCCCAAAAATCTAATTTTCAGTATGTCCAACCCGAAAAAGTTAAAGCTTATGAAATTGGGTATAGGGGCGCATTTGGATCAGTTTCAATTGATTTGAGCAGTTATTACAATAAATACAATGATTTTATTGGAAATAAAACTGTTGTGGTTCCTCTTTACGGGAAAGCTGATTTTTCAGATATTCATCCTGTGGTTAAACAGCCAAACGCATTAATTGCTTTAGCTAATGCTGATTATAAACCATTTCAGGTATATACAAATTCAAAAGCTGAAATATCATCCTACGGAATTGCGGCTGGCTTATCATCAAAAATTTTCGACCACTATAACATTGGCCTGAATTACACATGGTCTAAATTTAAATTTGACCAGTCAACCGATCCTGATTATAAAGCCGGCTTTAATACTCCGGAACATAAAATTAAAGCCTCGGTTGGTAATCCAAATGTTTTTAAAAACTTTGGATTTAATGTAAATCTCAGATGGAATGATGAATATTTCTGGCAATCAAGTTTCATAGATGCAATGGTTCCGGCAAATACTGTTATTGATGCTCAGATAAATTATTCCTTGCCGAAATTGAAATCGGTTATAAAAATCGGAGGAGCTAATATTGGAGGTAACGAATATGTTAGTGCACCCGGAACCGGTTATATTGGCTCGCAATATTTTGCTTCACTGACTATCAGCCTTTAATACAAAATCAGAGTAATAAAGAGCTTGATTTGGGCCAAAGCAGAAATCAATGAAATGAAACCCAGGAAGCGGAAATAAATCCCGAAGTTGAATTTTCCTGGTCTGTAGTTCTCATCATACTAAAAATTCTGGTATGATGAGAACTTCATTTTTTAAATATTAGAATACACCATTGAACTCCCCATCACCATTGAGCTATCTTTGTTGCATCATTCCTTGAAAAAAACCTGCACCATGGAATTCAAAAATTTCACTTACCTGATCCTCCTGATCGGCTCATTGGCGGCTCCTTTAGCTTTGAGTTTCGACAAAAAAGTCCGGTACTATAAAAACCTGAAATACATTTTGCCTGCAATATTGGTTACAGCAACCATTTTTTGGGTATGGGACATCCGGTTTACTGCCGCACAGGTATGGAGTTTTAATTCAGCTTATACCGTAGGCTTAGAAATGATAGGATTACCTCTCGAAGAATGGCTGTTCTTTATCATTATACCTTATGTCTGTGTTTTTATTTACGAAGTGCTGAAGTTCTATCTGAAGCCTTACGAATATGCAAATCCATTTTTGGCATTCAGTCTTTTCCTGATTGTTGGCTTTGCGCTGATTAGTTACTTTTTCAGGCATCAGGCATATACTTTCCTTACGTTCCTGTTTTCGTCGGTTTATTTAGGTATTACCGTCATTCGGAATAAGTTCAAACCATACATTACCAAATTCTATTTCGCCTATTTCGTTTCGCTCATCCCCTTTATGATCGTCAATGGTATCCTGACTTCCCTGCCTGTAGTTGAATACAATACAACACATATCCTGAATATCCGTATCTTGAATATTCCAATCGAAGATTTTTCGTATTTCTTTCTTTTGCTTTTAATGGTGACTTCCATTTATGAAATGCTGAAGAAGAGTGAGTTGTATTAATTGTGGCTTTCTTAGTGTGACATTTTCTGTACAGTCAAACAAATACAATCTATTCTCAATAAAATTCTTCCTGCAGTATTGAATTTTATTTTAAAAGTATTATATTGCATACAATTACGATTTATTCATCAACCTAACCCATCCAATTATGAAAAAAACCTTACTAAAGTCATTCAGTGTCTTTTTAGCAATGCTCATGTTCAGCATGCAAACCTTCGCTTATACCTCGAAGTCATCAACTTCAATCACCAAAGATGACATTCAATCTGTAACACAATTTGACGAATCGGAAATCTATGCAGCATTTGCTGATGTTTCGGATTTAGATCAATACCTTACTCAGAACGATGGCAAAACCTACACTGATATAAGCCAGGAAAATGCCTCATTGCTAAGTGGAATTTCCTCTACTGCTACATTGCCTTATAGCGCTTCTTCCGATGAACTTGTCATGGGCATACCATCGTTTCTTTGGGGTTGCGTATTTGGGTGGGTTGGTCTCTTAGTTGTTTATTTGGTGCTTGAAAACAAGGATCAAACCAAAAAAGCCTTAAAAGGATGCGTTGTTAGCACGGTTGTTGGTATAGTATTTTATGTTGTAGTAATTGCTGCTGCAGCTACAACCACAACATATACCTACTAATAGATTTCTATCAAAAATGATTTAATCAATTAGTCAGTAGTAAATGATAACTACTGACTAATTCTTTTTATGCGCATTATGAATAAGAAAATTTCGTTGCTTTGCCTAATTTGTTTTCTGGTTGTTGGGGGATTTTCTCAGGGATCTTTTCGCATAAAAGCTGATATTACCATAAAAATAAAAAATCAGGATAGTACTTTTCAGTACACCAAAGGGACTGTAAGTTACGATCGAAATTTTAAAAAAGTAATTTACGACATCTCGTTTCCACAAAAAGAAACCTATATTTCAGAAGATACACTCGTCTATAAATATCAAAACAGGAAGTTAATTTCAACACAAGGAAGCCCTTTAAAACCTGAATTTTCTATCTTTCAATTTATTCTGAATAATGATATTTCCGATTTCGGATTAAAAAACTCGAGTTATACAGCAACCAATATCGAAAAATCAAACGATTTAATTATCACCAAATGGACGGCTCCTGCTGTACCTGATTTCCCTTTGGGAGATATTCTCGTCTCAAGTAAAAATAAAAGGCTTCAGTCTGTAATCATTCACAATAAAAAGAGAGAAATAATCAGCCGACAGATATTTAAAAAATATACTTTTATAAACGGGATCGAAATACCAACTGAAATACTTTCAGTGAGTTATTTTGGAGGAAAAAAAAGCTACCAAATTATCCAGTTTGATAAAGTCCAGATCAATGAATCCGGTCATGATTCAGATTATGACTATAAGGTACAGAAGATAAAACTATGAAGCTAATTCGTATTTTCTCTATAACGCTTATCTCATTTATCGTATTTGAAACTAATTGTAATGCGCAATTATTCAACGACATACAACGTGTAGATTCGCTATTCAAGCCTGCACCAAAAACTAATTTTTCGGCATTCGCAAAAGGCAGTAAGAATGAAATTGAAAGTACCTTTTCAACAATGTTCGTTCTCTATAAAAATTTTATTTCTTCACAGGACATCGATGCCTGTGTTTTTCAGCCATCCTGTTCGGTTTATGCCATTGAATGTATTCATCACGAAAAAAGCAAACTTATTGCCTTCATGAAAATTTCTGACCGCCTGATGCGTTGTCATCCGCTCGTATCGAAAGGGGCATATAAGATTGATAAAATAACTGGAAAAAATTTTGATCCCATTGAAAACTAATTTCTTAATCCTGTTCCTTCTCGCTTCCATTGATTTATTTGCTCAGGATTTTTATAATCACGACAATTCGTTCAAGTTCGGAGAATATCTGTACAATTCAAACCAGTATGGCCTGGCAGTCAGAGAATTTGAACGGTGCGTGTTTTTAAAATCCGATGACCGGGAATCATTCTTGTATCTGTTTAAAATACACAGAAAATCAAATTCCTTTGATCAGGCGATCACCTGTTATAAGAAATATTCGGGTAAACTCGATTTCGCCAAAATGGATACTGCTTTTGGGTCTGAATATTTCAAACTATTGATACAGAACGACAAATATCAGGATGCAGAATATTTCTTAAAAGAAAATCCGTTGTTTAAAAGCGATTATAATTTAAGAATTTCAACCATCTTGATGAGGAAAGACTGGAAGGAAGCTGCCAAATTTGAAAATGAGGTCAATCATCAGATCAATAAATCTTTGGCCGATATTACCAGTCAGGGATTGGCCTTAAGAAATAAAAGTCCAGTTTTGGCAGGTATTTTTTCTGCTATAATCCCTGGAACTGGTAAAGCTTATGCTGGAAGATGGAAAGATGGGGTAATATCTTTTTTAATGACCTCAAGTGCTGCATTTGTGTCGGTGAGAGGTTTTAATAAAAACCCAAAGAGCTTTTACCCTTGGGCAATGGGGACTTTAGCCGTTGTATATTATTCTGGAAATGTATATGGCAGCGCCCAGGCTGCTTTAAAATACAATAAAAACAAAGAAGATGAATTGGTTCAGAAAACCCGTGGTTTTGTTCTTGGTGATTATTAATTTCTTCTCTATTCAGTTAACCTATTGCCAGAATTTAGATGCTATTGTTGATTTTTCGGATCAGCAATTTGCAAAAGGAAATTTCGAACTGGCTGCCAACGAATATAACCGTGCATTATTCTTCGGTTATTATGCCTCTGACCAATTGTGCCTAAAGATTGCAAACTGTTATTTTAATCAAAACCAACTTGAACAAAGTGCCCGATTTTACGACAGGGCTTATTTTTCATCCAGCTCCGACAGCCTTAAAACTGAAGCAATTTTAGGAAAATCATTTTCACTTATTTTGGATAAAAAGTATGTGATGGCATTATCAGAATTGATGAATATTGATTCTGCAAAGATAAATAATCAAGAAGTCAAATTAAATTTTCTGAAAGGTATTGCCTATTTTGGATTACACGAGGATGATTTATCTGAAGAAGCTTTTAGGAAATGTGCAGAAGGACTTTCTTCTAATACTGGCACTTCAGAAATTGAAACAGATTTTAATGCCATCAGAAAATCAGAAAAACGATATAATCCGCATACTGCCTGGCTTCTTAGTTTATTAGTGCCAGGTGCCGGTCAACTGTATTCCGGAGAATTCAAAGAAGCTGCAAATTCTGCGGCTCTGCTTGGTGGATTACTTTATCTAACGGTTTCATTTGCGGGCAAATATTCGGTTTTTGAAGCAATCGCTGTGGTATTGCCCTGGTTCCAACGTTATTACATGGGTGGTGCAAATAAAGCTGAGAAACTGACACTTGAAAAGCAACTAGCAAACAGGTACCAATCCTATCAATCAATCATGAAACGATTAGAGGTTGAATGTCAAAAGAATCAAATGAAATAAATTGATATGGAAGTGAAATTTCAATTTAATATAAAAATTCTATTTGTCACAATACTGTCGTTTTCGTTTTTTCAGCTCTGGAGCCAAAACACGTTAGAAGTCGATGAAATAATTTTTAAAGTATATAATCAGGATTTCAATGAAGTTCCAGAGAAAATTGAAACTCTAAGAAAAACATCGCCGCAAATTTCTCAATATATAAAGATTGACTACTTGTGGTGGAAAATGATTTCATTTTATTCTAATTCGAACGAATCTGAATTTATAGCCGAACTTGATGAATTAAAAGACGATAATAAAATATTTGAATATCAGAATTATGACCGTCTAATTTACTTTACTTATCAAATTAGGTATGAGAATTTAAAAGATAAAAAATTTTCAAAATACCTGACCTTACTAAAATTTCATTTTTTTATGAAAACCATTGATATGAACAGTACAATTGAATCAACCTCATTTGTAGTTTGTATGTTCAAATTGATGAATGAACTGGATGAATTTATGAAATACAAATTTCTATATGATCATGGATTCAACACAAAAATAAATTTGGAGAAATGTAGTATAAGTCTGCAAAGAATAGAAAATATCCACAATTATGAGTACAAATCATTTGACGTTGTAAAAACATATTTATTGGCAAAAATTTATCTCGAAATTGAAAACGATAATCAGAAGGCATTAAATAAATTTCAGAAACTTTCTAAACTATTCCCAGGAAATAATATCTTCAAACTGACAGTTACGAGCATAACAAATCGCTGAAAAATAATCATTTGAAGAAGGATTTCTCTAACCTTAATTGATTTCATTTTATCCGTGAAGATCCAGTCAGATTATCTTTTATGGCTGATTCGAGTCGGTTAAAATAAAAATTCCTCCAAAACCAAAATAAAAATACTGTAAATTGCGATATTTAATTTGATGAAGAAATTAAAGATTGAAATACAGGTTATCCTTTTAACCATCTGCATTGCAGTTGTGGTAATTATTTCAGGATATCTGGCTTATCAGAGTCTTTCCAAAATTGTTGATACCATCCATAAGGAAGCACGTCCCGATCTCAAATTACTCCTGATTAAAGATATTGCTGCCGATCTGAATGAAGTTGAAAACACCATCCGCCTATACAGCCTCACCAGCGATACCTCCTTCCTTCATCCATACCGGCAACTGGGCGCTGATATTCAGGAAAAGCTAAACAAGCTGGTCAATTATGCGATTCCAGGATCAAGCGAAATTCTTCACATAGATTCGATTGGCCAGCTTGCCAACCGAAAATTACTGATCTGGGATGAAATCAGAGCACTCCATCATTCGAAAACTGATGCCCACAACACGTTTTCACAACTCTATTCCCGGATTGATACTGCCATTATCCAACCTGATACGATCAGGTTTAAACCGGAAGAGCAAAAAGGATTTTTTAAAAGGGTATTCAGCAAAAAAGATACAACGACCAGACGACCTGTAATCATTGATAAAACCAGGGAAAAGGAAATCATCAAAAAGGAAATTGCCGGCATCGAACAGCAAATTTCTGACCAAACCAAGCGATTGCAAACTAACGAAATGATTTTGCTGGAACAGAACATCCAGATAACCCAAAAACTAAATCAACATATTGCCAGTCTTGAAAACAGCGAACAAAAAAGGTTGGAAACCAAAACTCAGGAAGCTGATTTTATGGCGGCCCAAACCTTTCGGCGGATGACAATTTTCACTATTACCGCTGTTATCCTTCTGATAATTATTTTGATTCTGTTCTTCCGGAACCTCCGGCAAAACCAAACTTATCAGCAAGTACTGAAGAAAGCAAAAGCTGAAGCCGAAAGCCTGGCCAAAGCCAAAGAAATGTTTGTGGCAACGGTCAGCCATGAAATGAGAACACCGGTAAACGCCATTTACGGGCTAACCGAACAGATGCTTCAGAAAACTAACTCGGACGAAATGACAGCCGATTTGAATGTGGTGCATAAGTCAGCCGAACACCTGATTGCGCTGGTAAACGACACCCTTGATTTCTCAAAAATCGAATCCCAGAAAATGAAAATTGAGCACATTGATTTTTTACCTGATGAAATTCTGACAGAGGTTTATACCTTGCATAAAGATTCAGCACAGAAAAAAGGTATTCAATTGATTGTTAACAACAATACCAATAGAAATCTGGTTCTTCAGGGCGATCCGATCCGGCTGAAACAAATCCTGATCAACCTCATTACCAACGCGATTAAATTCACCAATCATGGACAGATCACGCTCTCTGTTTCCGGAAAAGAAATTCCGGAACAAACCTACCTCTTACAAATTGAAGTTTCGGATACGGGAATTGGCATCTCGAAAGAAGACCTGCACCTGATTTTTGATGAGTTTGTACAATTGGATACCGGTCTCACCCAAAAGCAGCGAGGCGCCGGACTGGGGCTGTCGATCGTAAAAAAACTGATTGACCTCCAAAACGGTAAAATTGAAGTTGAAAGCACAGTGGGTAAAGGAACCCTTTTTACGCTGCAAATACCTTATCAAAAAGGTGATCCGGAGCGTATCAAAAAGCCAGCAATTGAGCAACTGGTCATTCCTTCCTGGTTTCAAAATCTCCATTTTCTGATTGTTGACGATGAAATATTCAATCTTTATCTGATCAAAAACATCTTAAATACATGGGGAGTTTCGTTTACGGAAGCACATAACGGACGGGAAGCAGTTGAACTCGCCAAAATAAACCACTTTGATATCATCCTTATGGATATCCGGATGCCGGTGATGGATGGATATGAGGCAACAAAATTGATTTTGCAGCATCGTCCGTCGTCCAAAATCATTGCCTTGACTGCCACAACCAAATCAGCAGATATTCAAAAGATTGAGATGGCCGGAATGCATGCTTTTTTGCAGAAACCATTTACTGAATCTGCATTGTACAACACTATCCTGAAATTACTTGCAGATAAATCACAGGAAACTATTTCTGAAAATAACACTATTGATCTGGATGAACTGCACCAAATTTCAGGAGGCGATACAGCTTTTTTCAATGAAATGCTGAGAATTTTTATCCGTTCAAGTGAAGAAGCATTGATTAAATTCAAGAAGAATTCTCCTGTCACTGGCTCGAATTCTATAGCTGAAACGGCTCACAAGCTTGCTGCCCCGGCCAAACATTTACGGGCAACTTCCCTTTACAATCATTTAAAGAAACTTGAAAACATTACGGAAAGCACCAATTCGGAAGAGATAAAGCAAATGATCGGAATAATCGAAAAGGAAATCACTCAAATCAATTCCATCCTGAAACAAAAACTTTTGAAAGAATAACTGAGCCAACCTTGGAATGACCTCATTTTTATTTTTAACCTTAGTAGAGAGCATAATCCCCTTGGGTTCAACCTTATTAATCTTTTGGCAAATTAATAAGGTTAACCTTTTTACACCTTATTATTCTACTAAGGTTCATTTAAAATTTTCCGCATCAAATGGATTAAGAGTTAATTATTTTCTCAAAATGAGAATATGAGAATCCGTTTCAGATAAAAACTTACTAACTTGCCGTTTCACATTGAAATTCAGAATAACGAAACGTCGAAGAAATGTCCGAAAAAGCCTTCAAAATATTTGTCGTTGAGGATGATGAGTGGTACAGCCGATTGCTGGTTCATACCCTTTCACTCAATCCCGATTACGAAATCCAATCCTTCGGAACCGGAAAAGATTGTCTGGCTAATTTATACCAGGAGCCGGATGTCATCACCCTGGATTACCGGCTTCCCGACATGAAAGGGCTGGAAGTGCTTCAACAGATCAAAGAAATTAATGAAGACATCCAAATCATCCTAATTTCTGAACAGGACGACATTGAAGTAGTGGTTACTTTATTGCGACTCGGAGCCTACGACTACATTGTCAAGTCGAAAGATATCCGGGAACGACTGTTGAATACGGTCAGCAACATCAGGCAGGGCAGCAATCTGAAAAAGGAAATTGTGAATTTGCGGCAGGAGGTCAAAAAGAAATATACCGACCAGAATACCATCATCGGCAACAGCGCTGCCACCCGGAAAGTGGATGAACTGATCGAAAAAGCGATCAGGACAAACATTACCGTGACCATAACCGGCGAAACCGGTACAGGAAAGGAATTGGTCGCCAAAGCCATTCACTACAACTCAAACCGTTCAAAGCAACCGTTTGTCGCCGTCAATGTGGCCGCAATTCCGAAAGATCTGATTGAAAGTGAACTTTTCGGGCACGAAAAAGGTGCTTTCACCGGGGCGGCATTCCGCCGGATTGGTAAATTCGAGGAAGCCAACGGCGGCACCTTGTTTCTTGACGAAATGGCTGAAATGGATATCTCATTGCAGTCCAAAATATTACGTGCACTTCAGGAAAAAGAAATTATCCGGATAGGCAGCAATGCACCTGTGAAATTCGATTGCCGGATCATTATTGCAACCAATAAAGACCTTCAGGAAGAAATCAAAAAAGGAAATTTCAGGCAGGACCTCTATTACCGGCTTTACGGGCTCCCCATTGAATTACCACCTTTGCGCGAGCGCGAAAATGATGTGATTATATTGGCCAAACACTTCATTAATGTATTCTGCAAGGAGAATAAACTGGGCGCCAAAACTATAACACCTGAAGCCTCAGCACGTTTACTCTCCTATTCATTTCCCGGAAACATCCGCGAATTGAAGTCTGTGATCGAACTGGCGGTTACCTTAGCCGATCAGAATGAAATTACTGCCGATCACATAGTTTTGGGCAGAGGGCAGGATTTACCCGATGACTTATTCAGCAATGAACTTAGCCTGCGGGGATATGATATTCGGATTGTAAAAAAGTTTCTGGACAAATACAACAACAACATCAAACTGGTTGCCGAAAAATTGGATATTGGGGTAGCAACTATCTACCGGATGCTGAAGGAAGATATTAAGGAATAGAACATTTCCGCTCAATTTTATCATTTCAGGATTTGATTTGATCAATTTGAGAAAACCACTGACATACTCATTTTACACAAAACTTTAATAAACAACACCTTATGCTACAAACTCATTAGTGGCACAGGCATTGCCATACCCCATCACGAAATCGAACAGCAAAATAAAATTGTCCGAGATTATTCAAATAATGACCTGGTTGTTTGATTTGGAAAGTAAATAATTATTTAATCACTTAATAAAAATGGTATGGAAAATTCAACAAAAAAAACACAGTTAGTGACAATCATTATTGCAGGATTTCTTTTGGTTGTCGGAATCGTTGGGGGTGTGTATGTATATAACCAAAAGGAAGCAGAAATAAAATCCTTGCTGGTTGAAAAAGACAACACAAACCAAATGGTGCATCAGAAAGATTCAATCATGTTTGACATGGAAAACACATTTTTTGAAATTGAAGGTAATCTGAAACTGATCAAAGAGAAAAGAAATCAAATCTCTATGGTGCAGTCAGAAGGTGGTAAAAACAGGAAACAGGCCATTATTGACGATATCAAACTGCTAGACAATTTAGTAGATGAAAACCATAAAAAAATTGCCGACCTGGAACAGAAATTAAAAAAATCAGGATTGAACCTAAAGTCTTATGAATTAAGGCTTCAGACTTTAACTGCAACCATCGAAAGCCAGAATACTGAAATTGCAGAATTGAAAAAAATTGTAGAAACCAAAAACATTACTTTGGCAGAACTGGACACCAAGATTATAAACTTGGATATGAACATCAAAAATCAGGCTGACACCATCAGTTCAAAACAACAACAGATTGTAAATAAAACGGACGAACTGAATACAGCACATGTCGTACTTGGAACTTTTAAGGAACTGAAGGAAGAGGGCATATTAGACCGCGATGGTGGAATCCTTGGTGTCGGTAGCAGCAAAGCAATTCAGGATAATTTTGATCCGAAACATTTTACGGAACTGGATATTCGCGAAACAAAAACAATCACTTTGAATGCTAAAAAAGCGGTGGTAATTTCAGAACATCCAAGTAATTCGTATAAGTTGATTGAAGAAAACGGACAGATTGCTTACCTGCAAATCGAGAATCCTGAAGAATTCTGGAGAATTTCAAAATATGCTATTATACAGGTAAAATAGAACATTCTGACAAAAATATTTTTCAATATTAATCATTTGTTACAATAGATTCAGTTACAGAAAACATCATTTTAGTTATTGGTATTACCTGTTTGGCTGTTCCGGAACATTCCGGAGCAGCCTTTTTATGTAATTTGGTATCAGATGTTGGCAATTTATTTGGGATCAAATAATTCCCAGGGATTTGCCTACTTTAATAAATGCCTCAACAGCCTGATCAATCTGAGGTTTGTTGTGTGCCGCCGACAACTGTACCCTGATTCTTGCTCTTCCTTTTGGTACAACCGGGAATACAAATCCAATCACATAAATACCTTCATTCAGCAATTCATCAGCAAATTTAACTGCCAGTGGAGCGTCATAAATCATTACCGGAATAATCGCAGTGCTTCCTTTTACCAGATCAAATCCGGCAGTTTCCATCTTTTCCCTAAAGTATTTGGCATTCTCCATCGTTCGTGCCGGAAGTTCAGCCGATCTGGTTAGTAAATCGAGTACTTTCATTGTAGCGCCAACTGTAGCAGGAGCCAGTGTATTCGAGAACAAATAAGGACGCGAGCGCTGACGAAGCATTTCGATAATTTCCTTCCGGCCCGAAGTACAACCACCGTTTCCACCACCAAGAGCTTTCCCGAAGGTGGTAGTGATGATGTCTATTTTTCCAAGCAATCCAAAATGTTCGGCGGTTCCTCTTCCTGTTTTCCCGATATAGCCTGAGGCGTGCGAATCGTCCACCATCACCAGGGCATCGTATTTTTCGCACAATTCGACAATTTCAGGAAGACGGGCCAAATCACCATCCATCGAAAACACACCATCAGTAACTACCAAACGGTATTTTGCTGATTGAGATTCCTTCAGGCAGTTTTCAAGTTCGGCCATATCCGAATGTTTGTAACGGGCGCGCTGTGCTTTGCAAAGTCGCACCCCGTCAATAATTGAAGCATGGTTCAGCTCGTCCGAAATGATGATGCTGTCTTCGCCCAGCAAAGGTTCAAAAATGCCTCCGTTGGCATCAAATGCGGCGCAGTACAAAATGGTATCTTCGGTGCCGAGAAATTCCGACATCTTTTCTTCCAGTTCTTTATGAATTTGTTGGGTTCCGCAAATAAAACGGACCGATGAAAGTCCAAAGCCCCACCTATCCATAGTTTCCTGCGCTGCCTGAACTACGTCGGGATGATTGGCCAGTCCGAGGTAATTGTTGGCGCAAAAATTTAAAACCTGCTTACCGCCCGTCACCGTAATCTGAGAACTTTGTGAAGAAGTGATAATCCTCTCGTTTTTATACAACCCTTGTTCTTTCAATTCCTGAAGGGTTTGTGTTAAATCTTGTTGAATTTTTCCGTACATGATCCGATGTTTAAATTTCAAAACAAAGTAATGCTTTCATCCATATAAAAAAAGTGATAAAACGCAGTCGTAATAAAATATGAAGACACTCAACAGGGAGTCACTTTTCAAAGTAAAAGCTGATTCAGAAAATGATTCAGAAAATAATAAGTATTTTTTGACCATATCACCTTTTTTTTTCATTAATTGCTCAGGTATTTCGTTAAGGTAAACTGATTGAATATGAAAACATTGGTTTTGACCGGAATCCGGAAATTTGAAATGGTTAAAAGGCCCATGCCCATTCTGAAAAATCCGGATGATGTTTTGATCCGGATAAAAACAGTTGGAGTTTGCGGATCGGATATCCATTATTTTACACAAGGCAGAATTGGCACACAAGTGGTCGAATTCCCTTTTGCCGTAGGTCACGAATGTTCGGGAATCATTGAAGAGGTTGGAAGTTCGGTTACCCGAGTCAAACCTGGCGACCTGGTTGCTGTTGATCCCAGTATTCATTGTGGTACCTGCGATCAGTGTTTGGCAGGCCGACCACATACCTGCCGTAAAAATCGGTTTTTAGGTTGCCCCGGCCAGCTCGACGGTTGTCTTACCGAGTACATTGTGATGCCCGAATTCACATGTTTTACTTTGAGCCCAAAATTTAATGCCACTACCGCAGCGCTCATCGAACCTCTTACTATTGGCACCTACAGTGTTGAAATGGCACAAACCGATTTCAGGAATAAAACAGTAGGAATATTCGGTTCCGGCCCAATCGGATTGAGTGTTTTAATGGTACTTAAAACACTGGGAACTGGTCAGATTTTGTGTTTCGAGCCATTGGATTACCGACGCAAAAAAGCCCTCGGACTTGGGGCCAGTTCCGTTTTTAATCCGTTTGAAACAAGTCCTGAAGAGGTGACATTAGCAATAGAACCGCTATTACTTGACGTGGTTTTCGATTGTACAGGCGAGCAACAGGCAATTGACGACGCCGTTAAAATAATAAAACCGGGAGGAAAGCTTATCTTAGTCGGAATCCCGCCCGAAGGAAAATATCTGATCAACATGGATATCCTTCGGCGAAATGAAATTTCGATCCACAACGTCCGCCGGCAAAATCACTGTGTCGAAAAATCCATTCAATTGGTTGAAGAAGGATTACCGGTGGATCAAATGGTCACTCATCATTTTGCACCGGAAAAAACCCAGCAGGCCTTCGAAATGGTATCCGGATATCAGGATGGTGTGATTAAAGCGATGATAGATTTTAGCTAACAACAATTTTTTGGTTAAAACATATAAGAATCACGAAAATTATTGCAGAAAAAATTGTTTTTCATTTATTTTCGCCACCGAAGTATTATTAAATTTTTTCATATAATTGTAGTAAAAATTTCTTTCAATGAATCCAAATAAACCCAAGGTAATTAAGGATTACGATAAGCTTGATCCGGAAATTCAGGAAAAGATTAAACTTGAATATCCAAGCGGATACAGCGAAAACCTGATCTATTTCAACAACAAGGAAGGAAAGCGGGTGAGCGCTTTGCCATTCGAGACCGATGACAAGTACTATCTGGTTCGTATGACTGTTTACGAAGCTGAAAAAATCATCGAAGAAGATGATGATTACGATAGCACTGGTTCGCTCAAGGATAGTGCAAAAGAAGAATACGAAAGTAAATATGCTGATGATGAATTCCTTGCGGAGGAAACAGAAGTGGAAGAAGCTGATAATGTAGCCGATGACGACTACGATGATGACGACGATGATAGCGACGACGAAGACGACACCGATGATGATTAAGTTTTGGCAAACCGGCTACAACAAATATCAAACGATAAAGGTCTGTACTCCAAAAAACCTTATTTCTTTTTAAGCAACCTTAGTAGAAATCATACTGCGCTTTGTTTTAAACCTTATTAATCTATCTGTAAATCAATAAGGTAATAAGACCCACGCCTCAATTCCACTAAGGTTTCCCTGCCAAATAAGGTTTCATAAAAATGAATATAAAAGTGTTCATGTCTCAAGTAATTACTTTTTTTCAAAATTTGATTACCCACAGTATGCGTCATAGAGCTACATTTACGGTCGTTTTGGGTTTGGTATAAGCATAGGATTTGGTACTTCGGATAATCACAGAAACCACTTTTTTACAAATCAAGCCGGAGCTGGTCCCCCAGATTGGCAAAAGTCTTTCGGTGATACGGCGTAATTCCGATTTCCAAGATTACTTTTCGATGATGACGGGTTGGATATCCTTTATTTTGTTTCCAACCGAACATTGGAAATTCCTGATGAATCATATTCATGTAATCGTCGCGATAGGTTTTGGCCAGAACAGAGGCCGCCGCGATAGATAAAAATTTACAATCTCCTTTCACAATGCAGGTATGCCGGATATGTGGATAAGCCTTGAACCTGTTGCCATCAATCAATAAATTTTCGGGTTTAACGTTGAGATGATCAATGGCCCGGTGCATGGCTAAAAAAGAAGCATTCAAAATATTGATCCGGTCTATTTCATGATTATCAACAATCCCGACTGCAAACGCCAAAGCTTCGCGCTCAATAATTGGTCGAAGTGAATATCGCTGCTTCTCGGTCAGCTTTTTCGAATCATTCAGTAAATCATTTTCAAAATTTTCAGGAAGAATAACTGCTGCGGCAAACACGGGACCAGCCAGACACCCACGTCCGGCTTCATCGCAACCAGCTTCAAGCCTGCCTTTCTGCAAATAATGATGTAATTTGTTTTTTTTCATTTGTCCTTGCCTGAAATACATTGACCTAAAAAAGGTTAACACTTTGCAAATAAATGGATTTTTTGATGAATGTCCTTAAACCCTGAAATTCGGAACACTTGATCTTAGGGTTTGCAGAAAAACTCAAAGAAGGTAGGAGGAACCTCAGAGAGGTCACATATTTATAGAAAATGACGCTTGAAAAGTTATTCGACCCCGGCTGGGGTCGAATATTCTCGCAGGTATGATACATTTTCTATAAATATTTTATCCCTCTGGGATATTTTTCTATACTGGCTAAAATCTCAATTGCCAGCTTTTATTAGCATGCCTTCTTATACGTTTCCGCATAGTTCTTTCAAATAACTGCTTTATTATTCATTATCAACATTTTATCTGTTACTAAGGATGCTTTAGGTATTTGCGCAAATCTGGATACTTCCCCATAACAGATCGGCTGTTTTGTCCCAACTGAACTTCTCCTTTTGAACAAAGCCTTTTCTGATTAGCATTTCCCGAAGTTCCTTATCCTGAAATATCTTAATCATCGCATCCTTGATTTGGTCCAGCGAAAACGGGTCAACATACAATACTGCATGGCCGCCAACTTCGGGCAAAGAAGTCGTATTCGAACAAATTACCGGTACACCAGCGTTCATGGCTTCAATAACCGGGATACCGAAACCTTCGAAGAAAGGAACAAAAGTCAGTGCCAGAGAAGCCCCCAAAACCTGATGCAACTCTTCATTGCTAAGCCTCCCGGTAAAAACCACATCATCTTTATAGCGCATGCCTTCGTAGGTAAGCTCAATATCATTGGTTTTAAACATGCTTTCACCAACAATCAGCAATTTGGTTTCCGTATCAACCGAAGTCCTGAAAGCATCGTATGCCCGTAACAATCCGCAGATATTTTTGCGGGGGTGCAACGATCCGATAAACAAAAAGTACTCTTTGCCACCGGAATAGCTGGCTTTGGTTTTCTCCTTTTCTTCTCCTGAAGTTGGCGTGTATAAAGTATTGACCCCATTATAAACGACATCAATTTTATCACTCCCAATTTTGTAAGTTCGGAGTATATCTTCTTTCGAGAAAAACGAAACGGTTACAATCCGCCGGGCTTTACGTGCAAACCTTGGGAAGAAATAATTGTAATATTTGGCTGTCAGCCAAGGTAAATCCTTGGGCCGGTGTGCAAAGTTAATGTCATGGATAGCAGCCAATTGCCTGATAGGAGTATTGAGCGACAAATATCCATCGGGCGAAAAAAACAAATCGGCCTTGTACTTCTTCAGAATTCGTGGAATCTGAAGTTCAAACCAGATATACCAAAGAAAAGGATGCCTTGTTGGAGGCGATAAAACAATCGGGGTAACATTTTCAGTGAAAACAAATTCGTCGGCAAACGGGCGGTCGAAAATAAATAAAAACTGATGTTCCGGATGGTTGCGTGTTATGCGTGATAAGGTTTCACGCGTAAACCACCCAATCCCTTCGAGTTTTCCCTGAATAAGTAAACGGGTATTTACTGCAATAATCATAGCTAACAGTTAGGATATCGAAATCTAATCAAATGTACAAAGTCTGTTTAAAAAATTGCTACTTTTGAACCACTTTAATCAAACCGGAAAAAGATACCCGATTGAAACGGAAGTTTATTACAAATCTGCTGCTACTGCTTTTTCTGAATGTTTTAATCAAACCTTTCTGGATATTCGGAATTGACCTTACCGTGCAAAATCTGGTGGGCGACGAAAGTTACGGATTGTATTTTTCGCTCCTGAATTTCTCAATGATCCTGAATATTTTGCTCGACCTCGGGATAACCAGTTACAACAATAAAAACATTGCCCAGAACCGTCATCTTCTCCGAAAACATATCAGCAATATTGTTGGATTAAAATTTTTGCTGGCAGGGGTTTATGCTGTTATTGCCATCGCTGTTGCTTTAATTATCGGATATCGGGAAGTTCAGCTCCACCTCTTGTTCTTTCTTATCCTCAACCAGTTCCTGATTTCATTTACCCTCTATTTAAGGTCAAACATCAGTGGTTTGCACTTGTTTCGAACCGACAGCCTATTATCGGTACTCGACCGCTCAATCATGATCCTAATCTGCTCAGTGCTGCTATTTACCAACATAACCGGCCATGCTTTCCAGATTGAATGGTTTGTTTATGCACAAACCGCTGCCTACCTGATCACCAGTTTAATCACTTTCGGCGTTCTTTTGGCGCGAACCGGGAAACTTAAATTTTACTTCGACTGGCGGTTTTTCATGGTCTTTCTGAAAAAAAGTTATCCTTATGCTTTACTTATTCTGCTGATGTCGTTTTATAACCGGATCGATTCGGTAATGCTCGAACGTTTATTGCTCAACGGTAAAGAACAGGCCGGGATTTATGCTCACGCTTTTCGTTTGCTCGATGCAGCTTCGATGTTCGGAGTTCTGTTTGCCGGGCTATTGCTACCCATTTTTGCACGGATGATCAAACAGAAGGATGAAATTGGTTCCATGGTGCAATTCTCATTTCTTCTGCTATTTGTGCCCGCCATCATACTCAGCCTTTCGTCCGGATTTTATGATCATGAAATCATGGTTTTGCTCAATTACAGTAACAGTGAACTGTCCGCTTCCATTTTCAGGTTACTGATGATAAGTTTTCTGGGTATTGCCACCACCTACATTTTTGGCACGCTGCTTACAGCCAATGGCAGCATTCGTCAGCTAAACCTGATGGCCCTGGTTGGAATGGGAATAAACGTTGGACTGAATTTACTTCTGATACCAGAAATACAGGCATTAGGATCGGCCTGGGCCAGCCTGTTCACTCAACTCTTTACTGCTTTGTCACAAACCATTCTTGCTGTATATTTATTAAAATTGAAAATCAATTACCTACTAATTGCCAAACTAATCCTTTTTGTTGGATTTGTTTTTCTGGCCGGATATCTGAGTAAGCAAATCAACAATTGGGTTATCGGATATTTTATCATGATTTCAGTCAGCGCCCTGTTCGCTTTTTTCATACGTCTAATTAACCTGAAAGCCCTGACTGAAATCATCCAAAATAAGTAGGAAGGTATGAGAATAAAGCTAAGCCCTGAAGATTTGCAAGATGAAGTCGAATTCGAACTATTGGCAGAAGTTTCACACCAAAAATTGCGCGAGTTTGTGATCGAACAAATCAGGAAAGAAAAATACATCATCCGTATTTATTCGGTTTACCAGATAATCATGCTTTTGTTGTTCGGATTTTTCTTAACACGAAGTATTGTACTCCTGATAAAAGGTTATACAGAAGCATTTGCTGGCGTTGGTCTCGCCATCTTGTTTTCATTTACAGCACTTGTCATTATCCATGAATTACTTCATGCCCTCGCTTATTTGCTTACAGGCGCCCGGAAAATTTCATTCGGATTTATTTTGAAAAAATTCATCTTTTATGCTTTGGCCGACCGACAGGTAATTGCAGCTAAAGCATTTCATGTTGTAGCTTTGGCTCCATTTGTAATTATAAAAATGCTTTGCCTGATTATAATCCTGAAAACAGGAAACACCGGTCTCTTTTATTTTTCGATGACTGTAATGTGTTTGCATTCTTTATTTTGCGCCGGAGATATAGCAATGCTTTCTTTCTACCGGCTGCATCACGGAAAGGAAATTTACAATTTTGATAACCGAAGTGAAGGAAAAACCTATTTTTACATGCGAATAAAAAAGTCAGCTTAGTTTTGCTTCTTCATAAAAAATCTTACATTTGCCCTTGCGTCTGAGAAGAGTCGCCAAGCGTCTCAACAAAGGGAAAAATTCCCTGATATCAGTCGCTTTTTTTATGCCTTTAAGCGATGGTTTACTTCTGCTACATAGATGAGTCAGGAACACCTGAAGTGCCTGGAAATACAAGTCATTATGTGCTAGCTGGATTATCAATTCCAATTTCATGCTGGAAATTTTGTGAAAGAGGAATTTCAAAGATTAAGCAAAAATATGATTTAGAAAACTCAGAAATTCATACCGGGTGGATTGTCAGAAAGTTTATTGAGCAAAGCAAGATTGTGAAATTTGAAGATTTGACTTATGCTCAACGACGCTATGAGGTCGGCAAAATAAGAAAAATGGAGTTGCTTAAGCTTCAAAAAAGTCCTAATAACAATCTTTATAAGCAAACAAGAAAAAATTATCGCCAGACTGAAGCATATATTCATTTAACTCTTGCGGAAAGAATTGCATTTATTCAGGAATTAGCTGATTTAATAGGAGGGTGGTCGTTTGCGCGATTATTTGCAGAATCAATAAATAAAGTACACTTCGATCCTTTACGAGCCAAACAGTCTGTTGATGAGCAAGCACTTGAACAATTAGTCTCAAGATTTGAGCAATATATGAAGATTGTCAGCAAAAGCACAAGAGATTCTCAGCTTTATGGCACACTAATCCATGACAATAATGAAACAGTATCTAAAAAGCATACTGCTTTGATGAAAAAATTTCATAGTTATGGTACTTTATGGACTAGTATTGAACACATAATCGAAACTCCCTTTTTTGTCAACTCAGAACTCACTAGTTTGATTCAAATTGCAGATTTATGTTGTTACTCATTGAGACGCTATTTTGAAAATAATGAAATAGATCTCTTAGACAGAATTCAGAATCGATTTGATAGAAAGAATGGTAAAATAGTTGGCGTTCGGCACTTTACTGATTCCTCTTGTCAATGTAGGTTCTGTCATAAAAATTGAAATGCACTTATGACAGTTTTCGAAGCCATTGTTATTTCTATTGTGGAAGGAATCACCGAATTTCTGCCCATTTCATCAACCGGACACATGATAATTACCGAAGCTTTGCTGGGAACGAAAATGGATGAATTCACCAAAGCTTTTACTGTAAATATTCAGTTTGGGGCAATTCTCTCGGTAGTTGTTCTCTATTGGCGAAGGTTTCTTCAAAGTTGGAAATTCTATAAAAAACTTTTTGTGGCCTTTCTGCCGGCTGCGGCAATTGGCCTGCTTGCCAATAAATTAATCGACAGAATGTTCGAAAATGTAATGGTTGTAGCAATCACCATGTTACTTGGTGGTATTCTTTTACTTTTTGTGGATAAATGGTTTAAAAATGAAAACGAAAATCAGGAAATCACCGACGCTACCGCTTTAAAAATTGGTTTTTGGCAATGTATTGCAATGATTCCTGGCGTCTCGCGTTCAGCAGCAACGATCATCGGTGGGATGCAGCAAAAACTTAGCAGGAAAAATGCGGCAGAGTTTTCATTTTTTCTTGCTGTGCCAACTATGGCCGCTGCTTCAGCCTTTAAGCTGGTCAAAGACTACAAACATTTTAACGCTGAAAATATTGGCATTCTGGTCGTTGGCAACATGGTCGCTTTTGTTGTGGCCATGATTGCCATCAAAACCTTTATCACTTTCCTTCAGAAACATGGCTTTAAAGTATTTGGTTGGTACAGGATTTTGGTCGGGCTGGTGTTGGTTATTCTTCTATTAATGGGAGTTGATTTGAAAGTGATGTAAGCTTTTAAAAACCAGCACAAAATAATCTTCTTTATTAGCGATCAATCATTTTCGCGCTTCCTTCCGAATATCTGTCGCCTGCCACTTTCATTTTCGCAGCCGCAGTTTCAATTTCAGCAAGTTCGTCTGATGAAAGTACGACGGAGGCTGCTCCCAGGTTTTCTTGCAGGCGATGAAGTTTTGTGGTTCCCGGAATCGGGACAATCCATGGTTTTTGAGCCAGCAACCAGGCAAGTGCAATCTGTGCAGGCGTGGCATTTTTGCTTTTTGCCATCTGTTCAAGCAAGTCAACAAAACCCTGGTTTGCCTGTCTGTTTTCAGGAGATAACCGTGGCACTGTGTTACGGAAATCAGCACTTCCAAATGTCGTCTCTTTTCTCATTTTCCCGGTCAAAAAGCCTTTTCCAAGCGGGCTGTAAGCCACCAGTCCAATTCCAAGTTCTTCGAGTGTTGGGATGATTTCTGTTTCCGGTTCGCGCCACCAGAGCGAGTATTCACTTTGCAGGGCAGTTACAGGCTGAACGGCATGTGCGAGGCGGATATTTTTAACCCCGGCTTCCGAGAGGCCAAAATGTTTGACCTTGCCTTCCTGAATTAAATCCTTAACGGCTCCAGCCACGTCTTCGATAGGTACATTCGGGTCAACGCGGTGCTGGTAATACAAATCGATATAATCGGTTTTGAGTCGTTTAAGTGATCCTTCCACTACCGTTTTAATGTGTTCCGGGCGACTGGTCAGGCCCAGAGTCGCATTGGTATTTGGGTCGAACCGGAAGCCAAACTTGGTGGCAATGACCACTTTGTCGCGGACAGGCGAAAGAGCTTTGCCAACAAGTTCCTCATTGGTGTATGGGCCATACACTTCGGCGGTATCAAAAAATGTGACTCCCAGATTAACCGCTTCCCGGATCATTGAAATCATTTCTTTTTCATCGGCAACGGTTCCATAACCAAAACTCATTCCCATACATCCAAGTCCAAGCGCTGAAACTTCAAGGTTGCTGTTTCCTAATTTGCGTTTTTGCATTTTTGTTTCCATGATTTTATGCTTTTAAATGATGATACAACTATCCAACAGAAATAGTCTGAAAAATAGCTTAAAACAAACAAAGAGTTACGAAAATGAAACAAGCATAAATTATTGAGCAACTTTGACACACATTAACCGGCTTTGATCGCGGATTAACAGTTTGCCATCGGCAAGTGCAATTGGGGCCCAGTTTTGCGTTCCAAACCTTGCGGCTCTTGGATCATCGCTCTTTTGCTCAGCAAGCAATTCCGCAGAGGCAATTGGTTTAAAGGCTGCCGGATCAGGTTCGATCAGATATAACTTTTTGGCGCCGTCGGTAGCTAAAATCAATCCGTCGGCCAAAATCATACTTCCTTTGTTAAAATCAGGGTCACGTTTGGTTTTCCACATGATTTCACCGTTCATGTTCATGCAAACCAGGCCATCGCGCCGGTTGTTGGTTCCGTATTGGGCATAGAAGAAGCCGTTATGTAATACCGGTGGTTTTGTCTGGTCGCCAAACTCCACGGTTTTGAAAATTTCTTTCGTCCCGAAGCTGCCATCAGCCATTTTTTCGACTTGTATCATCAAAGCACCGTATTCATATCCGCCTACAACAAGTATTTTATTATTACCGGCATCCACTGCACCCGGGACTGAAATATGACAATCCCAGCCTGAAAAATTCCAGAGGATTTTTCCTGTAAGAGGTTCTATTCCGGTGATATTGCCCGGGGTCTTTGGTAATTCAGGATGCCCAATTGGGTTAGTTGAGGAGGTGACCATCACAATATGGTCGGCTCCGTCGATTTTTACCAACGAAGGACTGACATACGTTTCGTTACCCAGATTGGGCGTTTTCCACACAATTTCGCCCTTGGTTTTGTTATAGGCAACCACACCGGCTTCCGGAGCCTGCGATGCGATAATCAATAAATCGCCATACACCAGCGGGCACTGCGAAATGGCCCAGATGGGAATTTTCCCGCCACCAAAATCTTTCCATACATTTTTATTCCAAACGGGTTTGTGCGTGTTGATATCAATACAATATAAATCGCCATAAGGTCCGCATGTATAAATGTGATTTCCGTCGATTGCCGGAACACTTCGCGAGCCTGGAAACATTACCGCTCCCGGAGCATCGTATGCAAAATTCCACATCTCTTTTCCAGATGAAAAATCGAAGCATCTAAGTTTGTCGCCTACCAGATCATCTCTGTCGAGCAGATAAACTTTGCCTTTTTTCACTGAAGGTCCGCCATAACCGATGCCAATGCTGGCAGTCCATAAAACTTCGGGCCCGTTATCAGGCCAGGTGCGCAAAATTCCTTTCTGGGGCGATGTGCTGTTTCTTTCGGGTCCAAGAAACTGAGGCCAGTCTTGTGCAAAAACACTGTTTGCGAAAGTCATCAGTAAAAATGTCGGTACAATAATTAGTTTTTTCATTTTGGATGTTCTTTTTAGCTGATATTGGTTTTTTATTTTTTCATATAGACTTCAGTCGAAATGGTAAGCAGTATTTTTGCTTACTGTACAAGTACATTATTTGGTGGACTGACTGTACTCTTCTTCGGTAACAGGTTGCAGCCAGACCACACTTCCTTTATCGGTATTGGGACTTATAGCAATATGAGTAAGTCTGCTTTCGATTGCGGCACCGTGCCAATGCTCTGCATCAGGGGGAATTTTTGCGACATCGCCTTTGTTCAAAAACTGCGCAGGCTTCCCTTTTTCCTGATAATAACCTTGTCCGTCTGTAACAAGTAGAATTTGCCCGCCCGGATGTTTGTGCCAGTTCGTTCTTGCTTTGGGTTCAAAAGTTACATTACCAATAGAGGTATTGTATGTACTGTCATTGTTTATAAGCATTTGAAGCCATGCCGTACCTGTAAAGTTGTTGTTGGTAATTTTATTTCCTTTTGGAAAAACAAGTTCTGTTTTTTGTTCCATCGCTTTCTGCGGCTGCTTAATATTACAGGCAACAAACAAAATCGTCAGAAACAATAGGCTGAGTTTAAAAATACACTTCATTTTGATTCTTTTTTGAGTTCGATTATTGCCTGTTTTTCAGCAACTCGTTTAAAACTGACTGGGTATCGTTGGCTTCTGTTTCTCCCACATTTGATTTTATGATTTCCACAAATTCATTCAACTGTCCGGGAGTTAAACCCACATTCAGTGAAATGGCAAGATGACTTCTGAGCATGGGTTCTACACCACCTATGGCACTGAGTACCGATATCGAGACCAATTCACGTTGCGCGTAGGTTAAAACGTCTCTTTCAAAAATATCGGCAAACAAATGCTCTTTCAGAAAGGTATCTATTACCGGGGCAAAAGCTGCATAACCGGTCAAGGCTCCGTCTTGCGGCGCTTTTGTGAGTTCACCCAAAACCTTTTTACCTCGTTCGTATTTAGATTGTTCCCCCGGAATGGGCGAAGCATCAGCGCCCGTTTTATCATTGATTCCCTTGGCTTTGCGTTTATTCAACACTTCCATAAAGGTTTGCAACCCGCGAATACTTCGCGGAAACCCGCAGTAGGCATACAGGTGAACAAGGACTTCTTTAATTTGGTTGATGGTAAGACCTACTTCGAGACCAACATTCAGCTCTGTCTTTAAATGTGATAAATCGCCCTTTGCCGTTAATGCAGCAATGGTAATGATGCTTTGTTCTTTGGGGTTTAGTATTACATCTTCATTCATATTGTCTTTAGCATTCAGGGTAAAGGAAAAACAACTTATTGCCATGATTAACGCAATGAGTATTTTAATTGATTTTTTTTTCATACAATTCTGTTTGATTATTAGGGAGCTATGGTGTTAGTAATTTAGTAAACGACAAAGACCCCAATTTCCAGCTATCGCCTACTTTAACGTACACTTCAGTAACCATAAACGGGTTAGTAACTTCATTTCCACCAACAACGGCTAACAAATCAATCCGATTTAAAAGGATGGCCGTATTATCAATGATATTTACAGATACTTCATGGATATCCGCTTTTTTGTACCAAATGCCTCCGCTTTTGATGACATTGAGTTCCTGTTCTTTCCCCCAGGATCCTCCCATGTGTACAAACACAGACTTTTCGTGAAAGAGATTATTCAGGACATCTACATTTTTGTCTGCCATCCACTGCCATTTTTCTTTCGAGAGATTGATGATTTCCTGCTCGGCAGCAGAATTTTGTGCAAGCGATAATTGTGCACCCATGATGATTACAAATAGTCCGATAATTGTTGCTTTCATACTGATATTTATTTAGTGTTTCTACTTATTTTACTGAAGTATTTTCTCCAATTTAATCCAACCCTTTTCCCTTTAACCATGCCGACATTAAATCGGCTATTTCCAGATTATTTAAATCTGAAAACGGAAAATGCGTATTGCCTTTAATTCCGATTTCAGGCAGATGGACTACCGTAACATCGCCACCATGTCGGTTTACTGCATCCCGCCACAACTTTGCCATTTCAAGGCGTGCCCGCCATCCATCCTGACCCGGGTTATCGATTGGTTTATCGGGAATAAAATCACCGTAATAAATAATTATCGGGATTTTAGTAAGCTTCATAAAATCTGATAAAGGCACTCCAACAGCGGCGAGTGTACCTCCGGCCATTGGTATAGGTGCGGGCACTTCTCCTTCCGGGAAAAGGAAGCCACTTCCCGGTTCATACGAAACTATCGCTTTTACATGTTGATTTTTGACTGCGGTAGCCCAGCCCATTCCTCCGGAATGCGAATGCGTAACAAGAATTGCCGGCCCAATTTTATTGAACAGCGCCGAAACGGCATCGGTATTGACATTGATATCGATAGGCCCGATACTCGGTGTCATGGCGCGGAAATACTGGTTAAGCGTAGCTGAATCGCGGGCAAACTGTACCCCCTCAAAATAATTTGGCCAAATACCAATTCGAAAAGTACCAAACCATCCCTGTTCATCGGGTGTTGGTGTAATGGTGCCAGCCACCGTGCTGCGACCGGCATTGCCTCTCCTTGGCTGGTCAATCAAATAAACGGGAAATTTTCTTCGTAAAAAGATGTTCTGAAATCCTTCCCGCCCATCGGGTGTGGTTTCCCAGGTCTTTGAAAACTGCCCGATGCCATGCCACATTACTAACGGATATTTGCGGGCTTTCACCGGAATTTGATAAAACACATAAGCATGATCACCATGGAAGGTTTGTCCTTCAGGGGTTGGTTGGCAGGGATTAAATGTACCGGGATTGGTAATCACAGTTCCACCAACGGCAAAACTGCCTTGCTCACGAATCTTCAATGGTTTTTCTTTGTCGGTGGCATAAGACGACAGACCTGTAATTGCCAGAGACAATAAAAGAACATTCATGAGAATTGAGTGTTTCGCATATTTTACCAAAGAATGGTTTAAACGTATTGTTTTCCAACTTTTAAATTCATTTCTCATTTTACTGTAATTTTACATTCTACAAATGTAAGAACTTACAATTTAGGCATTTGTATATGGATTACGGTATCTTCTACCATTTTTACTGATTGGGCCTATCGAATGGTTACAACTATGCAGGAATATTTAAATTTGCTTCAGAAAAACAATAACAACTATGGAACGGATTTTCAGATTTGATACGGTAAGTGAATTCAATGTCTTGAATAATCACGAAACGTTACACCCTTTGGTGAGTGTAGTTGATTTGTCCAAAGCGAATCCAAGATCGTGGGGTGGGGAAAAGACTGTTCGGATCAATTATGGCATGTATTGCATTTTTTTGAAAGATTTTAAAGGTTGTGATTTAAAATATGGACGTAATTACTATGACTATCAGGAGGGTACTTTGCTTTTTGTTGCACCGGGGCAAATGATTGTTGTTGAAACTGACGGACAAGTGTATCAGCCTAAAGGGCATGCTCTTGTGTTTCATCCTGACCTGATCCGCGGTACTTCTCTTGCCAAAAGTATTGATGAGTATAACTTTTTCAGTTACAACGCCAACGAAGCCTTGCACTTGTCGGAACGCGAAAGGCAGATTGTTTTGGATTGTTTTTCAAAAATAGAATTTGAACTACAACAAAATATTGACAAGCACAGCAAGAAACTATTTGCTTCAAACATTGAATTGTTCCTGAATTACTGCGAACGGTTTTATGACCGGCAATTCATCACAAGAGACAATGCAAACAAGGGGATTTTGGAAAAGTTTGAAGAACTGCTGAATAGTTATTTTTCATCCGATAAGCCTCAGAGATTCGGGTTGCCTTCTGTTGCGTATTTTGCCGAAGAACTTTATTTATCTGCCAACTATTTTGGTGATTTGATTAAAAAGGAAACAGGAAAATCGGCAAAAGAATATATTCAGGACAAAATTATTGACGTGGCCAAAAACAAGACATTTGACACCGATAAAACGGTAAATGAAATTGCATTCGAATTAGGGTTCAAATATCCACAACACTTCACACGGCTGTTTAAGAACCGGACCGGATTTTCACCAAATGAATACCGGTTTCAGAATTAATCTGAAAATTTAAATATTCCTGAATTTTAGCGGACTTAACTGAACATGTTTTTTGAAGAAATTATTGAAGTGGGCGACTTCGGTAAAACCGAGCGCATAGGCAATTTCTGATACCTTCCAGGCACTGTGTTTCAGCAGGATTTTAGCTTCCTGCAAAATGCGCTCGGCAATGATTTGCGAGCTTGTCTTCCCGGTTGTTTCTTTTACAGCCCGGTTTAAGTGGTTCACATGAACGTTGAGCTGATTGGAGAAATCGGATGCAGAGCGCAGACTAAATGTTTGATGGTTTTCGTCAATCGGGAATTGACGTTCAAGCAATTCCAGAAACAAGGTTGAAATCCGCTGCGAAGCATTAATGAGTTGCTTGTCAGATTTTGCCGCGGGTTGAATTTTCATGCCAAAATGCAGGAGTTCAAAAACCAGATTCCGCAACACATCATATTTATGAAGGTAATCAGAATTGATCTCATCGAACATCTTTTTGTAGATGGCGGTAATTTGTACCACTTGTTCGTCTGACAATTCGAACACATGATTTCCACCCGGCTGAAATACTGAATATTGATTTAAGTCGCCAAACTGATGAAAAAAGTGCTGATTGAAAATGCAATAGAACCCATCTTCAATTCGTTCCAGGTTTTCGCAATTGTATGGAATCTGCGGATTGGAGAAAAACAAGGCCTGCTTTTTTACTGAAATAACCTGATCGGCATAATTCATATTGATATTGCCAATCACCAACATGACTTTATAAAAATCACGTCTTTTATATGGAAGAGCCTTTGTCTTTCCGGGTTCAATAGGCTCATGCTGAAATACATTAAAATGGCCGATTTCATTGCGGATATTATCGGGAATCCAATCGAATTTCCGTAGGTAAAACTCTTCTATAGACTCAATTTTGACCATTTCATAAGGGTTAAAAAATTCGAGTTATTAAAGTTTAGTATACCTCGTATTAAACGAATAAGACAGGTTGATATTCCACAAGAAATTGTCGCCGGCAATTTCAGACTGAATAGCTTTATTCATGGAGGAAGAAACTGAAAACGGAAAATTCCGCCGGTTCATTGAAAGGGTGGAATTCACATAAAAACCATCATTGGCGTCTAATTTCAGGTAGTATGCCTGCGCCATTAAACGCATAAAATAATTATCAGACAGGTTAATATTTGAAAAATTAGCCCTGAAGGAGATAAAGTTGCTGCTTTGTACAATGTCTTTTTCCATTCCGTGAGCATAAATATAATACGGTCCCAGGCTTATGTTTTTGCCAACTTTAAAAACAGGCGCCAATTCGCCGGCAAGGAATTGTTGTGCCCGCAAAATATCTTTGGTTGTTCCGTTATGGTTAACTGTTACAGTTTTAAACGCATAAGCCGGATGTGCCCCGATTTTAAACTGAAATTTTTCGTTGTTGAGTAGTTCGTAACGGCACCAGAAAATAAACGACCATGGTTTACCTTCAAGTGAAAACCTTAATACAGGCTCGAACCTGAGTTTTTTACCACCCATCGACAAATCGAGGATTGCTGCCGGCTTGCCCAATGTCAGGTTGGGAAACGTTGAAAGTCCCTTGGTAGTCACGGTTACAGCGCCTGTAAAAATACCTGTTTCCTGTTTTAAACTGTCGGTAGTTTGCGCACTGGCATTCATTGCAAAATTCAATGCAATAATAAAAATGATAAATTTAAATGTGCAATTCAATTTTCGTCTCATTTTAAATTGTTTAATGATGCAAATAAACAGAAAAAATTGAAAATCGTTTAACGAAATTCAAAGGGATAATTACGAATTTCAAACAATTTAATAACTCAAGGCCTTGGTTCAAGTTTCGGGTTAATCAGTTAAATAATCCGATTCCTTTTCGCCAAAAAAATACAAAAAGGTGGAAATTAAAGCAATGCCAGCGAATATATCATCAATTTCAGTTTTGTAAAAATTGAAGGCATTTAGGGTACTTGAGGTAGAAGCTCGGCAAGAGTTAGGTTTAAAAAAATTGGAGTTGCAAATTTCACCTTTTAAACTCCTTGAATATTTACAGAGAGAGCGGTGAGCACTATCCACCAACCTTATATTTATGAATCATGCGGCCATTTTTCATTATCTTTTTTGCCAAATCTTTGGATTTCGGCTTGTATGAAAAATAGCAGAAATTATTACCAACTTATTGTTGTCATCAATACAGTAATGAATCAGAAAAGGAAAAGTTGTTAAAACAGCAGTCCTCATGTTGTTATATTTTAAATTAAAAGATTCAGGATTTTGTTGTATAAAATGGATTTTATCCCGAATCTCTACCGTAAATCTTTTCCCAAGTCCTTTTTGCTGTTGTTCATACCAAAAAGCGGAATCCCGAATATCCTTTTTGGCTAACGGTAAAATAATTGATTTGTACATTACAACTCTTTTTCAATTTCATCCATGGATTGGTCAAAATCCAGTGCCTGATCAGGATTCTTCCGATAATCCTCCATTCGTTCACTCACTTCATCCATTTGCCAGGTTGGAATTTCGAGTTCTAAATCAATGCCATTGAATTTACTTTTCAACGCATTCCATTCATTAATTGGAATATACACGCCAGTCGTTTGACCTTTGCTGTCAGAGATAAATTGCATACTCATGATGTAATTTTTTTAGAAAAGTTAATGAAATTGAACCTTACCCACAAATTTTAATCAATTAATTTTGATGATTGCTGTTTTTATCCGTTCAATCGTTTCCTCTTTACCAATCAGTTCGCAGATTTCAAAAAGGTCAGGACCTGAACTGCTTCCAACCAAAGCCAGGCGAACCGGAACCATTACTGCGCCAAATCCCCATTCCTTTGCTGTCATAAACACAGAAAACACTTCTTTGATTGATTCCGCTTTCCACTCTGAAACGGTTTCGAAAAGCGCTGAAATGGCCTGCAGTTTCACATTGGTATCGGTTTTCCATTTCGATTTCACCGTTTTTTCGTCATAGCTTTCGGGGGCCTGAAAAAAGAAATGTGCCTGAGTCCAGATGTCTTTCACAAATTCGCAGCGCTCCTGAATCATCCCGACAATTCGCTCGAGGCGATGTCTGTCGGGATCAATTCCTTTTTCATTCAGGATTGGTAAAAACAGCCCGGCAAGTTCGGCAGGCGACTTCTGTTGCAGGTAATGCCTGTTGAACCATTTGGCCTTCTCCGGATCGAAACGTGCGCCCGATTTTACCACGCGTGACAGATCGAAACTTTCAACCAATTCACCGACAGAGAAAAATTCCTGTTCGGTTCCGGGGCTCCAGCCCAGCAAAGCCAGCATGTTGATAAAAGCTTCAGGGAAATAGCCATCTTCCCGATATCCTCTTGAAATATCACCGGTTTCCGGATCCTTCCAAAGCAATGGAAATACCGGAAATCCCATTTTATCGCCATCGCGTTTGCTCAACTTTCCTTTACCTTCCGGTTTCAGGATAAGCGGAAGGTGCGAAAATTGTGGGCGGTTTTCTGAAATACCCAACGATTCGTATAGCAGAATATGCAAGGGCATGGAAGGAAGCCATTCTTCTCCGCGGATTACATGGGTAATCTGCATCAGATGATCGTCAACCACATTGGCCAGATGGTAGGTGGGCATTCCGTCAGATTTAAACAAAACCTTATCGTCGAGCTGATTGGTATTGAACGACACACGTCCACGAATTAAATCGTCCTCAACAATATCGCGGTTTTCAGGCATTTTGAAACGGATAACGTAAGGTTCGCCACCGGCCAATCTAGCCTGAACTTCTTCAGCAGAAAGAGTGAGCGAGTTCTTCAATGCCTGACGTGTATGCAAATCGTATGAAAAAACCTGTTTTTCGGCTTCGGCCTGTTTCCTGAGTTCGTCCAATTCTTCAGCGGAATCAAAGGAATAATAGGCAAAACCACTTTCAATCAGTTGATCGGCATATTTTTTATAAATCGGTTTGCGCTCGCTTTGACGGTATGGGCCAAAGTCTCCTCCAAATCCAACTCCCTCGTTGGGTACAATTCCACACCAGGTCAACGCTTCTATGATGTATTGTTCTGCTCCCGGAACGAACCGGTTCTGATCGGTATCTTCAATACGCAAAAGAAAATCGCCGCCATGTTTTTTAGCAAACAAATAATTGAACAAAGCTGTCCGCACCCCACCAATATGGAGCGGGCCGGTAGGACTTGGGGCAAACCGTACCCTCACTTTTTTTTCCATGAACTTAGCTGATTAAATTTGGCCACAAAGATAACAAATCTATAGGTTGTGGATAGTTTTAGGCATATATCCATATCTTTGCGCATTATTTTTCAAATTAAGTACTTTTAATTTATCCAATGAAACGATTTTTAGTAATTGTCGCATTCATCCAGGTCATCGCACCAGCAATAGTTAAAGCCGACGAGGGGATGTGGTTACCGGCTTTGATTGAAAAGCTGAATATCAATGAAATGAAGAAAGAAGGATGTTCGTTGAATGCTGAGGATATTTACAGTATAAATCATTCAAGCCTGAAGGATGCCGTTGTTTCACTTGATCATGGATCTTGTACTGCCGAACTTATTTCTGCAGAAGGACTTCTCCTGACCAACCATCATTGTGGATTTGGGGAAATTCAGGAACATAGTACTGTTGACCACGATTACCTGAAAGATGGGTTCTGGGCCAAAACAAAAAATGATGAGTTACCCAATCCGGGAAAATCAGCTTCATTTATGATACGCTTTGAAGATGTTTCAGAAAAAATTCTTCCTGAACTAAATGACCAGATGACCGGAGACGAACGAAGTAAAAAAGTTCGTGAACTTGCTTCAAAAATTGAAAAAGAAGCTATTGGCGACACCCATTACGAAGCACGTGTTCAGCCTCTTTACGACGGGAACAAATATTATTTGTTCATTTACGAAACATTCAAAGATATCAGGTTGGTCGGCGCCCCGCCTCAATCAATGGGAAAATTCGGAGGGGAAACCGACAACTGGATGTGGCCGAGGCATACTGCCGATTTTAGTATATTCCGTATTTATTGTGGTAAAGAAGGAAAACCAGCCTCCTATTCACAAGATAATGTCCCGTACAAACCTAAAAAACATCTGCCAATTTCGCTGAAAGGTTATCAAATGGATGATTTTGCTATGATTTTGGGCTATCCAGGAAGGACTAACCGGTATCAAACTTCGTATGGCATTGAAAATACCATGAAGGTTACCAATCCGATTCGCATCCAGGTTCGCGCCGAAAAACAACGTATCATGAAGGAATTCATGACAACATCCCCGAAAGCAAGAATCATGTATGCTGCCAAATTTGCCGGCAGTTCAAACTATTATAAATACAGCATCGGACAAAACAAAGGACTTGAAAGCCTGAATGTGATCGAAAAAAAGAAAGAATTGGAAAACCGGTTCACCCAATGGGCGAATGCCGATGAGCAGCGAAAAGCCAAATACGGCGAGGCGTTTAACCTGATTTCCATCGCTTACAAAGATATAGACAACAAGGTGGCTTCGGAATATATGTCGGAGACTTTGCTTCGCGGACCTGAAATTTTCACTTTCGCTTACCGCACAAGACCGCTTTACGACTTGTTGAAAACGGATAAAAAATCGGAACGTTTAAGCAAGGCCGGTCAACGGGTAAAAGACGGTCTGGATGAATTTTTCAAAGATTATGACCCGGCAACCGACCAGAAAATTTCAGCCGGACTTTTCCGTATCTATCAGGAAAATGTTGCCCCGCAATACCATCCGCCATTTTTTAAGGTAGTGCAAACCAGGTACGGTAATAATTTCGAAAAATACACCAAAGAGTTGTATGCCAGATCAATCTTTGGAAGTCAGGAACGCCTGGCCAAATTCTTCGAAGATCCCAAAGCCAGGGTTCTTGAAAAGGATCCGATCTTTCAGGTTGCTTTTGAAATATTCCAGATGAGAAGCCAGATTGGAGAAGAAACAGGGAAAACAACCGAAGCGCTTGCGAAAGGAAACCGCCTGTTTGTTGGTGGCCTGATGGAAATGGAAGCCGGTAAAACTTTCTATCCGGATGCTAATTCAAGTATGCGATTAACCTACGGAACTGTGGGCGACTACATCCCCCGCGATGGAGTTAAGTACAACTATTTCACCACACTGGAAGGATATACCGAAAAAGAGATTCCGGGTGATTATGAATTTGACGTACCAGCTAAGCTGAAACAACTCCATGCAGCCAAAGATTATGGCCGTTATGCCGATGCTGACGGAAGCCTTCATACCTGCTTCACAACGAATAACGATATTACTGGCGGAAACTCCGGAAGCCCTGTCATTAATGGCAAAGGTGAATTGATTGGAATTGCTTTCGATGGTAACTGGGAGGCCATGAGCGGAGATGTGGCATACGAAAACGAACTCCAGAAATGTATTAATGTTGATATCCGTTTTGTGCTTTGGACCATTGACAAAATGGGTGGAGCTCAGAACCTGATTGATGAAATGACCATTATAAACTAACTTGAATATTACCATTTATACTGATGGCGCTGCACGCGGAAACCCAGGTCCGGGCGGATATGGAGTAGTCCTTCTTGCAGGTCGGTTCAGAAAAGAATTATCCGACGGATTTGAGCTGACCACCAACAACCGGATGGAATTGCTGGCTGTAATTGTTGGACTGGAAGCGCTAAAGATTGAAAACTCACCAGTCACCATTTACTCCGATTCGAAATATGTGGTTGATGCTGTTGAAAAGGGTTGGATTTGGAATTGGATAAAAATTCGGTTCAAAGGCAAAAAAAACGAAGACCTCTGGATGCGTTTCATGAAAATTTACGAAAAACATCAGATAAAATTTGTCTGGATCAAAGGCCATGACAACATTCCGGAAAATGAACGCTGCGACCAACTGGCTGTTCAGGCTTCTATGCAGCCAAATTTAAAGAAAGACACCGGGTATTTGGCCAGCCTGTAATACGACTAGAGTCAGAGTCTCACTCCAAGTGAGACTCTGACTCTAAAATCACTATTTTTACCGACTCAAATGAATACTGAATGAAGGCCCTTTATAATATTTCAATTTTTTTTTATTCCGTCCTGATTAAACTGGCTGCGCCTTTCAACCTCAAGGCAAGTCAGATCAATAACGGACGGAAACAAACCTTTGCCGGAATAAAAGCAATAATTAATCACGACCGGCCAATCATCTGGGTTCATTGTGCTTCACTCGGTGAGTTTGAACAGGGGCGGCCTGTAATTGAAATTATCCGGAAACAGCACCCCAAATACCAAATCTTACTGACATTTTTCTCCCCTTCAGGCTACGAAATTCGCAAAAACTATGAATTGGCCGATTATATTTTTTATCTGCCAGCCGACACTAAAAAGAATGCTCTTATGCTGATTGAATTGGTACGTCCGGAAATAGTATTCTTTGTGAAATACGAATTTTGGTTCCATTATATCAATGAACTGAGGAATGCTAATATCCCGCTTTATCTGTTCTCAGCTATTTTTCGCGAAAATCAGATTTTCTTCAGGAACTCACCCTGGGGAAAATGGTACCGGAAAATACTCGGAGGATTTGAACACCTCTTTGTTCAGGATGAAAAATCGGTTGAGTTGCTTAACCAAATTGGCATTCACCAGGTAACACAAGTGGGAGACACCCGATTCGACCGTGTAGCTGAAATTGCCCTCAGTGGAAAAAATATACCGATAGTCGAAAAATTTAAGGGTGACAGCCAATTGGTGGTAGCCGGAAGCACATGGAAGCCTGATGAAGAGTTGCTCATTCAGTATATTCACAGCCATCCTGAAACTAAATTCATCATTGCACCCCATGAAACAAAGCAGTCAAACGTTGAAAGGTTAATAAGTCTGTTGAAAAGCCCGGTTATTTGTTATACAGAAGCTACCGAAGAATCGGTTATGAACAAACAGGTTCTGATTGTTGATACCATCGGAATCCTGTCGTCCATCTATAAATATGCTGATTTAGCCTACATTGGAGGTGGTTTTGGCGTAGGAATACATAATACACTCGAGGCTGCCATTTTCGGAACTCCCATTGTCTTTGGCCCGAATTACCTGAAGTTTCATGAAGCAACCAGCATGGTCAAATTGGGCATAGCCTTCCCTGTTGCGGATTATACCACTTTTCAAACTACCATAACTCATTTACTTACCGATACTCAAAAAAGAAATTTAATATCCAATGCGTGTACTGTTTTTATTCGACAGAACATTGGCGCCACGCAATTAATATTAAACAAAGTTTTTAACAATTCCTGAAATTGTAAGAGCTTGATTCAACGCAACAATAAACATTCCCAAATTGCTTTCTTTCAGGTTCTTTCCTGAACAAAACATTCAATTCTTCAGAATATCAATTTTCTTTTCTGTAAACATTTTTCAACAAAACAAATGTTAACATACTACATGTCAATATACTAACATCACAGCGTTGATAACTTTCAGAATTATTTTCAAAAAAAGTATTCATTTTTTTAAATGCAGGCCTTATATTGCATACAGCTAAAACACACAAACGTGAGTCCAATTTCCATCACGTTTACAATCGATTATCAATTATTAAAGATCAAAATTTCTCGGTTTATGACATTCAAGAACGTAGCAATTGAGCCTCAACAGGGCACAAAAACTTACTCTCAGGATGAAGCCTTCCAGGCTTCGCTGGATTATTTTAAGGGAGACGACCTTGCTGCAAGGGTCTGGGTTAACAAGTATGCATTAAAGGATTCGTTCGGGCATCTGTACGAACTTACACCTGATGATATGCACCGACGACTCGCTTCGGAGATTGCCAGAATTGAAAAAAACTACGAAAATCCGATGACCGAAGATGAGATCTTTGCACTTCTGAAAGATTTTAAGTACATCGTTCCGCAAGGTGGCCCAATGACTGGAATTGGCAACGATTTTCAGATTGCTTCGCTTTCGAATTGTTTTGTGATTGGCAATGAAGGCCATTCCGATTCATACGGAGGCATCCTGAAAGTTGACCAGGAACAGGTACAACTGATGAAACGCCGCGGAGGTGTCGGGCACGATCTTTCCCACATCCGCCCAAAAGGTTCGCCTGTTAAAAACTCAGCCCTGACCTCAACAGGTATTGTTCCATTTATGGAACGCTATTCCAATTCAACCCGTGAAGTGGCCCAGGATGGCCGCCGCGGCGCCCTAATGTTATCGGTTTCAATCAAACATCCCGATGCCGAATCTTTCATCGATGCCAAACTCGAACATGGAAAAGTTACCGGAGCAAACGTTTCGGTGAAAATCCACGATGACTTTATGAGAACCGTTGAATCTGGTGAAAAATACCTGACCCAATATCCTGTTGACGCCAAGCATCCTAAATACACGAAAGAAATTGATGCCGAGAACCTTTGGAAAAAGATTGTTCACAATGCCTGGAAATCAGCCGAGCCTGGAATCCTGTTCTGGGATACGATTATCAGAGAATCAATTCCGGATTGTTATGCCGATCTGGGGTATAAAACCGTATCAACTAATCCCTGCGGCGAAATTCCGCTTTGCCCTTACGATAGCTGCCGTTTGATAGCAGTTAACTTATATGAGTATGTTGAAAATGCTTTTACACCACAGGCCAAATTTAATTTCGGGCTTTTCAAAAAGCATGTCGGACTTGCCCAACGAATCATGGATGACATCATTGATCTCGAGCTGGAGAAGATTGACGGAATTTTGCATAAAATAGACGAGGATCCTGAAAACGAAGACATCAAACACAATGAGCGGTCGATGTGGTTGAAAATCCAGACCAAAGCCAAGGAAGGACGCCGCACCGGTGTTGGGATTACTGCAGAGGGCGATATGCTTGCCGCACTTGGGCTGCGTTACGGAAGTGACGATGCAACTGATTTCAGCGAAGAAATCCACAAAACAGTTGCGCTTGAAGCCTATCGTTCATCTGTAAATATGGCAAAAGAGCGTGGCGCATTTACCATTTACAATACCGAGCGCGAAAAAAACAATCCGATGATCAAACGTCTGCGTGCCGAAGACGAAACTCTATACCAGGATATGGTCAAATACGGACGCCGGAACATTGCCCTGCTCACTATTGCACCAACTGGTACAACCAGCCTGATGACCCAAACCACTTCAGGAATCGAGCCGGTATTCATGCCCGTTTACAAACGCCGCCGGAAAGTTAACCCGAACGACAAAAACGTAAAAGTTGATTTTGTTGATGATATTGGCGATTCATGGGAAGAATATGTTGTTTTCCACCACAAATTTAAAGAATGGATGGAAGTGAATGGATTCGAGCTTAAGAAGAATTATCCGGAAGCCGATTTAGATGAACTAATCGCCAAATCGCCTTATTACAAAGCTACTTCGAACGATGTTGACTGGATGAACAAGGTTCGGATGCAGGGAAAAATTCAGAAATGGGTTGACCATTCCATCAGTGTAACCATTAACCTTCCAGCCGATGCCGACGAAGAACTTGTTGGCAGGCTCTACTTCGAAGCATGGAAAAGCGGTTGCAAGGGAGTCACGGTTTACCGCGAAGGATCGCGCTCTGGCGTTCTGATTTCAAATAAAAAAGAAGATGGGGATGACGAAGAAAAAACCGACACCATCTTTCCAACAAAAAGGCCAATCGAATTGGAAGCCGATGTGGTCCGCTTCCAGAATTCGAAAGATAAATGGGTTGCATTTATTGGTACGATTGACGGACGCCCATACGAAATTTTCACCGGGCTATCCGACGACGAAGATGGAATTTTATTACCACGTTCAGTGCAAAGCGGAAAAATCATCAAAAGTATCAATCCTGATGGCTCAAAACGATACGATTTTCAATACACCAACAAGCAAGGTTACCGGACCACCATCGAAGGATTGTCATACAAATTCAATCCCATATTCTGGAACTATGCCAAACTTATTTCCGGAGTATTGCGGCACGGAATGCCTATTCACAAGGTGGTCAATACAGTTACCAGCCTTCAGTTCGACAACGACACCATTAACAGTTGGAAAGCCGGTGTAGCCCGGGCCCTGAAAAAATATGTTCCTGATGGAACGATTGCTGAAGGTACCATTTGCGGTGAATGCAACTCGCACAATGTAATTTATCAGGAAGGCTGTTTAATTTGCCCCGACTGCGGCTCATCCAAATGTGGTTAAAACGATTGTTACAAATTTACCTTATATCAAAAACCAAAACTCTAAAGAGGCTGTCTGAAAAGGCAGCCTTTACTTTTTTCATTATATTCTCAATTTTATTTCATCAGGATGTAACATTTGATACAAAAAAAACGATTTAGTTAAAGTAGATTTAAAGTGAATACATTTACTAAACTAAAATCATGGAAGGTCAGGATAATTCCGTCAAATCGAGAAGAAGGTTCCTTCAAAAATTTGGATCACTGGGGCTAGGCGCAATGGCTGTTTCTTCTGCACTTACCGAAAGTTGCAGCTCAAATCCGAAAGCGCCCGGATCCGGCAAAAAAATCACTCTCCTGAACAGTAAAAATGAGTTGGTAGAAGTTGATTCAGCCTACATTTCGACCTTAAATAAAGACCTTTCTCCCAACCACAACAGCCAAAGCCGCAATGGTTTGCCCGGCAAGAAATTCGTTTTGGTAGTTGATCTGGGGAAATGCAAAAACGCCAGGAAGTGCATGGACAAGTGCCAGGCTGTTCATCAGTTGAGGCCCGATCAGCACCATTTGAATGTTTTGCTGATGAAAGACAGTGAACATACCGCTCCCTACTACATGCCGAAACACTGCCAGCATTGCGATAATCCTCCCTGTGTGAAAGTTTGCCCGGTTGACGCTACTTTCAAGAGAACCGACGGAATTGTTCTGATAGACAACGAACGCTGCATCGGCTGCCGCTTCTGCATTGCAGCCTGCCCATACTCCGCCCGGTCGTTCAACTGGTACGAACCCAAAGACGCAGAGAAATACAAAGGTGTGGCTTACGACATCGAAAAGAATGTTCCTCAGAAAAAAGGCACGGTGACCAAATGTACGTTCAGCGCCGATTATTTGCGCGATGGAAAACTACCTTACTGTGTTTCAGCCTGTCCCAACGGAGTTTATTACTTCGGAAATGTTTACGAAGATGCCGTCACCAATGGCACATCGGGCGAAACGGTTTCGTTAAACAACCTCCTGGCACAAAATTCAGGATATCGTTTGCTGGAAGATCTGGGAACTGCGCCCTCTGTTTATTACCTGCCACCCAAAGACCTTACGTTGATACCTGAAATCGGAGATACTCAAAGCTAACTTGCCACACCATGACTGATCTGCACAGAAAAGAAATAGAAATTAAAAAAGAACAGTTTCAGGAACTTGTCGCTGAACTCCATTCTCCCCTGAACCGGACCGGTTTATCATTTAAAATCTGGATCGGATTTTTGCTCCTGCTCATGGCTACTGCGGCATTTATGTATGTTCGCCAGTTGAGATATGGTTTGGGAACAACCGATATGCGCGACATTGCTTCATGGGGATTATACATTGCCGATTTTGTTTTCCTGATCGCAGTCAGCCTCGTGGGTTCGCTCATTACCGCCATCCTGAAACTCAGTAATATTAAATGGGCAACTCCATTAACCCGGATTTCCGAAATTATTGCAGTGGCAGCGCTTTTTTCTGCATTGCTCATCATCGTGGTTGACATGGGCCGTCCCGACCGGTTGTGGCATATTTTCGTTTACGGACGGCTTCAGTCGCCTATTGTCTGGGATATTCTGGTTGTCAACACTTATCTGGTAATTAGTCTTTTGCTCTTATACATTCCCTTAATTCCAGATATTGCCTTACTTCGGAAAACGATGGGCCACAAACCCAAATGGCAGCAAAAAATGTATAAAATATTATCCCTGGGCTGGCAGGGAACCGCAGATCAGGTTAAGGTACTCAACCTTTCGCTTAAAGCGCTGATGGTGGTTATTATCCCGGTTGCACTATCCATTCACACGGTTACGTCCTGGCTGTTTGCCTCCACTCTCCGGCCAGGCTGGGACAGTACTATTTTCGGTCCCTATTTCGTTGCCGGAGCTTTTATGGTTGGAGCTGCCACCGTAATAGTGACCATGTATATCATCAGGGAGGCGTATCATTTCAAAGAATACATTACTGACGAACATTTTAACCTGATGGGAAAGCTGCTCGTACTCACCTCACTGGTTTATCTTTACTTTAACCTGAACGAATTTATGGTTCCGGCCTATAAAATGAAATCGGGCGAAAGCGCGCACATTCTGGGACTGCTGGTTGGCGATTATTCGCTGATGTTCTGGTCGGTACAGGTCATTGGCATGATTGCGCCAATTTTTTTGATGGCTTTTAAGCCTTTCCGCAAACCAAAACCAATGCTTGTTATATCTGTCCTGATTGTAATCGCTGCATTTCTCAAACGGTTCCTGATAGTTACCCCGACCTTACTGCACCCGTTCCTTCCGATCCAGAATTATCCTGAAAGTTACCACCATTACAACCCGACTTTTTCTGAAATGATGATTACGGTAGGGAGCATTGCCGGCATCGCTTTGGTTATCTCAATTTTCACAAGGCTGTTCCCGATCATTCCAGTAAGCGAAACGGCCCACGAAAAAGGCTTTCCGAATGAAATCATTAACAACTCGTAAAATGGCAAAAATTACGCTGCTGATTTCGATAATCATGTTGACTTGCATACCGAATGCAAATTCGCAAGTTACACCCTGGCAGGTTTCTGCTGAAGATGCCGGTAAGATTAATTCGATACCTATTGAACTGAAGAATCTTGGAATTGGCAGGAATATTTTCACGCGAACGTGTGTGGCCTGTCATGGCGCCAAAGCTGACGGGAAAGGCCTTATCCAAAGCGCCAGCCTGATAGATGAAACATTTCAGAAACAATCCGATGGTTCAATATTCTTCAAAATCAATGCAGGAAGGGATAAAATGCCTCCTTTTAAGGGTATGCTGAAAGAAGACGAAATCTGGTCGGTGATCAATTATCTGAGGGTCATGGTAAACCGTTCAGCGCTTCCTCCTGCTAAAGATGTTAAGCTCGAAGTTTCAACCGGAGATGAGATCAAGTCCATTACTGCATTCGTACACAGCGCCGATTCCGCAAAACTGCCTTTCCCGGAAGTTGATGTGAGTTTCTACATCAAACGGGAATTTGGATTGATGCGCATCGGCGAATCGTCCAATCTCACCGGGGCTGATGGAAAAGTGAAGGTGGTTTTTCCTGAAAAAATCATTGGTGATCAGGAGGGAAATGTTACTATTCTGGCAAAAGTTGAAAATAGTTTCATATACAACGATGCGGAATCGGAAGTGTTCCGGAAATGGGGCGAACAGATGGTAACCGAAGATGAAAAATTCAACCAGCGCGCCCTGTGGGGCTCGCGCGATAAAAGCCCGGTATGGCTACTTTTACTGGCCAACGGAATCATCGTTGGTATCTGGGGTGTCATTCTGTACATTATTTATAACCTTTTCAGGATAAAAAAGGCAGGTAAGATTTTTATCAAAGAATAAAATGAGTATCTGGTTTTGTACCTTAGTTATCCTTTGCCGTCAGCTTCAGCTGACGGATAGATTGACAAGCATGCCTAATGGCTTTAGCCACAGGCTATTGGGCTAAAGCCCAGGTCCCTCATCTATCTTTTAACCGTTGACTGAAGTCAACGGCAAAGGATAATTGCTCAATATTTTGATCTTTAGGTACAATATCCGATACTCATAAAAGAATAAATACAACAATGAATCAAACGACACAACCAGATACGGCTCAAACCCGTTCAATCATTTCGGCTAAATTTATTGAACCCGGCTTTGAATATTGGTTTACCAATCACCAACATATTCGAAGCCCTTTCCCTTACGCAATAAAAGATACGGTCAGGGAACGGACCAGCGAAATATTTTTTGAATGGATATCAGGTCTGAAAGTAAAAGAGCTGAATGAAATGAATGAGAATGAATTCGTTGAAATGTTTGAAACCATTCTTTTCAACGAAGCTTATAAGCTGGTTGATGACGAAGACCAGCAGCTTACCATTTCATATCCTTTCATGCCACGATTGGGAGACTTCGTGAACCACAAAGTTAACGGTCAGGGGAAAGTGATTAGCCGCAAGGCAACGATTTCAAAAGAGGACAAAAAATTATTTGAACTCAAGGTGATGTCTCAGGAAACCGGAAAAACCTGGGAAACACAGTTTGAATTAACCGAATAACAATAAATACCGGTTGTGTAGGAGTTCCTCAGTATGTCAGGATATAAAGCCCATAAACAAATAACTGGGGAATTATTGGATGCGATATGGATTTTAGCCCAGTATGGGCGAAATATTTGTAGCCCAGGGCAAACGATCCCGAGAACTCGGGAAGTGTCGCCCTGGGTTAGAAAGGACGAAAAAAAACCGTCCGGACGACCAGGTTTTTCAAGACATAAACCTTCTTTCGGACGGAATGGAATTCGCGATCAAAATTGCAGTAACATAAAAGACGTATTTAGAACCACTAAAGTACCATTCGTAATGAAACGAGCCATGCGAGATAATCTCACACAGACACATGATTATCGATGGCGAGTTCCATCTGGCAATTAAAAAATAAAAAAATAAACAGATGAAAATGAACCTTTATACCATCGCGCTTGCAGGCCTCCTGATCACTGGAACGTTTAACCAGGAAGCTATAGCTGATGAGGGCGCTAAATTATTCAAAGCATGCGAGGCGTGTCACTCCATTGGAGGGGGGCGCAGAATCGGTCCCGATCTGAAAGGAGTTACCAAACGAAGGACCAATGACTGGCTGGTCCGTTTTATTCAATCGCCGGCAGCGGTACTCAAATCAGGCGATGCCGATGCAAAGGCGATATTTAAAGAGTTCAACAATGTCCCGATGCCCGACAACGCCTTGACTACTGATCAGGTTAATCTGATTCTGGCTCATATAGATGGCGGAAAAGGCGGCGCTGCCGATGTTGATCCTAAACTGGCCATCATGCAACACCGGATTGACTCGCTGCTTAAAACAAATTCTCAGCAAGACATTCTTACAGGCTATGAGTTGTTCACCGGCAAAAGGCGACTTGAAAACGGAGGCGCTGCCTGTATTGCCTGCCACAATGCAACCTACAACAACAGGAGTAAAGGCGGTAATTTAGCCAAAGACCTCACCAAAGCCTATTCCCTGTTAGGAGGATTTGCCGGAATAAAAGGGTTAATAGGTTCGCCACCATTCCCATCAATGGCTGTAACTTATAAAAACAATCCTGTTACTGACGAAGAAAATGCGTACCTCCAGTTATTTCTGAAAAGTACGGATGCCCGGAATCCTGCTGCACCTATTATAGAGAAAGCCTGGTTGGTGTATCCGGCCTTTTTACTCAGCCTGTTTATAGCATTCGTAATTGCTGCGATCTGGTTTAAACGGAAGCGCCTTAGTGTTAATAATGACATTATCCAAAGGCAAATAAGATATTCAAAATAAAAACAACCTATTCAAACCAATATGAGTTGGATTAAAGATTTAATTTCGCCACAGACCCGGAAATGGGAAGATTTTTACCGCAGCCGCTGGCAGTACGATAAGGTAGTCCGCAGTTCGCATGGCGTAAACTGCACCGGTGGCTGTAGCTGGAATATCCATGTAAAAGATGGTATCGTAGTTTGGGAAACCCAGGCAATTGATTATCCTGTATTTGACAAAGAACTGCCACCTTATGAACCACGAGGCTGTCAGCGTGGGATTTCCGCTTCATGGTATCTTTACAGCCCGATCCGGGTTAAATATCCGCTTATGCGTGGAGCCCTGCTTGACTTGTTTCAGGCAGAAAAGTATAAAATCGGCGATCCGGTTGCCGCCTGGAAAAACTTACAGGAGAATCCTGAAAAGCGCCGGCAGTATCAGCAGGCCAGAGGCAAAGGCGGATTGCGCAGGGTGACCTGGGCCGAAGCGCTTGAACTTATTGCAGCCGCCAACATTTATACGGTTCAGAAATATGGCCCCGACCGGTTGGCCGGGTTCTCGCCAATTCCGGCCATGTCGATGCTTAGCTATGCCGCAGGTTCACGTTTTTTGCAACTCATGGGCGGCTTAAACCTCAGCTTTTACGATTGGTATTGCGATTTACCACCTTCTTTTCCTGAAATGTGGGGCGAACAAACCGACGTTGCCGAAAGCGCCGACTGGTTCAACTCAAAATTTGTTGCTGTTATGGGCGCCAACCTGGCCATGACCCGTACACCCGATGTCCATTTCTTTGCCGAATCGCGCCACAATGGAACCAAAACAATAGTTTTTTCTCCTGATTTTAACATGGTTGCCAAATATGCCGACACCTGGATTCCTGTTCATCCCGGCCAGGATGGCGCTTTCTGGATGGCTGTTACGCACATCATTCTAAAAGAAGCACATCACGAAAAACAAACCCCGTATTTTCTCGACTATGTGGCCAAATTTACCGATAGCCCTTTTTTGGTTGAACTTGAAAAAACGGGAGAAACTTATATTCCGGGAAAACTTTTGCGTGCCAACCGGGTCGAAAAATTCAAATCGGCTGAGCATGGCGACTGGAAATTCCTGAATATTGATCAGGAAACCGGCAGGCTGGTTTGTCCGCGGGGAAGTGTTGGCCATCGCTGGGACAGCAAAGACGGAAATTGGAGTACACTGACTGTTGATGGAGAAGACAATACCGATTACTATCCGCTTTTGACTTTGCTCGATCAGAAAGACGATGTTTTTCAGGTAGAATTTATTGAATACGGAATGGACAAGAAGCGCCTGAGAGGCGTTCCGGTAAAATACATTGACACGATTGACGGGAAAGTACCGGTTACAACCGCCTACGATTTAATCATGGCTCAATACGGTGTTGGCCGCGGATTAGAAGGCGATTACCCAAACGATTACAACGACAAATTCGCTGCCTACACACCAGCCTGGCAGGAAATGTTTACAGGCATTGGAAGCGATACACTTTTGCAGTTTGCAGCCGAATGGATACGCACTGCCGAGGCTACCAAAGGAAAGTGCATGATCATTATAGGCGCCGGAATCAATCACTGGTACCATTGCAATTTAATATACCGCGCCGGACAAATGGCGCTTGCTTTGACTGGTTGCATTGGCAAAAATGGAGGCGGCATGAACCACTATGTCGGTCAGGAAAAATTGGCGCCTGTTGATTCCTGGGGAACAATCATGTCAGGTAAGGACTGGCAGGGCCCCGCCCGCCTGCAGCAAACACCAATCTGGCATTATCTGAATTCAGATCAGTGGCGATACGATGGGAACCACTCCGATTACAATACCGTTCCGAAAAACGAACTTACCGAAAAACATACCGCCGACATGATCGTGAAGGCTGTCAGAAATGGCTGGATGCCTTTTTATCCGCAGTACGATAAAAACAATCTGGAAATTGCCAAAGATGCCATTGCTGCCGGTGCAAAAGACGACAAAGAAATAGTAAGCTATGTAGTTGAGCAACTGAAATCTAAAAAACTAACCCACTCGGTTGCCAATCCCGATGCCGAAGTTAATTTTCCGCGTGTGTGGTACATCTGGCGCGGAAATGCATTGATGTCGAGCGCCAAAGGGCACGAGTTTTTCCTGAAACATTATTTGGGAACACATCACAATTCGGTAGCCGAAGATGTTGCGAAAGACCTCGTAAAAGATATACAATGGCACGATGAAGCGCCACAAGGGAAACTCGATCTGATCGTGGATATCAATTTCAGAATGGACACATCGGCTTTATACTCCGATATCGTGCTCCCGACAGCATCGTGGTACGAAAAGAACGACCTGAACAGTACCGATATGCACTCGTTCATTCATCCGCTATCGGCAGCAGTAAAACCTTCGTGGGAGTCAAAATCAGACTGGGATATTTTTAAGAACATAGCACAGGTTACGTCTGAGTTCGCCAAAGTGCATATTCCTTTGCCTGTTAAGGATATTGTCAATCTGCCTATCGCTCATGATTCGATCGGCGAAATAAGTCAAACTACAGTAAAAGACTGGAGCATGGGTGAGTGTGAACTAATTCCTGGAAAAACCATGCACAACATTGTGGTTCTTGAACGCGACTATACGCAGATTTACAACAAGTTTATCGCTCTTGGCCCGAATGTCCGAAACGGCATGGGAGCGCACGGCAACAGTTACAATTGTTCCGATTATTACGATTCGATGTTCAACGACAAAGATCATCTTCAGGAAGTAAACGGAAAAATGTACCCGTCGTTAAAAGACGATGAAGAAGCCATCAACGCCATCCTGCACCTTTCGTCGCTTACCAACGGAGTGCTTGCAAACAGGGCTTACGAGAATGCAGAAAAACGCACAGGCTTAAAACTGACCGATTTGTCGGAAGGAAATAAAAGCGTAAAGCTGAATTTCGACGATCTGAAATCGCAGCCCCGCAGGTACATCAATTCGCCTGTTTGGTCGGGAACGATGGGCGAAGGAAAAGCTTATTCAGGATTTACCTACAATATCGAGAAATCAGTTCCATGGCGCACCCTAACCGGAAGGCAGCATTTTTATCTTGATCACGAACTGTACATCAAGTTTGGCGAACACCTGCCGACTTTCAAACCCTCGCCCAAACCGGGAGTGCTCGGCGATTTGAAAAACTCCGAAGCAACCGGAAAATCAATTGTTTTGAATGTACTTACACCGCATGGCAAATGGGGTATTCACTCCACTTATACCGATAATATCAGGATGCACACCCTTTCGAGGGGAATTGGCCCCTGCTGGATGAGCGAAGAAGATGCCGACGCGCTGGGTATTTTGGATAACGACTGGGTTGAAGTATTCAACGATTACGGGGTTTACAGCACCCGTGCCATTGTCAGCGCCCGTATCCCAAAAGGAATCTGCCTGATTTACCATGCTACCGAACGAACTTATACTGTTCCGAAGTCGGAAGTCAGGGGCGGAAAACGTTCAGGAGGGCACAACAGCTTAACAAGAGTGCGTTTAAAACCCAATCTTTTGGCAGGCGGATACGGTCAGTTCTCCTACCATTTTAATTATTGGGGACCAGTAGGTGTAAATCGCGACACCTTTGTGATTGTTCAGAAATTGAAAAAACTGGAGTTTTAATTTAGAAAAAGAGAAACTATGGATATCAGATCACAAATAGCAATGGTATTTCACCTCGATAAGTGCATCGGCTGCCATACCTGTTCAATTGCCTGTAAAAATATCTGGACCGACCGTAAAGGCGCCGAGTACATGTGGTGGAACAATGTGGAGACAAAACCGGGCACCGGTTACCCTACCAAATGGGAAGATCAGAAAATATACAAAGGCGGTTGGGTGAAAAACGGTGACAAGCTTGAACTTCGTGTGGCAGGGAAACCTACCGGACTGACCAAATTGTATCACAATCCGGATATGCCGGTGATGGACGATTATTACGAGCCCTGGACTTACGATTACGATCATTTGTTTGAAGCTCCCGCCGGAACCGACCAGCCAACAGCCCGCACCATTTCGCTGGTTACCGGCGACCCGATTGATGTAAAAGGCGGGCCAAACTGGGACGACGATTTAAGCGGAACCCCTGATTATGGCCGAAATGACATCAATTTCAACAATGTGAGCGCCGAAGATCAGGAAGCGATATTTCAGCTTGAACGTATGACCATGCATTATTTGCCGCGCATTTGCAATCATTGCCTGAACCCTGCCTGTGTAGCTGCCTGCCCGAGCGGAGCGGTTTACAAACGTGGCGAAGATGGCGTGGTGCTCATCAGTCAGGAAAAATGCCGAGCCTGGCGGTTGTGTGTTACAGCTTGCCCGTACAAAAAATCGTACTACAACTGGACCAGCGGCAAGTCTGAAAAATGTTTGCTTTGCTATCCGCGACTGGAAACAGGGCAGGCTCCGGCCTGCATGCATTCGTGCGTGGGCCGGATCCGTTACCTTGGGGTTCTTTTGTACGATGCCGATAAAATAAAAGAATATGCCTCTTGTCCTGAAAACCAAATTATTGACAGGCAGTTGGATATTTATCTGAACCCGTTCAGCGACAAGGTGATTAAAGAAGCCAAAAAGAACGGAATAGCTGATTCGACTATTGAAGCAGCCCAAAAATCGCCGGTTTACAAGTTTGTAAAAGAATGGAAGATCGCGCTTCCGCTGCATGCCGAATTCCGGACGATGCCAAGTTTATTTTATGTTCCGCCAATGTTGCCTGTGATGGGCAAAATGACAAACGGTTTATACGATTCGACCACCGAAAATTTATGGGGGAAAATTGAAGAATCAAGGCTCCCGATGCAATATCTGGCCAATCTGTTTTCGGCTGGCAAGCCCGATAAAATAAAGGAAGTAATGAAAAAGCTGATGACCGTGCGCTACCATCGCCGGAAAGTTACGGTGAATGATATTGATGATTCGCTGATTGATGAGGCTTTTAACTCTACCGGATTAACGGCTGATGTGGCTGATACCATTTACAGGCTTACTTCTTTGGTCAAATACGACGAAAGGTTTGTGATCCCTGCTGCCCACCGCGAAGAAGCCATCGAAATGATCGAAAGCACCGACGACCGAAAAGGAAGCGCAGGTTTTGGCGAGAAATTAGGAACAAGAAGGGTGTTTTAAAGAATTTTGAATGATGAATTTTGAATGATGAATGGCTTTGACCCTGAATGTAGTGCGTTACAAAAAATCAGATTGAAATATAATCATTCCAATAACAAAACGATGCAGATTTACAATCATATAGCGCATTTATTTAATTATCCGAAGGGCGATTACCGAACGGTTGTTGAAAAATTGCATTTGGAACTTCAGGAATACGGTGAATCGCTGGTTGACGATTTTTTGCCGGTGGCCGCACATTTTACATCAACACCGACACCTGAACTTCAGGAATATTACATCCGCACGTTTGATGTCAATGCGACCTGTTATCTTGATATAGGATATGTGCTGTTTGGCGAAGAATCCAAACGCGGTCAATTTTTGTTGAACATGAAAAGCGAACAACTGAAAGCAGCAAACGACTGCGGAACTGAGTTTCCCGATCATTTGCCCAACGTACTTACCTTGCTTCCCAGGATTGAAGATCCAACGTTCAGGGAAGAACTGGTGGTTACCATGATACTTCCGGCGCTTAAACACATGCTCGCAAATTTCAGGACTGAAGAAAACATTTACAGGTATTTACTGAAAATACTTGTTGAGCTGCTCGAAACCGACTTTAAAGACACTGCATTCGAACCGTACCAGATCAACCAAAAAGAAATTGAATGTGCCGGGGCATATTCCTGCGGGATGGACTTTACCAAACTCAAGACAAAAAAATACTAAAACCAAAGATATGATTGATTCATTTTTACTTATCGGATTGCCTTACGCTGCTATTTTTATTTTCCTGATTGGCAGTATTTTAAGATATAGGTTTTATGGATATTCAGTCACCAGCCATTCGTCGCAATTTCTCGAATCCGACATGTTATTTTGGGGAAGCCGGCTTTTTCATCTTGGAATTGTGATGCTTTTTTTAGGCCATTTAATCGGATTCCTGATGCCGGGAATCATAATTTCACTGACATCATCAACTTCAGGATTAATTATGGTTGAGGTAATGGCATTGGCTTTTGGAGTACTCACTTTCGTTGGTTTGGTATTTCTGATCATTCGAAGAATAATCGTAAAACGCCTTTATTCGGTTACTTCGAAAATGGATATAGTCGTTTATCTGGTCATATTATTTCAGGTAGTTACAGGACTTATGGTCGCTTATTACAATCGCTGGGGATCAGTATGGTTTGCATCCGCCTTGGTTCCCTATTTGCGCTCCATATTTATTTTCGCGCCCGATATTTCGGTGATTTCAAGCATGAGCTTGTTAGTTAAACTTCATGCTATTTCGGCATTTGTATTAGTCGGATTAATCCCATTTACAAGGCTGATGCATTTTCTGGTTTGGCCGGTTTACTACTTATGGCGCAACTATCAGCTTGATATCTGGAACAGGGACCAGAAAGCCATGCGTGCCTCAAAAAATACCAGAGAGGGAGTTAAACCAGTTAATAATTAAGAATATGGAAGCAGTTGTCACAGGAAGGGCTCACCGGATACTAGCGCTAAATACCATCGCTTTTACCGTATGTTTCGCATGTTGGATGCTGAATGGCGTGTTGGTCACTTTTTTGGCCGGAAATCAGGTTTTCGACTGGGGCCCTATAGAAATTGGCTGGCTTCTGGGTATTCCGGTACTGACAGGATCCATCTTCAGGCTCCCCGCCGGAATGTTGACCGATAAATTTGGCGGAAGGCCGGTCTTTGGAATCTTGCTTCTGTTGTGTGCCATTCCAATGTACCTACTTTCCCAGGCCAACAGTTTCTTCAGCTTTGCCTTGTGCAGCTTCGGTTTTGGACTTACCGGAGTAGGTTTCGCAGTTGGAATTGCCTTTACTTCGGTATGGTACCCTAAAAACTGGCAGGGCACAGCGCTCGGTATTTTCGGCGCCGGAAATGCAGGTGCAGCCATTACCACCATGCTGGCCCCCACTCTTCTGAAAAACCTGACCAACGATGGAGCCAACATCGAAGGATGGAGAACTTTACCAGTCATTTATGCTGCGGCGCTGGTAGTTATGGGAGTGATCTTTCTGATTTTTACCAAAAATAAAAAACCTCAGTCGCACGGAAAAACAGTTATGCAGATGTTGCAACCACTGAAAAGTGCGCGCGTTTGGCGGTTTGGGTTGTACTATTTTCTTGTTTTTGGCTGCTTTGTTGCTTTCTCGCAATGGCTGGTCCCGTATTTTACGAACGTATATTACCTTCCACTGGTTACTGCCGGATTTTTTGCCACAGCCTTCAGCCTTCCTTCGGGATTAATCAGGGCTTTTGGCGGATGGATGTCAGACAAGTTTGGAGGCCGTAAAATTATGTACTGGGTTTTAGGCTCGTCAATGATAATCTGTTTCATGCTGATAGTTCCTAAGATGGAAATCCATTCACCCGGAAGAGGTATCAACGCACGTGTTCCCGGAACAGTTACCGAAGTTAACGAATCAACAGTAAAGATTGGAAACATTGATTATAAATTTGGACATAAAAGCGGGAAATTGGACCGGCTGGAATCCGGATTGCTTGTTTTCCCAACCAAAGAGGTATGGCAGGAGCCAATCGTTCAGGTTGGGGAAAAGGTTAAAAAAAATCAGCTCATTGTTAAAGGAAATTCAGTGATTTACTTTCAGGCCAACATTTGGATTTTTGTTGCATTGGTTTTCGCCATCGGAAGTATCTGGGGTATCGGGAAAGCCGCGGTTTACAGGCTTATTCCTGATTATTTTCCGAACGAAGTGGGCGTTGTGGGCGGAATGGTAGGCGTAATTGGCGGCCTGGGCGGATTCGTCTGCCCGATCATTTTTGGCTACCTGCTCGAAGGAACAGGTTTATGGACCAGTTGCTGGATGTTCATGTTTTTCCTGTCGGCCATTTGCCTGATATGGATGTATAATGTAGTGCAGAAACTAAACCGGAAAGACAATCCGCCACCAAAACTGACAATAGATACACAATAAAAAAATAACTAAAAACAAACTTATGGCAGCAATTATTGAAAACTGGAATGTTGAGAACAAACAATTCTGGGAAACGACCGGAAAAAAGATTGCATGGAAAACACTGACAGTTACCACTCTGGCCCTGATGTTCTCGTTTGCAACCTGGTTTATGATGAGCGTTATTGTGGTTAAGCTACCGGGAATAGGCTTCAAATTTACCACGAATCAGTTATTTTGGCTGGCAGCGATGCCCGGGCTGGCAGGTGGAACTTTACGAATAATCCACACCTTTTTATTGCCCATTTATGGTACCCGGAATATTGTAACTTTTGCTACTCTCCTGAAATTAATTCCTGTGATTGGAATAGGTCTGGCTATTATGGACCCCACGACTCCTTACTGGGTTTTCATGATACTGGCTTTAAGTGCAGGTTTTGGTGGCGGCGACTTCTCGTCGTTTATGCCCAGTACCAGCGTATTTTTCCCGAAAAGGCTTCAGGGAACAGCTTTAGGAATTCAGGCAGGAATCGGAAACTTTGGGGTAAGTGTGGCGCAGTTTTTAACGCCAATCATGATCGGCGTTTCACTTTATGGCGCATCTCAGGTTTTTACCAAAGTCAATCCAAAGACAAAAGAAGTTATCGCAACATCAGATATTTACCTGCAAAGTGCGGCATTCTGGTATGTTCCGGTTTTGATTGTGATAGCAATTCTTGCATGGATCTATTTGCGGAGAATTCCTGTAAAAGCCTCATTTAAAGAACAACTTGATATTTTCAGGAATAAGCACACCTGGTTTTGTACCATCACTTACATGATGACTTTCGGTACGTTCGCCGGACTGTCAGCGGCTTTTCCATTAATGATTAAAACTCTTTACGGAGGTTTTGAAGGAGCGCCCGATCCACTTGTTTACGCCTTTTATGGTCCGTTGATTGGTTCGGCAAGCCGCGTTCTGTTCGGATTTGTTGCCGATAAAACCGGTGGGGCAATATTAACCACCATTACAGGGATTGGATTGGCAATTGGAACCACAATGCTGGTCACTATGGGACTTGTTGCACCTACCGGCATGGCACAATTCCCCATGTTTGTAACAGTTATTCTGGCTTTGTTCTTTTTTACCGGTATGGGCAATGCCGCAACTTTCAGGCAATTCCCCATTATTTTTGGGCATAACCCACGCCAGGCAGCCGGTGTGATTGGCTGGACAGCAGCAATAGCAGCCTACGGCCCGTTTGTTTTCGCAACCATTATTGGCGCTGTTATTTCGGCAAGCGGAAATGCAAAAGCCTTCTTTATTGGTTTACTGGCTTTTGTTATACTTGCCACACTGGTAAACTGGTATTTCTATAACCGCAAAGGCTGTGAAAAACCGAGTTAGGACGAAAATTCATTTATTTTATTCATAAAACTACAGACGGCTGCCCCGAAAAGGCAGCTTCTGTTTTTTTGTTGTGTTGCACCATACCTATTAAATTTGAACTTACTTTTTGCTTTCAATTCTCCTGATTCCGTTTTAAATTCATCCTTAACAGAAACCTCTGCCATGCTTTTGTATATCTCCTGAATTTTAACAAAAGAAGATGGACTTTCACTAATTTTAAACTTTCTATCCCGAACACTTGTTAATCTGTTATTAATTTCATTTTTTTACACCAGATTTTAAAAACATGATCCAAAATACAAATACAATATGGCTTCCGTGGTGGGGTCTTTCTGCAAATAACAGGAAGTAAGAGCCATATTGGTATTTTTTATCCATATATCGCCTGCTTCTCTTCTGAAAAGCAGGTTTTTAATTTTTAAAAGAATGATGAACAGAATTACAAATATTTGGTGGTGGCACAGAAACTTTTCGCAATACCGTGGAAGGAAGTAGCTATCATTGTAAAAAAATGAACAAAAAAGCGGCTTATCGGAACACGGTAAGCCGCTTTTTTTTGAAGCCTCCCCTAAATCCCCTCCACAGGGAGGGGACTTGAGGACTGCCTGATGCAATGAACCGACTTATTAGTCCTGAAAGGGCGGTATATATCAGCACAGGGCTTCGGCGTGAGCTCAGTCGAACGGCAACGCCCTGTGGAAAAAAGGTGAAAAAGAACCCGTCCGCGGGAAAATGTTTCTCAAAGCAACAACCTTCTTTCGGACGGAATTGCAATAATCGTGTTCAACAATGACAACAATGACAACAATGACAACAATGACAACAATGACAACAAAAACAACATACCCCATGAACCCAATCAACGTACTCGTCAGCGTAAAAAAAATCCTTGCCGACACTTTAACCCCGGTGAGTGTTTACCTGAAATTCAGGGACTTGTTCCCGAATTCAATCTTGCTCGAAAGTTCCGACTATCACGGCCACGAAAACGCTTACTCATTCATCTGCATCAAGCCAATGGCAGCTTTCACTGCTGATGGCGGAAAGATTACCATCGAGTATAATGGCCGTGAAAAGGAAATGAAATCCATTTCTTCGGAAGTTCGGGTCGATCAACAGTTGGATGATTTCTTTAAATCGTTCACCCTTTCAGGAGAAATAGATGGCCTGCCTGCCAACGGATTATTTGGTTACATCAGTTACGACGCAGTGAAGTATTTCGAGAAAATTGATATTACCGCCGAAGCCAAAGAAGCCTATTCGGTTCCGGAAGTGAAATATAGTTTTTATAAGTATATCGTGGCTATCGACCATCACAAAGACATGATTTACCTGATCGAAAACCTGATGGAAGGCGAAACCAAAGAAATTGGTCAGATCGAGTCCTTACTCCGGAACCTGAGCTTTTCTCCTACTCATTTCGATACGGTTGGCGATGAAGTTTCGAACATTACCAACGAGCAATACAAGTACATGGTGAGCAAAGGCAAGGAACATTGTTTTCGTGGCGATGTTTTCCAGATTGTGCTTTCACGCCAGTTTTCGCAGCCGTTTAAAGGCGACGAGTTCAATGTTTACAGGGCTTTGCGCTCGGTGAACCCTTCTCCTTATTTATTCTATTTCGACTATGGAACCTACCGGATTTTTGGTTCAAGTCCCGAAGCCGAGCTAAGAATTAAAAAAGACCGGGCTATCATCAACCCGATTGCCGGAACATTCAAACGATCAGGAAATGATGATGAAGACCGAATTTCGGCCGAACGATTGTGCGCCGATCCGAAAGAAAATGCTGAACATGTCATGTTAGTCGATTTAGCCCGAAACGATTTGAGCCGTAATGCCAGCGATGTACGTGTTGACAGTTACCGCCAGGTTCAGTATTTTTCGCACGTCATTCATTTGGTGTCAGAAGTTTCAGGTAAATTGCCCGAAAATACCAACATGATCACTGTTTTGGGCGATTCGTTCCCGGCCGGAACTTTATCAGGAGCCCCGAAACACCGTGCCATGCAATTGATTGACACTTACGAAAACCAGCGACGAAGTTATTACGGCGGTTGTATTGGTTATCTGGGGTTCGACCAAACCCTGAATCATGCCATCATGATACGATCTTTTCTGAGTAAGGGAAACACCCTATTCTATCAGGCCGGAGCCGGTATTGTTGCCGATTCGCAGGAAGAAAGCGAACTTCAGGAGGTAAACAACAAACTGGCTGCTCTGAAAAAAGCGCTGGAAATGGCGAAGGAGATTAATTAGTTGACAGTCGCTGTGGTCAGTAACCTTAGGTCAGTCTTGGTCATTTGTTTCACGTCATTCATTGTCACTAGCTTCGCGTCACACGACAATTAATGACTACAAATGACTCAATGACAATTAATGACAAATTTGAAATTTTTGAACCTGAAACTTGAAATTTATACCATCATGAAAATAGTAGTCATAGACAATTACGATTCGTTCACATACAATCTGGTGCATGCCATCAAAAAAATATCTGGCTTGCCGGTTGATGTGTTCCGAAACGATGAAATTGAGCTGGAAGATTTGGAACATTACGATAAAATTGTATTGTCGCCCGGACCGGGAATTCCAGAAGAAGCAGGTTTGTTGCTCGACATTATCCGGAGGTATGCTCCAACCAAAAGCATTTTGGGTGTATGTCTCGGACATCAGGCCATTGGCGAAGCTTTTGGCGGAACACTCACCAACATGAACCGGGTTTTGCACGGAATTGCAACTAAAGTAATCAGAACCCAAATCCCAACAACTTTATTCGATGGGCTTCCGGATACTTTTCAGGCTGGCCGTTACCATTCGTGGATTGTTAACGAAACTGATCTTCCGAAATGTTTGCAGATAACCAGTTACGATGATAAAGGCATGATCATGTCGCTGAAACATACTACTTTTGATGTGGAAGGTGTACAGTTCCATCCTGAGTCGGTGCTGACACCACTGGGGGAACAGATAATTGCGAATTGGCTTGGCCTCCCCAAAGTAGGGGCGTAATTTGGATATTGGTTGTTGGATATTGGATATTGGAAATTAAAACTCAAATATCCAATATTGAATAATGAATAACCAATCACCAATCTGGACTTCGGACTTCTAACCATTAATAAGTTTTTATGAAGGATATTTTAAATTACTTATTTTCCGGTGAAACGCTTTCCAAAGAGGAAGCTCGCACCATACTTGTCAACATTGCGGAAGGTCAATATTCGGACGCTGAAATTGCTTCTTTTTTAACTGTTTTCAGGATGCGCAGGATTAAGGCCGGTGAATTGGCCGGATTCCGACAGGCTCTGCTCGAATTATGTGTCACCATCGACTTTTCGGAATATAATACAATTGATATAGTCGGCACAGGAGGCGATGGAAAAGATACATTTAATATCTCCACGCTTAGTGCCTTTGTGTTGGCCGGAGCAGGTTACAAGGTGACCAAACATGGCAATTACGGACTATCCTCGGTGAGCGGATCGTCGAACATGTTCGGGTATTTTGGATACCAGTTCAGCAACGATCAGAATAAATTGCGCCGCGAAGTGGAAGAGGCCGGAATTTGTTTCCTTCATGCTCCCCTGTTTCATCCGGCTATGAAAAGTGTCGGTCCGGTGCGCAAAGCGCTGAAAGTAAAAACTCTTTTCAATATCATGGGGCCGATTATCAACCCTTCCTTTCCAAAAAACCAACTGGTAGGCGTTTACGATCTGGATGTGATGGACCTTTATCATCAGGTTTTCAGTGAGAGCGGTCAGAATTACATCATTGTAAACAGCCTGGATGGATACGATGAGATTTCGCTCACCGGCGATGCACGTTTTGTTTCGAACCTGACTGAAGATAACCTTTCGCCCGCCGATTTTGGATTCTCACCTGTTTTGCCGGATGCACTTTATGGAGGTGCAACGATTGAGATTGCTGCTGAAATTTTCAGGAACGTATTGGAAGGAACCGGAACCGAATCTCAGCAGAATGTTGTAATTGCCAATGCTGCCCTGGGTATTAAGTGTATGTTTCCGGAGAAATCGCTGGCCGATTGTGTTGATGAAGCTGACGAATCACTGAAAAGCAAAAAAGCATTGGGTGCGTTTAAGAAACTGATGGAATTAAATTTATAAAATTGATACGGGGTTCGGGTTACGAGTTACGGGTTAACTCGCAACCCGAATCTCGCAACCCGAATATGAATATACTTGACGAAATAAACAACCATAAACGGACAGAAATTGCTGAGGCAAAAAGCCGCGTTTCGATTGAAGAATTGAAAGCATCGCCGTACTTTCTTCGGACAACAAACTCGCTGAAAGCCGCTTTATTGGCTGAAGGTGCCAGTGGTGTAATTGCAGAATTTAAAACCAAATCACCTTCGAAAGGCGTGATTAATGCTGAAGCAGAAGCTTCGCAAGTTACCGCCGGATATGTTGCTGCCGGAGCAAGCGGTTTATCGGTTTTAACCGATGACAGGTTCTTCGGAGGTTCTTTTGAAGATTTGGCAAAAGCACGCTGGGCAAATCCAAAAACTCCGATATTGCGTAAAGATTTTCTGCTCGATCCGTATCAGGTTTACGAAGCACGCGCCCACGGCGCCGATGTGATTCTGCTGATTGCCGAAAGTCTGAGTAAATCGTTGTTGCTCGAACTGACTGAAACGGCCAAAGAAATCGGGTTGGAAGTGCTGGTTGAAGTCCACAGCACTGAAGAACTGGAAAAACTGAATCCAATGGTTGACTTGGTTGGCGTAAACAACCGTAACCTAAGAACTTTTAAGGTGGATGTTCAGACTTCGGTTCGCCTGAGCAAACTTATTCCTGAGCAATTTGTGAAAATATCGGAGAGTGGGATTTCGAATCCTGAAAGTATCGCCCAGCTTCGGGCTGTGGGTTTTAAAGGTTTCCTGATTGGCGAAACCTTCATGAAAACCGACAATCCGGGCAAAGCATGTAAAGAATTTATTGAGAAATTGAAATAGAAATACTCGTATTCCGGGTGCGACTTGGAGTCGCGCCCGGAATTAAAAAAGACGATGAGCGAACTAAAAATCAAAGTCTGCGGAATGCGCGATCCTGAGAATATTTCAGGAGTAGTCGCCGTATTGCCCGATTATCTTGGATTCATCTTTTACCCGAAAAGCAAACGGTTTGTTGGGTTTGAACCTTCTCTGGAATTGTTGGCTGATATCCCGGATTCAGTAAAAAAGGTTGGCGTTTTTGTTGATGAAATACCGGAGAAAGTAATTGAAATTTGCCAAAGCTGGAAGCTTGAGGTTGTGCAGTTGCATGGAAAGGAATCTCCGGAATATTGCCAACAAATTCAGAATTTCGGGATTACGGTTTTTAAAGCATTTTCATTGGATGAATCTTTCGATTTCTCAGGCTTAAAATCGTATTCCGGAGTTTGCGATTATTTTTTGTTCGACACCAAAGGTCAGCTTCCTGGAGGAACCGGACAAAAATTCAACTGGCAATTGCTTGAGAATTATAAAGACGAAGTTCCTTTTTTCCTAAGTGGTGGCATTGGTCCCGGCGATGTGGAATCAATCAGGAATTTCAGTCATCCGAAAATATTTGGAATCGACATCAATAGCGGTTTCGAAGTTAGTCCGGCGCTGAAGGACGTTAAAAAAGTCAGGAAATTTATTTCTGAAATCAGGAAAATGGAACGAGAATTTCAATGCTGAATTAAGAAACTGTTTAATAATTTCCAGTAGGGAATCCGCCAACTGGCGGATTCCCTACTGAACAAGAAAACTAAATTTAAACAGCCTCTAAAAAATGTTTGAATAAGTATAACGCAAGTCCAAAGCCTTCCCCCTACGGGGGAACGGGAAGGGGGCTTTTAAATTTTAGATATGAATTATCAGGTAAACGAAAAAGGTTACTATGGCGAGTTCGGCGGGGCATATATCCCCGAAATGATGGTGCCGAATATCGAAGAACTCCGTCTGAAATACCTTGAAATTATCAACTCATACGATTTCAGGCAGGAGTTTATTGGTTTGCTCAAGCATTACGTAGGACGGCCATCTCCGTTGTATTTCGCTAAAAGGCTTTCAGAAAAGTACCAGAGCAATATTTATCTGAAACGCGAAGACTTGAACCATACCGGCTCACATAAAATAAACAATACGATTGGGCAAATCCTGGTGGCGAAAAAATTGGGCAAACATCGCATCATTGCCGAGACAGGCGCCGGACAGCACGGACTGGCTACCGCTACAGTTTGCGCGCTGATGGGACTGAAATGCATTGTGTATATGGGGGCTGTTGATGTGGAGCGTCAGGCGCCGAATGTAAAAAAAATGAAGATGCTCGGTGCCGAGGTGATTCCGGCAATCAGTGGTAACCAGACACTGAAGGATGCCACCAACGAGGCCATGCGCGACTGGATCAACAATCCGGTTGACACGCATTACATCATTGGTTCAGTGGTTGGCCCGCATCCTTATCCCGATATGGTTGCCCGGTTTCAATCGGTAATTTCCGAAGAAATCCGCTGGCAGTTGGATGAGCAAACCGGCAAGGAAAACCCGACCCGGGTGATTGCCTGTGTGGGTGGCGGGAGCAATGCTGCCGGGGCTTTTTATCATTTTCTCAATCAGGAAGAAGTGGAATTAATTGGCGTTGAAGCCGCCGGAAAAGGTATTGACACTTCTGAAACTGCAGCAACGCTGACACTTGGCTCGCCGGGAGTTTTGCACAGCTCGCGTTCCATTCTGATGCAAACTGAAGACGGACAAATTACAGAACCCTATTCGATTTCGGCTGGACTGGATTATCCCGGAATTGGACCGATGCACGCCAATTTATTTGCTGCCAAACGGGCAAAATATCTGTGGGCAACCGACGCGGAAGTACTAGACGCTGCCCTGGAACTGACCCAGCTCGAAGGAATTATTCCGGCTCTGGAATCGGCGCATGCGCTGGCAGTATTGAAGAAAATAAAGCTAAAACCTGAAGAAGTGACTGTGATTAATCTCTCCGGACGGGGAGATAAAGACATGGAAGCCTATTTGAAACATTTTGGATATTAAAAATAACGCCGAAGGTGTGAAATGATTATAGATAACAATTGATTTATGGATAACGGAACCCTGAAGGGGTGATAGAATTTATTTCATCCCTTCGGGATTTACTTTCTCTTGTTTTTATACAATTACTATAATCTTATCATCCCTTCGGGATTTCATTTAAACCATTTGGTCAGAGGACAAAGAATCAAAAGGAATAAAAAAAACAAAAAACGATGAACAACAGAATAAATCAACTCTTTCAATCGAAAAAAGAACGAATTTTATCCGTTTATTTTACAGCCGGATACCCGAATCTGGAAGATACAGTCCCAATTATTCAGGAACTGGTAAAAAACGGCGTTGACCTGATCGAAATTGGTATGCCTTTTTCCGATCCGGTGGCCGACGGTCCCGTCATTCAACACAGCAGCCTTATTTCGCTGCGAAATGGGATGAGCGTCCGCAAACTGTTTGACCAGCTATCAGATATCCGCCAATCGGTTGATATTCCACTCATCCTGATGGGCTACATCAATCCGGTGCTTCAGTATGGCGTGGAAGCTTTCTGTGAAAAATGCAATAAAATTGGCATTGATGGGCTGATTATTCCCGACCTTCCTTTGGACGTGTACCTTGAAGAGTTCAAAACAATTTTTGAAGCCAATAATCTGCACAATATTTTCCTGATCACGCCCCAAACTTCGGCAGAACGCATGAAGGTGATTGACGATTTTTCATCAGGATTTATTTATATGGTTTCGAGTAATGCCACAACAGGCGCGAAATCGAGTGTTACCGATTTTCAAAGGGAATATTTTGAACGTATAAAATTGTCTTCGCTAAAAAATCCGCGACTGATCGGTTTTGGGATTTCGAATGCGGAAACTTTTGCCAACGCCTGCCAGTTTGCCAACGGAGCCATCATTGGAAGCGCTTTTGTAAAAGCAATGGAGGGCAACGAACCTCTTGAGCAAAAAGTTTCAGGATTTATCCGTTCGATCGCAGCAGATATTTAATAAGGTGCCTGTTTCTTTGTTTCGGGAACTAATCCTGAAAGAATGTTTTCTAGCATTAAACTGGAGCTAACAGAGTATCAGACTGTATTTCAACATGTTATTTCTAGAATATATTTTAGAATTCAATTTTTTCAGATAAACTTTACCAATACTGCTTTTTAGCATACAAATTCATTCTTGTATTGGTTAAATTTAGAGAACAATTAGAAAAATATACAGAAACTATGCTGGAGTATGCAAGAGTTATTTTACCAAAAGTTAGTTTTAGCCGGGAATTATTTCGTAAAGAATTGGTAAAGTGTATTAACTGGGTAGGAGATTCGGAAGTGAATAGTTTAAAAGAATGGTGTTTTGAAAATTTCAAAGAAATGTATCCCGATATTCTTACCGAGGCTTTTGAAATGAAAGTGGCTTAAAACTAAACTGGTGAGTTTTTAAAATTTTTCAGGCAATTGCAAAAAAATCAAAACCCGATTGAGGGATGATTAAAAAACAGGAAGGCTTCCATAAACGGGGGCCTTTTTCATTAAATGATCTGATGAAAGATGAGCCTTATGCTTTTAAATATCCTTTCTTGAAAAAGGTGCAATCGGGTTCACATTCTGAAAAGGCATAATAATTGCTAATCCTCCTCCGAATTTCTATTTTTGTAAAAAATCCGGATTGAAACTTTTATTCATTCTTTTACTGCTATTTAGCTTCCAGCTTGCTCAGGCCCAATTGGTGTTTGTTTGCGATTCAAAAACCGGGAAGCCGGTTGAAGGAGTTTTGATTTATGCCAATCAGCTATCAATACGTACCAACAAAGATGGAAAAGCTGATATAACTTCTTTTAAAGATGCGGCCCGGATTACTTTTGCCCATCCTTCCTATGTCGGATTACGCACCAATTATCAGAATCTTTGGTCAAATAATTTTGTGGTGCGATTCACCGAAGATCCTGTGCGTATTGATGAAATTGTGATTTCGGCCAGCCGGCGCGAACAATCAAGACTCGAAATTCCGAATAAAATTATTTCCATTAGCCGGAAAGACATTGATTTTCAAAACCCGCAGACGGCTGCCGACCTGCTCGAATATAAAAGCGGGGTTTTTGTTCAGAAAAGCCAGATGGGTGGCGGAAGTCCGATGATTCGGGGCTTTTCGGCCAACAGGTTGCTGTTGGTTGTGGATGGTATCCGGATGAACAATGCGATATACCGCAACGGAAACCTCCAAAACGTGATTTCGTTGGATGCCGGAAGCATTGAAAGCACCGAAGTGATTTTCGGACCGGGATCTGTAATATATGGAAGCGACGCGTTGGGTGGGGTCATGAGCTATCAGACCCTGAAACCCAAACTATCGAGTTCGGAGCAATACCATCACCGGGGAAATATCTTCGCCCGGTATTCAAGCGCCAATTTCGAGAAAACTGTACATGGTGATGTCAATTTTGGCTCAGCGAAATGGGCCGCTTTAATTAGCCTGACTTATACTGATTTTGATGATCTGAAAATGGGAAATTCCGGCCCCGCCGAATATCTCAGGCTCCGGTATGTACTGAATAATTCAATGATAAACTCCGGAAGTGACGAGATTATTGAAAATTCCGATCCCCGAAAACAGATTTATACAGGCTACTCGCAATTGAATTCGATGCTAAAACTTCGATACCGCCCTTCCGAAAAGATGGATTTTAATTACGCATTTCATTATTCAGCAACCTCCGATATTCCACGTTACGACCGCCTCATTCAGCACAGCAACAACAAACTGAAGTATGGCGATTGGTATTACGGGCCGCAAATCTGGAGCTTACATTCGTTACAGTTGCAGTACACCGAAAAAACCAGCATCTTCGACCGTGTGAGCCTTCTGGCTGGCTGGCAAAAATATACTGAAAGCCGCCTCGACCGGAAACTCAACAAGAAGGAACTCAATGAACGAACCGAAAATGTGGATGTCTTTAGCCTGAATATTGATTTGGACAAAACCATTGACAAACGCCATGTCGTTTATTATGGGGTTGAAGGAAATTTCAATCTGGTGGGTTCTGAAGGTGTTTCACGCAATCTTACCACCGGCGAACAAAAAACTATTGATACCCGATATCCCGATGGTTCAAGCACCACCAGCCTGGCAGCCTATCTGAGCTATAAATGGTTACTGAATCGCCGGTTTACGCTGCATGCTGGCGGACGATATACTTTAGCCGGATTAAAAGGGACGTTTTCAAGCGAGTTTTATGATTTTCCTTTTTCGGAATTCAGCAATACACACAGCGCTGCCACCGGTAATTTGGGACTGGTTTATCACCCCACCGACAACTGGCAGTTGAATGCCAGCGCGTCAACCGGATTCCGTTCGCCCAATATTGATGATATGGCCAAAGTTTTTGAGTCAACGCCCGGTAATGTCATGGTCCCCAATCCGAACCTTAAACCCGAATATGCCCAAAATGTGGAGATTGGGATCATTCGTCGGTTCCAGAAAATAGCCAAGTTCGAACTCGATGCTTTTTACACTTTCCTGAACGATGCCATGATTCGCAGCGATTTCAGTTTCAATGGAAAGGATTCCATCCTGTATGACGGATCGTTGAGCAAAGTGGAAGCGCTGGTCAATGCCGATTATGCACGCCTGTATGGTGGAAGTTTCTCCATGGAAGTTTTCTTTTTGCCAAAGATTTCCCTGAAGAATTCGTTCAGCTATACCTGGGGAGAGGACAGTTTCGGTGACCCGTTGCGACATGCGGCTCCATTCTTCGGAAGTTCACACCTCAATTATTCAGGTGAAAAATTCAGGATTGCTTGTTATGCACGTTTCAACGGCGAAATTTCGAACCGGAATCTATCGCCCGTCGAATTGCAAAAACCTGAGATTTACGCCAGCGATGCCAATGGGAAACCCTATTCTCCAGCCTGGTGGACATTCAATCTGAAATCATCTTTTCAGCTTTCCAAAAATTTTACCATGAATGCCGGACTGGAAAATATCCTGAACAAACGTTACCGGCCTTATTCCTCCGGCATTGTTTCGGGAGGACGAAATTTGATTTTGTCGTTGAAGTATAGTTTTTGAGGTGTTTTTTAAAATACAGATACAAACCGCTATATAGACAAATAAATCCTGACAGGTTTTGAAAACCTGTCAGGATTAACCTATAATAAAACTACCGGCTTTTTATTTGTAGCTCTCAGTCGGTTTGCAGGTGCAAATCCGATTGTGGTCGCCGAAGGCATTAATACTCATTCATCAATAGATTATAAGGAATTTTTGCCTTTTGGTGGAGGTTTCGCACCATTTGTAAGTTTAGTTTGCGTTCCCGGTTCATGATTTTTGAAACAATAGCCTTGTCGCCAATAATTCCAATCAAATCTTTTGCCTTCAGGCCTCTTTGCTCTAAGTAATACCGGATCACATCAACCGGATCGGCTTCCGGCAGTGGGTATTTTTCTTGCTCATATTTTTCAACAAGCAAGCTAAGCAATTCAAGTTCGTCGCCTTCTGACGTATTTGGGACAGCATCCATGATTTGTTCAATCCGCGCCAAAGCATTTTCGTATTCCTCGTCGGTTTTTATTACACTTATTGTCATCTTCATTCCTCCTTTTAGATTTTATTGGCATCTATCTTGTCATATTCGGTATGAGTACCTAAAAATCTGACAAATACAATTTTAGCCTGATAATTGATCTTTAAAACCAATCGGTAATCGTTGCCGTGGATATTTATAACAACGCGGTTGTCATTAAGAAGACTAACATTTGGGAAATAATTCTTAAACTGGTTGGGGTTTTCGAAATTTTGTTTTTCAATATCTTTCTCTAACAGATTAAGTTGCTTACCACAATCCGGATGCCGGATTGCAAATTCCCTGAAAATCTTAGTTGAAATAATCCGCATTGTATTATCGTATCAAATCAATTTTAAAACAAGCAAAGTTAAAGAAAGTTGACATTCTGACAACAATTTAGACAAATTAAAACATTTCATCCCGGCTGAAAAGTATTTTCCACCCCTTTCAAAGAATTGACGCAGACGATTTTTAGATGATCATCATACCCTATCATGCACTTTTGAACCTTAGTAGAGATTCATTTACCCAAGACAATAACCTTAGCACCTTATTTACAAAGTATTATCATGTGGTTTATATCGAACTCGGGTTAGATTAAGCAGCCCTTTCAGGAAGATAAATCCAGATTGGAACCGGTTTTGTTTGTAAAGCGTAAACTTACTGTGCAAGGGTAAACCGGAAGCTAACCCCAAAATTGGTATTTGAAGTCTTGAATGAACCTTTGTAGGGGTTATTCATAATCTTATCGAAATACAGCCGAAGTTGGAATCGGTCACTAAGCATATAATCTGCTGTAGTCTTCAACGTTACTGCGCCCTGACCGGCCGTTAATTGCTCATCTTCTTCAACAATCCGCCTTAAAATCGTCTTGTTTTTTCGGAACGATAAATCAGCCCTGATATTTAAATCGTTCGAATATGCCTTCTGCGATTTTTTTGTTTTGACGATCAAATCCATTCGGGTAAACCGGTAGCCTACACCAAAAACCATTTCGTTGCTCAGTACTTCGGTAATCTGATTATTTGCAAAACTCAGCGCCAGGTTCCGTGAAGTTTTAAGCTCGGCCCGGGTTTCAAAATCGTTGATCCAGGTAATATCCATGTTAATCAGGGGACTGAACTGTTCTGAAATACTGACCGAATTGATATCACTCGGGCCAGTAAAGTCACCGGTTTTATTTCGGACATAACTAAATCCGTCGGAATATAAACCTTCGTCGTAATCGAGATTTGAAATAAATGCCCCCACGTTATAGCTCGAACGGTAGGCATGATTAAAACTAAGTGTTTTCATATACTTCTTCAGGAATTCTGATTGTGCAACAATCCCTTCGTAGGTAATACGCCAGTTTGGACGCATGTATTTCAGCGAAGGGAAAGGGCTTAGAGCTACCTTCTGGGCTGTTTGGCCGGTGTAAGCGGCAATAAATGCTGGAATCATGACCTGTGGCGAAGTTGGACCGTAACCAACGGGGAATCCTGTTACCAGGTCTTTTTCTGAAGGGTTGTAACCAAGCTGGGGGTTGGCTACGCGCTGACTTGCCAGACGCTGGGCTATAACAATCCGGTAATCTTTCAGATTTTGAAATGCTTGCGAAGGTGGAGTTTTTTTATCATTTCCCATTTTGCTAAAAGCAGTTTTCATGGAATTGATTGACATGGTGAAATTACCCCGGACCGAACGGTTGACCGGATCGAAATCGCCTGTATTGTTGTTATAGTTGTAAAATTCGGTCGTGCGCTCCGAATAAGTCCGGTTGGCATTCACATCAATGCGCAAATCGGGGAAAGGTTCAACATTGGCCCTGAAATTCCAGTTTTCGCTGCGTGACATTACAAATGGCGAATTGAGCGACGAGTCACGGGTAATCCATCCGTTCCGGGCTGCCTTCACTGCAAAATCCCTGTCCTGCCATCCCAAAAGGAAAGGTAGGCCGGGGGCAATACTTTGGCTCGAAATATTGCTGAACATACTCTGATCAGGGGTATATTTTCCACTGCCAAAAATCCGGGGTTCAGGCATAAATCCAGGCAATACGGTACCATCGGTACCCGAATAACTTAAAGAAATACTACGCACGCTCATTAAAGCCCTGGCAGTATATTGAATAATCTTCTGTCCAAGGTCGCCGTTTACTTCAACTTTTCCTTTGACAATAAACTTCACTCCTGAAACACTCTTTTCAGGAGTGAAAGTAACGCGGTTTTCATTAATGATGGCCAATTGCCCGTCCACTTTTGTTCCGTCTTTGGTAACTGCTGTGAGTTCCACGTCCTTAGTATTCAGCTTATGAAAGATTGACTTGGGCGTATTCGCTTTCAACCTGACATTTTCGGCAGAGTATTGAACTTCCTTGATTCGCGGGGTATCTTTTTCTTTTGATGGAGCAGCTTGTTGTTGCTGGGCCGGCTGCCCTTGCCGGGGCCGTTGCATGCGCTGCTGCTGCCTGGAACTGGTTCCGTATTTCTGGTTGATGTCTTTCAGGAAACCGACTTTATTGTATAAGCTTACCAAATTGAGCTGTCCGGTTAACTGTACCTGCCGCGAGTTTTCAATCACATTTCCAAGTACCACAGATTTGTTGGTTAAAGGACCTGCCTGCCAGTCGTACATACCCTGATAACGTACTGAAAGTGAAGTCCAGTCGAGTAACGGCAGTTTATTTACCGGCACCATATAGCTGGCATTGATCATGTGATGGTACAAAGTTGGCCGTCCAAGATTGAACAGATTAGTCAGGATCGAATCTTTTTTCATGGCATAATCATCGTCGAAACGATTAATCCGGCCTTCGGGTTCATCAATACGGGCAGTATTCTCTGACGAGAAGTCGAATTCGAGGCTTCGGGTCAGATTGTAACGAAGATCGAAATAACGGTTCAAAATAAAATCCTTATTGAAAGTTCGCGGAATTATCATGTTGGGATTGGAGATATTCCGGAGTTGAATTTCGTTGTAATGCCGCCAGATATCGGTCCGAAACGAAAACTGGGAAGGTAGCGGATAGATATTAAAATCGCGGATAAGCCTGAAAATACTTTTATTCAGTAGCTTTGAATTCTTAAAAGGTTCAATTACGTCAGGCCGGCCATTGAAGCTGTAGCTAAACAATCCCCGGTGATTTTTATCCAGGTTCTGCTCAATATTGATACTCCGCTTCATCATCTCGTTGTATGAATAAGTCAACGAGAAGTTGGTCGGATCGTAAATTTTGGGTTTCCCGTCTTTACTGCTCCGGTCAATCTTCACATTGGTGAAGTTGATACTTTTTCGGGTAACCAGGTCCTGAGCCAATCTTTTTATCGAATCCCTTTCCACCTTTCCACCTGCCATACTGAGCGCGTCTTTCATTTTAATATCCGGATCGAGTGGGTTGTATTTCGGGTTACTTTTGCTTTGCGAATAACCCAAATAAACCGGAATTCGGACTTGCGCCTTTTCAGGAAAGAATTTACCCAATTCGATGTTGGCCGAAATGTCCATTTCGGTTAAATCGTCCATAGCACGTTCGTTTACTTTTTGATCGATGCTTCCGAAGCCGGCGCTTCTGGTTCTTCCGGCGAATATCACCGAACCCAGATCGGCCAGGCGTGCTGTCACCCTTCCGGTAGCTGCCCAGCCACCGCCTTCTTCAAAATCAGAAAGCCGAAGTTCGTTTAACCACACTTCGATTGACCGGGGACCGTAATTATTGGCATCTTTCTTATTGTAGCGGATACCAACCATCATCACCTCAACATTGCCCAGATTCGGATTCCCCTTGATCTTGATGGTGCGGTTTCCATCAACAACCGGATAGACTTTAGTCAGATTAACTGTTGATCCAGCCTGCCGCATTTCGTCATTGCGCTTCAGTTTCAAATCGGAAAAAGCGCTTAACTGGAAATCGAGCCGGTTGGCATCCGGCCAAACAGCATACCGGTCGGCTTCATTATCGCTGTTGTACAAACCTTCAGGAGTAAGTGAAAGCGGTATCTCGTATTCGTAATAGTTGTAATTGTAATCAGACCCGATACGAATAAACAACGACAAATCATTATCCTTGAGCGGCTTACCTTTAATCGCTTCAGCATGAACTTCCATTTGCAGGCGTTTGTAATTACGGAAATCCATACTTAAATTCTTGTAGGCAGCGCGGGCTTCAGTTTCTTCCAGATCAACAGTACGAACCAGTAACGACTGTTCATTTAACTGGCGTAACTGAGGGTTGGCCGGATCAATTACCCGTTCGATACCCGGAGGCAACACGTAATTGATTGGTTTACGACTGGCATTTTCTTCGATATTTACAGCAGAAATGTCGAATTTGGTGGTCAGCGAATTGACGCCAATTTTCCCGTCAACATCTTTGGTATATTTTCTCCAATCGGCACGGACAAGGTCAAGCGTAGCAAAACGAAGTATGGTTGTCTCCGAAAACCCTCTCATGAACATCCTTAAAAACCGTATTGATTTAAAATCTGAAATCGAACCAAACGATTCGTTTGGAGTCCGTACAGGAATTTTAAACTGGTACCAGTTTACTTTTGAAAATTTGCCATTTTTAAGTTTTACGTTTGCTTCCTTGATGTCGGCAATCGAGTTTCTACCAATAACCATGTCTTCGCGGCGGAAGCTGACTTTATACTGGTAGTACCTTTCGTATTCATTCAGGGTATTATCGCCGTTGATGTCTTCCATGTCGGGCTGGGTTGATGCTGATGTCGGATACGATTCGGGCGACATTTCGGCGGTTGGTGAATTGCCGTCGGGCCCGTTAAAGTTTTTATACCTTTCCAGAATACCTAATTTTTCCTGGTCAAAGTCGGAACCGCGATAATAGTGATAATTATCGCTGGAAGGGTCTGCCAGAAATTTAGTCAGCACGTCCTGATTCAGGATTTTTTTCATCGTTTCCAGATAACTATTGAGGAAGGTCTTTTCATCATCGTCGTTTAATCCATCGAAACCAATATCCTGGTAACGGCGGCTTTCAATGTTGTTGTCGAATTCCTTAACCAGCGACTGTTGAGTGGAAACCCGGCCCCACAAAGTTGTATCCACATCTTTAAGTTGGGCGGTAACTGGCAACCCGTTTTCGAACGATTTTCTCGAATCTTTCAGAACATCTTCCGAAATATCGCCAAGGTTAAAAAACAAGTCTCCACCTTTATTATCTCTAAGGGTATCGTTCACAAAAGGATCCATCACCCAGAATTCAATAAATTCGATATTGGCAGCCTCAAAATCGCTGGTTTCAATTTTTCGCATCATTCCGCCCCACCGTGTTTCAGGGTCGCGAAGTGTTCCGTCAGGATTTACTCCACGTGCATACTGCGATGGATTAGTGTCAAAATTATAGGGGCCTCTTTCCTGAGGATAAAAAGCTAAATCGAGAACAGGAATATTGGTTGGCAAACCTACCGGAGTTTCACGGTCGGGAAATATCTCATTTTCATAAACCTCGCGTACAAGGTGGTTCGACTGAAGGTCTTTATCATTTTTAATGTGATCGGGAGTGGTGGGGCTGCTTCTCAAAAACAACGGATCGATTACATACCAGGCCAGTTTTGCCCGGTTATATCCGTAAGCAAGCTCATCGTTGGTTTCAGCTTCAGGAAACATGCTTTGTTTTTGCGGGGTACTGGCCAATACCCAGGCCGACCTTGATTTCAGATCGAGTGAAGTTTTGGTTGCCTCAAAATCGTCGATGTATGCCGTTCCGCTTTTCTTGATCACCTTCGAATGCCCCGGAACCAATTGGGCAAACTCACCGTCGAACGAGATGGATGATTTTTCCTTGGTCGAATAAAATGGCAGTTTGTCAATCATAGTAGTTAAAAACTGTGATTCGTTGGAATAGGACATATCCAGGCCCAGCATGGTATTCGAAATCGGATCGTCGCCGTAATTCACCTTCTGTGTTAATGGCCTTTCCTGCATGTGTAATACCGTTGCACCCAAATTAAAACGATCGCTGAAGGCATAGTTGGCATGTGCGCCAACCATGGTTTTACGCTGCATACTAAACAGATCCTGACTTTCGGTAGAAACCTGAAGTGGAGTTCCCGATTCGAGTAAGCCTGAATTAATAATCTTTACTATTCCGGAGGTGTAATCAACGGTGTAATCAATGTTTTCGGTTAAAGCACGGCCGCCGGCAGTAACTTTTACCGACCCTTTGGCCAGGTTTTGCGAACCGATCATAATTTCGGAACTCGAAGAACCTTTGTAGGAACCTTTCATTTTGAATTTGTTGTGCTCTGCATCCTGTTCGGCAACAGTCCGGGTTGAATCGTACAGCGTACTGTAAACGAACTTGTTAATCAGCGACGGATCGCCAATCGAATCGGCCAGACTTTTACCAAAAGGTTCTAAAACCGGGAAGATAATTCTTCCGGAAGAAGAACTGACCGTAATTCCTTCCACAAAGTCGAATACACCGTCACTCATCAGGTCAAGTTGGGAATTTAGCTTGTCGAGGTTCATGACGCGTAACAAAATATGACCATCCAATCGTCCCTGTGGCAAATAATTGATGTACGTACCTGTCTCATCGTTCTGATACATGATATCCAGGATAAATTCTTCCTTGGTCAACTGATAGGCATTCAGGTCGTAAATATTTTTCATCATCAGTTTCCATGTCGGAATCTTTGGTGACAGATTTGTCCCCTTTATCAGTTTCAACACAAGGGTTTCAGGAGCATTAATTCCATCGGTCGAAAACTCCCCCACCTGGTAAGTTTTCCCATTGGCTGTGTAGTTGAAGGCGACGGCCAGAATTTCGTCAGAGTTCAGGGCCGACCGCAACGAAATGTACCCCAGATTCAGATTAACGGAATACTCCGATTCGCTCAACAAACGGGCCTGTTCAATCTTTTCAAAATCTTTTCCTCCTGAAAAATTAAATGCTGAAAGCGGTGAAAGGGTTTTGTTGATGTTATCCGATTGTCTGATTCCGGCGTAGTTAGCTGTGATTTGGCTGTACAATCCGTTCGCATCGTTAAAAGGGAAAATGCTTTCGGGATATTGCAATCCGGAACTTTCCTGAAAAGCGCCGATTTTATTGTGGATATTCGGGTCGTGTTCGCCCAAATCCATGAAAGCCAGAATATTGCGTGCTTCTTTAAAGTTGCTCGATTTATTGGTTACCCAAACTTCAATTTTATTGATGGTAATTGACGACCGCACAATGGGAAGATTTTGGAGCGCCACGTTGTATTGGTCGCGAAAATATTGGGCCAGGAAAAAGTGACGGTTTGCATCGTATTCGGAAGCCGAAATCTCGAAGGTCTTTTTCTGAGCTCCGCCTTCCGACTCGACCACCTGTGTTTCGCCTTTATGCTGCGAAAAAATAGTGGTCAAATTCAGTTTTCCAAACTGCATTTCGGTTTTTACCCCAAAAAGGTTCGATCCACCGGTTATCAGTGAACCGTTCAAAGGAAGTGAAACATTACCGGCTTCGATTTTCTTGATAATCTGGTCTTCGTCGCCGGTATAGCCGAGGTTCATTTTATTTTCGTAATCGAAGGTCGCTTCGGTGTTATAATTGACGCGCATTTCCATCCGGTCGCCAATCTTGCCCATTACGTTCATCTGAATTTTCTGGTCGAAGTCGAAGGTGGGCACTTTACGCAACCGTTCAGGAATAGTAGGATTTGCGGTTTCATTCATCTGGTAACCGAAACTAACTTCAACATATCCCTGTGGACGGATATCGATAGTATTGCTTCCGAATATTTTATTGAATGTTTCGCCTCCGATTGTAAGCCGGGGAATCAGACCACCCTTATCTTCAATGCCTTTTATGCGGGTCTGGTTACGCCAGTAGTTCTGGATCGCCTGTTCAAAATCATACTTCTGAAATTCTTTTTTCGACATGGTTTTTGGCAATCTGTAATTAAAATCACCAATTTTATCCACAAAATTATACTCACCTGTAACCGGATCATATTCAATTTCGGTACGGATATTCGAAGGTCTTTTCAGGAACAGACCGGAGCTGTCTTTTTTATCGGGATAGGCAAATTCGGGTTCATCCTTAAACTTGTAAGGTAAAACTCCGGTAGTATCAATTTTAACCGTATCCTCAGGAGCCGGCAAAATAGTCAGTTCTCCATAATTTCTGAGCGTAGTCCTTGATTCGGAGGGACTTCCTCCGAAAGCATAAATAAAAGATACAATAAGAAGTAGAAGTATGTTTCGGCCGTACTTTTTCAATTCCAAATCTTTTTCTGATTAAAGGCTTTTCAGCGCCAATTTGATCACACTTTCAACTGATAGATTTGGTTGGGCGGCCAGGATTTTATCCAATTCCTTTTCGGCCGGCTTCTTCGCAAATCCCAGCATTACTAAAGCAGATAACGCTTCATTTCGCAATGTATTGTCTGCCGAAGCTACAATTTGTTCACTTGCAGGAGACTTTCCAACTTTATCTTTTAGATCAATAATCACCCGCTGAGCCGTTTTAATGCCGATGCCTTTAATGCTTTTTAAAAGGGCTACGTTTTCGTTCAGTATTGCCTGGCTGATTTCGTCGGGCGAAAGTGACGAAAACATCATAATCGCCGTATTTGACCCGATACCGCTTACAGAAATGAGCATCCGGAACAGTTCGCGCTCGCTTTCGGTCGCAAAACCGTAAAACAGGTGGGCATCTTCGCGAATAACCTGATGTATGTACAGTTTAACGTTTTCCCTTCCGTGTAACTGGGTATAAGTATTGAGGGAGATGGTAATGAAATAGCCTACCGAATTGGCTTCCAATATGATATGAGATGGTTTCAGCGAAGTTACAGCGCCTTTAATATATTCAAACATACCCTGAAAAAGTATTAAATTTCTTCGTCGATAGCCTCAAAATCAATCGATTCGTCAACTTGTCCCTGATTGATTTCGTATTTTTTCAATGGATTTTTAGTGATTTCCTTATATAAGGCCCGGTTTTTATGGATATCAATGGCCAGGTACAAGGCTTCGCGGAATGAATCGGGTGAAGCTTTGTCCTCACCCGCAATATTGAAGGCAGTTCCATGTGCAGGAGATGTGCGGATAACGGGCAAACCGGCAGTATAGTTCACTCCCCGGTGGAACGAAGCCATTTTGAATGGGATGAGACCCTGATCGTGGTACATAGCCAGAATAGCATCGAATTTCACAAAATCGCCCGAACCAAAAAATCCATCGGCCGGATAAGGCCCAATAGCAATAATACCTTCATCTTTAGCCCGTTGAATAGCCGGAATGATAATGTCGTTTTCTTCGTTGCCCAATAAACCATTGTCGCCGGCATGTGGGTTTAAACCGAGTACCGCAATACGTGGCCGTTTAATAAAAAAGTCTTTTTCGAGCGATTGATTGATAATGCGTAATTTATTCAGGATTGCACCTTTAGTTATTTTTGATGAAACTTCTGAAATAGGAACATGCCCAACAACGACACCCACTTTCATTGATTCACTCACCATAAGCATCACATAATCTCGGGTATTAAATTGTTCGGCTAAATATTCGGTGTGCCCGGGGAAGTTAAATTTTTCAGACTGAATGTTATCTTTATTGATGGGTGCAGTAATCAATGCATCAATTTCGCCATTTTTCAAGTCAACAACTGCTTTTTCGAGGGCCATGTAGGAGGCTTCACCAGCCATTTCGCTCGATTTCCCCAATTCAACCCGGATATTGTCGTCAATGCAATTGATGATATTGGCTTTCCTTGAATCTGCTTCGCTGGCTGAACGGATATGATTGAAATTGAAAGTTTCAATATTCAGCGCTTTTTTATGGTAGGCTGCTACTTTGGGCGAGCCGTAAACAATTGGTGTACACATTTCCAGAATCCGGGGTTCCATTAAGGTTTTAATGATTACCTCGTAGCCAATGCCATTAATATCGCCTTGTGAAATGCCAATAACTATTTTATCTCGTTTCATTGTTTTTCTCCTTGTTGAAGGTTGTGGTTGAAAATATTTTGACTATATCTTGAATTTTGTCGCGCAAATTTAATCTATTATTTAAACTATTTCATTCGCAGATAATTTGTTTTTTTAATGGTTCCGTCAGGAACCAAAGGTCGGTAGAATGGATGATTGTAAGCTTGCCTTTTGTCCAGTAAGGGCAATGTCGTTAAGTTAACGAAATTCTTCGTATTACCTTTGTGGCTTGGTGACTTTGTGGCAAGAAAAAATAGCCACTAAGACTCAAAAACACAAAGTTTCTCAAAGAAAACAAACAATAAAAACCTTAACTTAATGACATTGCCCGTACGTGACAATCCAAAGGATGGAATTCAATGAATTTACCGACAGATTTTCCCTACGGGAAATTTTTAGACAGAATCTTAATGAATGCCTGTTTCCCTGGCAAGATATCAAAAAAGCAGTCACACTAAAGTATGACAATAAGAAGCAGGATTAAAACCATCAGCATAAATAAAATAAACTGATTCCGGACAAAAAGTCCCAGCAGAAGCAATATCTCAATTTCTTCGGTACAGGCTGTGAACACTTCAATGGAGCCTTTGTCTTTCGATAAAAACTCATCGCTCTGATAGGTAATCAATTCGTCTCCATTAAACTTCCATGACCAACGCGACTGCCAGAAGTTCTTTACTTCCAGCTCAAATCTTTTCCCGTTGATGATGATATCGCTTTTCGGATTGAAGAGGTTAATCATGATGGTTCCTAAAAGTGCTTGATTATTGGCATCGTAAATTTCCAGTTTGGAAAGAAAAAATTCGCGGTTCAGGATAAAACGGCGGCCTTTGATCATGCCATGTGCCTTGGATCCAACCAGGCTTTCCCACACGATTGAGCCGATTTGCTCAGAACCATGCATAATCTCAAGCTGATTCTTAAATATCCCTTTCGACCATAAATAACGTTCCATATAGCCTCCCCCAAACCCCCTCCAAAAGAGGGGGCTTTAAAAATTGTCACCATCAAAAATATACTTTAATCTTCAAAATATTCTTGGTTGACTTTACTTTTTTATCAATCCTTTATAATCTTCTCTGCGCCTAGCCTCTCCCTTATCGGGGAGAGGTTGGAGAGGGGCTTCTTTATTCTCCCAAATTCAGCAATTCAACCTTCCTGAAATCAATTGGGTGGCTTTCAGCCTGTAAGGATATTGAACCTTTTGTGAGGAGAATATTTTTATCGGGCGGAAGTAATTTTTGAAAACTGGGATTACGCGCATCTAACTGTGGTTTAGTATATTCCAAAACAACCTGTCCGTCAATGATGTGTTTGATAATGGAATCGCCCTGAACCTCAACTTCAACTGTTACCCACTGGTCGCCATGATAGGTTTTAGAGGTTGAATTGGTGCAATGCTGTGTCCAGAGTGAATCGTTCAGTACAATATTGGTTCCCGGCGTGCATACATTGAGTGTAGAACGTGGATCAGCGCCGTTTCCTCCCAACAACTGAACTTCAATGGAAACAGGAAAATCCTGGTTCACCTCCATGCTTTCGGCGCTTTGCCCGTGAACCATGATTCCACTGTTGCGTAAAGCCCAGCCTGCTCCTTCAGGACACTGTTCACCTACAAAACGGTATTCAACACGAATTTTGTAATGTGAATAAGGCTGTTTATAAAAAATATGCCCGAAATGCCCATTGAATTTGTCGTACTGATCGTACCTGACTTTCAGCAAACTATCCTCCACCCTGAACGTGTTATTGAAATTTTCATTCAAAGGAAACCCGGTAATTTTGATATTCCAATCATTCAGGTCTTTCCCGTTAAACAATTGAATCCATCCTTCATTTTTAGGTTTGTTCGAAGTACACGACATTGCCAAAGCAAGTACCAAAATAAAAAAAATAACTTGTACTGAAAATCGTTTCATGATGATGGTTGTGTTAGTTGGTTTAGAAATTGGTGTAGGTTTCGGTGTTGAAAGATAATTATTTTTTTCGAAAATATTCCTCGCTGTAATAGTCTCAAAAAGCAAAGAGCTGGACTACAATCCGGCTCTTTGCTAAAATAAAAAAAAGAAAATACCAGGCAAAACAGACTCTATTTCTTGTCTTTTTTTGCTTTTTTCTCTAATCTTTTTTCCTTTAACGATTTGGTTGGTTCCTTTTTTGCTTCTTTTTTTGCATCTAAACTTTTACCCATAACAAACAATTTTAAAGGTTATTAATCTGGTCCTGAACACTATTGGTTTACTATTCAATTGAACTTCGCCTTTCAGCAACAATTAATCAAAATTACGATTTTTTATAAAAACAGCACAAATTAGGGGACAATGTTTTAAATACTCATACAAATTTGTGTTTCACAACTGATTCGGCTAAAAAACTATTGACTTTTAACAATAGATTGATTAAATTAAGATTTGATTAGTCAATTGTTTTTTGAAATTGGAACTGCAAGGTTTTTGTATTTTGGAGGTTTTATTATTCCAGCTAACCCGTTCGCAGGGTGTCGTAAAGCGGTGTAGTGCAAGTAAGAAGTATGCGTGGAAAATCAATCATCCAAGGTTTTTGAAGAATGAGGTTTAAAAGAATGGGAACAGCTTTTGAAGATAACTGATTTGATTTCAAATCGAAATCCTTACCTTTGGATTTAAAATGTGAACGATGGAAACTTTACGTATCAAAATAGTAAATCCAAAGGCTAAAAGGCTTTTAAAAGATTTGGCTGATTTAAATTTAATAACTATTGGCAAATCGTTGGACTCTAAAGTTGAGTTTAAAGAGTTATTGTCAAAACTGCGTTCCAATGCCGATTCAGCACCTTCATTAGATGAGATAACTTTAGAAGTTGAAAAGGTAAGAGCTTCGCGCTATGCAAACAAAGCAAAGTAAAATAGTAGTGGATACAAATCTTTGGATTAGCTACTTGATTACCAAAGGGTTCAAACGATTTGATAATGCAGTATTACTCTTAACCAAGTAATTATAATATTTTCGAGAAATGTTGTAACTGGATTTGACGGTAAGGTGTTGGGCTTGGTGATCAGATATTCAAAATACTTTGTAACTTGCATAAAATTGGAAATTTGAAATATGCAAAGCGATAATACTTACATACAACAACTTAAAGAGAACTTAAAAGAACTGAATCCATATTTGGTATTTCTCTTTGGGTCTTATGCATACGGTACACCTCACAAGGATAGCGATATTGATTTACTTGTAGTTACGAACGATAAATATATACCCCAAACATTCAAAGAAAAAACAAATTTATATATCGCAGTAAGCGAACATATTTTGAATATTTCTAAACAAGTACCAGTTGATTTGATTATTTATACATTACCTATGTATGAACAATTTCTAAAAACTGGTAGTTCGTTTTCAAAAGAGATTTTAAGTAAAGGAATAGTTATTTATGAAAGCAAGCACTCGGCAATGGCTTGATTATTTGACTAACTAATGTTTTTGATTGACAGCACTTTGCAACTTATAAATTGAAATCTCTCTTCTCTCTTGTATTATTTTGACTCATCACCGTTTAAACAACAATACACTTAATAATTTATTACATTGTAAATATTTAACCATCCGGTTAAATATTTTGGTTAGAATATTTGGAGAATTCATTTCGAGGTTTTACTTTTGACCGTATGATTTAACCATTCAGTTAAACCGAAAAGTAAAATGGAAGCAAAGAAAGACAGTACCGAAGAAAAAATCCTTGAAGCAGCAAAGAATGTTTTTGTTACCAAAGGAATGGAAGGCGCCCGAATGCAGGAAATTGCTGATGAGGCAGGAATAAATAAAGCGCTGTTGCATTACTATTTCAGGTCGAAGGAACGCCTGTTTGAAGCTATCTTTTCGGAAATTTTTAAGTTCGCCTTTCCGAAGCTATCACGAATAATCCTATCCGACTCAGGTATTGTAACCAAAATCGAACAGTTTGTGGATGCTTACATCGAAATACTGCTCAAACATCCTTTCATCCCTGGATTTGTTATGAAAGAACTGAACAGGGATCCATCGGGCCTGTTCAAACTGGTCGTCAAATTTGGATTGGATCCCCAGCCCGTTTTCTCTCACATTCAGGAAGCAATGGATAGAGGTGAGATAATTCAAATGAAACCGCAGCATCTCGCTGCCAATGTTGTTTCGATGTGCATTTTCCCTTTTGCGGCACGGCCGGTTTTAAGTTTTGTGGTGTTTAAAGACGATCAGAAAGCGCTCGATGCATTTTATGCTGAGCGTGCTGAGGTGATTAAAAAGTTCGTAATCAATGCCATCGTTATCAATAAAAACCACATAGACACATAGGACACATAGAAAAAAAGTATAAAGAATAAAAAACCTATGTGAACTATGTGCCTATGTGGTAAAGATATATATAGAAAACTTGATTGAAATAACAGACAAATGAAACTAATGAAAACAAATAAACTCCTGTTCATCGTTTTGCTTCTTCCGGTTCATCTGCTGATGGCACAGGAAGCTGTTACACTGGAACAATGCCAAATCTGGGCTCGTGAAAATCACCCGGTTCTGAAACAACTCGATTTGTACCAGCAAATTCTGGATCTTAAAAACGCGAACAATGCCACCAGCTTTTTACCTCAGGTGAACCTGAATGGACAGGCTACCTATCAGTCGGATGTGACCAAAATTGCACTGTCGTTACCAGGTATGAATATCCCGACTGTTGACAAGGACCAATACAAGTTTTATCTTGATTTCAAACAAACGATTTGGGACGGTGGATTGAGCAAAGCTAAAGAACTGATTAATCATGCCGAGAATGCCGGAAACCTTCTACAAACCGAAGTCGAACTTTTTCAGGTGAAAGAGAAAGTAAACCAATTCTTCTTCAACTCCTTTCTCATTCAGGAAAACCTTAAAATTCTGGAAAAGAAAACCGAAACATTGACCGAACGCCGAAAAATACTGGAATCGGCAGTTAATAACGGGATGGTTTTATCATCTGAATTAGACCAGTTATTGGCCGAACTCATCAAAACCGGGCAAATGGTCATCGAATTAAAAAGCAACAAGGAAACCGTTTTGTTTGCCTTGTCAATCCTCACCGGAAAAACTTCCGGTCATCTCGAAAATCTGATATTACCTGAAGAACCTGTCATTACCGATATGCCGCTGAAACGACCGGAACTTGATCTGTTTAGCTATCAAAACAAACTCCTAAGCGCCAATTCCGAATTACTTCAGAAACAACGCAATCCGAAACTTTTCGGATTTGGACAAGCTGGTTATGGAAAACCTGGATTAAACATGCTGAACAATTCATTTGATACTTATTACCTGCTTGGACTTGGTTTTAGCTGGAATGTTTTAGATTGGAAAACAACCAGCAGGCAACAGAAAATAATTCAACTTCAGCAGGACTTAGTTCAAACCAAACTGGAATCATTTGTAAGGAATATTGATCTGGCAACCGACCAGCAAAACAAACAGATCATCCAAATTCAGGAATTATTGAAAACAGATCAGGAACTGATCGCTATCAGGGAACGGATCACCAAAACCTCAGCTTCGAAGCTTGAAAACGGGGCAATAACCATGGCCGATTACATTCTGGATTTAAATGCAGAAATGACTTCACGGTTGATGCTCGAAACCCGCAAAATTCAGTTAAAAGAGGCTCTGATCAAATTGGCGAATATCAGGGGAAACCAATAGAATGATGAATGATGAATTTTGAATGATGAATTAAATAAAACAAACACAAAATAAAAATGAAAAAATTACAAATCATAGCAGTGGCATTCCTGGCATTCGGTGCATGCAAAAACGGTGAAAAAAAATCGGATGCCTATGGGAATTTTGAGGCGGTGGAAACTATCGTTTCGTCGGAAATGGCCGGGAAATTGCTTTCGATGGAAGTCAAACAAGGCGATTTACTTGAACCGGGCAAATTGATCGCCCGAATTGATACCACAGAATTAATCCTGAGGGAACTTCAAACTCAGGCACAATTGGCAGCGAGTGAAACAAAAAAACAAAATGTTACTGCTCAAATCAACGTACTGAAAGAGCAAAAGAAAAACGCGCAAACCACCCAGCAACGCATCGCCAGAATGTTTGCCGACAAAGCCGCCACACAACAGCAAATGGACGACATTAACGGCCAGGTTAATGTTCTGGAAAAACAAATTTCAGCAACCGACACCCAGTTTCAATTGATTGGCAGCGAAATGGAAGTGATTAAAAGGCAATTGGATCTGATCAGCGAACAATTGACTAAATGCTCTATCATCAGCCCGATCCATGGAACGGTTCTCGAAACTTACCTAGAAACCGGAGAACTGGCTACTCCCGGCAAACCTGTTTTGAAAATGGCTGACCTAAGCAATCTGGAACTGAAAGTTTATGTTTCGGGCACTCAGCTTTCAGGAGTAAAACTTGGTAATGAAGTCAAAGTCCTGATTGATTCGGCTACAAAAGAAATGCAGTCAAAAACCGGAATTATCACCTGGATTTCGTCGGAATCGGAATTCACCCCAAAAATAATACAGACCAAAGAGGAACGGGTAAAACTGATGTATGCAGTAAAAATCATAGTTCCCAATGATGGTTCCCTGAAAATTGGGATGCCGGGGGAAGTGGTGTTCTAAAGCCCCTCCCAAAACGGCAAGCCTCATCCCCAGCCCTTCTCCAAAGGAGAAGGGAGTTAGATCAATGAAGACTCTGAGCTTATAATCTTTTAATTATGAATGTATTGAAATCAAAAAATAACCCATCGCACCCCGATTCCGAAAGCCCCCTCTTGAGGAGGGGGTTGGGGGAGGCTTCTATCAGCATTCAACATATCAGCAAATCCTATAAAGACGTTCATGCAGTGCGCGACATTTCGCTCGAAGTGCAGAAAGGCGAACTTTTTGGGCTCATTGGTCCTGACGGCGCTGGCAAAACAACCCTGATGCGCATCCTGATGACTTTGCTCATTCAGGACGAAGGCCGGGCAAGCATGGGCGGTTTTGATGTCATTAAAGACTACAAACAAATCAGGAACATGGTTGGCTATATGCCGGGACGTTTTTCATTGTACCAGGATCTGACCGTGGAAGAAAACCTGAACTTTTTTGCTACTGTTTTTAAGACTACTGTTGCCGAAAACTACGAGCTGATCCGCGATATTTACGTTCAGATTGAACCTTTCAAGAACCGTCTGGCCGGAAAACTTTCGGGAGGGATGAAGCAAAAACTGGCTTTGTCGTGTGCCCTGATACACAAACCTGAAATCCTGATTCTGGACGAACCAACTACAGGAGTGGATGCGGTATCACGCAAGGAATTCTGGGAAATGCTGAAAAGGCTTCAGCAAAAAGGAATTACCATTTTAGTTTCAACTCCTTATATGGACGAAGCCATGCTCTGCAACCGAGTGGCCTTGATGCAGAAGGGTAAGATACTGGATATTGACACGCCACAAAAGCTGGTTGAAAATTATACCCGGAAACTGTATGCCATCAAATCTGATGACATGCACCGGCTGATTCAGGATTTAAGGTCGTATGAAAAAACAGACTCGGCCTATGCTTTCGGACAATTCCTGCATGTAACCGGCAAAGAAGACGAAGTGGAAGCCACTGAATTCGAAAACTATCTCCTGAAAAAAGATCATGTCGAATTACAGGTTTTCGATATTCAACCAAGCATTGAGGATGTTTTTATGGATATGATGAACGAGTAAGTTCTTTTTAACCACAGAGTTTCACAGAGTGAGGCACAGAGTTATAATGAGTTAACCATTAAAATATTTTGTCATGGAAATCAACCAAATTACTGAACTAATACTTAAATGTGCTTATTCTGTTCATTCTGCACTTGGACCGGGTTTGTTGGAAAGTGCTTATGAAGAATGTTTATACTATGAATTACAGCAAGTTGGGTTGAAGGTTGAAAAACAAAAGTCATTGCCATTAGTTTACAAAGAAGTTAAACTGGATGCTGGTTATCGAATTGATTTATTAGTAGAGAACAAGGTTGTGGTAGAAATAAAATCAATCGAAGCATTTACCGATGTACATATAGCGCAAGTACTTACATACCTTAAATTGTCAGGATGTAAAATTGGTCTCCTTTTAAATTTCAATGTCGCTTCGCTAAAGAATGGTATTAAGCGATTGGCAAACTAAAACTCCTTTTCCTCTGTGCCTCACTCTGTGAAACTCTGTGGTAAAACTTGAAGAAAATGAAAGAAAAAGTAATTGAAGTACGCAACCTGGTCAAGAAATTCGGCTCGTTCGTGGCAAACGACGACCTGAATTTTGATGTTTTCAAGGGCGAAATATTCGGGTTTCTGGGAGCCAATGGCGCTGGGAAAACCACAGCAATGAAGATTCTGTGCGGCCTGTCCTCACCTACTTCAGGAGAAGTAAAAGTTGCAGGTTTTGATATTTACAGGGAAACCGAAAAAGTGAAACGCAACATCGGCTACATGAGCCAGAAGTTTTCGCTCTACGAAGACCTGACCATTGCCGAAAACATCCGGTTTTTCTCCGGAATTTATGGTATTACGCCAAAAAACCGCAAAGCAAAACAGGAAGTATTGCTCAAAAATCTGGACATCGAATCGTCAAAAGATTCATTGATTGGCTCATTGCCATTAGGATGGAAACAAAAACTGGCATTTTCGGTGGCAATTTTTCACGACCCAAAAATTGTTTTTCTGGACGAGCCTACCGGTGGTGTTGACCCGATTACCCGTCGTAAATTCTGGGACCTTATTTACGAAACAGCAAACCGCGGAATCACCGTTTTTGTAACCACACATTACATGGACGAAGCCGAGTATTGCAACCGGGTTTCGATTATGAACGAAGGCAGGATTGAAGCGCTCGATACACCTGAAAACCTGAAGAAACAATATTCAGCAAAAAATATGGATGAGGTTTTTTTGAAGATTGTGAGGAAAGCAGAATAAAAAACGTTGCGGGTTACGCGATACGGGTTACGTGTTTAACAACCCGTAACTCGAAACCTGCACCCCGTAACTTTTTAATTATGAAACAATTTATAGGATTTCTCCGGAAAGAATTTTTGCACATTTTTCGCGACCCGCGAACGATGATCATCATTTTCGGCCTGCCGATCGTGCAACTTTTGTTGTTTGGGAAGGTCATCAACACCGATATCCAGGATTCGAAAATCGCCATTCTCGATCAGTCGCACGACAATACCACCCGCGAAATCACTTCGAAACTACTGTCGTCAGGTTATTTTGTTTTGGGCGAAGAATTGTTTCCCGGTGATGATGTGGAAGATGTATTTCGTAAAGGAAAAGTGAAAATGGTGGTTGCCTTCGGTTCAAATTTTGAGCATAAACTCGAACGCGAGGGCAAAGCCGATGTCCAGCTTATTGCCGATGCTTCCGATCCGAACATTGCACGGATACTGACCAGCTACGCTTCGGGAATCATAAACGACTATGTGAAAAAGGAAAAACTTCAGAACATTCAGTTACCAAATCAGATTAATACCGAAGTTCGGATGCTTTACAATGAAGGGCTAAAAAGCGTTTACATGTTTGTTCCCGGCATTATGGCCATGATCCTGATGCTGATTTCGGCCATGATGACCTCCATTTCAATAAGCCGCGAAAAAGAACTGGGTACTATGGAGGTATTGCTGGCTTCGCCGTTGAAACCAATACAGATTGTGCTGGGAAAAGTAACTCCCTACCTGTTGCTGTCATTCATAAATGCTATGACGATCATTCTTATTGGCGTCTTCTTTTTTGGAGTTCCCATCAAAGGAAGTTTCATTTTGCTGGTTGCCGAAAGCTTCCTGTTTATCCTGATGGCGCTTAGTTTAGGAATCCTGATTTCGACCGTTGCACCCAACCAAATGGTAGCCATGTTTATCTCAGCGCTGGCGCTGATGTTGCCGACTATTTTGTTATCAGGCTTTATATTCCCAATCGAAAACATGCCTCTTCCACTGCGCATCATCAGTCACGCCATGCCTCCACGCTGGTTCATCGTCATTATCAAAAATATCATGCTCAAAGGGACCGGCATCATGTTTGTCTGGAAAGAAACCTTGATTTTAATGTTCATGACCTTTGTTTTTATTGCTTTGAGTATTAAGAATTTCAAAATCAGGCTTGAATAATTTACAATTTAGTTATTGACGATTTACCATTTATATAGCTCAATGTGATGTTCAAATCGTAAATGGTAAATGAAAAAATAGTAAATAAAAAATATGAAAACAATCTTCTACGTCATACAAAAAGAGTTCATTCAGGTGAAGCGTAACAAGGTTATGCTACGAATGATCGTGATGATCCCCTTGATGCAGATGCTGGTTTTGGTATTTGCGGCAACCTTCGATCTGAAAAATGTCGATATTTTTCTGGTTGATAAAGATATGTCGTCCACCTCGCGTGAGCTGGCTTCCAAACTGGAAGCTTCGCCTTTTTTCACTATAAACAACACTTCGTTCAATCCGGAGGAAGGGGAAAAAGAACTTCTGCGCAATGCCGATGACATGGTTTTGGTTATTCCTCATGGATTTGAGCGTAACTTAATACGTGACGATAAAGCCAGCCTGCAATTGCTGGTAAATGCCATCGACGGGCAGGCGGCACAGCTCGGATATTCGTATGCAGCTTCGGTAATCCGCGATTTTAATAAAAATATCATTGCCGAATGGAAAGGTTTGCCCGAGTTTAAAGCGCCTTATCAAATCAATACGGTTTCACGCTATTGGTATAATTCCGAACTCGAATATAAGTGGTACATGGCTCCGGGAGTACTTTCTATTCTGGTCACTTTAATCGGGCTCTTTCTTTCAGGAATGAGCCTGGTGAAAGAAAAAGAACAGGGCACCATTGAACAATTGAATGTGACCCCGATTAAAAAAATTCAGTTTTTAACCGGCAAACTGATCCCTTTTGTAATCATTGCACTGTTTGATTTATCATTCGGACTTTTAATTGCAAAGCTTGTTTTCAATTTGCCTATTGTTGGCAGTTTAGCATTAATTTTCGGAATGGGGGCGCTGTATCTGATCGGTATTCTTGGATTGGGATTGTTTATCTCGACAATTGCCGACACGCAGCAACAGGTTATGTTTGTAACATTCTTCTTCATGATGGTTTTTATCCTGATGGGGGGAATCTTTACCCCTGTTGAAAGTATGCCAAAGTGGGCACAATGGATTGATCAGGCCAATCCGATCTATCATTTTATGCGGATCATGCGCATGGTAGTACTAAAAGGTTCCGGCTTCAGCGACCTGATCCACGAATTTGTAGCGCTGTGCATTCTGGGATTCACTTTTTTAAGCCTGGCAGTGTGGAGATACCGCAAAACGGCCTGAAATTATGGCAAAAGGATCTCTTTAGTTTATCTCTAAACCCTCTCTCTTTACCATTTCAATGATTGGGGAAGAATCATCAGATTGGAATCGTTTCTTGCCAATTGCTATAGGCTCTATACGATAATCAACCCTGAATTTTGGCGACCAGGGTTTAGATAATATAAAATCGTCATCAGTATCAAAAACATCAGAAACCAGCATGACATCAATATCGCTATTTTCGGTTGCCTGATTTCGGGCATAACTGCCATATAAATAAGCTTTGAAAATTACAATGCCTCCATTATTTAGGTTCATAACATACTGTCGGACAATATTTATAGCATCTTGTTGAAGCATTGATACAAGTTTTTAGTAAGGCAAAGATACTCATTAATCTTTTCAGGAGAAGGAGCTTTGGGAAAATACTCCGGATATCGTCCTTCCAACTGGTATTTCATCAGTATTTGGATAAACTCTGACTGAGGTACATCAAGGTCAATTTTAGCAAGATTGGCGATATAAAATAAATCGTGCGACTTGGGTGGAATATCTCCAATCTGTTTAACAACCAAAGCCTTAATTATCTTTTCGATACATAAATGACAGAAAAACATTCCTTCAACATATTTACCTGACGAAACAAGAATAGAAGCGGTATCTATATCGCTTTCGGCAATTTTTTGCCAATAATCTATTTGCTTTAAGATGTTTATCATGACATATTTAGGTCAACCAATTCGCTATATATAACTGCAATCATTTTTTCAACAGTTTTAGGCGAAATTACGTGTTTATATTCCAATGTTGTTTAGTTAGTGTCGTCAGTGAACGGCAAACTTTAAGCAAAAACTTGAAATTTGTCGTAAAATTAGTAATAATATTTACCGCATCCTGCTTTCCATCTCTGAAAATCAGGAGTTGTTACCATTTATTGATGGTATCGTAAAACTGAAAGTACTTCCTTTCCCCACTTTGCTTTCCACCCATATTTCCCCCCCGTGCTTTTCAACAAATTCTTTGCAGAGCAATAAGCCCAATCCGGTGCTGGGTTCGCCTTCGGTACCTTTTCTTCCGGTTTTAACATCAATCCTAAATAAATTTTCAACCAGCGTCTGGCTCATTCCGATGCCTGTGTCCTGAACAGATATTTTAACGCTTTTATCGCTGTTCACTTTGGCTGAAACACTTACTTTTCCTCCTTTGTGTGTAAATTTCACAGCATTCGAAACAAGGTTGCGGATCACGGTTTGAAGCATGTTAGTATCCGCAAAAACCTCTAATCCGGCAGGAATGTAATTTACAATTTCAATTTCCTTGGTTTTGGCTGATTCCAGCACCATTTCCATACTTTCATCTGCGATTGGACGTAATTGGATAACTTCAGGATTGAAAGGAACCGATCCATTTTGAATTTGAGACCATTCCAACAAGTTGTTGAGCAAGCGGTACAGGATGGTAGCCGAGTTTTTCATACTAATGGCATGCTCCTGAATTTGAGCCATGGTAAGGCTGGACAACTCTTCGGCCATGACTTGGGTCAGTCCCAAAAATCCACTGAACGGACCCCTCAGATCATGGGCAATAATAGAGAAGAATTTGTTTTTTTCGGCGTTGAGTTGTTGAAGTTCTTCATTTTTAAGTTTGATTTCCTGCTCCGCCAGCTTGCGTTCGGTGATATTTATGAAAATTTCGAGGATTGCTTTTTTGCCTTCAAACATCATTCCCGTGTGAATAATTTCAAATGTTTTGTTACCCAAAATGCCTGCCGATTCATAAATTTCAGATGTACCGACTTTGATTCCGGCTATTAGCGGACAGTCAGAACACTGCGTTTTATCATCACGGTATAGATTCCAGCATTTATTTCCTAAAGCTTGCTCACCAAAATATTTTTTCGAATTCTCATTCAGGAATAGTACAACTCCATTTTCGTCAACGATATCCATCCCGAACGGAATAGTTTGCAGTAAATACCGGCTGAATTCCTCACTTTCCCGGAGTTTCTTTTCTGCATTCATTAACTTATCACCTAAAATAGCTGATGCTCTGATAACAATAAAAATCGTAATGACGACCATAATCAATAAAACTATTGCCGAAGTTAGTGTATGATTAGTATTATTGACCGATAAGTTTGTTTCTATAAAACCTTGTAATACAACTACAAAAACAACAAGTGGCAAAAATGTTTTTAAGAGTAGAAATTTAACCGGATTTTTTTTGATCAGGTTAAATGTCCAAAATTTCAATTCGGATACCCGAAGCAAAGTAACGCTGAATAGCAGGAAACAAATGGCAGATGGTAACGCAACCGGGGTAATATGACTACCATATAGAAGCGGTGCCTTATACAGATATCCAATAACTAAAACTGTTGCTATAAAACACGTCAATAATGAAAAGGTGCCACCTATATATTTGATAGTATTTGAGTTATTTTGCCTGCCTGCATAAATACTAATGCAGGAAAACAAAAACAAGACAGAAGTGATTGGCGACATTCGACCTATGTGAACTTCCCCAAATTTTTCGGGATTAGCAATAAAAATGTTTTCAATATCCCATTTGAAATTGAAGATATAGTCGAGGACAATTAAAAGACAAAACAATGCTACCAACAAGACTACCGGAGGTGTGATTGATTGTATAATACGTGATTTTCCGAAATTAAAATCTACAATTAAAATAAAACTTAAAATACAAAACAGTAATGCTGTTGAGGGTGCGGTAGGAATAAATTTCAACGAACCTGAGGCAATAATAATTTTACCAAATAGCCAACCCAGTAAACTTGAACCTGAAATTAGAAGTACAAGAAAAAGAAGAAATTCTTTTCTTTTGATGATTTTAAAAAATAAGGATTTATCAGTTTCCATTTTTAACTATTGTGGCTTAAATTCTTGAAATTTTATTTTTATTTTATCTTTTATCAGTAGTGACAGCTAAATTTCCACTTTCATTTTACTTTTCAACACTGATAGGAACAGTAAAATAAAACGTACTTCCTTTCCCTTCCCGATAGCCATCGGGATCGCTTTCTGCCCAAATCCGGCCGCCTTGTTTTTCAACAAATTCCTTGCAGAGCATCAATCCCAATCCAGAGCTGGGTTCGCTGATACCTCCATACAAATCCCAAACCCATTCCGGAAATTAAAAATATTCCAAATGAAAATAAAACCGCATCATACTTAAATCCGGTTTGAAATTCCTGCATCCACACTTCAATTTTCCTTTTTGAATCGCGGTCGTCCAGGTTTTTGAAATAGTGTTTGATAATATTGGAAAATACTTCGTTCCCGAATATGGTCTCCGCATCGCCGCGCTGTTCTTCCAGCCAATGTTCAAGCTCATCCACCTTTAAATCAGCGATTAAGCTAAGCTGATTCTCGATATTGGTCCTGTAATTTTTTTCGAAATTTCTATGATATTGAAATCCGGCAAGCACAATTAAAGCTCCGATAATTAAAAATACAGCCAGATATAAATAGAATACGCGTTTTTCTTTTTTGTCATTGGGTTTCATAAAATTCATGCTCCATTATTAATCATACATCCATCAAAACACAGTAAACGTATCTAAAGGAACTAAATTTCTTCAATTAACGGGGCACTTTTTTTATAGGTTTTTTTGAAGACTTTTTACCCAGGCGTTGATGGCATTCCAGTTCCGGTAATCGCTGGTTTCCTGATAAATAAAATCAATTTTTTATACCTGTGGTCGTTACCATGGGCATTGACCAGCTTTTTTGGCAACGCTTACCGCCGTCCACTTTCCGATATTGTTACTTCAGCACGACCTGAATTGAATGCCGCTATTAATTCAAATTCCCTGGGACAGAACTTTCCGAACCCATTCAGAATATCCACCAAAATAAGATATACCATTACAAATACCGGGAAGGTTGTACTTTCAATTTTTGATGTTTACGGAAAAGAGATTGCTAATCTGGAAAATATAATACAATCTCCGGGGACTTATGAATTTGAGTTCAATGCTCAAAACCTGAAGAGTGGCGCCTATTTTTACCGCCTGAATGCCGGAAATTATACCATGACCAGAAAGCTACTTGTGACCGGAAATAAATAGACCTTTCAGTTTGGATGTACGACTTTGCCCCAGGGCTGTTATAAATTCTCATAGGATTCCGTTTCACTCCATCCTATGCTTTTACATGACGGGGCTTTGCCCCTTGCCTGCGAAACAATGAGCGACACGATAATCAGCCAATAAAGAACTGGAAAGAAAGCTGTTTGATCTTGAATCCAGATATGACTAGCAATTTTCAATCGTATTTCAAGCCATCAGGGAATTGATGCAACAGCAAACAATTGCCAAAAAGCGACCACAAATTGGTTATAAAATTGGTCAAAAAAGTAAATAAACTGGTTCTTCCGAACAGATGCAACCAACTTCGTCTCCCAATCCTGTCAGGTTTCGAAACCTGACAGGATTAAGGACGATCCTCCCCCACTCCCTCCAGCGCCTCTTTCGCCTTTTTTACACTTTTTACCTTTTCAAAAGTCAGCGATAGCCGGTTGTTGCCTTCTTTCATGCGGCAGGTTTTCCTTCCTGTCATTTCAACATATAAAATCACAAAAACATGGAGAACGCATAACAGATTTATTCTAACTTTGGATTTAAATAAATAAAGGCCATGATCATTGAAAGAACAAAATCGGAAATCGTAATCAGAGTGTCTTCAAAGGTAAACACTTATGGATTGCAGCGGCTTTTAGATTATCTCAGATACCAGGAGCTTACCTCGACTAGCCAGACAAAACAGTCGGATGTTGATGCTCTGGCAAAAGAGGTAAATAAAAATTGGTGGGAAAAGAACAAACAAAGATTTATTATCGAATACCGATAATGGTAGAATTTGATCAAGAACGAATTGTAAATTTTTGGATTGAAAGTTCTGATAAAGATTTCAAAGCCATGATTGATCTGTATCAAACCCAAAATAACAATTGGGCTTTGTTTATGGGGCATCTGGTGATTGAGAAACTGCTTAAAGCTGTTTATGTGAAGTCTAAGGGTGAATTCCCTCCTATGATTCATGATTTGAGACGGATTTGTGAAAAGGCTGATATTGAATTGGATTTGGCGCGACAGATACTTTTGGACAGCATTTCACGATTCAATATAAATGCCAGATATGACGATTATAAGCAAAGCTTTTACCAGCTTTGTACAGAAAATTTTACAACAGAGTGGATTGACAAAATTAAAGAATGCCGGTTATGGATAAAAGCGAAGCTTTAAGAATAAGTAAAGGATATTTGCAGCGTGTCCGGAATTCTGATTTGGGATTTTCGGAAGCCTGGCTATTCGGGTCCTTTGCCAAAGGGAATCAGCACGATAATAGTGATATTGATTTAGCTATCGTGCTAAACAGCAATACCAGCCATACTTTTGAAACCGAAGTTAAATTAATGGTTATCCGAAAAGGCGAAGAAACGATGATTGAACCTCATGCTTTTACAAAGGAGGAATTTGATTTTCGTGTGCCTATTATCGATCAGATTATTAAATATGGGATTAAAATTGAAATCTGATTCTTTTATTCCTCCCCCACTCCTACCAACATCTCTTTCGCCTTTTTTACACTTTTTACCTTTTCAAAAGTCAGCGATAGCCGGTTGTTGCCTTCTTTCATGCGGCAGGTTTGGGGATGGGTTTGCACGTATTGAAGCACTTTTCCAAATGTAGGCGACTGGTAAAATAAAGATTGCGGGTCGGAAATAAAGTGGCAAACCAACTTGTGGTTCTTCAGGATAATTTTCTCCATTCCTATCTTAATGGCTGCCCAACGCAGGCGGACCACCTCAATCAGTTCAATACTTTCGTCAGGTAATTTGCCAAAACGGTCGGTCAGACCAGCTTCGAACTGCACCAAAGCTTCTTCGCTTTCCAGATTGTCGAGCTCACGGTAAAGCAGCATCCGTTCCGAAGTACTTTGGATATAATCATCCGGAAACAGCAATTGCAAATCGGTATCAATCTGGCAGTCGCTGCCAAATTTAACATTCAGGAATGCCTGCGAAGTATCTTCTTTTTCGTCCTGAAAAAGCTCTTTAAAATCGGTTTGTTTCAACTCCTGAATAGCTTCGTTCAGGATGCGGTGATAGGTTTCGAAACCGATGTCGGCAATGAAACCGCTCTGTTCGGCGCCCAGCAGGTTTCCGGCGCCACGAATGTCCAGGTCCTGCATGGCAATGTTGAAACCGCTTCCCAGTTCCGAAAATTCTTCAATTGCCCGCAAACGCCGGCGCGCTTCGTTGGTAACTGTTGAAAGCGGTGGCGCCAGCAAATAGCAGAACGCTTTTTTGTTTGAGCGCCCAACCCTTCCACGTAACTGGTGGAGGTCGCTCAGCCCGAAGCTCTCCGCATGATTGATGATGATCGTATTGGCATTCGGAATGTCGAGCCCCGACTCGATGATGGTGGTTGCAACAAGCACATCAGTTTCGCCGTTGATGAAGTCCATCATCAGTTTTTCGAGCTTTTCGCCTTCCATTTGTCCATGCCCAACCGCTGTGCGGGCTTCAGGCACAATCTTTTTAATTTCGGCTTCCACTTCATAGATATTCGAGACGCGGTTGTGAATAAAAAAAACCTGACCATCGCGGGCCAGTTCGTCTTGAATCGCCTCGCGGATAATATCCACGTTAAAACCGTGCAGTTCGGTAGCAATCGGATACCGGTTGGGTGGTGGTGTTTGGATGATTGATAAATCGCGGGCTCCCATCATCGAAAATTGCAAAGTACGCGGAATTGGCGTGGCCGTCAGCGTCAGCGTGTCCACGTTTACTTTCATTTGTTTCAGCTTTTCTTTCACCGAAACACCGAATTTCTGTTCCTCGTCCACGATTAGCAAACCGAGGTCTTTAAAGATTACGGCTTTCCCAACCAGTTTGTGCGTGCCAATCAGGATATCCACTTTTCCGGCTTTGGTGTCGTCCAGAACCTGTTTCACATCGGCAGGTTTCCGCAACCGGCTGATGTACTCGACCCTCGCCGGAAAATCGGCCAACCTGTCGGTAAATGTCTTGAAATGCTGAAGCGCAAGCAAAGTCGTTGGAACCAGCACGGCCACCTGTTTGCTGTCGGCCACTGCTTTAAATGCCGCACGAATAGCGATTTCGGTTTTCCCAAAACCCACATCGCCACAAACCAGCCGATCCATCGGGATTTCCTTTTCCATATCTTCCTTCACCGCGATGGTTGACTTCACCTGGTCGGGCGTATCCTCGTAAATAAACGAAGCCTCGAGCTCGGTTTGCAGGTACGAATCAGGCGAAAAGGCAAATCCCCGTTCCTGAAGGCGTTGCGCGTATAATTCGATCAGTTCTTTGGCAATGTCTTTCACCTTCAGCTTGGTACGGTCTTTCAGCTTTTGCCAGGCGCCGCTGCCCAGCTTGCTGATGTTTGGTTCGGTGCCGTCTTTGCCCTTATATTTCGAAATGCGGTGCAGGTTGTGAATGCTCACCAGCAACACATCATTATCCTTGTAATTCAGCCTGATGGCCTCCTGAAGTTTGCCGTCAACCTCGGTTTTTACCAGTCCCATAAATTTCCCGATGCCATGATCAACATGCACCACCCAATCACCCTGATGAAGCTTGTTCAGCTCTTTAAATGTAATGCTGTCGCGCTCGGCCTTTCTGGTTTTTATCTGGAAACGGTGATACCGTTCAAAAATCTGGTGGTCGGTGTAGCAGCAAATCTTCCGGTCGTGATCAATAAACCCTTCGTGCAAAGTGAAATTGACCGGACGGAAATTCACTTTCAGGCCTTTGTCGTCGAAAATGGCCTTCAGCCGGTCGGTCTGCGAAACGTTGGACGATAAAATATAATTGGTGAATCCTTCGGTCTGGTGATCAATTAGGTTTTGGGCCAGCAAATCGAAATTCTTCTTAAAAACAGGCTGGTGGCTGGTACGAAAAGTGGCCATTTTTGACTTTTTGAAAAACGATTTTTGTCCGAATTCGGCACAGGTAAAGCGCTCAATTTCTTCGGAAAAAGCTTTTCCTGAAAGCAGATTGGCGAACCAGGTTTTTCGCTCTTCCTCATTTTCGGCCTTTTCAATAGTTTGCCTGAAATTATACTCCATCTGTTCAACAATCAACTGAATATCATTCAGGAACAGCAAAGTACTGGCCGGAATAAATTCGAGAAAACTGATGTGTTCTTCGCCTTTCAAATCTTTCTGAATGTTGGGGATGATGCTGATCCGGGTCAGCGCTTCCTTCGAAATCTGGTTGTCAAGGTTGAAACTCCGGATGGTGTCCACTTCGTCGCCAAAAAAATCGAGCCGGTATGGATCTTCACTCGAAAACGAATAAACATCTACGATACCTCCTCGAATGGAATACTGGCCGGGCTCATACACAAAATCAACGCGCTCGAAACCGTATTCAAACAGCACTTCGTTCACAAATCCGATGGACAGTTTATCGCCTCTCGACACCTGAAACGTATGTGACGCAAGCCCTTCTCCCGAAATTACTTTCTCGGTCAAAGCTTCGGGATAAGTTACTATCAACAATTGATTTTCGGATTTCAAACGGTTGAGGACTTCGGTTCGCAGGATGATATTTTCCTGTTCGATGGTTTCGTAATGCACCGAGCGCTTGTACGAGGAAGGGAAAAACAGCGCCGGAACTTCGGAAGCCAGGATATTCAGATCATCGTAAAAATAGGCGGCTTCTTCCTTGTCGTTCAGGCAAATAACAAAGGTTTTTTGTATTTCTTCGGAAAGTAAAACCGTGAGGATGCTTCGCGATGAGCCAACAAGTCCCTGCAGGTGAACCTTTTCACCCGGGGTATTCAACATTTGGCATAATCCGCCGATCAGATCGTGCTTCCTGAACAGGCCTCTGAAATCCTTCCGCTCCAAAATCAAAAATAGTTTGACTGCAAATGTAAGCAATAATGAGGGAAGTTCTGACCATTTTACAACCATAGACCGTTCATGCAAAATACTAACTAACCCGTCACCCCGATCCCGAGTGCTCGGGATTTCGGGGTCTGTCGCTTAATGAGTTGGGATCCTGAAACAAGTTCAGGAGGACGTTCCAGTCTTTGATTTACCAATATCGGAGCGTCATGCCGAGTCATCCTGAATTCATTTCAGGATTATTTCGGCATCCCAACAATCACAGAAGAAGGGTCATCACAATAATGCGTACCTGTTTCTTTATAATGGAAACCATAGATAATTATATTGAAAGCCTATCCTGAAATTTACTTTCCAAAATCCAATCAGCCGATGTAAATTTTTATTAGATTTCGGGAAAACCGACTTACAGGTTAAAAATTGCTACCATGAATAAATTCAAAAATGCAGCAAGGGCAATTTTAAATACGTTGAATTTTAAACCAGATCGCCGCAAACAACCTTCACAAAACCGGGCCGGGGATAATCTTCGTCAGCTCAACCGCCTTTACGCTTTCCTGAGCCAGGTGAACCAGACCATTGTACATGCCCCCGACAAGGAAACCCTGTTCAGCGAAATTTGTAAGGTGGCCATTTCACATGGTAAATTCCGCATGGCCTGGATCGGGCTGATTGATGAACAGGACAACACAGTAACTCCGGTAGCATGGCATGGAAACGAAGACGGTTATCTTTCGACCATACCAAAACTGACTGCTAACGATGTGCCGGAAGGCAGGGGTCCCACCGGCAAGGCCATTCGTAGTAAATCTGTTTCATATATCAATGATCTCGCGAACGACCCGGTGGCAGCTCCCTGGCGTGATGAAGCAATCAAACGCGGATACCGTTCATCGTGCTCCATTCCCCTGGTTTTGAACGGGAATGTGGTGGGTGTGTTCAATATTTACGCCCCGGAACCTTTCTTTTTCGTTGATGATGAATTCAAACTTCTTCAGGAGATTGCCAATGATATTTCTTTCGCCCTCGATAAGTTTGAAAAAGAAAAACAGCGGAACAATGCGACTGCTGCCGTGCTTGCAGGTGAAGAACGCTTCCGTGCATTATACGACAACAATCCCTTAATGATTTTTACTTTAAATCCGGATGGCACAATCCTGTCAGTAAACGAAACCGGAATAGAACAGCTTGGCTATTCGAGGGAAGAGCTGGTAGGTCATTCGGTTTTGAAACTATTCCATGAAGACGACATTCCAAAAGTAATCGGTCAAAAAGAAAAATGCCTGCTCTGCCCCGACGAAATAAACTCGTGGGAACTCCGGAAAATTACCAAACAGGGGAAACTGATGTGGGTACAGGAAACTGCCCGTGTGCTGACAGATCATTCCGGGAAAAAATACATCCTTGTAATTTGCGATGATATTTCTGAACGCAAACTGGCGGATGAAGCTTTAAAAGAAACTGAAGAGCGGTTCAAGATTTCGTTTGAAAAGGCCAGAGATGGAATTCTTGTTTTTACAAAAGAGCAACGACTGCTTTCGGCAAACGAAGAAATGATCCGACTGACCGATTATTCGAAGGAGGAACTTTTTTCGCTAAAATTGCCGGATATTTTCGTTGAAGCAAGTTTACCTGAATCAAGGGAAAGAATTATGCTTTTGCTAAAGGGTGAGACAATCCCTCCATTCGAGGCACATTTATTAACGAGAGCGGGCAATTCAATTCCGGTTGAAATTAATGTTTCTTGCATGAAAAACGTGTATGGTTTTGACATTGTCTTTCAGGGAGGTATTAGAGATATCACTGAACGAAAACAAGCCGAAGAACAAATAACCGAACAGTTAGATGAATTAAAGCGCTGGCAGGCAGTAATGATTGGCAGGGAATCCCGCAACATCGAACTCAAGCACGAAGTGAACGAACTGTTAAAACAAACGGGCAAACCGGAAAAATATAAATCCTGAAAAAATCAGCGTTCAAAAACAATGGCACGCGGATAACGCGGATAAAAATTAAAATCCGTGTCAATCAGCGTTCGGAGATCAGCGTCCGCCAGCTCGCGGATCAGCGTTCCATTTATAAATTGGCACGCAGCTAAAATGATCAAACTGTGGGAATAAATCAGAATTTTTTGATTAATTCTTAGATATTAGTTATTCCCATCTGTTTTTGTGTCCCAATCAATCCGGATTTCCGGAAAAAATTTCGGTTACGGGAACCAGATAAAATCAATACCATTGTACGCGGTGTTTTGTTTAAAATGAAGTGAACGAACTGTTGAGACAATCAGAAAAACCGGAGATATACAAATCTTGAAAAGAACCACTAAGTGAAAAAAGATAACCACTAAGACACAAAGAACACTAAGAAACACTAAGAAAAAACTTAGTGAACCTCTGTGCCCTTAGTACCTTTGTGGTAAAAAATTATAACCATGCAACAGAAATATCCATCATCGGAATCCGACCAGGAACGCAAAGCGCTTCTTAGTATTTTAGAAGACGAAAAACTGGCGAAGGTAGAATTGCAAAAAAGCGAAGAACGTTTGCGTTTATCTACCGAATTTGCCAATGTGGCTGTTTGGGAATATGATACCATCACTGGTACCATGATTTGCTCAAAAAATCACGATAAACTTTATGGTCTGGAGCTTCAGGAAAAATGGGACTTTAATACCTACCTGAACGCGACCCATCCCGACGACCGTGAGAATTCACAAAAAAGCATTTCTAATTTGATAGCCAATGGTGGCCCCGATCATCACAATTATGATTTCAGGGTAATCTATCCCGATCAATCCATTCATTGGCTGATGGTAACCGGGCAGGTAGTTGAACGAAATGCTGACGGACAAGGCATTCTGGTCCGGGGGACGCTTATAGACATCACAGAACGCAAGCAGGCCGAAGAAGCGCTGATTAGTGCAAAAGTAAAAATCGAAGAAAGCGAAATCAGGTTTAAAGAAATTACCAACCAATCAACAGAAGGCATTACACTTGCTGATACCCACGGGAATTATAAGTTTGTCAATCCCGCGTTTTGCTCAATGCTTGGTTATTCAGAACTCCAACCGAAAAAGAAAAAACACAATGGTATTTTCAGCGGTATGTCGAACATTTACCGGCTGGCGGAGAAATGGGTCGAATACTCCAAAACCAAGGACGAAATGTTTAAACATACTGACTTGAAACAATCTCCCTGGTATGTTGTACCTGCCGATAATAAAAAACTGGCCCGGCTCAATTGTATCAGCCATCTCCTGAGCCAGATTCCTTATGAACCTGTTCCCTCTGAACCCATCGTTTTGCCACCACGCAAGGAATATCCGGCTTATGTCAGACCGCCGATCACAGACCAGACTTTTGTACCTGACCGATATAGCCGCCACCGCGATAAATCCGAAAGCGACCAGAAGGATGCGTGAGAATAATAGTTCCGAAAAAAGGAGTCATCACAATAATGCGTACCTATTTCTTTTAATGGAAACTATAGATAAGTATGTTGGCATACAGCCCATAAACGAATAACTGGAGGATGCAAGGGAAACGGTTGAAGGCAGTTGGTGAATATTGAAATCGAAATGTTTCGTACCTACGGCACTCCAGGCTTTGCTGCTAGTTGTTCTACAAATATTTCGTGACTTCGGCGTGAGACTTCGGCGTGA
>PNOH01000001.1 GCA_013824715.1 Odoribacter sp. | reverse complement strand
ACTGCCTTCAACCGTATCCCTTGCATCCTCAAGTTATTCGTTTATGGGCTGTATGCCAACATACTGAGGAACTAATAATTATCTGTTTTTTTCCAGGGGAATTGAGAAGGCTAACAATTTGCTTTCAAAAGCGAGGCTTGAAATCTTACCATCTTTCACACTGTAGCCAATCCTGTCGCCCGAAAGCTCTGAGGCCAGCCCAAGCCCGACACGAGCAATTCGTTGTGCAGAAAGCAAACCTTCATTTCCCACTTTCTTTGCGCGGCTTGCCAGAAATTCTTCGATGGTCATGATATTCCGGCGATCATTGATTTTTCCCACGTTAACCGATCCCGAAACTGCCAGCCCGGCTTCCAAAGGCACCCGGTCAAGTTGTGCCATTATGGGAGAAATCTGTGCGAGCGTTGTCAAATCGCGCTCAATCGGGCTGTAATCAGCAGGCTGTGTTTCTTCCATCCTTCCTTTGGTTTGTTCGCGAAGGCTCTTGGTTTTCACGGGATTGGTGACTTTGGTCGTTTTCAGCTTTTCCGTGGCATCAGTTTCCAAAATCTTTTTATCTGAGTCATTCTTTTTGACTGGTTCCACTGGTTTCGGACTTACTTCAGCAATTCCCTGAACTGTATTTTCTGTGTCGAACTGATTTTCAGTTTGAATGACTGAATTTATTCCCCAAAGTAAAACAATTACGGCTGCTGCCCGTGCAACCCAGTTCATCAGAATAACAGAACCCGGCTTTTTGTATAATTTATTCTTCCCCTGATAAATGATTCCGGTATCCGGTTTAAGCCTGGTTTTTGAAAACAAAGCGTATTCTTTCTGTAATTCAGGATGTCCGGATAAGTACGTTTCGAATGATTTTCGACCTTCGTATTCCAAATCACCTTCGAGATAGGCAATAATTTTATTTTCAAATATGGCTTTAGCTTCGGCTGAACTTTTATAAAGCTGTTCCTTGCCTGAAAAATCAATGTGCTCTTCGGGTAAATGGATGTATTCGAACAGGTGCAATTCTTCCTTCAGATCAGGATTGTTTTCCAGAAAATCCAGAAACTGATCAATCATATTTTCCTTCAGGTTACCTTCGAGGTAATCGAGAAAAAACGGTTCGTAATTATCTCTGGTTATATTCATACAACTAAATCCATTTTGCCTATGTAATTTTTCAGGAAAACCCGCGCACGGTAAATGTAAACTTTTACCTGGGCTTCGCTTAATGAGGTCACCTCTCCAATTTCTTTATAGGAGTAACCTTCGTAGTCGCGTAGCAAAATAACTGTCCGTTGAATGTAGGGCAATTGCTTCACTGCTATGTTTAAAATCTCTGAAAGATCGGAATATTGCTCATTATGGGTTTCTTCCGGTATCTGGTAATCTTCCAGATATGTCTGGCGTTTATTTTTGCGGAGAACATCTATCATGGTGTGGTAGGCTGTAGTAAATAAATACGATTTGACTTTACCTGCATTTACATTTTCGGCATTCCTCCACAATTTTTCGTAGCTATCCTGAACGATATCACGTGCACGTTCTTCGTCTTTGATGTTTTTCAGGATAAAGCGGAAAACATTGTCTGAATACAGATCAACCGATTGGTTGTATTCCTTTACGTTCATGCTGGTTCGCTTACTTTTTACATGGTATGACGATCAACAATTCATTTTGTTACAACAGTCGTTAAATTTTGATGAATTGGAATTTTTATCTTCCCGATGGCTTCAAGTAAAGTCTTGTCTATATTCTTGATGATGGGATAAAAGCCCTGTTCGCCTATGATGTTCCGGGCAATGTAGGCTTTTATCTGATTATCAATTATTTTGGAAGACGTTTTCAGGTCGGCCTGATTGGATTTGACTCCTTTCTTATCGGCAAAATCAACAAATAAGTTTAAAACGCTGGTCTTTTGGAAATAAGTTTCGAACTCATCGCTTGTAGTCAATTTCGAAAGTTCCTTTCGGTTCGAATCTGCATAATCCAATGCAAACTGATAAACCAGTCCTTTTTGGGTAATTTTTGAATAATATTCAGAGTATCCTAAAGTATCGGCTGGAACAAAGAAATCGGGCATAATTCCACCACCGCCGTGCACAATACGTCCGGAAAGCGTTCTGTACTTCACGGTATCCGAATATCTGATACTGTCCGCGGTCTGAAATTCGCCATGAATAGCACGATCCATGATGTCTTTGTAATACTCGTCGTTTCCTTTGTTGTATGGTTTTTGAATACACCTACCGCTTGGAGTGTAGTAGCGCGCAACAGTCAGGCGAACAGCGCTTCCGTCGTTAAAAGGTATTTGTTCCTGAACAAGGCCTTTCCCAAACGAACGGCGGCCAACAATCCAACCGCGGTCGTTGTCCTGAATGGCTCCGGCAAAAATTTCACTGGCCGAAGCCGAAAAATCATCAATCAAAACCACAATCCCTTTATCGCGGTATGCGCCACGACTATCTGCCTGAAAAGTTTTACGTGCCTGCGAATTTCCTTCAGTATAAACAATCAATTCTCCCTTATCAAGGAATTCATTCACCATTCGGATAACAGCATTCAGGTAACCACCCGGGTTTCCGCGCAAATCAACTATCACATTCTTCATGCCCTGCTGATCAATCCTCTTTATGCCCTCCATAAATTCCTGGTAAGTATGTTCCCCAAAGCGGCTTACCTTGATATACCCTGTTGTGGAATCAATCATGTAGCTGACATCAACACTGTAAATCGGAATGTCGCCCCTTGTAATTTCAAAATCAAAAAGTTCTTTAAATCCTTTCCGTTTGATTCCTACATTTACCTTGCTTCCTTTTTCTCCCCGAAGTTTTGAAAGTACTTTTTCGTTTTTCAGGCCTTTGCCTGCCAGCAAAGTGTCATTAACAGTTACAATCCGGTCGCCGGGCAAAATGCCAAGTTTCGAAGATGGTCCGCCTGAAATCACATCCACCACCATGACTGTATCATTCTGAATGGAGAACTGTACGCCAATCCCACCAAAATTGCCCCGCATTTCTTCTTCCACGCCAACCATATCTTTTGCCGGAATATAGGCCGTGTGCGGATCAAGATTTTTGAGAAGCTGCGGAATGGTCTTTTCAACAAGCGTATCGGTCGAAATCGAATCAACATAGGCATTCTGAATCAGGTCGAGAATGGCTTCCATCTTATTCGATTTTGACCTCAACGACAAAGCGCTTCCCGAATTACGGGTCAACCGGTTTCCTATTAAAATGCCGGCAACCAAAAAGATGGCCAGTAAAACCGGGATATAAACTGAGAATTTAGTGTTTTTCATCTTTTGTATTGATTTCTGGTTAAGCCTCCGGTTCAACCTGGAGAACTTCAATATTGGCCTTTTTTAACAGATCTACTCCGTCAGTTTTATGGTAATTATCGTAAAAAACAACCCTTTTTATACCTGCCTGAATAATCAGCTTCGCGCATTCCATGCATGGTGAAGAGGTAACATATAAGGTTGCCCCATCGCTGCTGTTGTTCGACTTGGCCACTTTGGTTATCGCATTCGCTTCGGCATGTAAAACGTATGGGAAAGTAATGTTGTTCTCGTCTTCGCAATTATTTTCAAACCCTGAAGGTGTACCATTGTACCCATCCGAAATAATCATTTTATCTTTCACAAGCAATGCCCCCACCTGACGCCTTATACAGTATGAATTCTGTGCCCAGACAGAGGCCATTTTCAAATAGCGTTGATCGAGGAGAAACTGTTTTGGTTTTATTTCTGTTCCCATGGTTTTTATCTAAAGTAATCTAACTAATCAGGCCAGGCTTTGGCACAAATAGCTTTCGGGCAAAAGTAATGATTGATGAGTATTTATTGCACACAACCTATTACAAAAAACGTCCTTCTAAATTCCAGAAGGACGCTTTTTTGCGGAGCGAGTATTTTCGACTAAGATTTTATGTATTTCCCAACTACAAATAACAGATCTTTTGATTTGATTGGTTTTGCCAGATAATCATCGCAGCCGGCATCCATAGCCTTCTCGCGGTCGTCGGACATTGCAAATGCAGTTTGGGCAATTATAGGAAGTTCAGGATATTTCTTTTTTAAAGCCTGGGTAGCCTCATAACCATTCATATCAGGCATTTGAAGATCCATTAAAACCAAATCAATAGCATTGTCAGGATGGCACAAATTTACAGCTTCGATCCCGTTTTTGGCCCAAAAAATGGTAGCATTCAATTTGCTGAGCACAGCCTTCAGGTAGAGAAAGTTAGACTCAACATCTTCAGCAATAAGAATGTTCGGAAAATTATTCTCGTTCATTTCTTTGAAGATTCATGTTATATAAAAAACAACCAAATATATTGAAACATTCTTTGAATTACTATTCGAAAATAAAAAATTCGAAAAGCCCACCAATTCAAACTTTTACCATTAAATTATATTTTTTAAACAAATAAGAGAGTTGTTTGTCTTTAATTTATCTAATTTATTTAGAATGAAATTAGAAAACCTTAAAACATTCCGATTATGAAAAAACAAACTCTTATTACAGTAGCTTTTTTTACAGCCATGAGTATTTCGGGACAGATTTTTGCACAGGAAACAACTGATGCAATCATGAAGACAAGGACTAAAAGTAACAACGCCAATGAAAATACCGTCGCGGCCAATGTTCCAGCTTGTGTGGTAACAATCTCGGGTACCGAAACTGGTTGTGACATTGCCTTTACTTACGATGTAAAAAGTCCAAGAGATGCCGCAAGTGGAATGGCAACAGGGAAAAGAATGCACAAACCATATCGTTTTGCCGTAAGTTCAACTGATAATTCTGTATCCGAAATAAAAAGCCCGCGTGATGTAGCAACAGGTCAGTCTTCAGGAATGAGAAGTGCTGGTAATCCGATTAAAGGGATAAGTGTGAAAGGAGGCAAAAATCCAGGAGGCAATCAGTTTAACAACCTTGTGGTGAATAATGGCCAATTTACTTTACCAGGCGACTGTCCGAACGGAGAATGCGATCTTATCCTTTCATGGAGTTGGGGAGAATCAAATACGGGAAGCTCGAAATCATATGCTCAATGCCATTTTATATTAACCATGGAAAATGGCGCCTGTATGGCAATAAAAACAAAAGGTACCGGGGCATCAAATAAATAGCATTCAATAAAATTTCTCATAAACATCTTTTATACCAAAATTAATTAACTATGAAACGAGCATGTTCGTTAAACACAAACACGGATGAATATCTCACATGCGAGTTCCATCCGGCAATTAAAAAACAAATTATACACGGATGAAAAAGAAAGTTTTTGTTTTACTGGCGATTATTGTAACTGCCAGTTTTACAGGCCAGTTGTATGCTCAGGAAGCTACCGATGGCCAAAAAGTCAATACCAGCAGAAGTAATGTTAAAAATAACAATGCCAGCCCGGATAATACGGTGGTTTGCGTTGGGAAAATTCGCTGTGCCGATGGCAGTTGTACTATTAACTTTGATCAGGAAATTGTGAGTCCACGTGATGCTGCAAGTGGTTTGCCAACTGGGAAAAGACAGCATAAACCATTTACAATCACCAAAGAGTTGGATAAAAGCTCGCCCATGCTGGCCAGGGAATCGCCAACCAAACAGTCAACCGGTAAAGTTTCAGTAAGTGATTTAAGTGTCATGATTACATTAAAAGGAATATCGAGAAAATTACCGGTAGTAAATGGTCAATTTACAATGCCTGATGATTGTGATGACGACTGCGACCTTTTAGTTTCGTGGAGCTGGGGCGAAACAAATTCGGGCACTGGTAGTGTCGGTACGGCTGGTAGTGGCATGGTTAAACGATATGAGGCTACTTTCAACCTCGATGTTGAAAACGGAGAATACATGGCTTCCAAACATACAAAAACCGGTCATGTTACCCTTATGAAATAATAAGAAGTATTAAAGGCTAGGTACAAAACTAATTTAGAAACCAAAATTCAACTGGTCATGAAAATTCGGATCATGCTTTTCTTTCTGATAATGATTTCAGGATTATTTTCTAAAATGTATGCCCTGCCATCTTTCAGCAAAGAGTATAAGCAAAATGATTCTATAGCTGATGATAATGGCAAAAAGAAAGTTAATTTTCATATTCGGCCAAGTCTTGGATTAACATTCTCCGACTCGAATGCAGATGGGGAACGAACAACTAATCTTCAATGGCTGGGTACTTTAAACTCCGACTTTGACTATATCGGCAAGAAATTTGATTTCAGCTCGACCCTATTTATGCAATATGGCGAAAGTAAAATTACGGGGCAGGACGCGGAGAAATTGCAGGATGCCTTTATTCTCTCAATAACTCCTTCCATTCCGCTAATAAAAGTCCCGGTAATCAGGTTGTTTTTGGAAACTACTGCCGAGACTAATATGGGAAAAGGGACGATTGATGATATGCCAACCAGCTTTCTTGATCCTTTGTTCCTCTACCAGACTTTGTTTCTGGGGCAAAAACATTATTCCTATCAAAACAAGGATAATACAACCTGGGAATTAACTTACGGACTTGGTTACGCTTTTCAACAAACCTTGAATAAAAAATTTGAAATACAGAACGACATCAGTGGAGGGAAATCAGATTTTGAATCAGGATTTAGCGGAATTATCGAGTTCAATGTTAATTCCCAAATTTCCGAATCCTTGAGTTTTGTTTTAAATGCCAAAGCTGTGGCCTTGTCAAGAGAAAACTTTTTTCAGGACTTTGATGCCAGCCGAAGGTCAATATTAGTCAGATCCGGATTGTTCTATAAAAAGGTCGGAATGGAATACAACTATCATCAGGTCCACGACCTCAATTTGTCTGAAAACGATCTGGTAGATCAATCAATCATGTTTACGATAAGTTTTTAATGATTTAAAAAGAGAATTCGCCCAATGATAAGACTGATAAAAGCGAAGCTGCACAGGCAAAGAAAAAATAGGATTGATATATTTTCGTGACAGAATAGAAAAAGCCACTGAATATCAGTGGCTTTTTTCGTTGTACCCGGAGTGGGAATCGAACCCACACAACATTGCTGTTACTGGATTTTGAGTCCAGCGCGTCTACCAATTCCGCCATCCGGGCATATTCATAAACCGGCTGCAAAAATAATGGAAAATTCCTTTGCACAATAGGTTTTTCGATTTTTTTATACCTTTATCCGAATTCTCAAAATGGAGGATTTGCGCGGGACTTATGGATCATACTGACGATAAAGAATTATATTTGAAATTTAAGGAAGGCGACGAGCGGGCATTTCAGGCCTTGTTCCGCAAATACTATTCTGCAATGTGTCATTTTGCCCGTCAATTTCTGAACGATAGTGAATTAGCCGAAGAAACCGTTCAGGATATGTTCGTTAAAATCTGGGAAAAACGCAAAACCCTGAACATCGAAACATCTGTAAAACATTACTTTTTTCGTTCTATACATAACCAATGCCTGAACCAGATTCAGCACGAGAAAATAAAAAAGCAATATGCCGGCATGGTGCTCGAATCGTCTCACCAGGATATCGATCCGGAACATTACTACATCGAGGTCGGCTTGATTCAACGAATTGAACAAAGTATTGATGCACTTCCCCCTAAACGAAAGGAAATTTTCAGGCTGAGCCGCGAACAGGGAATGAAATACAAGGAAATTGCCGATACGTTAAACATTTCGATAAAGACAGTAGAGGCCCAAATGGGTTTGGCTTTGAAACACTTACGCTATGAGTTAAAAGATTTCAGTAACTATTTGATGACCTTATTTTTATTTTTTAAAAAAACAGAAGGCCGGCAATAGGGGTTAAACATACTCTTTAATGTCCTTTAGGCGTATGAAAGCAAATCACAAGATAGCAGATAAAGATTGGGAGTTGATCGCAAAATCGATTTACGATGAAAATACTGGACCAATAACAAAAGATCAAACAGATGTTGTGCCCGGTTTTTTCAAGGAGGAAAAGGAGCAGCTACTGATCCTGGCAAACAAGGTTGATTTGTTTTATCATCTGAAAAAATACAGGGAGGAACAAGCCTGGGCAAAAGTAGAATCCACAATTCACAGCCAATCTTCAGCCAGGCCAACAAAATTCAGAATTTTAATTACCAATCCAGTATTCAGAATTGCTGCTGCCCTGGTATTTGCAGCCATACTGCTGGTTTCTGGTTATGTGGTGATTTACAGCCCATCGGCAAAGAGCAATTTACTTGAAGTGTCGGCTACCCATCAGGTTGTAAACACATATACCCTACCCGACGGAACTCTGGTCAGTTTAAATACGGACACCAAATTGAAATACCCGAAAAAATTTAGCCGGAACACCCGTGAAGTAACCATTGAAGGAGAAGCATTTTTCGAAGTTAAGCCAAATAAAAATAAACCTTTCATCATTCATGCCGGAAAAGCGCAAATTAAAGTTCTTGGTACCAGCTTTAATGTAAATGCCTATCCTGAAACAAAACTGGTGGAAGTTACTGTTGAAACCGGCAAGGTGCAGGTTATAATTAAGACAACCGAACCTTTGCAAACCAATGAATTGATCCTGACTCCGGGCGATAAAGGAACTTTGGTATATTCGAGCAATTCGTTACTGAAAACTACCAATCGGAATCCTAATTTCTTAGCCTGGAAGACCCACAACCTGATTTTTAAGGCGACTTCGCTGGTCGAAGTAATTGAAGATTTGGAAAAAGTTTACAAAGTAAACATCCGTTTGGCCGATTCGAAGCTAAACGGGCTCCTGCTCACTGCTCAATTCAATAATTATTCCCTCGATTTTATTCTGGAAGTGATTGAGACCACTTTCCAAATTGAGGCTCAAAAAGTTAACGGGCAGTATATTTTAAAGGCACGGTCCTAATTCTTAAAAATTTGAAATGCCATGAAGACAAGTCGAATTATACCCACAATTTTAACTTTAATATGGTTGGTGTTGTTTGTCTCGATATCGTTCTCTGCATACAGCCAGAAACAAACAACTAAAACGACTAAGCAAACATCGAAGCAAAGCTCGAAGCAAATTTCGAAGCAAGATACAAAAGAAGGTCTGCCGCAGAACATACTTGACCAAAACATTAGTATTTATGTCGAGAACGAATCGCTGTCGAATGTTATTGAACGAATTTGTGACTACCTCAATCTGGATTACTCCTACAATTCGAAACTGATTGAGGGGAAGAATATCAGCCTTAACGTATCGAACAAACCTATCAAATCTGTGCTCGATCAACTGATGAAAGACTTTTATCTGCTCTTTGAAATTGAAGACAATATCCTGGTTATACGCGACTATGTTTCGAAAGAAAAGAGTCTTGATTACGACAAGAAAATCAGGAGCTTTACGACCAAAACCGGGTTTGTTTTTGATAATCCGAAAAAAAAGTCGATCACTATCAATTTCAAAACATCGAGCAACCTGATTATTATACCCGTTACTATTAATAATTCGGATACCCTGAATTTTATCCTCGACACCGGAGTACGAAACCCGATAATTACTGAACTTCCCTTTGTGAACAAACTGAACCTGAATTTCCTTCAACCCATCAATATTAAAGGATTGGGAGAGGGTGAACAACTTACCGCTTACAAGTCAGCAAATAACACGATTAATATTGAAGGACTCGTAGCTTATGATCAGGAAGTTCAAATGGTCATCAGCGAAAATTTTCAGATTTCGCACATCCTCGGAATTCCGGTTCACGGGCTCATCGGGTTCAATCTTTTTAAGGACTATGTAGTTAAAATAGATTATACCGAGCACAAATTAACCCTGATCAAACCTGAATTTTTCGCCTATAAGGAAAGAGAAAGAGATATCGTACTTCCCCTGAGTTTCGAGCAAAACAAACCATTCGTGAGAACCAGTATCGTTACCGATAAAAATGAAGAAGTACCGGTAAAATTATTGGTTGATACAGGCGCAAGCGATGCCCTCTGGCTATCAACCAATTCCGACAACCGCATTTCTCTTCCTGAAAATCATATTGAAACTTTTCTGGGCCGTGGATTAAGTGGCGATTTGTATGGTAAAAAAGGACGAATAGGTGGCATCTGGGTAGGCCCTTTGGTATTATACGAACCTATTGTAGCTTTCCCCGACAATGTGTTGGTTGACCAGCTTATTGGCAAAAACGACCGGAACGGCACACTCGGAGCTGAAATTCTACGGAGGTTTTTTGTGACCATGGATTATCCGAATGAACGGCTCATATTGAGACCAAACGGCAATCTTAAAGATGATTTTAATTACAACATGAGTGGTCTGGAAGTTACTAATCCATTGCCCGGATTGCCCATATTTATGATTAGCGATATCCGAAAAAATTCACCAGCCTATTATGCCGGGATTCAGGAAAACGACCAGATTATTTCGTTAAACAATACTACACATAAAACACTAACTTTAAATGATATAAATTTGCTATTTCAAAGTCAGGAGGATAAAAGGATCAAAATGACTATTCTTCGAAACGGAGAACAGGTAAAAACCGAATTCTTCCTGAAAAAAATGTTTTAGTAATGAAACCAGCTTGCGGAATTTTATTGATTGTTTTCCTTTTGTCGTTCAGAATTGCCTGGGGACAAAAGGAAAGCAATTCCGTACTGGGAAAAAAAATAACCTTTGAGGTACAAAACGAACCGATAACTTCCATCCTCAATAAAATTTCCGAACAGACCCAGGTCTTTTTCTCCTATGATGCATCATTGATTGAAGCTGAAAAAAAAATTAACTTTTCTGTTTCAGATAAAACCATTCAGGAAAGCCTGGATGCACTTTTCGATTTTAGATTTATATATAAAACAATTGGAGATCAGATCATTATAGCCCTACCAGAAAGTGATGAAGTAAAAAAAAAAGAAATCGGGCTAATTATAACAGAGCCCCGGATTATCACTTTTAATGGACGGGTTATTGACTGGGATAAAGGAGAGGTTTTGCCTTACACCAGCATTTCAGTTTTAAGAAGTAACATTGGAACCCTTTCGAATACCGATGGCGATTTCGAACTGAAAATCCCGAAAAACATGGAACAGGACACTGTTATAATCTCCTGTTTGGGTTACCGGCAGTACCGTCAGCCAATAAGTGAAATTGTTGAACAGAATTACACCATTTACCTGCAACCAACTTCATTTTTGCTCAAAGAAATAAAAGTAACCGGCATCAATCCGCAGGAAATCCTGCAAAAAATACTTTCCAAAATAACTCTTAATTATCCTCAGTATCCTGAAATTATGACTGCATTTTATCGTGAAGCCCTCAAACAGGACAGTAAATATATTGATGTTTCCGAAGCAGTTATGGAGATAAGGAAAGCTTCTTACGGAAACGAATTTGAACAGGATAAGATCAAATTCATCAAAGGGCGCAAAAACTTTAATGTTAAAGCTTTTCAGTTTGTTGATTTCAAAATTCAGGGAGGCCCGTATTACATTACAAAACTGGATGTGGTGAAAACACTCGATTCGTTTCTTGATCCTGAATTCCGTGATTTTTACAAATACACGCTCGACGAAATTGTTGAACTGGACAACCGCGAAACGTATGTTCTGCGTTTCAAACCAAAAGAAAAAGTTGACTACCCCTGTTATCAGGGTAAATTGTTTGTAGATATGTCTTCATTGGCATTAGTACGTGCCGAGTTCAGCCTCAGCCGGTCAGGGCTCAGATTTGCCCGCGAGTCGTTGATCAAAAAAAAACCAAAAGATTTTTATGTCCGTCCAATCAATGTTGATTACCAGGTAAGCTACCGTCGCGGCAGCAACCAATGGCACCTGAGTCATGCACAGGCATCGGTCAAATTCAAGGTAAAAAGTAAAAATGACAAAGTAAATTCAACCTTTCACAGTATCTCTGAATTACTTATAACCGATATTAAACCTGATGACAGGACTCCCTTCAAAAGGGATGAACTATTTAACCCGAAAGATATTTTTACTGAAATTATAACCTCTTATGATGAAGGGTTCTGGGGCAACTACAACATCATCAAACCTTCTGAAGATTTACGGAAAGCGCTTCGAAAGTATTCTCTTGAAAATGATTCTTTATTTAAAATAAATGAAAAGGAAGAAAATATCATAAACAAAAAATAATCACTCAAAATGAAAACCTTAACCTTATTCGTAATTGGCGTTTGGATTGGAATGGCTCTGTCGGCACAGGATCAGGGGCCAATTCCCAAAATCAGTCAGCAGATGGCAGAATATTTCAGCTACTATCCGATAGAAAAAGTTTATATAACAACTGATAAATCACACTATAAACCAGGAGAAACCATTTGGTTCCGTGCTTTTGTTACCACCGGCAATAATATGCCTGCCCCAAAAGAAAGCAACGAGCTTTTCGTAAAACTTTACGATAACAAGGGAGTCACGGTTTTGACGGAAGTTTTCAAGATCGAAAATGGATGCACGCCCGGCGACCTGTCGCTTCCCAAAGACCTCGCAAAAGGAAATTATTCCCTGGCCGCCTACACCTTAGTGCATAATTCTCCGGAAGATATTTCGTTAACACTACTTCAGATTAATCCGGAATACTCTGATCACTGGATAGCTGAAGTGCAGCCCAAAGATAGCATATCAACCCCCGGCCAGAAAAATGAACTGTTTGTTGCTTTGAATGATATTTCGGGCGATATTCAGAAAAACACTCCACTCCGTTACCAATTTATGAATGGTACCGAAGTGATCGAAAAGGGTAAGGTTAAAACCGACGACAAAGGCAAAGCCACCCTGCCATTTACCATGCCGGCAAAAACCAATGGTGAACCATTTATTTTCGAATTGAGCGATAACAAAGAGGAATGGAAACAAGAAGTATTTCTTTCTTCGACCCTGGACCCATTGGTCATTAAGTTTTTTCCAGAAGGCGGCAGCCTGATTACGGGAACTCCATCGAAAATCGGTTTTACCGCCTTTAACAATTGGGGAATACCTGTTGATGTGGAAGGATCAGTGTTTGACCAGGATGAAAAACCGGTTAGTTTGGCAAAAACTTTTACCAAAGGGTTGGGACTTTTCACGGTGGCAAATGCCGGCAAACAAAAATACAAGCTTGTTCTATCAGAAATAAACGGGCAGAACCAGTCGTTTGAACTACCTGAACCTAATCCTGACGGGCTAGCGTTATCGGTAGTAAAGAACGATACTGAATTTATTTCGGCCAACCTGATTTTTGCCGACAAACAAAAACATCCTATCGCACTTCTGGTTACCCAGGGCAGCAATATATACTGGGCTGCCGATATGGAAATCAATGGAATGGGACGGATAAAAATTCCGGCAGAAAACATTCCACACGGTATAAATCAGTTATCAGTATTTTCGAACGAAGGCCAAATACTGGCGCAACGAATCTTTTTTGCCGATAAAAAACAAGAATTAAAAGTTGCGGTTTTGCCTGCTCAAAGCAAACTTAAAGCTGGTGAGAACATGAAAGTAAAAATTAGACTTACTGACGAAAGCGGCCTCCCCCTTTCAGGCAATATGAGCATTTCAGTTTCTGATAAATCCCGCAATGATGCAGCCAAATCCCGGATTGATGAATATCTCCTGATCGGTGCCGGACTTGAAACCCCATTTTCAGTGATTTCGGAGGCCATGAAGGGTAAAGTAAATACTGCCCTCATGGATGTATATTTAATTGCAAACCGAATAAACAATTTCGACTGGGTTAAAATCAAGCAGTTTAAAGCCGAAAACGCAGCGGTATCGAATGCCGGAACAAATGTAATCTCAGGTATAATCACTGATAAAAACGGGAATAAAATGAACAAAGCTAAAGTCTCACTGGTGAATAACAAAAACATGCAATTACACACCACCACAAGCAACGCTGACGGACGGTTCAATTTTCCTAACCTGAATACCGGAAGTACTGATGATTTTTCGGCAAAAGCCACTGACCCTGAAGGTAAGCGGGAATTAAAGGTGACCTTCAATAAAAATCTGGATGACCACATTTCGGATTTTGTGGCTAATAATGCCAGGAAATTCAGCTTTCTGAAAAATGAAAAATTTACCAGTGAAAACTATTTTAATAACAACCCGGATTTGTTTGTAAAAGAGCCCAAACCAAATAAACCTAATACGGTTGCTTATGAAAATCAACGGAAGATGTTGTCAACTGCAACAAGTTTGCTGGATGTAATAAAATCTATCAGACCGTATAGAATAACAAATAACCAGATTGTTTTTGCCGGGTCAGAGAATTCCATCAATTTTCAGGGAGGAGCTTTAATCGTATTGGATGGGCAGCAACTTGGTACTGATGTTTCAGTCATTAACAGTATTTCACCAAACGATGTTGATCACATCTTTGTTTCAACCAATGCCATGGAAATACAAAGATATACCGGGCTAAATTCGGTTGGATTAATCGAAATATTTACGAAAAAAGCACAGTTACCGGAATCGGTTCCTCAAACCGAAACAAAAGTCAATAAATATGATGGGTTATTCCGGATCCCCAATGATTTTCAGGTTGTTGAAGCCAGACAGAAAAATAAAATCAGCACAACCCTGCTTTGGATTCCAAATCAAAAAGTGAATGAAACAGGTCAGTTTGAATTCACAGTTACAGCCGGAAAGGTAATCTCCGATTTCGTGATCGAGGTGCAGGGAATTTCAGGAAATGGAAGGCCGGGAAGCGGAAAAGCTGAATTTTCAGTAGTAAAATAGCTGGTAGTCTTTTATTCACGGGGTGACTTTGAAGTCACCCCGTGAGTAAAAGCAGACTAACTCATTTCCTAACAATAAATCCAGCCAACCGGGTGACATCCATTCCTTCCATAAACATTCCCGTGTAATCCGGATGACCGTTGTCGCGGATAAACTCTGCGGTTTCCATTCTATCCTCAACATGGTAATACATGGTCATGAACTGAATGGAAGATTTTGGCAAACTGCGGTTCCAGTATTCGGGGTTGAAACGCATGATTTGAAGGCCATCCTTTTTAGCATTAACTTTTATTATAGCATCATCCGAGCCTTCATAAGCCAAACTGTTTAGTTCATCAGGGGTAAATTTCTGATATTCGTTCACAAAATGGTCATAAACTATTTTATCGTCCGGCTTAATTTTCCAGTATGACATTTTTGCGTCCATTACTTCCTTCACAGTGACCGGAATCCAGTAATCGGGCCTCTCTTCATTAAAAACAACCAGATTGCCATATTTGTAAAGCCTGATTCCCGGCGCAATTTCTTTTTCAATTTCGAAAACGCAGAAAAACTCACTGATTTTAGCAATGGCTTTGTCAAGTGCATTTTCCATTTTTGGATCGTCAACCTGAGCCCGGTAACCATCAAGTCCGCCAAAGTTGGTACCATGCCCTGTCCAGGCAGAGTTTACCCGCAATGTCCAATGAGGTGGTTCGATCTTCCATTTCAGCTCCTTGCCACTTTCGATATAAAAAATCTGAAAATTGAAATACAATGCCCCCTGAGAGCAATAATCACAAGGTCGCTGATGGCTTTCGCTGTAACAGGAATTCTCCAGTTCGAGCAGAAAATCAAACCCTTTTATAGCCCTTAACATCGGATGATTCTGATGAAAATCTTCACCTATTGCTGTCAGGTTCCTGGTGTAAGCAGTCTTGTCAACCATTCCGTCACAGGCATTCATCCGATTCCAGAAGCTCCAAATACCTTGCTTTTCAGGTTGATAAATCTTTTGGGCCTGAATGGTGAAACTAGTCAGGCACAAAACAATTACAATGATCAGGTGTATAGAAATCTTTATTCGTTTCATATCTTAAAGTTTAGATGTTTTATCGAACTATTAATCTTTCTTCAAATCATAATCATAGGTAACCGTGGTTTTTTCTTTGGTCACCGGATCTATACTTGAATAACTGTCTTTATGGCTCAATACTTTATCCAGAGAAGTTCCAGAGAATGGACCGAATGTAACCTCATTCAAAGGCACATCTGCTTTTTTTGTTATGTTTTCAGGTAGCGGGCTCTGGTTATCACATGTCCCTTCAGCACGTTTTTCGATTTTCAGTATGAGATCTCCTTTTTTGGAAGCAGCTTTCACTTTTAAGGAGTATGTTCCGTTATCCAAAAAGGTGATTTCAGCGCGTGCATCTTCAATTTGCTGGTTATCGGCAACACTTTCGTTCGAAAGGCCTTCCACCCTGGAAGTTTTTGTTGTTTTTTCGGTGTACATCCGTGCTCCCTGACGACCTGATGGACAGATATAACAGTCGTTCTGTTCTTCGGTTTCGGTTTCTTCGCGAAGGTTATATGTAACCGAACCACTTACCTGATTTTTACTTGTTTTTTTCAGCTTCCAGTCAGCATCGCTGGTTTTATTTACTGTAACATCCAGTTTATAGAGTCCGTCCATTCCATTGCAATAAACAGCGTAGCTTTCATTTTTTTTATCGGTGCGCTCGGTTTTAACCACCACATTGATTGGTCCTTTAAACGGACATATTTCATATTTTTTCAAACCTTCTACCAATTGTTTTGAGACCTTTTCCACAGCCTGAATACCAGCATTGCCATCAACTCCACTGGACGTTGAGCGTGAAATAACTTTTGATGTTCGGTTATCGATACAGAATGCGGTAATCAAGGCTGTATTTCCTAATATCTGAACTTTCAGACTAACCAGATAATCACTTCCCATTGCTTCACCAATATTGGATATTTCATCATAATCTCCTGAGCCCAATAACTGTTTTTGCTTTTCATGTTGAAGAAGGGTCACAACATTATTATCGCTCAAAGTTTCGACGCATGGAAATTCTTTTTTCAGCGCATTGGTAAATTCTGATTCAAACAATCCCATATATCCGGTTGCTGCCTGATTGTTGCAGGAAGTTGCAATATAAAACATTGGATTTTTTGCTGTTGCCAGATATGATCCAATAAATAGCAAGAATAGTAACATTATATCAGGCTTTCTCATTTGAGTAGGATTTTACAATTTGGTAATTGTTGTTTGATTTTGCTTAGCTCCACGTCTGCAATAAGGGTTTTGGCAATACCAAGTGTATCCAGGTTAGTCATGCTATTAATGGTTGGCGTCAGAACAGTAACAGGATTCATGTCAATGTACAACTTCTTTAGAGAGGCCATTGAGCTGAGTTCAGGAGGTAGCCGGAGAATTTTGTTGTTGTACAAAGCCAGAAAAGTCAGGTCATGAAAATTACTGATAGTTTTAGGAACCTTGGTTACAAAGCTTTTAAAATTAATGATGTACAATTGTTGCAAGGGGTAATTTTTCGCTTTTGCAATCAATGTTTCGAGATCGACGGCCGATCCGTTTTTCCCGCAGGTTATCACCAGTGTTTTGATCGATTTATAGTTCTCCATTTGATCAATTAGCAACTGAACAGTAGGAGAAGACATGTTGATGCATAAGAAAGTCATCTCTTCAAGGAATTCTTTACCCTTCGATTTATTTGATTCCTCTTCCTTGTATTCAGACTTAATCTGTTCGCGCACAGGTTCGGCAAGAAACACATCAGCTCCTTCACTCCCGGCTGCACTTTTCATGACCTGATCCCAAAGCTTCATTTTTTCATCCGTGGCATCCTTTTTTGCTTGATCAGCCTCAGTTTTGGTTTGGTTTGGTGGCTGATCTCCCTGAGGATTCCCTGTCATCATCAGTTTTTTTGAGAGCTCTTTAATCTGCTCATTGGCCTTCTTAGCCGCTACCGGATCTTCCCAGTTGGTCGATTTGCGGATTGCGGACATCTGCTGTTTGATGGAAGCTGCGTTCTGCTGTGCCGGGGCATTCAAAGCAATAATACAGGTTAGAAAAAGGGCTAAAAGTATCTTCATCGTTTTAAAGTCTATTTCCCACATAAAGAAACGCTTAAATCCTAGTTCTTTGTCAGGTAGTATGGGGCCGGCAAATCCTGAAGATGCACGATATAGTCCAATAATGCATCCAGATAAGTAAGGCCCGGTTCAATATATCTTTTATCTGTTCCTGTGGTAGCACCGGCGAGTTCATTGGTTAGCTCATCCATGCGGTTGTAATCATCGCCCAAGGCAATCATGTCATTAAACCTTTCCAAAAGGATACCTGCGTATTTTGGTGTCAGATAGCCACAACAGGCCTGATAGCATGCATTTTTTTGGTATTCAATCGCTTCGGCATACGTATCGCCCAGATCGAAGTTTATCTTGTTCTCATAATCTTTGTCAACTTTTCTCCAACAGGCCTCATATTCATTCAGGGATTTTTCTTTCAGCTTATTGAACTCCTCCAATTGTTCCTCAAACTTTCGGGTAACTAACTGTATTTTCTGCGCAAGCTGACTTTGTTCCTGAGTCATTTCGAACATTCCCATGTTGTTCTTTTGAGCTGCCTTGTATTTGTCCGGGTTAGCCTGAGCATCGGCCATCATCTCGGTCGTCATACCTTCAGCCCAGGCCTGTTTGCCGGCCTTGCTCATTTTGCTCACCTTTTGGACCTCATCAATCGACATATTCATGTTTTGCTGCAGCATTTTATCGGCCATGGCCTTTTTTTCCTCCTTGCTCGCAGTCTTCATTTTTTGAATTTCGGCATCTGAAATAGAAAATCCCATTTGGCTCATCATGTTTTTGGCAGCTTGTTCATCAAGGCCTTTGGAATTTGTTTTAGACTTATTTCTCCGTTGTGTGATTTCCTCCTCCACCTCGGTTCTCAGTTTGTCCACCTGCTTTAAAAATTGCAACCTGACCTCCTTTTTGCAAACACCAATTGTAATAACAGGCATTTCGATGACAACGATTTCGGGATTAACAAATTGAGCCTGAATAACCAATGTTGCCAAAATCAGGATTAAGGTTGTGAAAATTGATTTCATAATATTTGGTTTTAGCAATAATTTTTAACTGAAGAAAATCAAAATATTTTCGAAGACAATTCATTGGTGCGGTTAATGTCTATTCCTGTAGCCGCCGTCATTTTTACCTCAAGAGTTTGTCCCGCTTCAAAATTTCCCAGAGAAGCGCTTGCTCCAACTTCTGTTTTGTAGCCCACGTCAATAACCTGGTTTTTGTTATTGAACGTGAGTTCAAATCCAGTTTTTGCTCCAGCCGAGGCCGAACTTCCTTCAACCCCGAAATCGCCTTTTAACCCTGCTCCGCCAAAAAGCGTCATCTCCTTTTTTTTGTAATTCCATTTGACTCCGCCAATCATACCTTCACCGCATTCGGCTTCGACGCTTTCGCAATCGAGACCAGCGCTGCACACGCCGAGGCCGATTTTTAGTTTTTTATCTTTAAACGGGCAGGGAATGGGTTCTTTATTTGGAACTTTTACTTTGTCTTCGGCCGATTCGGTTGGTTCGGGCGGAGGTGGGGCTTTGGGGCAGTTTCCGGTAGCTGTTGCAAACGAAGCCAAATTTGAAAAGGCAAACTGAAGTTTCCGGAATGAATAATCGGTATAGATCAGGCCGAAATTGGATGCTACATACGACTTGCGTTTGTGGTTGAGTATTTCAAATTCGTTTAAGTCGTACGTCCGGTTAAGGTACTGTTCGCACGAAACCCAATAGGTCATCAGGATATTTTCGTATTTATTATGTCGTTCGGAAGCTACTTTTTTCCAGTCGTTAAAACATTTGCTGGTGAGTTGGGTGAAAGTTTTGCACCGTTCTTCCAGAAATCCCTGAAAGGCTGCCGGATCGGCCTCCATTTGTCTGGCCCTGGATTCATCGTTGGCTGCTGCCTGTTCGAGCAATTTTTTGAATTGGACATTGTTTAAACTATCGGAGCGAATGTAATTCCGGTGCGCCGCATTAAGCTGATCATCGAAGTATTCTTCCATCATTTCCATTTCGGTTTCATTTCCTTTGAACTTAACCCTGCCCGGACGGGTCTCGTTCGCGTACCAGCGTTGTTGCTGATCGGGAGTCATTTTCGTCAGCTCCATAGCTTTACTCAAAGCCGGGTTCCCGGAATTAATCTGGGTAAGTTTTTTGTTTATTTTTTCGATTGATTTGTCGTAAAGCAACATGCCAATATCGCCCCAGTTAGGGAAATCAGGCAATACCAGGTTATCAACCGGAACATTCGGGTTTGGCGAATCCGAACCTTGGTCCTGACTCTGATTGTCGCCTGAATCTTGCTTTGGTTCTTCGATTTTAGGTTCAGGCGGAGAATAGCTTTTACTGTATTTCGTTTTATCTTTTACATCGGCAAGCGATTCGCTGTAAATTCCGGAAATGCCTTTAAAAAGCTCCTGCATTGCACGCTGGATGTCTTTTCGTTTGAGATAAACGCTGACCAATCCATGCCGGGCAAGGGCATAATCAGGATTAATCCGTAATGCCCTTTTATAAAGGTTTTCAGCCGATTTGTCGTCGTAAAGTTCGAACAGTGAGTTTCCCAGATTGGTCAGAATTACCGGAGCTTTCGGGAAAAGGGTTTTTGCGTAGAGCAATACCGGAACAGAAGTTTTTACCGAATCCATCATGCGTAAAACTGCGCCAAAATTATTGACGATCAGTGTATCGTTCGGAAATAAGGTAACCGCTTTGGCTGAAAAAACTACCGGAATATTTTGGGATAGCCCGGTTCCGGTAAAAAATACTGCAGTTGAACTAAGTCCTTGTGCCAGTTTGTACCGATCGGCTCCATCGGCATCTAATTTTCGGAATTGCCCATCCACAAAGCTTTTCTCGTTGATGTCGAATACAATTTCTTTCAAATGCCTTTTCAGGAAACGGTCGGCAATTTTTACAACCACTTCTGAAGTCACTTTTCGGGTAGTGTCAACTTTGACCGATTGATAAGGATTATTGGTTTGTCCGGCGACAACCAATCCATTGAAAAACAATAACAGAATAATCTGAAATAATTTGCGGAGCATGAATTCAGGATTAAGGATGGGAATGAAAAGGCAGGCTCAATCGAATAGTGAGCCTGCCTTTTTGGATAAATGCTTTATTGCTTGATGAATTCAACCCTGCGGTTGAGCGCTTTGTTAACAGGGGTGTCGTTAGGGGCGACAGGCTGGCTTTCGCCCATTCCGTCGGTTACCTGGCGGTCGGAATTCACTCCAAAAGATTTGGCCAGTTCCGCTTTTACAGATGCTGCGCGGCGTTTCGAAAGGTCGAGGTTGGCGGCATCCTGTCCGTCAGAATCGGTATGGCCAACAATTTTAACTTTCACATCTGGCACTTCATTCAAAACGGCGGCAATGTCTTTCAATGTTCCGTACGATTCTGGTTTCACCACATCTTTGTTCACATCGAAATAAATTCCGTAGGTAACCAGCTTGCCTTCGGTAATGAGCTTGTTGCGGGTATCGGGCAAGCCGGCAGCAACCCTAAAATTAGCAATATATGGTTTGGTTTCGCCACCCATCTCGAATCGTAGCATGTTGTATTTATATCCGGCAGGCATAAGACGTGGCGAATCAATTACCTTTGTTTCATTGATATAAATGCGTAACCGTTGTTTTTGCACCCAATAGGATAAGTGCATTTTTTCGGTGCCTTTGAGCTGCATTTCTTTATTCCCGTCGAGGGTGTATGCTCCATTGGCATAACCACTGAAATAAACAGTATGGTCGGTAATGTTGGTTTTTACACCTGCTTTCCCCGGAATAGCGCCACCTTCCATCGGACTTTTTATGTCGCCGGCAACCAAAAAGAAGCCAACTTCAAAACTTGCCGAACCTGGAATCAGATCGAATTCAACGGTAAAATTTTCAGTAGTCTGAAGGTCACGTTCAGGGTAGTAACAACCATTTGCGGTTATTTGCATCCAATTTCCCGGATAGTTGTTTAAGGTAACTACCTCGCCGGATCCATTTGAGAACCACAATGCCGGAAAATCACCCACAGCGTTCTGGCTGAAATCGTCGTAAAAAATGACCTTTTCGCCTGGGATAAAATCGAATTTGGAGTAAGCAGCCAGAGATGGTTTTGAATCGGGTGCGGGTTTTTGATCCTGGGTTGTTGCCTGGTTCTGATCTACGTCAGTGCTGTCCTGCCCATCCTTCTTTTTCTTTTTGAACAGGTCTTTCACTCCACTTTCAACGGCATCCAAACCTTTGCTGATGCCTTGATCAGCCTTCTGGTTTGCCCTGTTGTTGGTCTGGTTTTTAACTTTTCCCTTGATGTTTAACTGGGCATTCAGATTGATAAATCCCAAACAAAAAATTAAAGCGAATAATAATTTTAAAGTTTTCATACTATTGATTTTTGGTTTTTATGATGTCGAACTTTATTCCGGAACTAAACACATCATCTCCCGCATCAAAACTTCACTATTTTCGAATTTCCTAATAACGTTAACGAACTTTAATTTCACTTACATTTCTTCCGGAAGATATTTTCAGGTAAATTTAGGAAGTAGAAAAAGCTTGTATATCCCCTAAAAAGGTGATTTTAGCAATTTGCCTCAAAATCCCCTTTTTCGGTGATTGGCAGGATTGCCTTATCGTATAGATTTGTTAACAAATAATAGTTGAACCATGTCAAAATTCCGGTTTGCCCAATGGTGTTTTATTGTATTAAGCTTTGTGTTCTCAGGTTTAACTCCAGGGTTTTCACAATCGCCGGAAGAAATTAATTTGTTGATAGAAAATTTGTTGAAAAGAGATTTCAAACAAATTCAGGTGAATCAGGCCGATACGGTTCTGATAACGAATCTTCTGATAAAAGCAAAAAAATGCACTGAAAATCGGAATGATTCGGCCCTTTTTTATTGCTTCCAGGCTGTCACCATAGCTGAAAAAGCCGGTCTTGTTTCAGGAATATCGCAAGCTTTGGAACAGCTTGGTCAATTTTACATGACCAAAGAGAATTTTTCTGAAGCCATCAACAGGTATATTCAGGGGTTGAAACTGGAAGAAAAACAGGAAAATAAAAGCCGCGTGGCCGATTTTTACGATCTTCTGGGAGCAGTGTACTTCTATCAGGAAATCTTTCCCAAAGCGCTTGAATACAATCAAAAAGCGCTTTCCATCTATCAAAATCTGAAGGATACCCTCAATATGGCCAAAGCATTTAATCATTTGGGAATGCTGTTTACTTCACGCGAGTATTGCGAAAAAAGAACTCCGGAGCAAACGAAATCAGACTATGAAACGGCATTGAATTATTACCAGAAATCGTTGAACCTTCTTGAAAAGCTAAACGATACGGAGGGAATTGTAAATGCCTGGTCGAATATTGGTAATTTGTACAGGCGTATGGGCAAATTGGATAAAGCGCTGGTCTATGTTCAAAAATCAGTAAACTATTACCGCGAAACAAAAAATACGGACCGGCTTCCTGCAACGCTTCGCATGCTGGGGTTGATATACAACCGGCAGTTGAAATATGATCAGGCATTGTCCTGTATGCTCGAATCTCAGGAAATAGGCGAGCGCGAAAAATTAACCGATGGCATTCAGTTTTTGTACGAAGATATTGCCAAAACCTACGAAAACCTGTTCGATTACAAGAATTCCCTGAAATATTACATCAGATACATGACATTGCGTGATTCGGTTTACAACAACCAAAAATCGAAACAGATTTTTGAACTCGAAACGAAATACCAGGCAGAGAAAAAGCAAAGTGAAATTGAGAAACTTACTTTGGTCAAGCGGCAGCGTACTCTGGTTATTTACATTCTGATTGCTTCTCTTTTGCTGGTTTCACTGTTCGGTTTTACTTATTTCAAAAATATCCAAAGCAAAAAAATTATTGCTGATCAAAAACTTGAAATTAAAGAAAAACAACTGCTTGAACTCGAAAAGGAGCGCCAACTGACTGCCGCCAAATCGGTGTTACAGGGCGAAGAAGCTGAACGTTCGCGCCTCGCGGGCGATTTGCACGATGGGTTGGGTGGTTTGCTTACTGGTGTCAAATTAAAATTATCGTCTATGAAAGAAAATTCGATTATCACCAGCGAAAATCTGGCCCATTTCAATCATGCGCTCGATTTGCTCGATACATCAATCACCGAAATGCGCCGGGTTGCTCATAATCTGATGCCTGAAACCCTGATGCATTACGGACTGCGGACTGCCCTGAATGATTTTATCGAACAGGTTGAGCCTGAAGGATTGCCAATCATACATTTCAACACTTTTGGTGAAGATTTGCGGTACGAGAAAGAAATTGAAATTACCCTATACCGGATAGCACAGGAATTGGTAACCAATGCCATCAAACATGCCGACGCGAAACAGATAGACATTCAATTGTTTACCGAAAAAGACCGTATTTGTGTTCAGGTAAATGATAACGGGATTGGTTTTAATCCCGAAGGGCCAGATCATTTAAAAACCGGAAAAGGACTGAAGAATATCCGTGACCGTGTTACTGCATTTAATGGCAGGTTCGAATTAATTAGTCAACATGGGAAAGGAACTGAATGCACAATTGAATTTTTAAAATGACCACTTAATGACAAACTCAATTTAGCATAGGCAATGTATAAGATACTCTTATTTTTAGTATCTTAGGGCGATTACAGAAGTAAAAAATCGCCGATGTCACAACTTATCCTGATTGTTGAAGATCATCCGATCGTGAGCGAAAGCCTGGCCCGCATCATCGCTGATTCTGATTTGAAAGTTCAATGTTTACAAGCTTCAACTGCCGCAAAAGGACTGGCTTTTCTCAATGGAAATCCGTTCGATCTGATTATTCTCGACATTAACCTGCCCGATATGAATGGTATCGAATTCTGTAGAATAGCAAAATCAAGATTTCCGGAACAGAAAATTCTGGCCATTACCACTGTTGCCCAACGCCATGTAGTGGAAAAAATGCTTGATCAGGGGGCTGACGGATTTATCCTGAAAACCTCGGATATTGATGACATCATTGGTGGAATACGGCAGATTTTAAACGGAAATCAGGTTTATCTGGGGAAAGGGGTGAAAGACCTGATTAAGGGAATTTCGCAAGGAAACAGCGACTTACCCATGATAACCAAACGCGAAAGCGAAATCCTGAAATTGATCGCCGACGGACTGACGAATACAGAAATTGCCGATCAACTCTTTATCAGCACCTTCACGGTTGACAGCCACCGGAAAAACCTGCTCCTGAAATTCAATGCCAAAAACACGGCTACACTAGTAAAAATTGTGGTTTCGAAGGGGGTGATTGATGTGGACTAAAACAACTTTTAGCCTTCAGCCCACCAGGAAAAGCTATCAGAAATAATGATTTCGTTCTTCTTGGTGTGATGAGTTGTCTTCATCGGGATTGTCAACAACAAAACTCTTACAATAAATGCTAATTCAATTTATATTTGACTTTCGTACTCTCTTCTAAATTCATCATAAATTACACGTAGAACTTTCATCCGGTCTTCCACTTCTATAAATTGATTGCAAATACTAATAATTTCATTCTTGCTAATGGACTGTACTTTCATGTTAATGAGATAGTTTCTAACATCTTTCGAAATATCATCAATAATCAAAACAACCTTACCATCACTCATTCTTTCCGAATCAAAATTCAGTTTAATTTCAGAAAAAACCTCTTCTGCATTTTTCAAACTGAATAACTGCAATTTTTTAATTTGATAGACGACACCAAAATTTGTGGATAAATCAACTCCTTTATCATGAGATGAAGTTCTTGTATCGCGATAAATCTTACAAGCAAATTTTTCCAAATGAGTTCTTAATATTGAAAAGCTAAATACCTCAAAATTCGATGGATTGATAGTAATATTTTCTTCAATAAAATCCTGAAATCTATTTTTATCAATCGCTATATTAAGTCTTTCATTATCAGAGCCAAGTGATGGTATTGCTCCAATTTTAAGATCAATATGTTGTTTGATGACAGAAGGAAGCCATTCAACTAAATTTTTTGCATCCTTTTTAAATAAATCCGCGATTTCAAAAGATTTTCCTTTTACAGTCAAAACGCCATATCGAGGTAAGTTTCTGATAGGATAAGCGTCATAATATTTACCCCCAGTGTGTAATTTATGACCGACATAAGTTTGAATGAACATGACTGCAGAATGATAGGCATTTTTAACCTCCGAATCAATAAAAGTAATTTTTCCAGAATCTAGATATTCTTTCAATACCCCATAAGTAATTATTGGAAAAATCACTTTAGTTTGAGATTTCTTCAACATTAATAAAATTGCATCTTTACTCGTTGAACTATTATTGCTCATATACCTCAATTTCTTCAAATTGCTGAACAAAGTCTCGCATTAAAAACTCATTTTCTAAAAGATAAAAACTCATATCATTTTCGTCAAATAGCAAAGTTTCTTTGACTGCTAAATATTTTGTATAAACAACCCTTTGCAGTTTAAGAGATAACGTTTTGCTTTTCTCTTCTGAAACAAGATCATAAATAAAAAAAGCAAAATCTGACTCTGATTTATTAACTTCTGGAAGAGAAGGTAGCGTATTATAAAAGCTTGTCTGTAAAGCAACAACCTGCTTCTTATTCCATTGCTTTAAGATTGAACCTTTTGCTATAATTTGTGGGATAAGTCTTTTTCTGGATGAGGAAAGATAATCTGGTTTTGGGTACTTGAATGCATGAGTCCAGCTAAATGATGGAGAGGGATCTTCCAAATATGCAGTAAATGGCCCAGTCAAATTTCCTGAAATATAAACTGCCTGAACTTCAAGTGAACCAAAATCAAGAACTCGTCCTTTATCATCATAGGAAACCAAAACGTAGTCAACATTTCCAGCAGATTTTCCAAATTTATCATTCAATCTTACTTCACCAACATGTGTCCAGGCCGATTTATCGTCAAATATGAAATTAGCAGCATCACTAATTATGGTCCAATCTTCTCTAAACCGAATTGGGCAAATAATAACCCGTTTATCTTTATGGTTTAAACTGCAAACACCTAAAGGAAATTCGATACTGTTTTTTGTGCAGTTAGAAACAATATTGTTGAAAGGACACAACTTGTTTGCCCGATAACGCTTTGCTCTATCACTTTCGTTTTCAATAGAAAAACCGAAAACCTCAACAAGCGGTTGTAATATTTTTTTTTCTTCTATCATTCGTCAAATTTAAAAATTTTAAAGGTTGAGTTCGCATTAAAATCAAAACATTCCTTTCATTAGTTCCTCTGTTGATAGTCCATTCTCGTAAATTTCTTCATTTAGTAGGGGAAGCAAATTTGTAATCACCTGAAGATCATGTCGGCATCCCAATAACATTTCTGCAATCTTTTTGCTTATTTCAGCCGGAATTGCACCAGTAATTGAAGCTTCGGTAATCAGTCCTTTCTCCACTAGCAAACCGATCCTGATTTCACCGTTTTCTGTTTCCAGCTTGTTGGTAAACCGGTATCGGGGCGAGTAGCCAAAAATCCAATCCCATGTTTGGTATTTTTCGACGGAGAGCTTTTGAATGGCTTCCATATCTTCATGGGTTGGTTCGTAAACCACAGCTTCAGGAAAAGTTTGAACGATCTCGCTGAAAAGAAAATCAGTAAATTTTTCCACTAAAATTGGTGTTGGCAAGTAATTGGCAATGTTGGTCACCTCGCTGCGGTAACTTTGCACCGCTTTATCCTCGAACTTCGATAAGTCAACTTTCAGCGCGCCTTTCAGGGCTTCCAAATGACTGTCGAAAAGTAAAGTTCCGTGGTGCAACACCCGGTTTCGATGAATATGCTCGGCATTTCCGGAGATTTTTTTGCCATCAATCTGCAAATCGTTTCTGCCTGTGGTGTATGCCTCAACACCCAGTTTTTTCAGGGCTTCAATTACCGGAACCGTGAAAACTTTAAAGTTCACTTCCGAAATCTTTTCAACATTCCGGATAAAGGTAAAATTCACATTCCCCGGATCATGAAAAACGGTTCCGCCACCCGAAAGCCGACGCGCAACTGGTATCTGGTTATTCTGGACAAATTCATGATTGATTTCAGCCAGAGCATTTTGATGTTTGCCAACCACCACAGAGGGCAGGCTCCGCCAAATTATGAAAAAATCTTCCTGAAAGCTCTTCAGGAAATACTCTTCGACCGCCAGGTTAAAATACGGATCGGAATTGGGTTGATTGATGCAAAGTGTGATCATAAAAGCAAAAGTAAGAAATGCTGAACCACAATAGGCACATCGAGCACATAGAAAAAGCAGAATATTTTATTCAAGATCAATAATAGAAAGATAAAACCTTCAAAGCCTGTTGACGTTGGAAGTTTTATAATGAAAAACTATGTGTTCTATGTGACTATGTGGTTCAATACGTTACAGAAAGACCGTAAGTTTTTATAATATTGCTTCAAAAATGATTCTATGAGATTGGTCATTCAACGAGTAAGTTCTGCATCGGTTGAAGTAACCGATTCTATTGTTTCTGAAATTGGTAATGGCATGTTAATTTTAGCGGGAATTGAGGAAACCGACAATAAGGAAGATATCGCTTGGCTGGTAAAAAAAACCTGCCAGCTCCGTATTTTCAACGATTCGGAAGGGGTGATGAACCTTGATGTTCAGGAAATTGGTGGAAAAATTATCGTGGTGAGCCAGTTTACTTTGCATGCTTCAACGAAAAAAGGAAACCGGCCATCGTACATTCGCGCTGCCCGGCCCGAAACGGCAATTCCGCTTTACGAGCAACTGATTGAGGAATTCAAAAAAGTACTTGGAGGAAAAAAAGTTGAAACTGGCATTTTCGGCGCCGACATGCAGGTTTATCTGGTTAACGATGGCCCTGTGACGATTATTTTGGATTCGAAGAACCGGGATTTCTAGTCATTGGTGGTCATTGGTAGTCAATAAGTCATTCATTGTGGTGCTGCCTTTTTACAACAAATGACTATGAATGACAACCAATGACTAATTTTACTTCTATTACAAATTTTCAAGATATGAACACAAACGAAGTCACCCTCCCCGAAGCTCAGCAATTGGTTGATCAATGGATCAAAACCATTGGTGTCCGCTATTTCAGCGAGCTGACAAATTTGGCTATTCTGACCGAAGAAGTGGGCGAATTGGCGCGGATTATGGCCCGCACTTACGGCGATCAGTCATTCAAAAAATCGGATGAGGGAAAAGACCTTGGAGATGAGATGGCCGACGTGCTTTGGGTTCTGATTTGTCTGGCCAACCAAACTGGCGTTGATTTGAACGATGCCTTCCTGAAAAACATCGAAAAAAAGACAAGCCGCGACAAAGACCGACACCTGAAAAATAAAAAATTGAAGTAAAGCTTACATGTTCATATCCAGAACATGGCATTAATTTCCTAGTTTTTATTTTTACGCATGAAATAGACTGCTGCACCTCCAATAACCACAATACCACCAATAATGGCGTATGTAATCGTATTTGAGGATTCATTAGTTGCTTCTTCTTCATAATAAACTGCCGGATCCAGGTTATCGATTGAAATCGTATCTTTTGGTTCTTCAGCAACCTGAGCTGAATCTTGTTGCGCATAAGCTACACCCATTCCACCGATCATCATCAGGGCAAACAGTACCACCATCATTAATTTTTTCATTGGATTCATTTTAAAAATTATTTTATTTTATTTATCAGTTCATCATATTTTCGGGCAGCCTCAGTATCTGTTTTCCGGTAAGTTCCTGCCATTGCTTCGAGCGCTGGTTTGTACCGAGGATTTAATTTCAGGCAATCACGGAGTACTTTACGGGCCTTTTCAACATTGGTTTCCGCATACACGCCAGCCAGTTTAGGATAAGCGCTGAAATACTTCCGGTTTGCCTGAATGGCTTTTTGGTAATAGCCAGCCGCATTCTCCATATCCTGATTTTTAATTGCCAAATCACCTAACAGAACAAGAGCCTGTTCGAAATCCGGATTAATCACCAAACATTTATTAAGCATTTGTTCTGCAAGCCCGTTCTGCCCGGAAGCGATTAGAGACTCCGCAAATTTATAACAGATCAGTTCATTTTGTGGGTCAAGTTCAATTGCTTTTTGAAATAACAACGCAGATTTAATGTTATCGCCTTTCTTTTGCTCCTGAATTCCAAGAAAATCATCTTTGGTAACCCGTTCAATGACAGCACAAATTGGAACTCCATCGGCAATAATAGTATGAATAGTATTTGTCGGTGGCCAAATATGGTTTTTCAATTGAAAGGGCGGAATATAGCTGTTGGCAATAATAGCATAATCCCAATTGTATTCACTCCTTCGGTTATAAGGAAAATACGCGAATTCTATAGTTGTATTTTCCCTGAAATACCATTGAATTGGGAAATTACCGCCAACAACAATTTTGCCCGTATCCGGTTTGTTTTTCAGGTATTCCTGAAGCCATTCAGCCCCTTCGCGCATACTGTGGTAATAGTAATCGGTTTCGTAATTGCCGTATGCTCCTTTCAGTCCACCAACTATTTGATTGTAATACAGGTAATAATACGGATGGTTGGCTACCATAAACCGGAATGGATGAATAGCCAAAAAAAGAAGCAGTACAATTGCTGGAATCCTTACGAAACGGTGCTTGTACCTTGTAAAAAAGGCATGTATTCCAAGGGCCGAAAACAGAATGATTGCAGGATAAATAAAAAGAAAATGCCGCCACGAGCCATACAGATTTGAATTTTTCAGGATCACATAAACTACGGGAAACAGAATAGTAAAAGCCAGCAGAAGCAACTGCATTTTCTGAGTCTTAATGTAATTTTTTTTTGAATTCAGGAGAAATGCAACAATTCCTGAAAAAACGACAATGGGAATGGTAATTGCCATGTATTTGGGCAGATAATACCAGGGATGAAAGTCGGACCAATCAAACTGTCCTTCAAAAATTTGCCTGACTGTTGTTGGGAAATGAATCATTACCTGATACGATTTCCAGGGATTCACCAACGGATTTTGCAGGGCATGTGGCCATGTAATTAATCCTGCCAGATAGCCTGCAAGTGATATTCCTACTAACAAAATCAACTGTTTTTTCAAAAGTTGGCGATCCAGCTTTTTATTGGTGAACCAGTCCAACCCGATTTTCAGGAGCATAAAAAAGCCAAGATAAAACAAAACTAAAAGTCCACCCGCACGAATTCCAATGGCAAGACCAATGCTTATTATCAGCAAAATAATTGTCTGCCGTGATGGTTTGGTTTCAGAAAAAACAAGTTTAAGCGAAAAGTAAACACTTGAAATATACGCCAGGGCAAACGGGATATCTTTCAGGTTGTTTTGAGCATGGCCTAAGAATCCGGGTGAAACCGCAAACAGGATCAGAACCAGAATTGCAGCTCCATATCCTGAGAAATACGCGGCAAACAGCGCAGTTATCACGATGGTCAGCCATCCTGAAACGCTGCACATCAGGTGCCTGAAAGCATAAATATCCTTGATTCCGAACAAATGAATCAGGCCGGTACCCAGATTATCAAACGTTTGTCCGTAATACTTAAGATGAGTTTTTGGAGTAATTAGCGAAGACTGATCCTTACCTAAGGTACTGAAATAATTGAATACCATTTCGGAATGCTTGTAATGAACTTCTTCGTCGCCCGAAATTCCCGCATCCCGGCTGATTATAAGCATTGCAAACAACATGAATGCAGCAAGGGAACAGAAAATTATCTTCAGGGTTTTTTCAGTCATTTTTCAAGCTCGGCATCGTAAAATTTCTTCACGAGGTAAATAGGCCGGTTTTGAGATTCCTTGTAGATGCGGTACACATATTCGCCAACAACTCCCAAAAAAATAAGTTGAATGGACCCAAGGAAATAGATACTCAAAACCGTTGACGACCATCCCAACAATGATAAACCAAAAATTTTGTCGGCGAGGGCATAAATTCCGGCAAAAAAGAAAACGATGGTTCCAATGGTTCCCAAAAAAAGGCAGACTTTAATGGGGAATTTTGAAAATGAGAAAATGGCATCGGCGCCCAAAACTACGAGTTTCGATAGTGTCATTTTTGGTTCACCGCCCATGCGGTCGTCGCGAATGTATTCAATATAGCCTTGCCTGAAACCGATATAAGAACGCATTCCGGGCAGGTAACGGATAGATTCTTTCATCTGAACCAAAGCATTTACGGCTGCCCGGTTCATTATCGAGAAGTTGCCCGAATTTTCCATGTCGTCAATTCCGGCTATTTTTTTAAAAAAGATATGAAAAAGATTGGTTGCCAGCCGAAGCCGTTTACCTTTCCGGCCTTTGCGTTTCCCGCTAACAATGTCATATCCTTCATCTTTAATCATCCGGTACATTTCGGACAGCATTTCGGGCGGATCCTGAAGGTCGCCGTCCATCATGGCCACGTAATTTCCCATGGCCATTTCCAGTCCGGCAGTAAATGCGGCCTGATGCCCGAAATTTTTCGAAAGATCAACAATCTTTATTCCTGAATGATGCTTACGGACCTCAATTAGTTTCTGAAGAGTCGAATCGGTACTTCCATCGTTTATAAATAAAATCTCATAGTGAGTCGTGAACGATTCGACTGCTTTAATTGAGCGGGCAGCCAGTTCGCCGATCAGACCTTCTTCGTTATAAACCGGAATTATCAGTGAAAACATGGATTTGACTAAAAAATTAACACCTTAAGTGAGGGTTAAAGATATAGATTTAAGATCAAGTACCAAAGGTGTAATAAAAAGCCGCCAGTTCAGGAAAAGAAGTTTCCCTTTGCTGGCAGCTTTCAGTTGGTATAGGAAAGAATCCCTGTTTTTCGGATGAAAAGTGAGGATTCGGATTTAGGGTTCAGTTTAAATGGCCGGTATTTTCCATGGAGCGCTGAATGACCTCATCAGCATTTTGCTGGCTTCAGTATTATTGATGATCTTTTCCTTTACCGGATCCCATTGTATTTTCTGTTTGGTTGTCATTGCAATTTCGCCCAGAAGCCCAACTGAAATTGAACGGTGAGCAACTTCAGCCGGAGTAATGGTTTCTTTACGGGTTCGGATACATTCGAGGAAATTGCCGATATGATTGTCGCTTTTATATAGCGCTTTTTTGTTGGCACCAAGTTCTTCAGAAATAAGTTCGGGTTTGGAAGCTGTAATTTTATCGCCACGGTCAACGTGTATCCAGCCATTTTCGCCATACCAGGTAACGCCCATTCCGTGAGGCAAACGGGCTGCATTGGCCACACGAATCACAACCCCTGATTTGTATCTGCAGTTAAAATCATATTCTCCGGGTACATTATACAGTTCTCCTGAAGGTGGATAAACCCCTTCACCCGAAACCTCAATTGGTCCGGCGCGGTCGAGTCCAAGCCCCCAATGGGCAATGTCGATATGATGGCCAGCCCAGTCGGTTAACTGACCTCCCGAATAGTCCAGAATCCATCTCCAGTTCCAGTGACATATTCCCCTGTATTCTACTTTGGGCGCTGATCCAAGCCAAAAGTCCCAGTCGAGTTCTGCCGGCACAGGTTTTACCGGTGGCATACCAATCAGTTTAGTTGCATTAGGCAAACCAACTTCCACATGATCAACTTTCCCAAGTCTTCCATTAAACACCAGTTCGGCGCCTTTGTGAAAATTAGCTACCGAACGCTGCCAGCTTCCGGTTTGCCAAACAATGTTATTTTTCTGAACGGCTTTTACAATCTGCTGGCCTTCACCAATGCTTCTGGCCAAAGGTTTTTCACCGTAAATGTCCAGTTTTTTGTTCGCTGAGGCAACATAGGCAATACTATGCCAATGGTCGGGTACCGAAATGCAGACTGCATCCAGCTTTTCTTTTTCAAGAAATTCGCGATAATCCTTGTAAGTGCGACAATCCGTATTTTTATAGTACTGATTCACAATTGCAGATGCTTTTCCCAGATGGCCGGAATCTACATCGCACATTGAAACCAACTGAACTTCTTTAAATGGAAGGAAGCCCTTCATGTTGCTGACACCTTGAGAGCCTACCCCGATTGATCCCATAACAATCCGGTCGCTTGGAGGAACTACTCTATTCATCCCTAAGGCCGAAGAAGGAATGATATGAGGAAGAATAATGGTTCCGGCTACTGCTGAAAGCGAGTTCCGGAGGAACGATCTGCGTGAGCTTTTATGGTCCATATTGTTTTAGTTAAAACTCCAGCCTCCCCCAACCCCTCCGAAGGAGGGGAGAATGAACCGGCTTTTGTTGTTTATACTGTTATTTCAAAATACTTCATTTGGCATTTTACACACTATTAATAGGTATCCTTTCCAAGCTTGCTTTTCCAAAAGCCCCTCCTGAGGAGGGGTTGGGGGAGGCTACCCTTTATGCGCTGTTCCCGGAACCGGGACTTCAAAGTGCATGTCAACCGGACCAAAGGCGATTTCTTTAGGTCCAAGATCCATGTCTGATTTATAGATTTCTTCCCAGGTTACTTTTTTCCCGGTATAGGCTGCTGTTCGCGCCATAATAGCGGTAAGGGTTGATAGGGCCGTCTCTTCTGCCTGATTTACGTATTCTCCGGTACGGATTGCATACACCAAATGCATATGCTCCTGTACGTATGCCGGAATTTTTATGTGGTTGGTCTCGTTGCCATTTTCATCTTTTGGATATTTAAACTGCCATTTTACCGAACCATCCATGTTCCAGATCGTGTTGATACAGTTGGTATAACCTTCGGTACCCATGATAAATTCGCCTGTTCCGTTGGCACAATTATCAATCTGGCGACACATGCTGTGCGAGAAAACGCCACCGCCATAATCAAAATCGATACTGAAGAAGTCGTACTGGTCGCCTGTTAAACGTCGTGCGCGGCCACCATATCCGATGGCGCTTTCAGGTTGTTTACCCAGAAACCAGTTGATCACATCCATGTTGTGAACGTGAGTATCTAAAATATGATCGCCACAAAGCCAAACGAAGTTATTCCAGTTGCGGATCATGTAAGTCATATCGTCCCATCCCTCTTCACGTGTACGGAACCAAACATGGTTCTGGTTCCAGAATGCCCGGGCAGATACCAGTTTCCCAATTGCACCGTTTGCAACCTGCTGATAGGTTTCGATGTAATCCTGCTGATGGCGGCGCTGAGTTCCGGTCACAACATTCAGGCCAATTGCCCGGGCTTTTTTCGCACTGGCAATCACCGAACGAATACCAACCGGATCAACAGCAACGGGTTTTTCCATGAAAACATGTTTGTTTTGCATAACGGCTTCCTTGAAGTGTTCGGGGCGGAACTGCGGAGGAGTGGCCAGAAGGACGACATCCAAATCGGGTAAAGCCATTAGTTTTTTATAGCCGTCAAAGCCGGAGAAGCAGTTTTCTACCGGAATTTCCATTTTCAGTTTTGAAAAGCGATCACGGGTAACATCAATTCTGTCCTGAAATACATCTGCCAGGGCAACAATATGCAAATCAGGTCCGGCGCTAATGAAGTTCAAAGCGGCTCCGGTTCCGCGGTTACCACAACCGATCAGCCCTGCCCGTAGTTTTTTACCTTGGGGGGCTGCCTTCAGGATTGGAGGCAGGCCAAGAGCCTTTGCATCCTTTACGTCTTTGCAACCCGAGATCAGGGCGCTGGCTCCCAACAATCCGATGCCGGCCAAGGCTGTTGATCCGAGAAATCTTCTTCGGTTTATGTCACTTTTATTCGTATTGTTTTCCATTGAGGTATAATTTCTATTTTATTTTGTCATCAGCTTCGCAAACTACCCGGAACCCAACATCACTGTTATCGGAATACCACCAAACGCTTTTTGGCATCTGAGGATCGGTTATTAACCAGGCCCGTGTTTTAGTAAAGTCGCGGGCTGCGCTTCGTAAATCTTTGGCATCGCTTTTATATGATCCTCCCCTGATCACATGTTCCTGACCCTTTTTCGGGCCTTTCGGGTCAAAAGTCATCTGTTTGTTTGCCTGATAGGCTGTAGGCGAATAAAAATCGGAACAGAATTCATAGACATTTCCCAACATATTTTTAAGTCCGAATGGATTTGCCTTTACTGAAGTTGGCTCCATAGTTTGTGATTGACTGTTTTCCTTATACACTGCATGAGACTGTATAGTTGCAGTATCTGCACCAAGTATTTTTTTGAAAAATCCTGCGGAAGTAAATTGTCTGGCATCACCTTCAAAGAAATACGGTGTTTTTGAACCTCCGCGCGCTGCGTATTCCCATTCAGCCTCGGTCGGAAGGCGGTATTTTTTGCCTGTGACTTTAGATAGCCATTGGCAATAGGTATTTGCAGCTTTCCAAGTCATCGTGATCGCCGGACGCGTGCCTTTTCCCCACCCCTGATCGGGAGCCCCCCATGGTGGAGTAGGTCCGGATATGGCATCCACATTTTTGTTTTCTTCAGCTTCTTTTCGGCCCTGAGATGAAGTTGCCTTAAAGAACTCCAGGTACTCGTCCCAACTTACTTCTATTTTTGCCATGAAGAACCGTGTAAGTTTTACCGGATGCACGGGCCCTTCGTCTGGTTTCCGAAGCTTTTCGTTTTTTGGGCTTCCCATCAGGAATTCTCCACCGGGAATGGCAACCATTTCAAAAGTGACACTTGTCCCGGGGATTTTTTCCGTGAAGTTTGCAAAAGTAGTAACAGTTGTCGCTTCTGTAAAAACTTCAGTATTTCCGGAAACAGATACTCCGAAGTTTTTATCGTGTTCGTGTTTTCTGTTGGGGTCAAAATGCCCAACATCGATGTGACAATTCAGGCAACTAACTTCAGCCTTGCTGGTCAGAAAACTTAAATGGGCATTTTCTCCTTCAACTGTAAGCGTTTTTGGAAAAAGATTCTGATGGCATTTGACGCATGACTCGACATATACAAATTTTCTGGCCTTTTCGAGTTTACGTTTTGCCGGCCAATTGAATTCGCTTGAATCTTTAAAGAGTAACCCATATACATCGGTCGCGCCATGCTTTGCTTTGGCAAAAAGCATTCCATGCCCTTCGGGCGGAAGGTGGCAATCTACACAATGTACAATAATACCGGCATCATTATCGTAGTGTTTCGAAAGTTTCCAGCTTTGTTCGGCATGAGGATGAACATGACAGGAAGCACAGTATATGTCGGTCGAAGTATATTTTACAGCTTTGTTACCAGCAAGTACAAAAATAAAACCTGCAGAAATTCCGGTAACAATTACGAAAAGTAAAAGTCTTTTAACAGACAGGAGGGTATGAAAGGATTTCCAAATCTTCATCTTTATGAACTGAATGAATCGCTTACTGTGGTTATTCTACAGCAAGGTAAAAAAATGATGAACCAAATTAAAAAACCAAAGCTAGTTAAGTGCAATTAGTGGTATTTTAGCTGGAGTTTAAAGACGGGTTAAGGTAAGGTTATTTACGGGTTAATATATTCCAAAAACAAAACTCACTAAAAAGACGAATCGCCTGATTATAAGTGTCTATTCGTATGTACCTGAGAAATTAACCCTGTTTGAAAACATGTTTTTCAGGAAGTCAGTAAATCATCAAATTTTGATGCAAATTTTTCACCGTACATCTCTTCGTATAGGGTACAAAAGCGTTCGAAAGTAAATTTGGCCAGGTTATAATTATTCTGTTTGATCAAAACTTTCAGTTTAAAAGCCAGAGCCTGGTCGTTTACCGGATCGGTTTCAAGAATGCGGTCGGTAAGTTTCAGGATTAATTCGTTATCATGTTCAATAGTTAATTCGCTGATGAACTTCAGAAGAATGTCAACAATATTGTTTCCGACAAATCCTTTGAAGTCGTCGAGCCAATCGTAAGATTCGCCTTTGAAAAGTTCTCCCTCCTGAATGATATGGTAAAAGTTCAAGTTAAAATTAGTGTCATGAATTTTTTCCCGTTTCAGAAGCTTTAAACACTCCACATAGTCGCAGTAAACCGGACCGTCAAAAGACATTGCCCAGCGGTCGATGTGAAAATTGATCTGAACAGAATCAAGCGATTCCAGAATCAGGCGCAACTTGCGGATAGTAACTCCGCGGCTGTTTTTAGCGCTTTGTGAGGAATGTCCATGCCAAAGGATTTCAGTTAGTTCCTGAGTCGAAATGCCGTATTTATTACGCTTTGAATAGAGAAGTATGATCAGGAACAGCTTTTTAAGTTTGGGGGTAAACAAGCTGGTGATTTCGTTTCCGTTTTTGTCGAGTACTTTAAAATCGCCGAAAAGCTGTATGTAATTGGACTCAGGTTTCCGGATAATGGCCTGATCAATTTTCCTGATTTTTTCCGCAGAGGAAGGTTGTCTTTTTAAATTGTGTTTAAATTTGAGAAACAGTGCTGATAGCAGGGATAATACTATTAATATTATTCCCGACCAGGATAAAACCGGATAAAGAATAAAGATATTTTTTATGGGTACTATTTCAATCACTTCCTTGTTCAGTTGCCAGATTTCTTCTTCGCCCAGGGCTCTCGACCAAATACTCAGATTATCGATTGCACCATTCATGTTCGACGACCAGTTGAACCCGGCAACACCGATGTACAGGTTATCACGTCCTTTATAAGCGGGATGACCCAACGAACGGCTATCAAGTTTTCCATTCAGGAAAATAGCCTGTTCCCCGCTTAGTTTGTTATACCTCCAGACCAGATGATACCAACGGTCGGGGGCGAGTATAGTTTTGCCCTGCAGGTCGTTGCTGTAAAAACCGAAGTAGGGTTTCTGATCCCTGATCAGCAGGTGAATACCTTGTTGATAGGAGTTGTTCTTTGTTCCAATAATGCAATAGTCTCTCCTATTGGGCAGATATTCCTTAATTTTTATCCAGGCTGCCACTGAAAAATCGTGGTCCCTAATCTTAAATTCTTCAGCGCCGGGCAAAACTATAAAGCTGTTTTCACCAAAAAGCGCCACTGAGGATCGGGTTGAATCATTGGCAAACTGCACATTCTGCGGTTTTCCGGCAAAACCGTTGATGCTGTAATCATGACTTTCCTTTGCAAAGGTGTAATGGCCTTCAAGGTTATCAGTAATTTGAAGATGAGAAGCGACAAAGTGCTGAATGATATTCAGTTCAGGCTCATTAAAAGCTACGGTTTCCGGGGTAAAACGAAATCCGGGGCTGCTCGGTGTCAGAACCATATTATCTCCCGGGCCAACAGGAAAAGAATACTTTCCACTTGTGAGACTTCCGGTTTTTGCCCAGTTCACATAGTCAAGCACCTGCGTATTGTATGAAACTGTTCCTTTGATAATTTTAAAGCCTCTCAGATAGGAGATCACCCCAAGAATCCAGTTTTCGTACCGGTCGAGCATTATAAAATTTGGCGTTTTACCTGTATTGATCCAGGTATTCTTGATATGCTCAATCAGGTAAGGATTCTGATTCGTATCGAATTTAAGGTTTTTAGGTGCTTCTGATTTTTGGGGGAAATTGTAATCATTGTAAATGAGTAAACTATTTTTAGGGTCTCCTTTCAGAAATTCACCTTTAAAAACCGGCGCTTCCCAAATCGAAAAATAGGGTTCAACAGCATGATTCCAAACATAAAGAAGCCAATTGGGACTGTTGCGGTGCTCCTGCATCGAAAAAACAACCAGCCTTTTATTTTCCACCATCATTGTTTTTAATGGAGGCCAACCCTCTTTGGTATCGTAAGAATAGAGGTACTGATTGATACCTGTTTCCAGAAAAATATCCTGAAGTTCATTCACATTAGTGCTGAAATCAAGAAAAAGGGTGAAAATTTTTTCAGGTTTATTTTCGAGAAATTTTTTAATTTCATGAATGGTTTGCCTGAACGAGATGGAAGTTCCATCGGCTTTTTTGATCATCAGTTGGTTTTGCTGCTTTTCCCATTCCAGATAAAAACGGAACCCTCCGATGTTTTCGTCAAGTAGTTCCTGAATTGATTTGGGTTCGTTCAGGTTGGCATCTACGCCTGAGAAATTCGAGATTACAAAAATGGTTTCGTCGTATTGGTTCAGCAGGGTTTCATCATTGGGTTTGGCATTAAGTTCCAAACAGAATGAAAGCCAACAGATCAAAATCACAAGGCAACGAAGTACTGTCTTCATCTGAAACAAATTAGAAACTTAAAACCTCAATTAAAAAAACAAATTAACCTGCGATTAACCCAAAATAACAGAATTCAAATGTAGTCTTCTGTTTCTTAATTCTCAAATTTAGATGTTTTATTCACCCAACAGGAAAGAAAGAGAAAAATTTATATTTTTGTGGCTCGAAAAGAAGGGCTGTTAGCTCAGTTGGTTTAGAGCATTACCTTGACAGGGTAGGGGTCACTGGTTCGAATCCAGTACAGCCCACTTCTTAAAAAGATGAAATGTATTTCACGTACGTTTAATATTCTTCAACTTTCAATAAAATTTATATTGGCCAAACCCGTGATCTTCCTCATCGGCTGGAAACCCACAACCATATTGAAAATACTGGCTGGACCAAGCGCTATCGACCTTGGAAAGTTATTTATTTTGAAGAGTTTGATACTCGGACAAAGGCCTTGAAAAGGGAGAATGAATTGAAAACGGCAGTAGGCCGGCAATTTATTTCAATGAGGGCACAAGTCTCAACCGTTCGGCTGCTTTTTCGAGGGTTTCATTGTTTTTGGCAAAACATACCCGAACCATTTTCAATTTGTTTTTCTCGTGCAGAAATGCCGAAACAGGGATTACACCAACCCCGTATTCGCTGGCCAGACGGAATGTAAAGTCGGCATCAGATTCATCGGAAATAGTTGAGTAATCCAGAATTTCAAAATAACTTCCCTGCGAAGGCACAATTTCAAAAAGGCTGTCGTTCAACAGACGATTAAAATAGTTGCGTTTCCCCTGATACATTTCCGAAATATCCTTTTTTGAATCTTCGGTTTGAAGATATTCTGAAAGCGCATATTGAAGAGGCGTATTAACATTAAAAATCTGGAACTGTTGTATCCGGCGGAATTCGTTCATCAGCTTTTCAGGAGCAAGAATGTAGGCCAAACCCCAGCCATTGATGTTGAAAACCGGGCCAAATGATGAAACTACGAAACTGCGGCTGGCCAGCTTTTCGTACCTCGCAACACTCTGATGCGTATTATTATCGAAAACAATTGATTCGAAAACTTCATCGCTAAGTACAACAATATTGGTTCCCTGGATCAAATGCTGAAGCTGAACCAGGTCAGAATCGGTTAAAACAGCTCCGGTTGGATTGTTTGGGGAGTTGATAATAATCATTCGTGTTTTCGAAGTAATCATTTTTCGCACTTCTTCCCAATCAATATGAAAATCGGGTTGTTTTAATGCTACATAAACCGGACGGCCACCGTTAATTGATATAGCCGGTGCATAGGACTCGTATGCCGGTTCAAACAAAATGACCTCATCCTCATCCTTAACGACTGAACTAATTGCAGTCATTATAGCCTGAATTGGTCCGGCGGTAATGGTTATTTCAGTTTCAGGATTATAAGTATGGTTATATAATCGTTTCACCCGGGTAGAAATTACATCCCGAAGTTCGCTGATGCCTTCATGAGGTGCATAATTGTTATAGCCAGATCGAATATAGGTTGCAGCCAGATCGGCCAGTTTTTCAGGACAAGGAAAATCTGTTTTCCCCAAAGAAAGATCAATTGCACCGGTTTCAGTCACCAGTTTATTGACTGCGGAAAAAATACTTCCTTTTGTATTTGGAAATTTCGAAAGAGCCATGCATTCACGATTAATGTACAAAGTTAAAAAAATATGCCATTCACCTGTCTTTTCATTTTGAGTGTATTCTTATTTCATCCATTTTCTTACTTTTTTCTTTATTTCAGAACTTCCTTTAACACATTCAACGATCTGATTTCTCCTAAGTTGTCGAAATGAATCTGATAGAATTCGAGCAGTTTTTCAAGTACTAATCTTCGTTCATGATGAGTATAATCAAGTTTTTCAATCGAAGAGAAGTCCACTTCAAAAAGTCTTGAAAACAGAACAGTTAGCTGCTTGTCGGCAAAATGGTTGTGTAAAGGTTCGTGGCTCACAAAAAGGGCGCTCTGCAAATCGAAAAAGTTACTGATCCTTGAATTGTCCTGACTTGGAAAAATGCCTAAAAACTGTGTCAGTTTAAACAAGAACCATAGATGAAAATTACCAACCCCTGAATCGGTCAAGTCGAGAAAAGTCAGGGAATGGAAGATAAATCCGAATAGTTCGCTGTTCGGTTCTTCTTCGCGCAAACACTTATACAAGATTTCGGACAGGAAAAGTACCTGTGTGCTTTTACAGATATCAAAAGGGATAGTCGAATATGGATTGATGATCCGTGCATTTTTCAATCGTTGAATATCTTTTCCAGCCTTGTAATAAATTTCCAGATCGAGCAAATAGAGTGGCTGAAAAGCCGCTGCCTTTACCGGCGAATTCTTGCTGTGTACCCCATTAATAATAAACGATTGCCGACCGTAAACTTCGGTATAAATGGTTGCTATCAGGCTGGTCTCGGAGTATTTAACAGCATGCAAAAAAATTCCGCGGGTCTTTTCGAGCACGACTTAATTGTATTAATGAATAAATAGAAGTTTGGTAATTTTTGTTTTTTCGCCTGCAGGATCGGTCATAAAAATCAGATAAACGCCTGTTTTACATCGGTTACCATTCAGGTTTCTCCCATCCCAGATGGCCTGGCCGCCCAGTGAGGTGGTTTTAAAAACCAGGCTTCCACTGATGTCGGTTATTTTTACATCCGTATCGTCAACCAGTCCTTTAACCACTATTGGTCCGTCATAAGTTTCGCGAACCGGGTTGGGATACACATAAACATCGCTGAATTCATCATTGGCAGCAGTTGCTTCGCCCATGATCGAAATCAGTCCGGAGGCTGTGCCGAAAAACACTTCTCCGGTTTGCTGATTGATGGCAATGTCATTAATCTCGTTGCTGGGTAACGGACTGTTTTCGGTGGTAAAATGTTCTATTTCGGTTTCGCCATCTTCCGAAATCAGGAAAACTCCTGAAGTTTTGGTCCCGAACCATTTTCGGTTAGCGCCGTCAATGGCAATGGAAGTTACCGTTTCTTTTTCGAGGAGAGGGTGAAATTTTCCATCTTTTAAATCTAACCCGGGGCGGGAGGCGTAAAGTACGCTTTCGGTCCATATCCTTTTGGGATTACTGAAAACCGCGACTCCTCCTGAAGTTCCTACCCATATTTCACCATTATGATCTTCAATTATCGCATAGACATCGTTCATCTCATTAAAAAATTCGCCTTCAGAATTCACAAAACGTGCCACTACCCGCTGTTCTTTTTGTTCGGTATTGGTATTGCTTAAAACATAAAGTCCATGTCCACGGGGAACCACAATCCACTTATCATCATTTTTGGTAACCAACACTTTCCCGATTGAATATTTATTGGCAATGCCGCTTAGGTCGAAGGATTTCCAGTTGCCATCGGTCTGAAACATAGAAATCACTTTTCCCACTCCTGAGTTGGTTACCCATAAATTTCCTTTCGAATCGAAGTCCATTCCTCCAATACGGACATAAGGTGCCTCAGGAAGGTTTGGTAACTGAGTTTGGAGGGTACTGTTGTAGTTGTCGTATCGTTTCACGAATTTTCCGGCGCTAAATTCCAACACTCCGCCGCCCCACGAACCTGCAAAAACATGGTCCGGATTTTTTGGATCGACAGCTACACAAACCATATCCTTAAAATCGTTTGGTACCGGAAAGACTTTCCTGTCAAAGACAGACCATTTCCCTTGCCGGTTTAGCTGAAATTTTGGTTCTGACCAAAGATTACCCCAGGCATTATCCCTGCCTCCGGAAGTAATCCACAAATCCTGATCATTCATGGTGAGCGAGAATACGGCGTTATCCGATGGCCCATCAGGAACAATCCGTTCGGCTTTTGTCCCGACTTTAATCAGTCCGTATTTCTGATCAGCTATCCATATGATATTTTGTGCATCCAGCACGGCGCACATGGTTTGAATCGGCCTGGCTTCAAAATCAGGAAAGACATACTTATAAATATAATAGACCTGTTCGAGTCTGTTATTGAAAACAAAGACCTCCTCACGGCTCGAAATGACCAGATAATCTCCTATGGCGAACATCTCAGAGACATAGTGGATATTCGGTAAAGTTGGACTCCAAATATTCCCTTTCAGCTCGTATAACTCATCTTCTGCAAATTTGACGGGAGTATAGTTGGCTATAATTTTCCCCATGAAGTTTTCGATTTTGCTGAATTTTTTATCGGCATTTGGAATCGAAGTCTGTTTCAACCAATTGCTGTAGTTCTGAAGATTTGGTTCCGAAGCGCTTGCCTTGTAAATACCGTTGGCAGTTGCTGCAAAAAGAAAAACTCCATTAGTGGCCATATCCAAAACGTTGAGGTATCCTCCATCTTTGCCTATAAAATAGGTATCCTTAATTTCCTTCTTGTCAAGGTTGATCACTACAATACCGAATCCACATGAAAGGTAAGCCAGATTTCCGGAGAACATGATATTATTAATGGTTTTGTCGGCTGAAATCTGTTTTCGTTTAATATCTGAAAGATTGAAAATATCGTTTCCAATTAACAAGTCAACGTTGGCATTCTGGTAGGCAATAAGCAATATTCCATTCTCTTTGCTAAAAGCGAGCCGTTGTATTCCGACATCAGAAAGTCCGTTGATGCCCGACATTTTCTGAATGCTGTTGTCAGTTTTATTGTAGGAAAACAAGCCGCCTTCGGTAACACAATACACTTTTTCACCTGTATCAACTACGTTTTTAGCACGAGCATACGACTGGTAATCGGTCCATTCGCCTACGGATGGCTGTGCCTGACTCCGGAAAATCAAAATACCCAGCAGTGCGGTGAATAACAAGTGACTGAAAATCTTCATTCGGTAGAGAATTGGGATAAATACTCAACTAATTTCTGAACTGCCCTTCCGCGGTGACTGATTTTGCCTTTTTCTTCCATCGTCATTTCAGCAAAACTGAGATGCGATTTGTCAGGTTGAAAAATCGGATCGTAACCGAATCCGGTTGTTCCCCTTTTTTCTTCCAGGATCAGTCCGGTAACTATCCCTTCAAACTGGATTTCGCGACCATCTATCACCAACGAAATAACTGTTTTAAAACGTGCTTTCCGGTTTTTTATTTTAGCCAGTTTTTGTAAAACAAGTTCTATATTTTTTTCTGAACTTTTTTCCTCACCGGCATAACGGGCCGAATAGACTCCGGGTTCACCGTTCAGGGTATCAATTTCAAGGCCGGTATCATCGGCAAAGCAATTGAATCCGTATTTGTTGTAGATATAAAACGATTTTTCGGCGGCATTTCCTTCGATGGTTTCCTGATTTTCAGGAATTTCTTCATAACAATGGATATCGTTCAGGCTGAGCAGTTCAAATGAATTGCCAAGTAATTGATTTATTTCCTGAAGTTTATGAGGGTTATTGGTGGCAAATACGAGTTTCATTGGAGTGGAGGTTAATTCAAATTTCCTTAACTTTGTTAAGTTGCTTGTTTCCTAGTAACGATTTTATTTGGGTTATGGCAATACCGTTTAATTGTATAAGCCTATCGGACTGTGGCAATCCCTGATGAATAAGTACTGCATTGATACTTTCCATGTTCGATAGCACGACCAATTGTTCCAACTCGGCATAATCACGAATATTACCCTCTTTTTCAGGATTTTGAGTATGCCATTGCTGGGCGGTTTTGCCAAACAGGGCTACATTGAGCATGTCGGCTTCGTTGGCATAAATAAACGAGGCTTGTTCTTTGGTAATTTTATAGGGAATTATTTTCTCTTTTATGGCATCGGTATGTATCCGGTAGTTGACTTTGGACAGGGTGCGCTGAAGGTTCCAATTCAGTTTAAGCCGATCGTTTTCATCATCTTTAAGGCGTTGGAATTCTTTGATAAGGTAGAATTTGAATTCGGCGCTTAACCACGATGCAAATTCAAACGCAATATCACGGTGGGCAAATGTGCCGCCATAACGCCCAGTTTTAGATACAATTCCTTTGGCATTTGTAGCTTCAATCCAACGCTTTGGAGTTAAAGAAAAACTATTTGCACCTGCCATATTTTTAATTCCATCGAATTCGATGGAATTAAAATCGGAGTTATTAAATTGTTCCCAAAGACCTATAAAATCCAGGGTGCTTCTGTTCCGCAACCAGTTTTGCAATATGTAATCACTTCGTTCGGCATCTCTATATCGGGCAATATCGGTGAGGCTAATAAAGTCTTGTTGATTGTCCTGGTACATAACAATCTCAGTTCCTTTAACATTTATGGTTTTATTCTTTGCCATACTTTATTCTCTAATAGTTTCATTTCCGCCATAATTAGAGCTTTCGCTTTCATCTTCGTTGGTGAAGAATTTGCTATTCATGAAGTTTTCCTAAAATAGGCCGTGTATCTGGGCATCAATGCGGTCAATTACACTACTCAAATCTTCAGGGTTATTCTGAAAGTCAATACGGTCAACATCAATGATCAGCAATTTTCCTGATTTGTAGCGATTAACCCAGGCTTCGTACCTTTGGTTCAGTTGTTTCAGATAGTCTATACGGATGGAACTTTCGTATTCCCTTCCACGTTTCTGGATTTGGTTTACCAGTGTAGGAACCGACGCTCTCAGATAAATAAGCAAATCGGGTGCCTGAACCAGTTGGCTCATCATTTTGAACAGATTGGAATAGTTGTTGAAATCGCGGGTTGTCATCAGGCCCATGGCATGGAGGTTGGGGGCAAAAATTTCAGCATCCTCATAAATGGTGCGATCCTGAATCACTGTTTTTGATGAACTTCGGATATCAACTACCTGTTTGAACCGGCTGTTCAGAAAATATATCTGAAGGTTAAACGACCAGCGTTGCATGTCTTCATAAAAGTCGTTCAGGTATGGGTTTTCGTCAACATCTTCGTAATGAGGACTCCAATGGTAATGTTTGGCAAGTAATTCGGTCAGGGTTGTCTTTCCGGCACCTATGTTTCCAGCTAAAGCGATATGCATTTTTTGAATTTTAAAATTTGACCTAAAGTACGAAACTTTTGCATTTCAGACTAAAAAGACCGTAACGAATTATTCAGTTCAATCAAATCGTCGAGGTATTGCCTGTCGTTTGCCAAACGTGGTATTTTGTTTTGTCCGCCTACCTTGCCCTTAAGTTTCATCCATTCATAAAATAATCCTTTTTTAGCTACCTGCACATGTGGAATTTCAAGGCTTAAATTCCGGTGCCGTTTCGCCTCATAGTCTGAGTTGATTGTTTTTAGGGCGCCATCAAATAGTTGTACAAAATGGTCCAGATCGTCAGGTTCTTTCTCGAATTCGATAACCCATTCATGTGCGCCCTTCTGGGTTTCGGTCATGTAAATCGGTCCACCGGTATATTCCGAAATGATGGCATTGGTCCGCTCACAGGCAATTCGAAACGCTTTTTCTGCATTATCAATAATAACCTCTTCGCCAAAAGCATTGATAAAATGCTTGGTACGACCGGTGATCACAAATTTAAAAGGATATTTGGAGGTAAACCGGATAGTATCGCCAATCAGGTAACGCCAAAGACCGCCATTAGTCGAAATTACCATTGCGTAATTTTTGCCAATTTCAATTTCCTGCAACGAGATGGCGTTCAGTTTATCTGACCGGAATTCATCCATCGGGATAAATTCGTAATAAATGCCATAGTCGAGCATAAGGAGCATGTCATTTTTTTCGGGTTCGTCCTGAATTCCGAAAAATCCCTCCGAAGCATTATAGGTTTCCATGTAATGCATCTGGGAGCCAGGAAAAAGTTTCAGGTATTGTTCCCGGTAAGGATCAAATTTTACACCACCGTGAATAAACACTTCCAGATTGGGCCATACCTCCAAAATATTATTTTTACCTGTTACTTCCAGAACTCTTTTCAGCAATACCAGATACCATGAAGGAACCCCTGCAAACGAGGTAACATTTTCGTTGAGTGAGTGCTCTATGATCTTTTCTATTTTCTCCTGAAATTCTTCGATCAGCGAAATCTCGGTTGATGGTGTGCGATAAAAATCGGTCCAGAAAGGTATATTCTCGATAATAATTGCAGATAGATCGCCATAATAACAGTTGTTGTTGTAACTGGTCACCCGGTGGCTTCCGCCCAACGTAAGCGCTTTACCCGAAAGGACTCCCGAATCAGGATAGTTTTTCAGATAGATGGCGAAAACATCGCGCCCTCCGCGAATGTGAACATCTTCGAGTGAATCTTTGCTTACCGGAATAAATTTACTTTTATCGTTGGTGGTTCCCGATGATTTTGCAAACCATTTGGTTTCGCCAGGCCATAACAGGTTTTTTTCTCCGAGCATCATTCGTTCAACCGTATGTTTGATGTCTTCGTAGTCCTGAACAGGAACCTGCCCACGAAATTCTTTTTCGGAACGGATGCCTTTAAAATTGTACTTTAAGCCAAATTCAGTATTCGAAGCATTATCTAAAAGCGCAAACAGGACCTCCCGCTGAACCTCATGAGGATGTTTTCTGAACAGCTCAATCTGGTATATTCGTTTAAAATTGACCCAATTAATAATTGAATTGATTACAGGCATGGATATGGATTTCAGTGCATCCAAAATTATTAAAAATTACGACTTAAGGCCGCTAATACGTCTGGTGATCTCGTTAATCTATTCGGTCATCCCAAAATACAACCCGAATCAATTTTTTCTTATTTTTACTTCCTCAACTTACCCACACACCTTTTATTTATGAATTACATTGATCTGATTCTTGGTATCATCCTGATTCTTGCTGCCATTCAGGGATTTCGGAACGGTTTTATTGTTGAACTGGCTTCGCTGGCTGCTCTTGTTCTTGGCATTTGGGGAGCTATCCGGTTTTCTGACTGGACAGCCGACTTTATCACTGATATAACCAATTACCGTTCTGAACATCTGAGTACCATCGCTTTTGTTGTGACATTTATTGCCATTGTGATAATCGTACATATACTTGGTAAAATGCTCGATAATGTCGTGAAGGCTGTTGCTTTAGGTTTCCTGAATCGCCTTGCAGGAATTATTTTTGGAGTTCTGAAAACGGCAGTTATCCTGAGTATCTTCCTTATACTTTTCGAAACCATTGATGAAAATGTGCACATCCTTCCATCCCGGCAAAAAGCGGAATCGAAGATTTATGAACCAATGAAACAACTGGTTCCAACCCTGTTCCCGTTTATTAAACTTTGGGATTCCGAAAAAGAAACCGATCCTTTAAACAAGCCAGCAGATCAAAAACCGGAACCGAAAGCGACTTAACCGGGAATAATGTAAAAAGCATTTGATTTTATATCTTTGGGCGGATTTTTGCCAGGGCGGCAAATTGGCATATGTTCAGAATTGCATCGGATATTAGATTCGAATATGCTGAATAATTTATGAATCCGGAAATTAAAGCACGATGAATTTTGTTGACGAATTAGAATGGAGGGGCATGATCCATGACATAATGCCCGGAACCAGAGAACAACTTGATAAAGAATTGACTTCAGCTTATGTCGGGATTGACCCGACGGCCGATTCGCTGCATATCGGGCATCTGGTAAGCGTGATGATGTTGAAACATTTTCAGATTTCGGGACACAAGCCAATTGCCTTGGTAGGCGGAGCGACCGGAATGATCGGCGACCCTTCGGGCAAATCGCAGGAACGGAATTTACTGGATGAACCAACCCTTCGGCACAATCAGGAATGCATTAAAACACAATTGTCCCGGTTTCTTGATTTTGAATCGGATGCGCCCAATGCGGCCGAAATGGTTAATAATTACGACTGGATGAAAGAATTCAGCTTCCTTAATTTTATCCGCGACATCGGCAAACATATCACCATCAATTACATGATGTCGAAAGATTCGGTTAAAAAACGGCTGGATTCTGATAGTGGGGCAGGAATGTCGTTTACCGAGTTTACATATCAACTGGTACAGGGAACCGATTTTCTGCATTTGTACCAGACAAAAAACACGAAACTTCAGATGGGCGGTTCCGACCAGTGGGGAAACATTACTACCGGAACTGAATTAATTCGCCGGAAAACCGGTGGCGAAGCTTTTGCCCTCACTTGTCCGTTGATCAAGAAGGCTGACGGGACCAAATTTGGAAAAACCGAATCGGGCAATGTCTGGCTCGACCCAAAGTTAACTTCACCTTACAAGTTTTACCAGTTCTGGTTGAATACTTCGGATGAAGATGCCCTAAAATACATCAAAATATTCACCCTTCTATCGAAAAAAGAAGTGGCCGACCTTACTGATCAACATGCTGAAGCGCCGCATTTACGATTGATGCAAAAAAGGCTGGCCGAAGAAGTTACGGTAATGGTCCACTCGCGCAACGACTATGAATTGGCTGTCGAAGCTTCACAAATCCTATTCGGACAGGGAACTGCCGAATTGCTAAATAAGCTCGATGAAGCAACTTTCCTTTCAGTTTTCGAAGGTGTCCCGCAGTTTAAAATTTCAGCAAAAGAACTTGAAACTGGCATTAAAGTAGTTGATCTACTGACCGAAAAAGCAATGGTGTTTCCCTCAAAAGGCGATTTGCGCCGGACTATTCAGGGAAATGGCTTAAGTATTAACAAAGACAAAGTTTCAGATGCCGAACTGATAATTAATCTAACTTTTCTGATTGGCGGGAAATATATTTTGGTACAGAAAGGGAAGAAGAATTACTTCATGCTAATAGCCGGATAAATTTCAGGCAAACACTATACTAAATGCACAAATGCTTCGTTAAAACAACGACCAAAAGAACCTTCTATGATAAACTTTTTTGACAACCAAAATTTGCTTGAAACACTCTGGAAATGGAAAAAACATTTGATTGCAGTTGGTATTCTGGCTATCCTTTTTTCAGCTATTTTTTCATCTTCCACTTTCATTAAGCCAAAGTTTAAATCGGTCGCAAGGATTTACCCCAGTAATAACATTTATACTTTCAGCGATGAATCGGAGAGCGAACAATTGCTTGAGATCATTAATTCTCAAGATATTAAACTTAGGGTAATTGATGCTTTCAACCTGGGTGAAGTTTATAAAATCAGCAAACAGGATCCGCAATACCTGACCTATATGCTGGCTGAGTTCAATGATAATGTTTCCTTCAAAAAAACCGAATACGAAACCATTGAAATTCAGGTTTTGGATACCGACCCGAAAAGGGCTTGTACCATGTGTGATTCCATTATTTCGTTTTTAGATGAAAAAGTCAGATCGATGCACCGCATAAAATATGAAGAAGTAGCCCATATTGCCGGAAAAGATTTATCCCTCATTACGCATGATATTGACTCGGTTCAGGAAAAGCTGAATGTACTGCGCAAAGAGTATAAAATTCTTGATTACGAATCACAGTCCGAAGAAATTACGAAGGGAATGGTCCGCATGCTGACTGAACAGAAAAAGAATACATCGGGAGGCAAAGAGCTCGAACAATGGATGAAAAATCTATCGGAGAAAGGCGGAGAATATAAGTTTCTGGACAATCAGTACAAATTCATGATAGTCCAGATGGATTCCATCAAAAAAGTGTATAATCAATCAGTGAGCAGTGCAGGCAAGAAAATTGTTTACGGTCAACGTGTTCAGAATCCTGTTCCTGCCGATAAAAAATCATATCCTGTGCGTTGGCTCATCGTTTTGGTGTCAACCTTTGCAGCTCTTTTTTGTGCTATCTTGGTTATTTTACTTCTCGAAAACAAAAAAAACATTTAAACTGTGTACCAGGCCAGGACTAAAGTTGCCCTTTTTTACCTGATTTCGGCATTGTTTGTTTTGCTGAATGCATTTTTTCTGGTGAAAAAGCATTCGATGATCATTAATGCTTTGCCCCTGGCTTTTGGAATTATTCTATTGGCCATATATGCCTTCGATAAATTGCTTTACCTGATTGTATTATTTACCCCGCTTTCGCTTCCTCTTTCAGAAATAGCGCCCGGCTTCACGTTCGATATGTATTTGCCCACCGAACCTTTGCTTTTTGGGATATTGCTCGTATTTATCCTGAAGTGTCTGGCAGACCGGAAATTTGATCGGGATATATTAATTCATCCCGTTTCACTGGTTATCTATTTTAGCTTGTTTTGGCTGTTAGTGACCAGCCTGACGAGTACAATGCCACTGGTGTCGTTTAAATTCTTTATATCGCGCATCTGGTTCGTAGTTGGTTTTTACCTGCTTACAGCAAAACTCTTCGATTCGGGCAAGAATATAGAAAAGTATATCTGGCTTTATACCCTGCCCCTGCTCATTGTTATTTTTTATGCTACTTTCCGGCATCTGGAATATGGTTTATGGAACAAGCAGGCCGCTAATTTCGTGGTCAATCCGCTATATAACGACCATACTGCTTATGGAGCTGCAGTGGCCATGTATTTACCGTTTTTATTTGGATTTTCATTTACAAAAATATATTCGCCCGGCGTAAAAATCTTTGTCCGAATCGTTTTGGGCATATTGTTGATGGGACTGATCCTTTCTTATGCCCGTGCAGCCTGGCTGAGTGTGATCGTTGCTTTTGGTGTATGGGTTTTAATTCGCTTAAAAATCAGGTTCAAACCTCTTTTCATTACTTTTCTGGTTATTCTTTCAGTAGTTCTGGTTTTCGAAAAGCAGATTCTGATTTACCTTGAACGAAACGATACCGAATCATCTGCCAATCTGACTGAACATGTTTCATCAATATCGAATATTTCTTCAGACGCATCAAATCTGGAGCGAATCAACAGGTGGAGTTGTGCCATCCGTATGTTTGAGGATAAACCGGTTTTTGGCTGGGGCCCGGGAACCTACATGTTCAATTATGCCCCGTACCAGCTTACTGCAGACCGTACCATTATCAGTACCAATTCGGCTGACGCAGGAAATGCGCACAGCGAATATCTGGGGCCAATGGCCGAATCAGGATTGATGGGACTGGTTATCTTTCTGATTCTCATTTCGACAGTCATTTACACGGCAGTTCATGCTTATGCGCGAACCAATGATAAGCGTTTAAAAACATTAGTCATGAGCGCTTTGCTCGGACTGATAACCTACTACATACACGGAATACTCAACAACTTTCTGGATACCGATAAACTTTCGGTTCCATTTTGGGGATTCACTGCCATCATCGTTGCAGTCGATATTTATACCCGAAAAATTGCCCGAACTGAAATACTACCAAACGGTTTGGGATAAAAATTTTTCAGCTATTATTTCTTGACACGCTCATAATAGGAACGGTCGCGAGTGTCTATTTTTATGATATCGTCCTCGTTGATAAACATCGGAACCATCATTTCAGCTCCAGTCTCAAGAGTGGATGGTTTAAGTGCATTTGAACTGGCTGTATTTCCTTTTTCGCCTGCCATGGTTGAGGTTACCTTTAACTCTACAAATGGAGGCAGTTCAACCGTAAGGGGCGTTTCGGTATCGGCATGTACATTGATTTCAACGATCTGTCCTTCTTTCATCAGATCCGAATTTTCAATCAAATTTGCATCAATCGAAATTTGCTCAAACGATTCTGAATTCATAAAGTTAAAACCGGCTTCATCCTGATACAAATATTGGTAAGGACGACGTTCAACTCTTACTACATCAATTCTTACTCCTGAATTAAAGGTGTTCTCAATGGTCCTGCCAGTTTTAAGGTTTTTCAGTTTCGTCCGCACAAATGCCGGCCCCTTCCCTGGTTTAACATGCTGGAACGATACAATCTGAAATAACTGATCGTTGAATTCGATAGTCAAACCGTTTTTAATATCTGCTGTAGTAATTGCCATATAAAGTGTTTAGAATATTTTCAAATCGGGTGCAAAAATAAGGAAATATTGCTGAATCAAAATATTTCGCGGTTATTTTTCAAACGTTTCACTATCAACTTATTATTGATAGATCATTTGGTTGATGCCATTAATTTTATAGGAGTTCAATTCGCATTTAAGTGAACCAAGCAATAATTCAAATTCGGCGTAAATCGGAAGTCTGTTAGAATCTTTGGTAATATAAATCTTCAGGTCATCCGATCCTTTCAGCAGCTTTCCCTTTGGTACTTTAGGCGAAACCACGTAGCATTCTTTAAGTCCGATCTTAGTTTCAATGGTCTCAATTCCAAGGTATTTCAGTTCCATAATAAACAATTCATCACCATGATAAACAGGTATCTGAACTACCACTCCGTTCAGTAATGACTCGAAATAGTGATTCTGACGTATGTAAAAGAAAACACTGATCAGGTCGTTTACCTGATCAGGAACCTTGAGGTGTCCTGATTTTTTGCTAAACAGTGAATCATTTAAATGATCGTAAATAATTTCGTCGTAGAACCTGTAATTTTGTTCCCTGACGGCACGTATCGACTTAATAGGCAGGTATGTTTCCGGATCAACCCAACTTTCATAAATATCGTTTACCTGGTAAATCTTATCCACAATTCCGGTAGTCCGGCCTCTCATGTGGTAGTGAATGGTTTGTATGCGGTTTATTTTTTCATTTTGAGCTACCAGGGTAGCTTTTCCTCCTTTGATAAATCCAAAGCGGAGAGTGTATTCCATTTCCTCAAGCGGTTGCGCCTGAATATTTAAGTGGAAAACAAAAAACAACCAAATAATCCATTTAAATCTCATCCCGGCATATTTTTTTTTGATACTGTTGCTATAAAATCTTTCAGGTAAAAGGGTTCAAAATAAGCAACGTCTTCAAACTGCTTTTTGGTATAGGCCTGCCACACCAATTCGGACATATATTGTGCAGAGGCTGAAATTTGATTAATGAAAACCGCATTGGGCGATTCCAATACCTTCCTGCATTTTGCCGAACCGTTTCCGAAGAAAGCAACCTGCGTATTGCTCAACTCATCAGCAAGAAATGATTCGTCTATAACCTGAGCTGTTATTGGCCTGATTATCCGCCCTTCTTTATCCAAAAGCATAGAGAATACCTCCATTCGCCGGGCATCAATCATAGGGCAAAAAAGCGTTGGCTTCATTTCCGGAATTCCCAATTGAAGCCGGTTCAAAGAAACGTGTTTGGCCATTGCTTCGAGCGTCCCTATCGCGATAAGTGGAATGTTCCCTGCATAACAAATTCCTTTTGCTGTTGAAACTCCAATTCTTAGGCCAGTGTATGAGCCGGGGCCTTTGCTGACTGCAACAGCGCTAAGTTCTCCTGGCTTGATGTCATTTTTTTTAAGTAGCTGTTCAGCGAAAACAGTTGTTAGCCGGGCATGGTTTTGCCCCTCACCCGATTCAATCAGATCAATTACCTGCCCGTTTACCATCAGGGCTACACTACAAATTTCGGTAGAAGTTTCAAAAATCAGAATTGCACCCATTACTGTTAAATTTGACGACAAAATTATTCATATAAACAAATCCATGTCCGTTTTGTGAAAAAGAAATATCATCAATAATACCCTTCAGAATGTTTTTTAACTTTCTTTATGTTTTAGTTCGATCATTTGTATTAATTTTAAAAAAAATACAAGAACAAGTTTAAATGTATCATGCAGTAATTATTGATGACGATCAACTGGCAAGGAGAGGGTTGAAACGTATCCTGGAACTGAATTTCAAAGAAATTGAAATCCTTGGCGAAGCAAACTCAGTTGCTTCAGGTTTATCTTTGATTAATCAATTTGAACCTGATTTGGTGTTTCTAGATATTGAATTGCCTGATGGAACAGGATTTAGCCTTTTGGAAAAGTTGACGAAGGTCAACTTCAGGGTTATATTTACAACATCTTACAGCGATTATGCCATAAAGGCATTTAAGTATTCGGCATTTGATTACATCACTAAACCGGTACTTATTGAGAATGTCAGGTCAACAATGAACCGCATTAGCGAAATTCCAGTTCTTAACGAAAAACATAGGGTCGAAGCGCTAAAACAAAATTTGACCCGCAATAGCGAGGATGACCCGACGATAGCTCTACCCGAAATAAATGGTTTTACAATAGTAAGGGTCAAAGACATTGTAAGATGTGAAGGTGAACGTAATTATTCACGCATATTTTTTATCAATGGAAACTCTGTACTGGTTAGCCTAACCTTACTCGATTTTGATAATCTGCTTGCTCCTCACGGCTTTTTCAGGATACACCGTTCTCACCTGATCAGTTTAAAGAATGTGAACCGGTACCTGAAAACGGATGGTGGAATGATTGAAATGGCCGATAAAACTCAATTACCTGTTTCACCCAAATTTAAAGATGACTTTCTGAACCGACTTTTGTATAACCGGTTATAACTACTATGTATTCAATAAAATACTTACAATCACTTATTTCAGCCGAAATAGATGAAGAGATCAGACGGTTAAACCAAATTGAACCAAAAAATCTGTATGGGCCGGTAGGTTATGCTTTATCCATGGGCGGTAAAAGACTACGTCCGGTTATGGTGCTACTTGCTTATAACCTGTTTGACGACTCGGTTGAGAAGGCATTCCCTGCAGCATTAGCCATCGAAGTTTTTCATAATTTCACTTTATTGCACGATGATATTATGGATCAGGCAGAAATGAGGAGGAACTCCTTAACTGTTTACAAAAAATACAACGAAAATATAGCCATATTGTCGGGTGATGCCATGTCAATAATGGCATACAATTATTTGCTTAAATGCAGATCTTCCGAACAGGTACCAATGATCCGGCTTTTCTCCACGACTGCACTCGAGGTGTGCGAAGGACAGCAATATGATATGGATTTTGAAGGCAGAATGGATGTTTCGATACCGGAATACCTGAATATGATTCGGCTGAAAACTGCGGTTTTATTAGCGTGTAGCCTGAAGTTAGGAGCTTTGGCTGCCAGCGCCCCTGAAAAAATTGCCAGCCAGTTGTATGATTTTGGCCTTAATCTGGGAATAGCGTTTCAGCTTCAGGACGATTTACTCGATGTTTTTGCCACTCAGGATAAATTTGGAAAAAAAATCGGCGGAGATATTGTGGCAAACAAAAAAACTTTTCTTCTCTTAAAAGCGCTTGAATTATCCAACAGTCGGACCAAGGCCATCATTCAGGATTGGATATTAAGAAAAGAATTTGAAACTGAAATTAAAATAAAGGCCATTACCGATATTTATTATGAATTAGAAATCAAAAATATCACAGAAAATTGTGTAGATGAATTTTATCAGGCGGCCTTAAATGTTTGGGAAAAGATAGAGGTAGAAAAAGAAAAAAAGTCAGAATTGCTTCAATTTGCCAAAATGATCATGAGCAGAGATCATTAATATTACCTGAAACAAGCTATATTTGCAGCAAATTTGATTTTATTGATTTATAATCTCAGTTTAAATGCTGAAAAAACAAAGAATATGGTTCAGAATATTGGAAAAATCACGCAGGTAATCGGTCCTGTAATTGACATTTCGTTTGATCAGGAAGGCAGCGAACTTCCCAGAATATATGATGCACTGGAAATTATCAGGGAAGGAAGGGAAAATCTGGTACTGGAATGCCAGCAACACGTTGGTGAAAATACGATTAGGGCCATTGCAATGGATTCAACTGATGGGTTCCGCCGCGGGATGGATGTGATAGCAACCGGCCGTCCTATTATCATGCCCAAAGGTGAAATTGCACTTGGTCGCCTGCTGAACGTAACCGGAGACCCGGTTGACGGATTGGAGCCGCTTCCCAAAGACGGATTTAGCATCCATAACGAACCACCATTGTACGAAGATTTAACTACTGAATCAGAGGTTCTTTATACCGGAATTAAAGTTATTGACCTGATTGAGCCTTATGCCAAAGGTGGCAAAATTGGTCTGTTCGGTGGTGCAGGAGTGGGCAAAACCGTTCTGATTCAGGAGTTAATAAATAATATCGCTTTGGCGCACAGTGGTTTGTCGGTATTTGCCGGCGTTGGCGAACGCACCCGCGAAGGGAACGATTTGCTCCGCGAAATGATCGAAGCTGATATTGTTAACTATGGTGAAGAATTCAAAAAATCGATGGAAGAGGGCAATTGGGACGTCTCTAAAGTTGATCCCGAAGCCTTGAAAAAATCGAAACTGGCCCTGGTATTTGGTCAGATGAATGAGCCGCCAGGAGCTCGTGCACGGGTTGCTTTGTCGGGTTTAACTATCGCCGAAAGCTTGCGCGACGGAGACGGATCAACAGGCAAAGGTCGCGATATTCTGTTCTTTGTCGATAACGTTTTCAGGTTTACACAGGCAGGTTCCGAAGTCTCGGCATTATTGGGCCGCATGCCTTCAGCCGTTGGCTATCAACCCACATTGGCAACCGAAATGGGGATTATGCAGGAACGAATTACATCAACCAAAAATGGATCAATTACTTCAGTTCAGGCCGTGTATGTTCCTGCCGATGACTTAACCGACCCCGCTCCTGCAACAACTTTTGCCCACCTCGACGCCACAACTGTATTAAGCCGTAAGATTTCAGAATTGGGCATTTATCCCGCAGTTGACCCTCTCGATTCAACTTCCCGGATTTTAAGTCGTGAAGTGGTGGGTGATGAACACTACGATTGTACCCAGCGGGTGATCATGATTTTGCAACGCTATAAAGAATTGCTCGACATTATCGCAATTTTAGGTATGGATGAGTTATCGGAAGACGATAAGCTGATTGTTCACCGTGCACGCAGGGTGCAGCGCTTCCTGTCCCAACCATTCTTTGTGGCCGAACAATTTACCGGCCTTAAAGGCCAGCTCGTTTCCATTGAAGATACCATTAAAGGGTTCAACATGATCATGGATGGAGAAGTTGACCAGTATCCTGAAGCGGCTTTCAACCTGGTGGGAACTATTGAGCAGGCCATTGAAAAGGGTGAAAAATTGCTGGCCGGCGCTTAATGAGGCTGCACAAAATCCTTGCTGACTCTTAATTTGAAACTTTATATTTATTGGTCCATGTTACTCGAAATTATCACTCCCGACAAAAAGGTTTATTCAGGCAAGGTGAAATTAGTTCAATTGCCCGGTTCTAAAGGAACATTCGAAATACTGAATAACCATGCCCCAATTATTTCGACACTGAATAAAGGCAAAATTAAAGTGGTTGAAGATTCAGGGGCAGAACTTTTTTTCGAAGTTGACGGAGGTGTTGTTGAGAACGTTGACAACAAAATTATCATACTTGCAGAGTCGGTTTAACCGAAAAGAGCGATAAACTGATTATATTTAAACCCTGAAGATTAAAACGCTTCAGGGTTTTTATTTTGAAAACGAAATTTCTGATCATACGATTCAGTTCCATTGGCGATATTGTTTTAACATCGCCGGTAGTGCGATGCCTGAAAAACCAATTTCCGGAAGCCGAAGTACATTACCTTACCAAAAAGCGAAATATTGACCTGTTAAAAGCCAATCCGTATATTGATAAAATTCAATTGTTTGGCGATTCACTTTCGGATACCATTCGGGAATTAAGAACTGAAAACTATGATTACATTATTGATTTACACAACAATTTGCGCAGCTTACGGGTCAAACTCGGACTTAGAGCCAAATCCTACAGTTTCAACAAACTAAATCTCCGTAAACTTCTTCTGACCAGTTTCAAATTGAATATCATGCCTCAGGCACATATTGTTGACCGTAACCTGGAAACATTGAGCCATTTTCATTTGATCAACGACGGAAAAGGGCTTGAGTATTTTATTCCTGAAGAAGACGAATTTAATTTATCGGAGTTGCCCGTAAGGTTCAGAAATGGTTATATGGTACTTGTTTTGGCGGGTACCTATGCTACTAAACGAATGCCGGTAGAAAAATATAAAAATCTGATTGCTGAAGTAGATATACCTTTTATTTTGCTCGGAGGAAAAAGTGAACGAATTATGGCTGACCATATTTTGGGTTGGGAAACCGGAAATGTAATTGATTTCACAGGAAAACTACGGATCAATCAGTCGGCTTCGTTAGTAAAAAATGCAAGGTTGGTGATCGCGAACGATACCGGACTGATGCATATTGCTGCTGCCTTTCATAAAAAAATACTTTCAGTTTGGGGAAGTACTTCCCCCGAATTGGGAATGTATCCATATTTGCCTGGCGATGGTTCAAAAATTCTTGAAGTCAAAGGATTATCATGCCGCCCATGCTCCAAGCTTGGCTACCACGAATGCCCCAAAAAGCATTTTCGCTGCATGAACGATTTGCCCGAAGACCAAATTATTGACTGGGTAAAAAGGGAATTCTGAAAAATCATATTTAAACTCGCTTACCACCAAAAATCTGTCATTTATCGGTTAAAATTGCCGGATGATCTACCCGGCTAATTGGTTATACGAAACAAATCAGGAAATTTGGCACGATTAATTAATAAACAATTTACATTCAGGAAACGTTTCTTGTTCGAAATGTTTCCTTCCTTTGTTTCAAAATTAATAGCAAACTTAAATATGTACGACAAATTGAATTTTGATGATCCTAAATTTCGGGCAATTCTTGATAAAACGATCGAAATGTTTTATGAATTAGGGATCAGGAATTTAAACATGGACGATATTAGCCGAAGCCTGGGGATTTCGAAAAAAACCCTTTATCTGTATGTGAAAAGCAAGGAAGATCTGATTGAAAAGCTTTTCTACTACGATGAAATGAAATGGGATGTCGAATTGTCAAAGATTAAAATAGACGAACTGAATGCCATTGAAGTCTTGTTAAAAGTTAGTTTATTGGTTTTTGAAGAAATGGTCAAGTTAAACCCGAAAATAAAGTTTGAGCTGAAAAAATACTATGAACCCATTTTTAATCAGTTCATGGTACGGAAGCAAAACCACATTTTCATTCGAATGAGTAATAATATTCAGAAGGGAATAGATGAAGGTGTTTACCGAAGCGATGTGAATGTGGAGCTGGCGGCAGGTTTGTATGTTAGAAACCTGGTGGATATGCACAACAAAGATTACTGTTTCGTCGAAAATATCACTTTCAACCAGCTTTTTGAAGTGATGTTCGAAAATCATATCCGGGCCATCTCAACTCCTGAAGGAATTGCTTATTTCGAAAAGCGCAAAGCAGAAATTGCACTATTGAATCAAAATATTTTTAACCAATAACGATTACAAAACATGTTCAGAAAACACAATCAGATTCTATTGCTGGCAATCATGGTCCTGTGCGGGACAATGACTGCCATTGCGCAGGAGCCGGTAAAGCTTTCATTACAGGATGCTTTAATTCTGGCATCCAAAAACAACACGAATATTCTGAATTCGGATCTTGATCTGAAAATTGCGCAAAAAAAGGTTTGGGGAACAATTTCATCGGGACTTCCTCAAATCTCAGGGAAAGGCAGTTATTCGCATATTTTTAAAGTCCCCACCTTAAGTTTTGGAGGTAAAACCATTCTTTCGAATACTGAAGTTCCCTGGGATCCAACCACCCAAAGTGGAACATTGAGTTCGCTTACTCTTTCGAATGGAGAAAATATCTACTTAAACAGTGAAGAAGGTACTCCAATTGAACTTGGCCTTAAAAACAATACAACATTCGATTTAACCCTCTCGCAGTTAATCTTCAGCGGATCGTATATTGTTGGGTTACAGGCAACCAAAGTTTACTACGGGTTAACCAAACAGACCGCAGAGAAAACAAGGCTCGATGTCATTGAAACTGTTACCAACACCTATACAATGATTCAACTGGCTGAGGAAAGCCGGAAAATTCTTTCTCAAAACCTGGAGAACATAGACAAGACCTTGTATGAAATTTCGGAAATGAACAAACAGGGTTTTTTGGAAAAAACAGATGTCGATCAACTGGAACTGACAGGTAATACCGTTCGTAATGCCATGAATCAAATTGACAGTAACCTGGAAATGGCCTACCGCCTTTTGAAAATTCAATTGGGAATGGAAGATTCTCAGAAAATTGTATTGACCGACGCTTTAGAGCAAGGTGAGTCTCTTACCAAATCAAGCCTTCAATTAATCACCGAGACATTCGACATCAATCAAAGTGTTGACTACCAACTTATTCAAACATCAGAAAAAGCCGCCAAGCTCGACCTGGATTTGGCTAAAAGCAGTTTTCTTCCAACCATTGCAGGTTTTTATAACCATACTGAAAAATTAAAAGCGCCTGCTTTCGATTTCGCGCCCAAAGATCTGATAGGAGTAAATTTAAGCCTCCCCATTTTTAGCAGCGGACAACGTTCATCTGTAGTATCACAAAAAAGAATGGCACTGGAAAAGGCAAAAAATACAAAACAATTGGTTTCCAGCAGCCTGACTATGCAAGCCAGCCAGTATCAAAGCGATGTGAAACTGAAATTGGAAAGGTTTCAGAACCAGAAAAAGAGCAAAGAGCTTTCGGATGAAATTTATCAGCGAACTTTAGAGAAATACAAACAGGGAATTGCTTCAAGCATGGATCTGATGACCAGCCAGAACCAATACCTGACCAACCTGACCAATTATTACCAAAGTATTTATGATCTGCAGGGGTCTAAGTCAAAATTGGAAAAGCTGTTCAACATCAGTCAGGATTCAGAAAACAAATAGAAATTATAAACATCAAAGACTATAGAAATGAAAAAGATTATTATTTATTCGGCGCTGGTTGTTTTTTTGGTTTCGTGCAGCGCTCCTGCCGACAAAAAAGCGGAGCTCGAAAAACTGAAAGTACAACACGATGAGTTAGCTACTAAAATCGCACAACTTCAGGCTGAAATCAATCCTGAAGGCGCAAAAGCTGAACAGAAAGCAGTCACAGTTAAAACAACCGATGCAGCCGAATGTGTTTTTAACCATTATATCGATGTTCAGGGAACTGTTGATGGCGATCAGAATATTGCTGTGAGCCCACAGATGCCAGGTATTGTAACCGCCGTGTATGTGAAAGAAGGTACGTCGGTAAAAAAAGGTCAGGTAATGGCAGAATTGGATGCACAGGTACTCAAACAATCGCTGGAAGAAGTGAACACACAACTTGCACTGGCAACGAGTATTTTCCAGAAACAGAGCGCCCTTTGGGAAAAGAAGATTGGCAGTGAAGTCCAGTATCTACAGGCTAAGGCCGGAAAAGAATCTCTTGAACTGCGGGCTAATACTATGAAAGAACAGTTACAAATGGCCAAAGTTATTTCTCCAATCAGCGGAACAGTAGAAAGCGTTCCATTACGTGTCGGACAAATGGCTTCTCCGGGAATGCCTACTTCAGCCATCCGCGTAATCAACATGAATGTTGCCAAAATAACGGCCGATGTTGCTGAAACTTATACTGCCCGTATTAAAAACGGGAACGATGCTTTGGTCAGTTTTCCTGATTTAGGCAAAGATATTGAGACCAAACTGAATTTTACCAGCCGTTTTATTGATCCTACCAACCGGACATTTAAGGTTGAATGCAAGATTTCTTCGAAAGATGTAGAGCTTCGTGCCAATATGATTGCTTACATCAAAATCAAGGATTACACAAACGAAAAAGCTTTTTGTATTCCGGTAAATTATGTACAGAGCAATCAGGACGGTAAATACATATATGTTGCCAGGCAAAATGGCAACGACTGGAATGCTGAACGAAGGATCATCAAAACCGGAATGGATTACAACGGAATTATCGAAATTCTGGAAGGAATTACATCAGGAGATAAAATCATAACTTCAGGATTTCAAGACCTGAATGCTGGCGAAAAGGTAGTTTTCTAAATCAATCAAAACAGACCAATCATGTCGAAAGAAAATAAGATAAAAGAATTTTTTGCCACTAACTGGGCCATTGATAACCGGACGAGCATCTATGTGCTTGCCACGATTATATCGGTGCTTGGTATGATGAATTATTATTTAATACCGAAGGAAACATTTCCTCAGATAGTAATTCCATACATCGTTGTGAGTACACCATACCCGGGCACATCTCCTGAAGACATTGAAAACCTGGTGACACGTCCGATTGAGAAACAGCTAAAATCAATTTCGAACGTAAAAAACGTGACCAGTAATTCCGTTCCTGATTTCTCTTCTATCATTGTTGAGTTTGATCCTGATTTATCCATCGAAACGGCCAAACAGCGGGTTCGCGATGCCGTTGACAAAGCCAAGTCTGACCTTCCGACCGATTTGCCTTCACAACCGCAAATCATGGATATCGACCTTTCAGCAATGCCAGTGATGTTCCTCAATATATCTGGAAATTATGACCTGGTAAAACTGAAACATTATGCAGAAATAGCACAGGATAAAATTGAAGGGCTGAAGGAAATTACCCGGGTTGACATTGTTGGGGCGCTCGATCGTGAAATACAAATTGATGCCGACATTTTCAAAATGCAGGCCGCAAAAGTCACCTTCGGAAACATCGAACAGGCTGTCGCGATGGAAAACCTCACTATTTCAGGAGGTAATTTAACCAATAACGGAACCCGAAATACAGTCCGTATCAAGGGGCAGTTTACCGATGTGCAAACCATCCGCAATATTGTTGTCCAATCGTCGAGCGGAGCTATGGTAAAACTTAGCGACATCGCTGAAGTAACTGATGGTTTTGCCGAACAGGCCAGTTTTGCACGGCTCAATGGCAAAAATGTGATCACACTGAACGTAATCAAGAAAAACGGGGCAAATCTGCTCGATGCTTCTGATCAGATCAAGGAAATTGTTGCTGACCTGAAACAACGCGACTATCCGAAGGATATGGAGGTTACCGTTACCGGAGACCAGAGCCGTTTTACCCGAAACACACTGGAGGAATTGAATAATACGATCATCATTGGTTTTATTCTGGTAACCATTGTACTGATGTTCTTCATGGGCTTCACCAATGCGTTCTTTGTCGGGTTGTCAGTTCCGTTGTCCATTTTCATAGCCTACATGATTATTCCCGGCTTAGGCTTCACTATGAATATGATTGTCATGTTCGCCTTCATCTTTGCCCTCGGTATTGTGGTTGACGATGCGATTGTAGTTATCGAAAATACACATCGTTGGCACCGTTTCACTCCGGATATTAATGTTGCGGCCAAGAGAGCTGCCGGCGAGGTCTTCCTTCCTATTTTTTCAGGAACATTGACTACCCTTGCCCCATTCTTCCCGCTGGCTTTCTGGCCTGGCATCGTGGGACAGTTTATGCACTATTTGCCCGTAACCCTCATCATAACACTGTTTGCCTCCTTGTTTGTAGCGTATGTGTTTAACCCGGTATTTGCGGTATCGTTTATGAAACACGAATATGACAAGGAATTTCAACAGGGAAGTACATGGCGAAAACTTAAAATTTCAACGATTGTGATGGCTGTTTTGGCAGCGCTCTTATATCTTTTTCACTTTACAACAGAAGCGCCGACTGCTTTTACCATGGCCAACATCCTTACGCTTGTTGTCGTGTTGATCCTTCTTTTCCATTTCGTTTTAAAGAAAATGATCCACGCTTTTCAGGAAAAGACCTGGCCGTGGGTGATGGCTTTTTACGAAAGGCAATTGCGCCTTATCCTGAAAGGGGCCCGTCCGTTTTGGACACTGGTTGGCATGATCGCATTGTTTTTTGTAACCATGTTCATTACAGGAATAGCCAAACCAACTGTATTGTTTTTCCCAAACAGCGACCCGAATAATATTTTCGTATATATCAAAATGCCCGGAGGGACACATCAGAATGTGACCGACAGCGTTACCCGCGTTGCTGAAGCACGGGTTTACAACGCCATTGGCCAAAACAATCCTGATGTGGAATCGGTTATTTCGAATGTGACTATCGGCGCTGAGGAAGAGGGATTTACTTCATCGGGGACACCCTTCAACAGAGGGAAAGTGACTGTGAATTTTGTTGAGCACCAATTCCGTATTTCAGGAATTTCAACAACCCAATACATGGAATTGATCAGGAAAGAAGTTGCAGACATCGCAGGAGCCGAAATTACGGTTGATAAGGAACAAAATGGCCCGCCAACCGGTAAACCAATCAACATTGAAATTACCAACGAAAATCTGGGAACCCTGATTACCGATGCTTATGCTTTCCGTAATTACATCGATTCGGTGGATATTCCCGGGGTGGAAGAATTAAAAACCGATTTCGAGATGAACTCTCCGGAAATCATAATCCAGATTAACCGCGATCGCGCACAGCGATTGGGAATTTCAACCGGTCAAATCGGAATGGAAATCCGAACCGCGCTGTATGGGAAAGAGATTTCGAAACTGAAACAGGATGAGGATGAGTTTCCGATTATGCTTCGTTACAGCAAGTTAACCCGCGATAATATTGATGCGTTGGTCAATCTTCAGATCACCTATCGCGACATGAATACGGGCATGTTACGCAGTGTTCCGTTATCAACAGTTGCTACATTGGACTATACTTCTTCTTATGCCGGAATTAAGCGCCTGGATCAGAAACGGGTAATTACTGTTTATTCGAATGTGCTTTCGGGCTTTTCGGCCAACGATATTGTACCCAAAATCATAAGGGAAGCCAAATCGTTCCCCTTGCATGAAGGTACCTCCATCAAATTGACCGGAGAGCAGGATGACCAGGCAGAAACGGTTGCTTTCCTTCTGAAAGCAATGATCATAGCGATTGGCATGATTTTCTTTATCCTGATCACTCAATTTGGATCGGTCAGCAAGTCGCTGATTATTCTAAGCGAAGTTGTCTTCAGCATCATTGGGGTTTTGCTTGGGTTTATCATCTTCAAGATGGATCTGGTGATTATGATGACCGGTCTGGGAGTTGTGGCCCTGGGTGGTATTGTGGTCCGGAACGGGATATTGATTGTTGAATTTATTGATGTCAAGAAGAAGGAAGGTTTGCCGACACGCCGGGCTATCATTGAAGGTGGGAAAACCCGTATCACCCCGGTAATCCTTACCGCAACCGCAGCAATGTTAGGTTTGGTGCCTCTTGCTGTCGGTTTGAACATCGATTTTGCCGCCATCTTTACCGAACTGAACCCGCACATTTATTTTGGTGGCGACAATGTAGCGTTCTGGGGACCGCTTGCGTGGTCAATCATCTTCGGATTGAGCTTCGCGACTTTCCTTACCCTGATGTTTGTTCCGGCTTTGTATGAGCTGGATTATGTGATCAGGTTAAAGCTGAAGAGACGTAAAAATCTGAAAAGGATTAAAGCGTTGAAGAAATAAATCAATCATTTTTAAAATAAATCGAAAGAGGCTGGCTCGCAGGAGATCAGCCTTTTTCATTTTTTATTAATTAAATCCAGAAAAACAGCTTTGTCTTGAATTTTCTGACTAATCTCTTTACTCTTTCAAGATTGCTCTTTTTCTTTGGCCGGTACAAACCTTCATGAGTTTCCCTGATCAGATCAATCAGCGGAACTTCAGCCGGACAAAGGCTTAAATCCACTTTTTTTAAATTCTCCTTCGTCGGAAAATTGCCCGGAAACCAGTGGCCTTTTTCCTGAAACATATTGTACCGGTATAGTCCGAAGTCCTTCATATCGTAGCATTTCCAGAGCGAACGGAAGCGCAGGATTTCGGGAATATTCAATCCGGATGGGTCGTTTTCCATGACATATCCATCAAAACCGGAATATGGATCGAGTAGTTTTTGTTCGTCGAGAACCTGTTTGATTTTTGCATCTTCCGAAGAAAAAGGTGCAGGAGCCGGAAAAATACCGTTGATATGTTCAAACCGGGCAGTAACCGGAAGACCGAAAGTCAAGGTGTGAATTCCTGAATGGCTGAGACAAAACCTGGCATTCCATTGAATTGGATGGAGCGGTAAGGTTAATTCCATCAGCTTTTTAGGCGAATTTGAAAGTTGACCACCTTTATCATTCGGTGAAATAATAAACACGCCCATGTCTTTCGTTTCAGCCAGATCAATTGCCGTTTTATTTCGCTGGAAAAAATAGTAATAATGCAAATTAACAAAGTCGAATAAATCCGTTTCGATGGCTTTAAGAATTACGTCCAAAGGAGCGTGAGTACTGAATCCAACATGTTTAATAATTCCCTCTTCCTTCATCTTCAGCAACTCTTCAACCGGTCCACCTCTGGAGCAAGCTTTTTTGAGCAATTCAAAAGTGTTGATACCGTGCCAGGCATAAAAATCTAAATAGTCGGTTTTCAACGCTTTCAACTGGTGCGAAACCATCGTTCGGGTTTCTTCTGCGGTCTTTGGATTTCCCTTGGTCATCAGAAAGTAGGACTCGCGTTTCAGTTTCAGTTCATCGTTCAAAACACGACCGTAAGCATGCTCGCTTTTCCCATATCCGTGAGCCGTTTCGATTAAATTGATGCCCTGCGCCAACGCTTTTTCAACCGTATCGCGACATTGATCGAGGGTATCCTGAGGAATATGTTCGCGAGGTTCGACGCCTGTATGTTTAAAACGCATACCTCCCAAAGTGATCACACTGACCATTTTGTTGGTTTTGCCGAAGCGACGGTATTCCATTTTTGGGCGATAAAGCGATAAATTTTTATAATCCATATGCAGTTCTTGACTTCATTCGGTGAAAATATTCAAACTAAAACAGAAAAGTGGTGGGTATGTTTAGTTCAGATTTATTGTGGCCTGAGCTATTTTCTCATCAATGCCTTGGCGACGATCAAATCTGTTGGAGTTGTAATTTTAATATTTTCGCTGTTTCCTTCAACCAGGTGAATCGCGAATCGTGCCTTTTCTACAACCGAAGCGTCATCGGTAAAAGCCGGATCGAAGTCCTGTTTGTAGGCTTCCAGAATTTGCTCGCTGCGGAAAGTTTGGGGGGTTTGAACCCGGAAGTACTGACTTCGATCCACCGAAATGTTTTTATCGCCTTCCAGTTTCCGCAGCGATTCGTTCACTGTCAAAACTGGAATTGCATTCCCTTTAATACGGGCTGTTTCGAAGCATCTTTCAAGTGTCGTCTGACTTACAAGTGGTCGAACCCCATCATGAATAAACACGATTCCATCACCCTCAATTTGCGAAAGTCCGTTCAGTACCGATTGGAACCTGGTTTCACCTCCTGTTGCGATTCGGTGAGCCAGATTGAACGAATGTTTCAGGCATAATCCAGCCCAAAATTCCTGTTGTGCTTCAGGAAGAACCAAAATCAATTCGCATTCAGGATCAAAATCGTAAAAAACCTGAATGGTATGCATCAGAACCGGCTTTCCGCACAATTCCAAAAACTGCTTGGGAATTTCGTTGCCCATCCGGCTTCCCGATCCTCCGGCAACTATTAATGCAAACTTTTTCATAATTTAGACGTTGATAGCAAAAGTACAATTTCAAATCTAAACCCTATGCAGGAAATACTCAACTTTCTTTCGGATCTGAAAGAAAACAACAACAAAGATTGGTTTGATCAAAACAGAGGCAGATATGAACAAAGCAGGAAAAAAGTTTTGCTTCTTACTGAATGTATTATCCACGAGGTTGCCAAATTCGATCCTGAAATTGGATTTCAGGATCCCAAAAACTGCGTGTTCCGGATTTTCCGCGATGTTCGTTTTGCCACCGATAAAACGCCCTACAAAACAAACATGGGAAGTTTTATTGCCAAAGGTGGCCGGAAAAGCACCAGTGCAGGGTATTATATTCATATCGAACCGGGTAGTTCTTTTATTGGTGGTGGTTCTTATTGTCCCCCGGCTGAAGCCCTGAAAGCAATACGCACTGAAATTTTTGATCATCCGGAAGATTTCAAACAACTTATCCGGAATAATTCATTCCTGAAAGTTTATCCTGAAATGTATGACGACAAGCTGAAATCGGCTCCAAAAGAATTTCCAAAAGAATTTCAAGAGGTTGATTTGCTGAAATACAAATCGTATGCTTTTACTTCAAAGCTGGATGATTCGGTGGTAACCAGTGATGCCTATGTGGGTATTATCGTTTCTGCTTTTAAGGAATTATCGCCGGTAAACCGGTTTTTAAATACGGCGCTGGAAAAATGGTTATAGTTTTCATCAGTGAAATAGGGTTATTTCATCGCTTAAAACAGACCATTCATGTAAAAAAACGAATGTTTCATCATTTAATATTAAAACCGGGGTTACAATTTCCAGAATTTTAGGATTAATTGTAAGTGAGTAAAATTTATTCATCCATCCACCAAATTCTATAACAGAAAAAAGCCAGACGAATATCGTCTGGCTTTTTTCAATTTATAAGTGCCGCTATCTGTAAAATCTTTTTGCCCCGGCAACTGTTTTAGTTTGAACCAACATTTCCGTACTTTGTCAAACTCTAAAAATGAATCAATAATGCTTGCTTCAGGGAATATTTTAAAAATGCGGGCAGAATATGCCGATCCGGTAAAATACTTTTTACCAACGGGCGAAACCGAACTGCCTATGAACAATCTGATCGGAAAATCCATCAGCCTGAAATTTACCGGACAAATCAATTGCATTTCGTGCGGAAAACGAACAAAAACATCATTTGGACAAGGGTTTTGCTACAATTGCCTGCAAACGGCTCCTGAAGCCAGCGAAACGGTGATGCGCCCCGAACTTTCGAAAGCTCACTTAGGCATTTCACGCGACATGGACTGGGCTCAGGAACATGACCTAATTGATCATTTCGTGTATCTGGCCGTTTCCGGCGAGATGAAAGTGGGAGTGACCCGCCATCATCAGGTACCAACCCGATGGATTGACCAGGGTGCGGGCGAAGCCATCATTCTGGCCCGAACACCCAACCGCCATATTTCCGGAGTGATTGAAGTTTACCTGAAAAAATTTTTTTCGGATAAAACCAACTGGAGGTCGATGCTCCAGGATAGAGACCTTCAGGAGTATAACCTTCAGGAAGAAAAGCTAAATGCGTACGAGTTGCTTCCCGCAGAGTTGCAGCAATATTTGCATCCCGATAACCAAATTTGGAAAATGACCTATCCGGTTATTGCTTTTCCTACAAAAGTTTCGAGTGTTTCGTTTGATAAGGAGTCTATGATTTCAGGAATTCTGAATGGTATTAAAGGCCAATACCTGATTTTTACGGATGGACGTGTACTCAACATCCGAAAGCACAACGGTTACTTTCTGGAAATCAGCGCTAATGATTAAATTGCTAAATTTGCAGGCATGGGCATTTTGTCTTTTCTCCTCCGCATTTTTTTCGTTATTTTATGACACTAAAAAACCAGATTGACAAACAACTATTTTGATTATGGAAAACATAGACTGGGGTAATCTGACATTCGGTTACATGAAAACCGATTACAATATACGTTGTACTTTCAGCAACGGAGCCTGGGGCGAATTGGAAGTGTCAGACAGTGAATATCTGAACCTGCATATGGCCGCCACTTGTCTGCACTACGGGCAGGAATCGTTTGAAGGATTGAAGGCATTTCGCGGAAAAGACGATAAAATCAGGATTTTCCGCATGGACGAGAACGCAAAACGCATGCAGGATTCGAGCATTGGAACGATGATGGCCATCCTTCCTGTCGAAAAATTTGAAGAAGCCGTGGTTAAAGCCGTCAAATTGAACGAGCGTTTTGTTCCTCCTTACGAATCTGGCGCGTCGCTGTATATTCGTCCTTTTTTATTCGGATCGGGCGCTCAGGTTGGAGTAAAACCTGCCAGTGAATATATGTTCGTTCTGTTTGTAACGCCGGTTGGACCTTATTTTAAAGGCGGTTTCCAAACGACTCCATTCGTTATTATGAGGGAGTTTGACCGTTCGGCTCCGCTTGGAATGGGTAAATACAAAGTAGGCGGTAATTATGCTGCCAGTCTGGTTGCCGGAGCCAAAGCCCACGAAATGGGTTATTCCAATGTATTTTACCTCGATGCCAAAGAAAAAAAATACATTGACGAATGCGGTGCAGCCAATTTCTTCGGGATCAAAAACAACACCTACATCACACCAAAATCGAGTTCAATTTTACCTTCCATCACCAATAAAAGTTTGATGGTTTTGGCTCAGGATATGGGAATGAAAGTTGAACAGCGCCCGGTTGCTGTGGAAGAACTGGCAACCTTTGAAGAAGCCGGCGCCTGCGGAACAGCCGCGGTGATCAGTCCGATTGAACGGATTGACGATTATGATGAGAAAATCTCGTATGTGTTTTCACAAGATGGAAAGCCTGGTCCGGTTAGCGAAAAACTCTACAAAAAACTTCGAGGTATTCAATATGGCGACGAGCCAGATACCCATGGTTGGGTGACTGTAGTTGAATAAATCTTTTTTATTTCGATATTTCCAGCATCCGGAGAATCGGTATTTGCGCTTTCCGGATAACTTCATCAGAAAGAATCACTTCCGGAAGTTCATGTTTCAGGCAAATATATAATTTCTGCAAACTGTTCAGTTTCATGTACGAACAGTCGTTGCATCCACAGGTTGAGTCAATTGAAGGTGCCGGAATGAAAATTTTATCCGGACATGCTTTGTTCATCTGATGCAGAATGCCGCTTTCGGTGGCCACGATAAATTTTTTTGAGACGCTTTTTGTTACATAATTGAGCAGTGCAGTGGTCGATCCAATGAATTTAGCCACCAGCAACACGGGTTTTTCGCATTCCGGATGGGCAATAAATTCAGCATCCGGATGCTGGTCCATCAGTTGAATGATCTTTTCGACTGAATACTTTTCGTGTACCATGCAGGCGCCATCCCACAGAACCATTTCGCGGCCTGTTAGGCTGTTGATGTAATTGCCCAGATTTTTGTCCGGCGCAAAAATCAGTTTCTGTTCCGGAGGAAAACTGTTAACAATTTTCATGGCATTGGCCGAGGTACAAACCACATCAGTCAAAGTTTTCAGCTCGGCAGTGCAATTAATGTAAGAAATCACTTTATGGTCGGGGTATTGTGTTTTAAACTCGGCGAACTTATCCGCTGGGGCTGAATCGGCCAGCGAGCAACCGGCTTTCAAATCAGGTAAAATGACTTTTTTCGAAGGATTGATGATTTTCGCCGTTTCAGCCATGAAATGAACACCTACAAAAACAATCAGGTCAGCAGTGGTTTTAGCGGCTTCCTGAGCAAGACCAAGGCTGTCGCCAACATAATCTGCGATATCCTGCAGGTCGCTTTCAACATAGTAATGACTGAGGATTACCGCATTCTTTTCTTTTTTTAAGTGGTTAATTTCTTCAACCAGTTTTATATCTGTGCTTACCGGCTCATCAATAAATCCCTTCTCATCGAGCATTAGCCGGATATCTTGTGGTTTCATCGCAGGTGTTTTAAAATTCAACTTTATCCTGATACAAAAATATCAATTTCAGCCGGAAATAATGAATGCATAACAGCGAAGCCATTGTCCGGAACAAAAATACTTTAATTACTTCATTGTTTTATTCGGTTTTAGATGCACTGAAATGCAATTTTCCTTAGCAATTTCTTCGATTAATCAAATGATTACTCAATCGAAATAAATTTTTTTATCAACAACTTATTAAATGGCGCACTGTTGATAAGTACCCTTTTGCGTCTTCAGAATAAATTGTAATTTTCGACGTGAAAGAGGGTGTTGTGCATCTGCTTTTTTAAACCGGGAAGACCCTGTCCAATTTAATCAAATTGTCACAAATTGATAACAAAATCGTAAGGAACAAATAATTTTAATCATAAATTAAATAACTTTCTTTGTCCAGAATTTAAATTAATTTTTCTATGAAAAAGATGCTAAAAATTTATTTAGTGCTTATTGCTTTATTCATGGTTGTCCTTTCCGGATATACCCAGGTAACTATGTCTTCAATATCTGGGACTGTGAAAAGTGATAAGAATGAATTGTTAATCGGAGTAACAATTCAAGTTGAGCATACTCCGACAGGTACGAAGTACTATGCTTTGACAAACAATCAGGGTGTATATGTATTGCCGGCAGTAAGAGTTGGTGGCCCATATACCTTACAGGCAAGTTTTGTTGGCATGGCAAATAAAACTATTACAGATGTAAGTACATCATTAGGTGTAACAACCAACGTAAATTTTGTAATGGATGAAGAAGCAACAAAAATTGATGAAGTTGTTGTTATGGCTAATAGGAATAATGTGTTTTCGAAAGAAAGAACTGGTGCAACTCAACAATTCAGCAGAAGGGATGTGCAAAGTATTCCAATTATGGGGGCCAGAACAATTGATGGAATTACGAAATATAACTCAAATGGAAATGGAAGTTCTTTTGGGGCCCAGGATTCACGTTTGAATAATTTCACTATTGATGGTTCGGTATTTAATAATGGATTTGGTTTGGGGTCTTCAGCTCAAGCCGGCGGAAGAACCGGTTCATCAGCGATTTCATTAGATGCTATTGAGCAGCTTCAGGTTAATATTGCACCATATGACATCCGTCAAAGTGGATTCACAGGAGCCGGAATTAATGCGGTAACCCGCAGTGGATCGAATAAAATTGAAGGTTCTGTTTATCAAACTCAACGGGATAATAGTTCGACATTTGTTGGTGATAATGCGTATGGAGTTCCTGTTACTGCATCAAAATTTGATGAAAAAGTACAAGGCCTTCGCATTGGATTACCAATTATTAAAAACAAATTATTCTTCTTTGGTAATTTTGAAACTTTAAAAAAGACAGAACCAGGAACAAACTGGACTTCAACTGGTTCCCCACTTGGTGGCTCACAGGTGAGTAGGCCAAAGTTTACTGATATGGAAGCTCTTTCAAAATTTATGAGTGAAAAATTCAACTATGAGACTGGTCCATGGGAAGGATATTCAAATTCAAACAAGTCTGAGAAATTTTTGATTCGCTTTGACTGGAATATTAACGACAATCATAAATTAACTGCCCGCTATGTGCATCATAATTCGGATGCTGAAATAAATATTTCGAATTCAAGTTCTGCAGGAAATGGCAACAGGACAACATCTGCACTGGCAATGTCATTCCAGAATAGTGGTTACATCATTATGGACAACACCCGTTCTGCAGTTCTTGAGTTAAACAGTAAATTCTCGAATACATTGCACAACAATTTGATTGTTGGATATGATAAACAAATTGAAAACAGGGCATATCGTTCTCAAATGTTCCCAACCATTGACATTAAGGAAGGCACATCAACTTTAACTTCAGTAGGTTTTGATCCATTCACTCCTGGCAATAAATTAGATTATAACACCTTCCACATAACAAATAACTTAACCAAATACGCAGATAAGCACACGATAACTGCTGGTTTTAATTTTGAAAAATACAAGTCTAATAATTTATTTTTTCCAGCGTCAAATGGCGTTTACATTTTCAATAGTCTAACTGATTTTTATGCCGCAGCAAATGAAAGTTTAGCAAAAGGTGGCAGCCCGTCAACAACTGCATTACCTGCCCGGTTCCAATTTCGTTATTCTGCACTTCCTGGCGCAGTAGAGCCATTACAGGTGTTGAAAACAAATCGTTTGGATTTATATGTACAAGACCAATATACTGTCAACGACAGATTAAAAGTAACAGTTGGTTTGAGAAATGCCATAGTTAGTTTTGACCAATCATCCATTGAGAATCCTGCAATTACTGCAATGACATTCGTAAACGGAGAAAAACACAACACATCCGTAATGCCGACAACCCAGATATTATGGGAACCACGTTTAAGCTTTAACTACGATATTTTTGGAACTAGTAAAACACAATTGCGTGGTGGTAGCGGAGTATTTACTGGTCGTCCGCCTTACGTGTTTATTTCGAATCAAATTGGCAACAATGGTGTTTTGACCGGTTATATAGATACTGATAACAGAGGAGCTACCAAATATGGATTTACTGCTGATCCAAACAAATACTACATTCCTTCAACCCCAACATTGCCAAGCACATTTGATATTGCTTTAACTGCTAAAGATTACAAATTTCCACAAGTGTGGAAAACTAATATCGCAGTCGATCAAAAACTACCATTGGGATTTATTGGTACTGTTGAATTTATTTACAATAAAAACTTAAATGCTGTTCATTATTATAACGCAAACCTGGATGCTCCGACAGGAAAATTTTTGGGTGTTGACCAACGTGTAATGTACGCCAGGACAGACGCAGGCGTAAGGATTAATGACAATGTTTCAAATGCGATTGTATTAACAAATAAAGATGGCTCTTATTTTAATTCTTTAACCTTAAAATTGGAATATCCTTATACGAAAGGTTTATTTGGCTCATTTGCCTGGACGGTATCTAATGCCAAAGACTATATGAGCGCTGGTTCAATTGCAAGTGGTAGTTGGACTGGTGCAAGAACTGTGAACGGGAATAACGAGATTAATTTGTCAAGATCAGATTTTGTCTCACCAAATCGTTTAGTGGGTTTATTAGGTTACAAGATTGAATATGGTAAAAAATATGGAGGCGCTACTTCTGTATCAATTGGCTATGTGGGTAATCAAGGTAATCCGTTCTCTTATACCATTAGTGGCGACATGAATGGCGACCGGATTTCTGGTAATGAATTAATGTTTATACCTTTAAATGGCTATGCTATTAAATTCCAGCCTTTGGTTGTAGGCACAAGAACTTATACCGAACTTGAACAACAAGCTGCTCTGGAAAAATTTATTAGTCAGGATAAATACATGAATGCCCACCGTGGTGAATATGCTGAAAGAAATGGTACAGTATTGCCGATGTTACACCGTTTCGATTTATCAGTAGTGCAAGATATCAATATTATGGTAAAGGGTTCTAAAAACACCTTGCAATTCCGTGCAGATATTTTGAACTTTGGCAATATGCTGAATAACAAATGGGGAGTTTCACGACGGGTAACTAATCCATCAGTATTAGCTTATCAAACTACTGTGGCTAATGAGCCAGTTTATAAATTAGCAACTCAAACATTGCCTGATGGTGCGGTACTTATTAAAGATACATTTAGCAGAAATTCTTCAGTATTTGATGTTTGGACAGCTCAATTAGGAATTAGATATATTTTTGGAAACTAGATTCCGGGTAGTCCTAAGATAGGTTGACTATTATTTGAATAACAAAATTGCTTAAAGGGGCCGTCTCAAAACTAAATTTGGGACGGCCTTTCTTTTTTTGCAAACTGAAATGTGAAATCCAAAACGACAACCAATAATCCTTTTAACTTTACAAAAAAAACATGTCCATCGAAACTTGCCCGTTAACCCTTGCGGATATTCAGTCTGAACTGGCTGAAATCAGTGAAATTGCTGTCAGCAACAGCAATAAAAAAATGTTTGAAAAAGCCCTTTCATGCATCGATCTCACTACCCTGAACCTAACAGATACGATCAGTTCTGTGGCTGCATTTACCGGGAAAGTGAACCAATTTCCTGATGCATTTCCAGGAATAAGCAATATAGCTGCCATTTGTGTTTATCCGAATATGGCCCACACAGTAAAGAACACACTAAAGATACCAGGGATAAAAATTGCCGCGGTTGCCGGTGGCTTTCCATCATCAATGACATTTACAAAAATTAAAATTGAAGAAGCACAGTTGGCAGTGTTGGCCGGAGCTAACGAAATTGATATTGTTTTGCCATTATGGGCTTATCTTGAAGGTCATTTCGAGACTTGCACCAACGAAATTTCGGCGATCAAAAAAGCCATTGGCGATGCGCATTTGAAAGTGATTCTGGAAACCGGAGTTTTGAATGTTGATCAAATCTGGCAGGCATCGATCCTGGCCATTGAAGCAGGCGCCGATTTCATCAAAACCTCGACCGGCAAAATGCCTCAGGCTGCATCGCCCGAAGCTGCGTTTGTGATGTGCCTGGCCATTAAACAGCATTTTGAAGAAACCGGTATGAAAATCGGATTTAAACCGGCCGGAGGAATCGTAACCCCGGAAGATGCAATCCTCTATCTCACTATTGTTCAGGAAATTTTGGGCAACCAATGGTTAACTCCTGAATTATTCCGCATTGGCGCCAGCCGACTGGCCAATAACCTGCTCGAAAAAATTACCGGAAGCGCTATAAAACATTTTTAAGCCTGAGGCTGTTTAAGGAAGTAAAAATCAATTTTCATTAAAAACACTTTATTATGGCACAAATTACATTAAAAGGTTCACGTTCGGTAATTGTATTGGACGAAAATCACAAGGTAATTTACACTCAACAAGTTCCGGAAATTGCAGAGGAGCCCAATTACGAAGCTGCTTTAGCCTCTTTAAAGTAGAAATAAATACCAGATATGCACCCTTTTTTAAAGGAAAACATTCAGGAAATAGGCAAGCCTTATTCCGACCTTCATTTCTTATTGAAATGCTTTGCCGAGGTTCTTGAAGCAAATAATGAAAAAAAACTTCTAGCCTATATTCCGTGGCTAAACACGCAGGTTTCAACTCCGGCTTCCGAACTCGAACAAAAAGTTGTTCACCTTTATTCCATTAGTTTTCAGCTTCTTAATTTGTGTGAAGTAAACTGGGCTGTACAAAGCAGGCGAAACAAACAGCAATTGCATGGATCGCATAGTGTTAACGGAAGCTGGGCACACACTTTTTCGGAATTGAAGTTTGCAGGAATCTCTCAGAAAGAAATTGTCGCAGCGCTTTCGGAAATCGAGGTGGAGCCGGTAATGACAGCACACCCTACTGAAGCAAAAAGGACAGTCGTTTTAAAATATTACCGCGAACTGTATTTGCAACTGGTGATGCTCGAAAATCCGGTCTATACTGCTTTGGAACGCGATCAGATCCGGTCGGGTATAAAAGAATTGTTGACACGACTTTGGTTTATCGATGATATTTACCTTGAAAAACCACAGGTCGAAACTGAACTCGAGAACGTTTTACACTACCTCACCAAGGTTTTTCCAGAAGTATTCGAACTTCATGACAAAACATTGGTACAAGCCTGGAATGAAGCTGGCTTTCAACCGGAGTTAATACAAAATTACCATTCATTGCCTAAAATAAGTCTGGGCTCATGGGTTGGCGGCGACCGCGACGGGCATCCTTTGGTGACTCCTGAAATCACAGAATATACCCTGGAGCGATTAAGGGCCGAAGCTCTTGACCTGATTGCCCAACGTTTGAATAGCCTTGCTGACAGCCTGAGTATATACACCTCAGAAAACTCCTTTTCGCCTGAATTTAAGCAAACTAAATCTTTGTTGGAACAACAGGTTCCAGGCATTTCTGAAAATATCAGGTACTCTTCGGCCTCGCACGAGCCATTTAAGCAATTTGTTCTCTTACTGATTGAAAAACTGCCGGTAAAACAAACCCTTTCCGAAACTATTCACCCATGGATGTATGCCAATTCCGGGGAATTGACAGGCAACCTGGAAGATTTGTTTCATGCACTTTCAGACTGGGGCGCTCCTATGCTTGCAATGAACGAAGTGAACAAGGCGCTGCGTTTTGTACAGAATTTCGGTTTTCATCTGGCACACCTGGATGTCCGCCAGAACAGTGAATTTTATCAAAAAGCATTTTGGAGCTTATTGGATGATACCGAAAGTTCCGGCTTTTCCGTAAATGCCAACGGATCGGTTGATAAAAAATTTTTGCTTCAGGAGCTAAACCTGTACCGTCCCTTCACGCACCGGTACTCCGGAAATGTAAGCGAAACCGGCAATGCATTGGGCTACCTCAGCGTCTTAGCCGAACACATCAGAAAGTTCGGTCCAGATGCGTTAGGTTCAATGATAGTAAGTATGACCCGTAAGGTGGAAGATTTATTCACCTTTTATTTGCTTGCCAGAGAAGCCGGACTGTATATAAAGACCAAATCAGGTCCAGCTTGTCAGTTACCAGTTGTACCTTTGTTCGAAACCATCGGAGATTTAATTCGTGCTCCCGAAATTCTGGACGAATTTCTCGCACATCCGGTAACCCAAAATACACTTAGGCTACAAATGCTGCGCAAAGGATATTTGCGTCCGGTTGCCGAGGTAATGATTGGTTACAGCGACAGTAATAAAGACGGCGGTATTTTGTCAAGTCTTTGGCATTTGTACCAGGCACAATATGAATTAGCCCGGATAGGACGAAAACATGGTGTTGATATCCGTTTCTTTCACGGAAAAGGAGGCAGCATCAGTCGGGGCGCCGGACCAATTCACTGGTTTTTAAAAAGTCTGCCTTCCGATTCACTTTGCGGAAAACTCCGGCTTACCGAACAGGGTGAAACTATCGAACGAAAATATGCCAACAAAGTTAATGCAGCATTCAATATCGAATTACTTACTTCAGGAACCTTGCTGAATACACTTTTGAAAACCGACAGCCAAAGCGCAGATTTGAGTGAACTTTTCGACCTTATTGGCACGATGGCACACGAAAGCTTCGAAACCTACAATGCGCTTACCCGCCATCCGGGCTTTATCCGTTTTTTTGAAAATGCAACGCCAATAGATGTGATTGAAACAAGCAAGATTGGTTCCCGGCCTTCGCGAAGGACCAACCAACGTTCGCTGGCCGATCTGCGGGCTATTCCATGGGTTTTTAGCTGGTCGCAAAGCCGTGTGAACATTACCGGCTGGTATGGCGTTGGAAGTACCCTGAAACTAATCAAGGAGCAACAGCCTGAAAAATATGCACTTCTAAGGAGGTTATTGGCTTCGCATCCGCTGGTACGCTATATTCTGACCAATGTTGATTCGGGTTTGGCAGCTACCGATCCTGAAATCATCGAGCTTTATGCATCGCTTGTTGATGATGAAAACGTGAAGAATGACATTTTGCCACTCATTTTATCGGAATATTATTTAACCAAAACCCTGCTCGCCGAACTACTCGTCAGGCCTTTTGTACAACGTAGGAAGAATCATTACTATTCAACCCGGCTGAGGGCGGTGGCGCTTGAACTTATGCACCAGATGCAGGTAAAAGCACTTCGCCAATGGAGAAACAACAAAGATTCGGTTGAACCTGAAGTTACTGACCAGCAAAATATTATCTTGCTAAAAACCATAAACGCCGTGGCAAATGCGTTGGGATCAACCGGATAAACCGATTCTTTTTTATCTTAGGCCCGACAAATGAGGGCGATTATTAAAAACCAAACATTTTCAACTATGCAAAAAATTGTAAAACAATACTTCGAAGAATTTTCAACCATGTCGGAAGCTTCGCACAATGCCGTGCTCGAAATTGCCGGGCATGAGGGAATAGAAATGAACAGCATCATTATTGCCACCTCTTTTTGCTTTGATGAACTAAATCACAATCCGGCCAAGATGAACCTTCCTTCAACGAAGGGAACGTTCATCATGGGTGGCTTGGCCGGTTATCCGTTTGTTGGTGAAATCGGGTTGACAGCTTTTTCAGATCACATACCCGATGGAGGGGCAGCCTTGTTTGTTTTTGGATCGCACATTGGCATTTCGCGTACTGGCGAAGTTGGTCGGGTAAAGCGTGTAGGGCAGCACCGTCATACCAATACCTGCGGTGCATTAATGATGGTCCAGGATCATGTGTTGTCGTCCACAATTCACCAGATCAATTCTGCCGACTATTCCGAATTTCAACCCGAATTCCTTGCGCTCCGATTGTTGCCAATGGTTGAAGAAATAAAAAAAGCCGAAGTGCCCATCCTGAAAACTACCCATTTAGTTTATTACGAAATTGAGAAGGAAATCATCGCATTAATTAAAAATCATCCTACTTTATTAAGCCAATTTCCAGTGTATATTTTGGGTGGAATTGTAATCAACACTGACGAAACGCTGCCCAATTATTTCTCGCAGAAAGTATTCCGCAAAGTAAATTAGAACATACATTTCAGGTCTGTTTTGCTGAAATATTCAGGGTAGTTGACTGGTGCGGGAAATTCTATTTTTTCCGGGTAGTTGAATAGTTTACCAACTCGATCAGGGCAGTCCGGGATTCGCTCTCCGAAAATTCCATGATTCCGGCAAGCGCTTTTTCGCGGAATTCGTTCATCTTTCCGGCAGCATATTCAAGTCCACCGCGGCTTACCACCAAATCAACCAGTTCTTTTACTTTGGCCTGATTTTTATTTTTGCGTTTAATCAAGCGCAAAATACGGCTTCGTTCGCCCGATTCACAATTGTTGAGCACATAAAGCAACGGAAGGGTAATTTTTTTCTCCTTGATATCATTTCCTGTTGGTTTTCCCAGAATTCCTTTACTTTGGTAGTCGAAAATATCGTCTTTAATCTGGAAGGCAATTCCTGCGTCAAGCCCTATTTGAAACATTCTTTCCACAATTTCATCGTCCTTTGTAACCGAAGCAGCGCCAATAGCCATGCTTGTTGCAATTAATGAGGCAGTTTTTTTTCGTATGATTTCGTAATAGGTTTCGTTATCAATATCCAGTTTCCGGCTTTTGCGCATTTGCAGGATTTCACCTTCGCTCATATCTTTTACAGCTCGCGAAATCAGGTGCAAAAACCGGTATTCTTTATGATCAAGCGTATTAAGAAAGCCACGGGCAAGTATGAAATCGCCAACCAAAACAGCAATTTTATTTTTCCACAATGCATTAATGGAAAAGCTTCCCCGTCGTTCATACGATTCGTCCACCACATCATCGTGTAGTAAGGTGGCTGTATGAAGTAATTCGATTGAAGACGCTGCCAGATGGGTCGAATCATTGAATTCACCACACATTTTTGCAGAAAGAAAAACAAACATTGGCCGCATCTGTTTGCCTTTTTTCCAAAGTATGTACCGGATAATGATCTGAAGAAGTGGAATATCACTTTTAATGGCTTCCCTGAAGTAGCTTTCGAATCTTTTAAGTTCTTCCTTTATAGGCGATTGTATAATATCCAAAGAGGTCATTCATGCTTTTTATGAGTGTCTCAAAATTAAAAAATATATTGACTTTTCATCCGGGCAAATTCTTAATTAAGCGAATACCTTTGAGTTTAACATTATTACTTCCCGTATCTAATCGCCGGATGGAACTCACATGTGATTTTTCATTAGTGTTTGTGATTATAAGTAAACATGTTCGTTTCATAAACCTAAATATTCATATATTTGCATCTGTAAAACTCAAACCATGTTAAATATCCAGGAATTAGATTCCAATCGTTTAGAAATAGCCGCCAGCATGCTTAAAGCCATTGCTCACCCTGTACGGGTAGCTGTTTTAAAGCATTTGGAGGGTGGCAAAAAACTGACTGTTACCGAAATACACGATCTTCTTGGAATTGAACAATCAACAACCTCCCACCATTTGGGTATTTTGAAAGATAAAGGGGTCCTCTGCTCCCGCCGGGAAGGAAAAAATACCTATTATTATCTGAAGCACGATATTCTAAGTCAGATTGTTGACTGTTTGCAACGTTGTACCTGCGAATAAAAAATCCCCAAAATTTATTTTCTGACCAAAACCTGATATCCCCATTTGTCAAGTTTGATTGCCGACCCCTTTTCCAACGTTTTTATTTCGCCTGTAAAATAATCCTGATATTCGCCTGCCTGAAGAATTTGAATGCTTGCTTCAACCGGATTTGGCGAGAGGTTGAAAACGGCCAGAACCTGATTCTTTTCTTTTTCGCGGGAAAAAGCAAGCACATTTTGCGGTGCCGAAGTTTCTGCAAAAACCATTGGCCCACCTGCCGAACCGTTCCAAAGAGCAGCATTGTTCTTTTTGAGACTGATCAGCGATTGATAGAACTTCTGCATATTCAGATTACTCCAGTTGATGGTGTCTTTTTCGAAGAACAACAATCGTTTGTGCAAGCCAGCTTCCTGTCCGCTGTAGAGCAACGGAATACCTTCCATCGTAAAGGTCAGCGCTGCAAAAGTTTTAACGGCATCGCCCATCCGTTCGTATTCGGTGCCTTGCCAACTGTTTTCGTCGTGATTGGTAATGAACTGCATCGGGAATGATCCGGGAGCATATTTGTTCACCGAATCGGTGTAGTATTTCTGAATATCGGCAGCCGTTTTTTTGCCCTGTGCCACCTCATTCAGCGTGTGGTGCAATTTCCAGGCATAGTTCGATTCGAATGCTTTTTCGAGCAAGGCCGGGTGATCTTCGTCTTCGGCCAGCATGTAAACAGGTTTAATTGAGTCGAGCGAAGCTGTTGCAGCTTCCCAGAAATCCTGTGGGATGCCCCAGGCCACATCGCAGCGAAAACCATCGATATCAGTATTTATAACCCAGTAGTCCATTGCGTCAATCATGGCCCGGCGCATGGGTTTCGAATCAAAGTTCAGGTCGGCAATATCAGACCAATCGGGATTTGGAGGAATAATTGCACCTGTTGAATCCTGCGTGTACCATTCAGGATGTTCTGTTATCCATCGATTGTCCCAGCCGGTATGGTTAGCCACCCAGTCAATAATGACTTTAAATCCCATTTCGTGAGCTTTATTCACGAGGTTATTAAAATCCTGCAAAGTACCGAACTCAGGATTAATTGCTGTGTAATCTTTTACCGCATAATACGAACCCAGGCTACCTTTACGGTTTTTCTCCGAAATCGGGTGAATGGGCATGATCCATAAAATATCAACTCCAAGTTCTTTCAGGCGCGGAAGGTGAGCTTCGAAAGCTTTGAAAGTTCCTTCAGGCGTATATTGACGAATATTTACTTCGTACAACACCGAGTTTTTTGTCCACTCCGGGATATGGGTTGTGGTGGCCGGAGCTTTTACTGCTGGCTGGCACGAAAACAAGGCCATTGACAATAAAGGAATAAAGAACAGTTGTTTTAGCTTTTTCATTTTATTAGGTTATAAATGTTGTCGTTGTTGTATTTGTTGCGGGTTTCGGGATGCGCGTTACGTGTGTCCCGCATCCCGAAACCCGTATCTTTTTTCTGCCAACTGCGACTGACCACTGAATACTTACTTAAGCTCAATAATCATAGCTGACATGGCTGGCACATGCAGGTTTTTCATATCGGTAATGGTTATTCCTGAAATGATTTCTTTTCCTGAAGTGCAATTCCCCATAATTTCATTGAAACGACTGGTGTCAATTGTTTTTTCCTGATTGTTCTTGTTCAGGACAACCATAACTGTACCGTTTTGATTGTAGCGGAAATACACGTAAACGCCATCAACCGGCACAAAATGTTTTAGCTCGCCGGAATGAACCACCGTGTTGGTTTTGCGCCAGTTCAACACTTTCTGAATATAATCCCGGGCCTGTTTTTGTTTTTCAGAAAGTCCGGCTCCGGTAAAAGCATTTACCAGATCGCCGTTCCATCCTCCCGGAAAATCAGAACGGATTATTCCGTGTTCTTCGGTTCCCGGGTTCGACATCAGAATTTCAGTTCCATAGAAAAGTTGTGGAATTCCACGGGTTGTTGCATAATAAGCGATTCCCATTTTCAGTAAATCGAAGTTTTCGCCCAGTTGGGTGTAAAACCTTGACATATCGTGGTTGTCAGGAAAAGTAATCAGTTTTTCGGGATGAGGAAACTGAAAGTCATTGGACAAGGCTTCATATAATGTCATTAATCCCCCACCCCATGTTTCCGGATCTTTCAGGCCACGCACCACCGCACTGTTCAGCGGAAAGTCCATTAACCCAGGAAGTTCAGACACATAGCCATCCTGATTTACTTTGCCTTTTTGCCAGTATGAAACAATTGCCGGATTGGTCGTCCACTCCTCTCCCACCATGTAGAAAGCGGGATATTCGTCCAACATCCGTTTGGTCCATTCAGCCATCGCAAATTTATCCGGATATGGGTAAGTATCCATCCGGATTCCATCTAATCCAAGATATTCGGTCCACCAAATGCTGTTCTGGATCAGGTAGTTCGCCATGAAATGATTTCGAAGATTCATGTCGGGCATAGTATTATCAAACCAACCATCAGACATTGCCCGCTTGTCGGCTTCCGAAGCATGTGGGTCCTGGTTCACCGTTCTACGGTGGCTGCTGATTTTATAATCAGGATATTGATTCAGCCAGTCAGCAGAAGGTAGGTCTTTCATCCACCAATGCTCGGAACCTATGTGGTTAAAAATCATGTCCATCATCAGCTTCATACCTTTCTGATGGATTGCCTGAGCAAGTTCGCGGTATTCTTCGTTGCTTCCAAAGCGGGCATCAACCTTGTAAAAATCGGTAGTCGAATAACCGTGGTATGAAACCCGGGTCATATTATTTTCGAGAACGGGGTTCAGCCAAACTGATGTAAAGCCTAGTTTTGAAAGGTAATCCAGACTATTTTTAATTCCCTGAATATCGCCGCCATGCCGTCCGTTTTTATCGGCCCTGTCCGGCAATTCTTTTATTCCAACTACTGCATCATTGGCCGGATTTCCGTTGACAAAACGATCTGGAGTAATCAGGTAAATTACATCCGAACCATCAAATCCTTTTCGGTTGGCCGAATCCGGTTCCCGATTTTTCAGTTCGTAGGTATAACTCACCACTTCTTTTTTGTTTTTCCGGAACAGGATCGGGAATGTTCCTGCTTTGGCTTCCGAAGAAATGTTTAAATCAATAAACACATAATTTGGATTTTCGAGCCGGGAAATTGAATTGATTTTCACCCCGGGATAATTCAAACTGATTTCGGTTGCGGCGATTTCCTGACCGTGAACCATGAGCTGAACAATTGGATTTTTCATGCCTACCCACCAACAGGTAGGTTCAACGCGATCAACATTCAGTGCAAAAGTTGAAATGCTGAATGCAATACTGAAGAGGAATAAATAAAGCTTTCTCATGTTTTTATTGTTTTTACCACATAGGCACATAGGTCACATAGTTGTTTTATACTTTTTTCTATGTATTCTATGTGTCTATGTGGTTATTGTTTCAATGTCAGTTCCTTTTTTGCAGGCAAATGATGTGATTGACCATGAACGACCATGTCAATATTCGCCTTGGAATGGTTGTAAACGCTGAATTGCGATTTGTTCATTTTAAATTCCAGATGAACTTCACGGAAGTTTAGCCGGAAGGAGTACGAATTCCAACTATTTGGAATAAACGGGTTAAAATGCAACTGTCCGTTTCTCACACGCATTCCGCCAAAACCCTGGACGAAAGCCATCCAGGTTCCGCCCATGCTGGTAATGTGCAAACCATCGCAGGTGTCGTTGTTGTAATCGTCCAAATCGAGCCGGGCTGTACGCAGGTACATTTCGTAAGCCTTTTCCTGCCGACCGATTGAGGCGGCCAGAATGGCATGTATGCAACTCGACAGCGAAGATTCGTGAACAGTGAGCGGTTCATAAAAATCAAAATGACGTTCAATGCTTTCAATGTCAAACTGGTCTTCGAACCAGTAAATACTTTGCAGTGTATCGGCCTGTTTGATGTAAGGTGAACGCAAAATACGGTCCCACGACCATTTTTGGTTGATGGGCCGGTCTTCAGGTTTGAGTTCGCTTACCGGGACTAATTCCTTATCGAGAAATCCATCTTGTTGGAGGTAAATTTTGCGGGTAAAATCATACGGGAAATACATGTCCCTGATGATTTTCTTCCAGTGCGAAGTTTCTTTCAACTCCATCAGTTTTAGCTTTTTCACCATATCTTCAAACAAAAGCGGATGCTCTTTCTTCAGGTAATCAATGACTTCGAGCGTATATTTAAGTGTCCACACGGCCATGTAGCTCGTGTGGAAATTGTTGTTCACGTTGTTTTCGTATTCGTTCGGACCGGTAACTCCCAGCATTACAAATTTCTTTTTCTCTTCCGACCAGTTGATGCGCTGGCTCCAGAAACGAGACAAGGACAACAATACCTCAAATCCGTATGAGGCCAGGTATTCTTTATCGCCCGTATAACTAACGTAATTGTATATGGCATAGGCAATGGCGCCGTTCCGGTGTATTTCCTCGAAGGTGATTTCCCATTCGTTATGACATTCTTCGCCGTTAATTGTCACCATCGGATACAAAGCTGCGCCACCGTTAAATCCAAGTTTTTCAGCATTTTCGATGGCTTTCTGCAAATGTTTATACCGGTACAGAAGCAGGTTTTTGGAAACCTTCTGGGGCGCTGTTCCCAAAGTGAAGGGCAAACAATAGGCTTCGGTATCCCAGTATGTGACACCGCCGTATTTCTCTCCGGTAAACCCTTTCGGGCCAATGTTGAGGCGTTCGTCGTCGCCCAAATAAGTTTGATTCAACTGGAAAATATTAAACCGGATTCCCTGCTGGGCAGCTATATCGCCTTCAATACGAATGTCACTGGTTTCCCATCTTTTTACCCAGGCCTTTTCCTGATCGGCAAAAAGTTTGTCGAATCCTTTATCAGAAGCTCTTTTCAGCGTTTTTTCGGTGGCTTCCCGAAGTTTGTTTTTGGAGTGATTGAGCGTTGATAGAATGGCTGCATACTTTTCGATGCAAACCTCATCGCCTTGTTGCACTTGAATATTAAATGATGAACCGATATATTTTTCTTTTTCGATTTTTGAAGTCTCAACAGAAATTAGCTCCTGATTTAACTTTGTTTTGAAACTCATTCCGGTACAAACCTGGAAGGCTGTTTTTTTGGTTTCCACACAAACGAACCCGGAACAACAATTCATTTTTTGAGCGATGCTGATCCAGAAATTTTCATCGTAATTGGAATCTTCGTTTACCACATCACCGTCAATGTAAGGCTCAAAAGAAATTTCTCCTGAAAAATTAAGCGCTTTTACCGAATACCTGATGGCTCCAATCTCCTGATCGGCAATACTTAAGAATCTTCTGGAATGAACTTCAAGCTGTTTTCCTGACGATAATTCTGCTATAAAATGGCGTGTAAGCAAACCTGATTTCATATCGAGGTCGCGGTAAAACATAGTGATTTTTGCCGTGTTCAAATCCAGTTCTTCACCATCCACCATGACATTAATACCAATCCAGTTAGTGGCATTCAGGATTTTGGCGAAATATTCCGGGTATCCGTTTTTCCACCAGCCTACGCGAGTCTTGTCGGGGTAATAAATGCCTGCTATGTAGCTGCCACGAAGAGTATCACCACTGTATTTTTCTTCGAAATTGGCGCGTTGTCCGCAATGCCCGTTGCCAATACTCAGCAAACTTTCGGTGATCCGGTTTTCGTCGGGGTGGAATCCGTCTTCAATGATCTTCCACTCGTTGTGTATGATGTAATTTTTCATACGATACTGTTTAGTATTTATTCCTGAATTGATTTCAGGTAAAATTCAAATTGATTTTGTTCTCCAATTTCAATCCGTCAGACTTCGGCGTGAGCTCAGTCGAACGCTAAAGCCCCGAGTACTCGGGGGCAAAGGATATTGCATTGAATGAGGATTTTACCTCCTCAATACAAATTCCATTTACAGATCAACGCCCTAAGCTTTCCCCCTGAGGGGGAACGGGAAGGGGGCTATCAGTTCTTTCACCAGTTTTTCAAGCGTAAACCCATCGAACCCGGGAATTACGAGATCGGCAAAACCCAATGTTTCGGGGTCTCCAATTCCGACCGAATACATATTGGCATTTTGTGCAGCCTCAATACCGGCAATGGCATCTTCGAACACCACACAGTTTTCAGGCAAAACACCCAGTTTTTCTGCTCCTTTCAGGAATACTTCCGGATTGGGTTTGGCTTCCGAAATGGAATTTCCATCGACGATAGCATCAAACATTGCGGAAAGTTGAATGCGTTCCAAAATCATGGGCGAATTTTTGCTGGCCGAACCTAGTGCTATCTTGATTCCGTTTTGCCGTAATTCTTGAAGGAATTTTTCCACTCCGGGCAAGATTTCTTCAGGAGTCATTTTTTCGATATAACTCACATAAAGTGCGTTCTTTTTTTCGGCCATCGCGAGTTTTTCCTGCTCTGTAAATTGTTTTCCTCCGATTTCGAGCAGAATTTCGAGCGACTGTGAACGGCTCACACCTTTTAAACGTTCATTGTCCTCCAAAGTAAATTCAAAACCAAGCTCTTCGGCCAATGCTTTCCACGCAATATAATGGTAGTTGGCCGTATCAACCACTACCCCATCCAAATCAAATAAACAAGCTTCAATCATTATTTCATTATTTCTGATCAACATCATCAACAAACAAAACACTCACAGCGGCAATCAGTAAAGATACACCTCCTAAAACGAGGGCATAAATGGCATGTCCGCCAAACAAAAATTTGGTAAAAAATCCGAGGATACTGGCTGCAAAAATTTGAGGGATCACAATGAAGAAATTAAAGATTCCCATATATATTCCCATTTTTGCCGCGGGCAAGGAACCAGTCAGAATCGCGTAAGGCATTGATAAAATACTTGCCCAGGCAATTCCAACGCCTACCATCGACACCAACAAAAGATTCGGATCTTTGATCACATAAAACGAAATCAAACCAATTCCACCGATGACAAGTGAAATAGCATGAGCCATTTTTCGGCTGGTTGCTTTGGCCAAAACCGGCAGGACAAAAGCCATGATGGCGGCAAACCCGTTGTAGATCGCGAATAAAAACCCGACCCAGTTGGCGCCTTTGTTATAAAGCCCGGAAGCGGTATCGCTGGTTCCGTAAATGTGACTGGTAACTGCCGATGTAGAATAAATCCACATGGCAAACAAGGCAAACCACGAAAAAAACTGAACAATGGCCAACTGTTTCATGGTTTTGGGCATATTCATCAAATCGGTGATCACCTCAACCAGTCCGTTACGGGTAAGTCCCTGACGGGTATTCCATGCGGTAATCAACAAGATAATTCCGAAGACTCCCAGTCCAACCGAAATAACGTACAGTTCCTTTTCCCATCCCTGCCAGAAAATCAGGTAGCTGAATCCGGATCCTACCAGTAACCAAATAAATCCCTGGCGGAAAAAGCTTTTCAGTAATTCGACGGGAGTGCGGTAAATGAAATGTGACAGGCCTTGACTTTGAATATTTTCTTCTTCGAATTCTTTCAATTCATCAGGAGAATATTCTTTGGTTCGGAACACTGTCCACAATACGGCCAGGAAGAAAACAGCCCCGCCCAGATAAAAAGCATACCGGACTGATGGCGGAATTTTTTCACCGGCTTCCGGTACATTGGCCACCCCCAACCATTCACTCAGAATATAGGGTAAGCCCGAAGCTATTACAGCTCCCAAACCAATAAAGAAACTCTGCATGGCAAAACCTCGTGTGCGCTGTTCGCCGGGCAACATGTCGCCAACAAATGCGCGAAATGGCTCCATTGAGATATTAATGGAAGCATCCATAATCCAAAGCATACCGGCAGCTATCCACAGGGCAGGCGAATTGGGCATCACCAGCAATGCCAGCGAAGCCAGAATAGCGCCAATCAGAAAAAACGGACGTCGGCGGCCGAAACGGCCCCATGTTTTATCGCTCAAATGACCGATGATCGGTTGCATGACCAATCCGGTGACCGGCGCGGCAATCCACAGAATAGGGATGTCGTTAACATTTGCGCCAAGGGTTTCAAATATCCGGCTCACATTGGCGTTCTGAAGGGCAAAGCCAAACTGTATGCCCAGAAAACCAAAACTCATGTTCCAGATTTGCCAAAAACTTAAAGCAGGTTTTTTCTTCATTTGGTTAATTTTAGATTCAAGACGCAAGATACAAGACACAAGATTTAAAACCCTCACTAATTGAAGATTTATAAGGTGTGTAAATTGTACCCACCGATTTAGATTGTAGTTTATAAACCCAACCCGAAAACATCATCTAATGTGTGGAATTAACTGCTGCCAGCCTGAAACCCTTTTCAGGTAGCCAAATGAAGTAGTAAACGGAATTAACTTAAATGGAATTAACGATACAAATATAAAGAAGCTTTTTTATAAAATCCAAATCTGTAAATAGCGCAAAAGCCTTATTGGCTGGGCAAAACAGATAAATTCTGAAGAGAAAACCGCATTGCAAACGTTTGCAGGAAAGGGAAAAATAATTTCTAAAACATGTACTTTTTTCCTGAAAAGGAAGAAATAATGGCAGTCTGTCAATTCACTGATTCTACAAAATTTTAGAAAGGTTACATTTTTGCACGATCAATTCCTATTCCTTCACCGAACTCCCTCTTACAATCAAATCGGCAGTTAACACTTTAACTTCAGGAATGTACTCTTCATCGCCCGACAAAATCCGTTTGAAAAGTATTTCGGCTGCTGTAATTCCCATTTCGTAACCATGCTGGTCAACCGATGACAGGTGTGGTTCTGTGATTCCTGACAAATATCCGTCACTGAAACCGACAATTGAGATTTCGTGGGGTATTTTATAGCCTCTTTTCTGTATGGTTTTCATGGCTCCAATCGCTGTCATATCGTTTACGGCAAATATTCCGTCCGGAATAATCCCTGCATCAAACATTTTTATTACCGTATTCCGGGCTCTTTCAAAAGTATCTGCTTCCACAATCAGACGGTCGTCAACCGGAATTCCGGCTTCAGTAAGGGCATTCAAATAACCCTGAAGACGATCTTTTCCGATAACCAGATTCTGCGGACCGGCAAAATGGGCAATCCGTTTACATCCGGTTTCAACCAGGTGGCGGGTGGCTTTATAAGAAGCTTCCATGTCGTCAATAATCACCTGATCGGCATTGATATCAGGAGCAATCCGGTCAAAGAATACCAAGGGGATTCCACTGTTCTGTAAATCCAAAAAATGGCCAAATGTCAGAGTTTCCTTCGAGATAGATACCAGAATTCCATCAACACGGTGTGAAAGTAAAGTGCGGGCATTGGCAACTTCACGTTCAAAGCTTTCATTCGATTGACAAATGATGACTGTAAAACCTTTACGGGAAGCCACGTCTTCAATGCCGCTGATAACCGAAGAGAAAAAGTAGTGTACAATTTCGGGTATGATCACTCCAATGGTGTTGCTTCTGCTACTCTTTAAACTAAGGGCAACAGCATTGGGCTGGTATTTCAATTTTCCGGCCAATTCATTTACAGCCTTTTTTGTATCAACATTGATGTCCGGGTGGTCTTTCAAGGCTCTTGATACAGTTGAGGGTGAAATGCCCAATATCCGGGCAATATCTTTTATAGTGATCTGGTTACTGCGCATAAAATCTTGCGGTAAGGTCTTTTTTGATAAATCTTACTCTAAAGGTAGCAATTAATTTTCTTGCTCAAAGAATCCAACAAACGATCTCAAAAACACGTAAAACTTACCGACCAGTTACTACCTGTTTTATAACACTTTTTATGCAAACGAAACCGCAAACGATTGCAGTAAAGATTTTATAACATTTTTTAACAAAATTTTAACAAAATAGATACTTTGGTCACGGAATTAATTTTAAGAAGTATTAAACGAAAAACTTTAATGGAATTAACTAAAAATGAGTATGAATGAATCTAAAAATGAGTATTTGAACCAATAATTATTAAAACATGAGGATTATTCGCAAAAACCTAAATGTGTTAATATTGATTCTGTCGCTTTTGCTCGGAAATTTCGCAATGGCCCAACAGTCAGTATTAAAAGGTAAGGTTACCGATAGTTCATCGGGAGAATCTTTACCGGGTGTATCTATTGTAGTTAAAGGAACTACCACCGGAACCATCACAGATATTGATGGTATCTTCACTCTTAATACCAGGAGGGGTGATGTAGTCCAGTTTTCATTTGTAGGTTATAAAACACAGGAAATCGTGTCTGAGGGTCAAAAAGACCTTAAGGTTGCCCTTGTTCCTGACATTGATGAGCTGGATGAAGTCGTGGTAATCGGTTACGGAACCGTTAAAAAATCGGATGCAACTGGCGCTGTCAGCACAGTTAGTTCGAAAGATTTTAATAAAGGGGGAATTACTTCGCCCCAGGATTTGCTGGTTGGAAAGAGTGCAGGAACTGTAATTACTTCCAGCGGTGGCGCTCCCGGAAGTGGAGCAACCATTCGTATCAGGGGAGGTTCTTCTATGTCTGCCAGCAATGATCCCTTGATCGTTATTGATGGTGTTCCTGTAGGTGGCAGGGGAATTTCCGGATTGGCGAATCCGTTGTCAACGATCAACCCAAATGATATCGAAACTTTTACGGTTCTGAAGGATGCTTCGGCAACTGCTATTTATGGATCGAGAGCTTCAAATGGGGTTATCCTGATAACGACCAAAAAAGGAACCGTCGGAAAGCCTATGCAAATCGGTTATAATGGTACGGTGTCAGTAAATACCATTCCTGCCTATATGGATGTTCTTTCGGGTGATGAGTACCGTTCACTTGCTTATGACCTTGCTTCAAAAAGCGCTGTTGGATTGAGCATGAACAGCCTTAACCGTTTGGGAAACGAAAATACCAACTGGCAAAAAGAAATCTATCAAACCGCATTAGCACATGATCATAATGTCAGCATCAGTGGTGGAATGAAAAGCATGCCTTACCGCGTCTCGATTGGCTACACCAGTCAGGATGGTATTCTGAAAACTACCAACATGGAACGCTCTACACTGGCAATTGGTCTCGATCCCGCTTTTTTTGATAAACACCTGAAGGTTAGCGTTAACCTGAAAGGGAGTTATACCAACCAAAATTTCGGTGAACAAGGAGCTGTTGGTTCAGCGGTGTTCTACGATCCGACACATCCGGTAATGAACGGCAACACCAAATTCGGAGGATATTATACCTGGGTAAATCTTGCAGATGTATTACCCGATGGTACAATGAATCCCAACGGAAGTCCTAACCCTATTGGAGTGGCCAACCCGGTTGCTTTACTGAATCAAACAGATAACAGATCTACTGTTCAGAGAAGCCTGGGAAACGTACAATTTGATTACAAATTTCATTTTCTCCCCGAATTGCGGGCCAATTTGAATTTGGGATATGACTATTTCACTTCAAAAGGACATAACAATGCACCCAATGAGGCCGCATATACTTACAGGAATGGAATTGGCCGCAAAAATGATTACAAACAGACCGGTAAATCAGAGCTTTTAGATTTCTACCTGAACTATGTAAAAGAGATTGAATCAATCAATAGCAAAATTGATGTTACCGGCGGTTACTCATGGCAACATTTCTATCAGGATGGATCATCGTTTGTCCGTAATGGCGATGAAACACAAATATCCGACAATTCAAAATACATCACTGAGAACTATTTGGTTTCCTTCTTCGGACGATTGAATTACACCTTCAATGATCGTTATTTAGTCACATTTACCCTTCGCGATGACGGATCTTCCCGATTTGCTGAGGCTAACCGGTGGGGGCTTTTCCCTGCAGCAGCTTTTGCCTGGAAAATGAACGAAGAAGCCTTCCTGAAAAATGTTACTGCGGTTTCCGATCTGAAATTAAGATTGGGCTGGGGTATCACCGGACAGCAGAGTGTTGGCAACGATTATCCTTATTTACCGGTTTACCGGTCAAGTACAGCAACGGCCCAGTACCAGTTTGGAAATACTTTCTACAACACTTTACGTCCAAACCCTTATGACGCAAACATTAAATGGGAGGAAACCACCACTTACAACGTCGGGTTAGATTTTGGTTTTATGAAAAACCGGATTACCGGTACAATAGACGCGTACAAACGTGATACGAAAGATCTGTTAAATACAATTCCAATTGCTGCAGGAAGCAATTTCTCGAACTTTTTGCTTACCAATGTTGGAAATCTTGAAAACAAAGGGGTAGAACTTTCTTTAAATGGAATTATTATATCAAAAAAAGATTTGAACTGGAATGTCGGTTTTAATGTGGCTTACAACGAAAATAAAATCACAAAGCTGACAAAAACGGACGACCCCAATTATACTGGTGTTGATGTTGGAGGCATTGGCGGAGGAGTTGGAAACTATATTCAGAATCAACGCGTTGGTTTCCCTGTCAACTCTTTTTTCGTATTTCAACAGGTTTATGGTACGGATGGTATGCCTATCGAAGGACTCTATGTTGACCGTACAGGCAAAGGTGGAACTGTTACAAGCAATAACCTGAATAAATACCATTTCAAAAAACCTGCCCCGGATTATACTATAGGAATAAATTCACGGGTTGAATACAAGCAATTCGACTTCTCATTCTCAGGAAGGGCAAACATCGGCAACTATGTTTACAACAATGTCGCTTCAGGAGCGCTGTACACAACCGTCTATAATCAGTCAGGATTCTTTAACAATATTCCCAGGCAGGTTAATAACGCCAAATTTACAAACACACACTACTTCTCTGATTTCTACATCGAGAATGCCTCTTTCTTTAAAATGGATAATATGAGTGCCGGATACAATTTCGAGCAGTTTAAAATTAAAGCAAGATTAAGCTTCACGGTACAAAATGTCTTTACAATCTCAAAATATAAAGGACTTGATCCTGAAGTTGATGGTGGTATAGATAATAATTTCTACCCCCGTCCGAGAGTCTTTGTACTTGGCGTAAATCTTACACTCTAACTTTTATTAAGAATACGACATGAAAAATAAAATATTAAAACCATTAGCAGTGATCTTTGCCGCTCTGATGTTTACTTCGTGCATCAAAGATCTGGATGTTACACCAAAAGATCCTAACATCGTAACTTCTCTTACAGTTTACAATACGCCTGGGGCCTATAAGGAAGGATTAGCAAAACTGTACGCTACTTTTTCAGTAAGCGGTCAGCAGGGTCCATCGGGACAACCTGATATCGCCGGGATTGATGAAGGTTTTGGAAATTATCTCCGTCAATATTGGAATGCACAGGAATTAACGACTGATGAGGCCGTTATCGCCTGGAATGACGCTTCAATCAAAGACTTCCACTGGCAAACCTGGGCTCCGAATGATGTATTCATCGCTGCCCTTTATTCCCGGATCATGTACACTGTTGCGCTTTGCAACGAATACATCAGGGCAACAGCCGGGAATACGAATGCCGACATTGTTAAATATCACGCTGAAGCAAGATTTCTTCGAGCCCTGGCTTATTATCATGCGCTCGATTTATATGGAAATCCACCTTTTGTTACTGAAGCGGATGCTCCGGGGGCATTTTTCCCGAAGCAAACAACCCGCGCTGCCTTATACACTTACATCGAGACTGAGCTCAAAGCAATTGAAAACGGATTAGGCGCTCCTAAATTTGAATACGCAAGAGCCGACCAGGCTGCCTTGTGGACCCTTCTGGCTAAGCTATATTTGAATGCAAAGGTGTATATCGGACAAGATAAGAATTCAGAATGCGTCACTTATTGTAATAAAGTAATTAACTCAGGTTATACTTTAGCGCCAAAATACGCTAATAATTTCACTGCCGACAATAATCTCAGCACTGAAATGATCTTCCCCATTACTGCTGATGGTAAACATACCCAAACCTACGGCGGAATGGTTTACCTCATCCATGCCCAAATCGGCGGAAGCATGCCTCCTGCCCAGTTTGGTGTTGGCGGTGGGTGGGGTGGCCTTCGAACCACAAAAGCTTTTGTAAACAAATTTGCTGATACCAGCGGAGCTACCGATAAAAGGGCGATGTTCTGGTCTGCCGGACAAAAACTTGAAATTAACGATATCGGTCAGTTCACCGACGGTTGGGCAATTACCAAATTCTCCAATCTTACTTCAACAGGTGCAGCAGCGCCTCACGCACATCCCGACTTTGTGGATACCGATTACCCGGTATTCCGCCTTGCTGATGTTTACCTGATGTATGCTGAAGCTGTACTCAGAGGTGGAACCTCAGGTAATGCAGCTACTGCTTTAGGATACGTGAATGCTTTACGTCAAAGGGCATATAGTAACACCAGCGGAAATATTACTTCCGGTCAGTTGACCCTGGATTTTATCCTTGATGAACGTGCACGCGAACTCTATTGGGAAGGACATCGCAGGACAGACCTTGTTCGGTTTGGAAAGTTTACAAGTGCGAGCTACTTATGGCCCTGGAAAGGAAAAGTTGCTGAAGGAAAAGCTACCGAAAGTTTCCGTGATTTGTTTCCGATCCCGTCAAACGATTTAGGAGCAAATCCAACATTAAAACAAAATCCTGGTTATTAATCATTAAAACTTTTGAACAATGAATAAAAAATTATTTATATATCTGACTTTCATTGGGTTGATCGGACTTTTGTTTTCTTGCGAGAAAGACGAGACAAAAGCAGTTTTGTCGGCCAACCCAATTGCACCAACTATTGTCAGCATGCCTGATTTGACCCTTAAAAGGGCCAATGGATTGAATATTCTGGAATTTGTTGGTACTGCTATTGAACCCGGGTTTCAGGCTTCTGTAACTTATTACCTTGAAGCTTGTGCAAAAGGAACTAATTTTCAGGATGCAATCCTTATATTATCTGATAAGCAAGCTCTTTCATTCAAAATTACAGTAGCCGATCTGGACGGTATTTTACTTAAAAAATTCCCTGCCGACCTAGTTTCTTCTATTGATTTTCGAATCAGGGCTGTTTTGTCTCTAAGTAGTGGCACAGGTTCGTATGTGTATAGTTCTGCCACCAAAACGGCTGATGTCAAAACCTACGGACCTCCGGCCCTCTCTTTAACCGTTGCCGGAAAATTGCAAACCATTACATCTCCAGGAGACAATAAACTTTATTCCGGTTGGATTTATACTGATGGAACGCCATTCCAATTCACGAATAATGATGATGGTAAAAAATATGGCGGAGTTTTGGTTGCCGGTGAAGTATCCTGTGCTTTAACTGAAAATGGACCAGCAATTGCCCTTGAGGCCGGAGCTTATAACTTTACAGCGGATATCAACACCGGTAAAATGAAACTGACGGTTGCAGATGTTACCATTGGAATTATTGGCGACGCGGTTGGTGGCTGGGGTGATGATACAAAAATGGTGTTTAATTTCACCGATCGTACCTGGAATATTACTAAAACTGTTACAGCAGGAGGTATAAAATTCCGTACTCACAATAGTTGGGCCGCTGTAAATGTTGGCTACAATCCTGCCGGTGCTGATTTAAACAATTTGTACCAAAACGATGGGAAAACAGACAGTAAGGATATTAAGGATATTGCTCCTGGTAAGTATAATATCAAACTGTATTTGGAAACAACTCCAATGAAGGTTGTTTTTACTCCAACTAATTAAATATTTTAAAATATTTTCTCATGAAAAGAAAAACTTTATATAGAATATTTGCCATCCTTGTTACTGCTTCATTCCTTTTTGCCGCATGTACAAAGGAAAACGCGGATGTCAGATTAGATCCGAAGCTTGCAACCACACAATTATTAAATGTTACGTCTAACGCTGCTACTGTAGTCGGATTTGTTGTAGCCGATGGCGATGGTTTTACTGAAAAAGGTGTTTGCTATAATACCGCCGCAGCTCCAACAATTGCCAATAATAAAGTTGCCTATACAGGACAAGCCACAACTGCAACTTTTAACGTGACATTGACAGGACTTGCTTATGCAACCAAATATTATGCAAGAGCTTATGCGACAGGTGCAAACGGTACGATTTATGGCGAAGAATATAATTTTACCACTTTGCCTGTAGTTCCAACCCTTACCACTGCAGCAATTACTGCTATTACAGGTAATTCAGCATCTGGCGGTGGCAATGTTACTGTTGCCGGCGGCGCTGAAGTTACTGTTCGCGGTATTGTTTTTGGCATCAAACCTACACCAACAGTAGCCGACAGCAAAACTAGCGATGGAAAAGGAACCGGTGCATTTGTAAGCGCACTTACCAGTTTGAAAGGTAATACCACTTACTATGTTCGTTCTTACGCTACAAACAGCGCTGGTACCGGCTATGGTCCTGAAGTAACTTTCAAGACTTTGGTTGATTTACCGGTTGTTACAACTGCCGCAGTTAAGGATGTGACTAAAGTTTCGGCTACCTCGGGTGGTGAAGTTACTTACGATGGCGGTGGTACTGTTACTGCCAGAGGTTTGGCATGGGGCACTTCTGCCAATCCAACCATTACTGATAGTAAAATTGACGGCGGCGCTGGTCTTGGTGCGTTTGTCAGCAATCTTACAAGTCTGACAATCTTCACAACTTATCATGTTCGTGCTTACGCTACAAATAGTGCAGGTACAGCTTATGGCAGCAATATAACATTTACCACCTTAGCCAATATTCGCACCTGGAATATTCCCGGCGACTATGTTGCAGCCAGCTATCCCGGTTCTGCATTGGCCAACTGGTCACCCGATAAATCGCCACAGGTAATAAGCACAATTACTTCGCCTGACAAACTGGAAGGATATGTGTATATGGCCAATGGCACCAATGAATGGAAATTCGCAAGCCAACCGAATTGGGACGGACCTAATTATGGCGACGGTGGGGCTGGAAAATTGGATGCCAACGGTGGAAATATCAAATCAACTGCTGGTTATTACAAAATAAATGCTGATGCAGCCGCCATGACTTATACCGCTGTTGCCACCGTCTGGGGTGTTATCGGTAGCGCTACTCCTGGTGGTTGGGGCGATGAAACTGCATTGAGTTATAATCCAAATTCGAGGACATGGACGGGTTCGGTACATCTTACAGCAGCCGAATTCAAGTTCAGGGCAAATCACGATTGGGGATTCAATTACGGTAGTTCGACAAAAGATGCAAAACTGAATGCCGGAGGCGACAATATTCCGGTTACAGTTGAATCTGATTATGCCTTTACTTTAGATTTAAGCCGTCCGAATGCCTATATATATAGCGCAAACAGATGGGGCGTAATTGGGGATGCAACTCCCGGAGGTTGGGATACCGACACCAACATGACCTGGGACGCTACCAAAAAGGTTTTGACTGTTACCCTGAACCTAAAATCACCAGGCTCATTTAAATTCAGGGCCAACGACGGTTGGGACATTAATTATGGTGGAAATCTTGGCGCTCTTTCGGCTGGAGGAGACAATATTGCTGTTACCGCCGCCGGAAATTATACCATTACTTTCGATCCATGGGCTCTTAAAGCCACTGTTACAAAGAACTAATTACTGAATACTGAAGGCTTATCCGCTCATATTGGGCGGATAGGCCTTTTTTTATACCTATTACCATGTTCCGACATATTCATATTCTTTTCTGGCTTGTCGTTTTCTATCAGTTTGCATTTTCACAGGTTACTTCCAGTCCTGCATTACCAAACGATAACAAACCTGTTACAATTACATTCGATGCCACACAGGGAACTGCCGGATTAAAAGATTATCCGGGTGAAATTTACGCGCATACCGGAGTTATTACCGATAAAAGCACCTCTCCATCCGATTGGAAATTCGTGATTGCTTCCTGGACCGTAAATACTCCAAAGGCCAAACTCACCCGCATATCATCAAACACCTATTCACTTGAAATTACTCCCGATATCCGCACCTTTTACGGTGTTCCTTCCGGAGAAATAATCAAGCAACTGGCTTTCGTTTTCAGGAGTGCCGATCAAACCAAAGAAGGAAAAGCCACCGGAGGAAAAGACATTTTTGTTAATGTTTATACCGAAGGTTTAAACATCAGCATCTCGACGCCTCAAAAAATAAACGTATTCGAGAAAAACGAATCCATTGCATTTACTGCTTCAGCAAGCGTTGCTGCCGAACTGAAATTGTACCTGGATAATCAGGAAATAGCTTCACAAAACGGAACAACCATCTCCAGGAATATAACCGTAGCCAATGCCGGAAGCTACTGGCTGAAAGCGAAAGCAACGCAAAACTCAACCATAAAACGCGACTCGGTATTTGTTTGCATCCGCGAAACAACTGCATCAGCAACCAGGCCTGCCGGGTTGCAGGCTGGAATTAATTATACCGACGATCAGTCGGCCACGTTGGTTGTTTATGCCCCCAACAAACAACACATTTTTGTTACCGGAGATTTCAACAACTGGGTTCCGGAGAATAAATACCAGATGAAAAAAGACGGTGATTATTTCTGGTTGAAAATTGAAAATCTTATTCCCCAAAAAGAATACATCTTTCAGTACCTGATTGATGGCAAACTGAAAATTGCCGATCCATACACCGAAAAAGTTTCTGATCCATACGACGATAAATACATTTCATCAACCATCTATCCCAATCTTCTTCCTTATCCTGAAGGTAAGGCTGCCGACAGGGCTTCCTATCTGCAAACCGCACAAACACCATACAACTGGAAAACTACTTCTTACACTATACCGGCAACAGCAAAGCTCTCTGTTTATGAATTGCTGGTCCGCGATTTTACGGCCGAAAAAACCTATAAGGCAGTTCAGGCAAAGCTGGATTACCTGAAACGATTAGGAATAAATACCATCGAACTGATGCCCTTCAACGAATTCGAAGGCAACAACAGTTGGGGCTACAATCCTAATTTTCACTTTGCCCCCGACAAAGCTTACGGAACCAAAAATGACCTGAAAGACCTGATTGACGAATGCCACAAACAAGGCTTTATCGTTATTCAGGACATTGTTCTGAACCATGCCTACAACTCCTGCCCGCTTGCAAAAATGTATTGGAACGACGCACTCAACCGTCCGGCAGCAGATAATCCCTGGTTTAACCAAACTTCGCCCAACACGGCATACAGTTGGGGCAACGATTTTAACCACGAAAGCCAGGCTACTAAAGATTTTGTTGACCGCGTTAACAAATACTGGCTGACTGAATACAAGGTTGATGGTTTCCGCTTCGACTTCACAAAGGGCTTTACAAATACTCCTGGCGAAGGAAGCGGATACGATGCTGCCCGAATTGCTATTCTAAAAAGAATGGCTGATAAAATCTGGGAAGTCAATCCGAATGCATTGGTTATTCTGGAACACTTTGCCGCCAATACGGAAGAAAGAGAACTTGCTGCCTACGGAAATGGTATGCTGATTTGGGGAAATTCCAACTACAATTTTAGTGAAGCTGCCATGGGTTACCACGATTCGAATAAGTCTGATTTCAATTGGGCATCCTATCAGCAGAGGGGGTTTTCAAAGCCCGGACTGGTGGCCTACATGGAAAGCCACGACGAAGAACGGCAGATGTTCAAAACACTCGCATACGGAAACTCGCTTGGCGCCTACAACACAAAAGACTTGAAAACAGCGCTGGAACGAAGCCAGTTGGCAACAGCTTTCTTCTTGTCGTTGACCGGCCCAAAAATGATCTGGCAGTTTGGCGAACTTGGTTACGATATTTCCATTGATCAGAATGGGCGGGTGGGCGAAAAACCTGTATTATGGAATTACCTCGACGACCCCAACCGGCTTAAATTATTCGATGTCTATTCAGCCATGTTACGTTTACGCGCCCAATTCGACGTATTTACTTCAGGTCAGGAAACCTTGTCGGTAAATGGCTCAGCAAAAAAAATACAGCTCAAACTAAACGATCATAACATCACTCTTCTTGGCAATTTTGGCATGAGTGAAATTCCGTTAACTCCTGGGTTCCAACATTCCGGAACCTGGTTTGAATTCTTCAGTGGAAATGAACTTGCCGTTACGGATGTAAATACTTCCGTTCTGTTAAAACCCGGAGAATATCGCTTATTCAGTGATAAAAAATTACCAGCTTTCAAAGATCTTGCAACAGTAATTCCATTTAAAGCAACGGGTTCGCAATTGCGTATTTTTCCGAACCCTGCTACCGAAATGCTATCCATCGAAGCCAAAGAAATAATTAAAAATGTCGCCTTATTCTCAATGGACGGTAAGCTTATTCAAACGACAAAGACTGATACCAACTTCCTGAATTTATCGCTGAACCACTTTAGACCGGGCTTGTATTTTGTCCAGATAAAAACCAACAGTCAACTTTTTACTGAAAAAATCATTAAGAATTGAAATCAGATAAACCTGTTTATTAAATATTTCATTCCCACTTATTTTTAATTAAATTTAGCCCACTTCACGGACTATATTAGTTGGAAATATGAAAAGATTTTTCTTAGTCCTCTTTATGGTTTTTATAGTTGGCACCGCCATGGCCCTTCAACCTGTTCGAAAGCCATTTATACAATTAACTGTTGATGGGAATCCAATTAAAAACGGTGAAGTTTTTGCCATTGCCCCAGGGAAAATATTGATAGTTGGCGCTGAGATGGAAGGAGGACGGAGAGATTTTTGTAAATTCCCTGATATTTATGCCGATATTGCCGGAACTGGCCAGATTCTTTCCAGAGGGAAAGATGGCCTGATCTATCAGTTGAACGACAGCAAAGCAGAATGGAAATTACTGAACGAAAACATCAGTTTCACTGGTGACGATTTTGTAGAGGTGAAATCTGGTTCCCAAAAATCAACCGCTGAAATTACCTTATCCAATACATCGTTTTCACAATCATTTCTAAAGGTCAACATCCAAGCAACATGGCAATTTAGCCTGAACGGCCAAACCAATCAGGAAGAAAACATCGCTGAAGCAACACTTTATTTTAAAGTTGCCGGAGCCTCAGATGTGTGGTTTTCGACCCATGATGTTGAAGCAAGTGGAATGAAGAACGATCTGGTTCAGGAAAAACTCATGGCTGTGCAGGTTGAATGCGACAGCATCGAAAACTATTTTTATAAACTCAGGTTTTCAGCCGTTCAACAGTCAATCAAAAACCTGCAGGCTGCCGTAAACACGGTAAAATTAACCATTGACGAAGTCAAAAAGAGCAATCCTTCGTACCAAACCAATGTTGTTTTTATCGGACTTCCCAGCGACAATACCTACAAAATCCTAGGTACGTTTTCTGCGATAAAAACTAATTGGGGCTCACTCGAAACCCTGGTTCAAAGCTTAAAAGAGCAATTGGGCGCACTTCCGGCCAAATCCAGCAAGGAAAGCAAAGATGAACTGGTTAAACTAATCGGTGACTATGCCGACTGGCAGCTCAAATTGCCTGAAAATTCGTTCAAAATCCTTCCACAATATATTCCGGATTTTAAACCTGATGATATTGTGCTGCGGGAAAATGTTCAATTTGAGGGTAAAGAGAAGACCATTTCCAATTATGAACAAACACTCAGCGATTTTAATGCCTTTCTTGATAAACGGATTGAGCAGGTCCCAATTGAAATTCAAAAGATCAATTCGACACACACCCGGCTTCAGGCTGTTCGTTTATTTGACGGAATGCTGCGCAGTTACTTTTCGTCAATTAACTGGGCCGAATGGAGGAACACCCGGGAATAGAATAGTACCAATAGCCGGTGAAACCTGAAAATAATCTGAATCTTTTTGTAACTGAATAAAATATGAGTGATTCAATACAAAGTATTGCCATTCCTGAAGAAGTTGTAATGAGTAAAATCTATATCATCAGGAATGAAAAAGTTATGCTTGACAGGGACTTGGCCGAACTTTATGGAGTAGAAACAAAATATTTGAAAAGACAAGTTAAAAGAAACATGATTCGTTTTCCGGAGGATTTTATGTTTGAATTAACCGACCGGGAATTTAAAGATTGGAGGAGCCAATTTGTCACCACCAATGAAGATAAAATGGGACTTCGTTATGCTCCTTACGCATTTACGGAAGATGGCGTTGCTCAATTGTCAACAGTTTTGAGCAGCGAAAGAGCAATCAAAGTCAATATCCAGATTATTCGATTGTTTAGCAAATTGCGCCGATTAGCAATATCCCACCATGACATCATACTGAAACTGGAAGAATTAGAAAAAGGCGGCTCAGAGCAAGATAAAAAAATAGACCTTATTTTCGAATATATCAAGCAGATTGAGCATGCAAAACACCAGGAGTCAGATCAAGTAAACCGCAGGATAATAGGTTTCAAATCCCAGAAAGAATAACTTCCGACCTAATTTCCGGTTTTGTAAACCACCTCGCCGCCAAGCACCGTTTTCAATACTTTTGCCTTCAGGATATCGCTTTCCTTACAATTCATTAAATCGGTATCGAACACCACGAAATCGGCTGATTTCCCCGGTTCAATACTGCCCTTTTTCAGTTCTTCAAATCCAGCTTTGGCGGCCCAAATGGTCATCGAACGCAATGCCTGTTCGCGGGTGAGGGCATTTTCCATTTGAAATCCATCAGCCGGTAATCCATCTGTATTCTTACGGCAAACTGAAGCAAAAAATGTGAGTGCCGGGTTGATACCTTCAACCGGAAAATCGGTACCATTGGGCAGCCAGTCGTTTTGAGCAAGCAATTGTTGGTAGGCATAAGCTGAATTGATCCGTTTAGCGCCCAATCGTTCGTCGGCCCATAACATATCAGAAGTAGCATGAGTCGCCTGAATAGATGGAACGACCGAGTATTTTCCAAAAAATTGCAAATCGTCAGGATGTACCACCTGGGCATGTTCGATTCGCCAGCGGCGGTCATTTTTACCTTTTAAAAATTCTCCATAGATATTCAGGATAAACCGGTTGGCGCCATCGCCAATGCAATGGGTGGCTACCTGAAAACCTGCATCATAGGCTTTCAGGCAAATAGCTTCGAAATAAGAAGCTTTATTCATCAGCAAACCACGATTGCCGGGATCATCCGAATAGTCACCGAGCAAATAAGCGCCTCGTGAACCCAAAGCTCCATCGGCATAAAGTTTGATCGTTCTCACCTGTAAGTGATCGGTAACGTACTGCCCGTTTTTCATGAAATATTCCAGGTTTTCTTCGCTGGGCTCCATCATGGCATTGATGCGCATTTTAAGCAAACCTCTTTTTTGCAGCGAATCCATGAGCAAAATAATTTCTTTCGGAAGGCCGCAATCGGTCACCGAAGTGAGCCCCACCTCCATGCAATTCTGCTGTGCGGCCAGCAATGCTTTTATTTTCAATTCAAGAGTTGGTACAGGAATCTTTTTAGACACCAGTTCCATGGCATTATCTATCAGCACACCGGTTGTCTGGCCATTTTCCAGGAGCACTTCTCCCCCGTCAACTTTTGTGTTTGCTGTAATTCCGGCCAGTTCGAGCGCCTTAGCATTGCACCAGGCCGCGTGGCCATCAATTCTGATCAGGTAAACCGGAATCTCAGGAAACATTTCATTGAGCCGCTGATTATCCGGAAATTCTTTTTCGGGCCACAGATTCTGGTCCCATCCCCGACCAAGCAACCAATCGCCACCAGCCTTTGCCTGATGTTCCTGAAGTTTTCTGTAAATGCTCTCCTGATCAGGTAATCCCGCCAGATCGGCATATTGCATCAGGTTCATTCCATAGCCGAAGAAATGGCAATGTGCATCAATAAATCCGGGAACCACCGTTTTTCCATCCGCATCAATCGTATTGACGGAACTGTACCTCTCGGCGATTTCTTCATTTTTTCCAACCGCCAGAAACTTTCCACCCTGAACGGCAAAACTTTCGGCTACGGTAAACGAATCGTTCACCATATAAACCAAGGCATTGGTAATGATCAGGTCAACTTTCATTTTGGGGGTGTTACAGGATAAAACAAAAAGGACAGGAAAAAGGAATAAGAAAAGAATGCGGCTCATGAAATTGAAGATTTACGAATCAGGCAAATGTAGAAAATTATGGGTAAAAAGAATTCCTTCTTTTATTGAAAGATGTACCCTTTTGCTTCATGAATTCACATAAAAAAAAGCCCGGCACGATGGCCGGGCAGCAGTCATCCGCCGACTGGTGGTGCTGCACGGGCTCGAAGCCCAATTATATTACTCTTTCTTCCCATGTTTTAGTGTCACGGTGGGTACAAATAACACCAAGAATTACACTGCGATTTTAAAAACCATATTTTTCCTCAATTTCTTTTCGAACATTCTCCCAATCCAGCACATTATCCGCATCTCCACGGTGTTCTTCTAATCTTTGAAGTACAATTTCTTTATGCCAGTCCGGAACTTCAAACGAGTGCTTTTCTTCATGATCAATCTCCTGGTATTTATTTTTTAGGTACTCCCAGTCATGGATAGGAATGAAAACTCCAGTTGTTTTTCCCTTATTATCTGAAATATATTGCAAGTTCATAATGAATGTATTTAACGATTTTAACACAAAAATACTGAAAAATGTTGAGATTAATATTGTCGTCAAAATCATAGTTCACAACAATCTGATGTTCTGTGCTACTGCATTCGCAAATAAAGACTGATGCAGCTTGGAATTCTGGTGAATTGGAGTGTTGAGTTTGGTTGGTCATATTGGTTTGGATTTTGGATTTGCTGATAGATTTCTCTGCGGTATTAAAATGGTAAAAACGCAGAGGATCGCAAAGGTTATTCGCAGAGAACCGCAGAGTCAAAACACTTTTTGAAGCATCTTTTAAAGACCATTCTATTATTCAAAATACCTGAATTCCTCAACAAGCAAGCGGTACAGCTCTAATATTAGTCAGGGCCTCACTTAGAGTGAGACTCTGACTGGAGCAGGGGATTTTATTTCTTCACACAATACAACTTTTTAACTCCCCTGAAAATGTAAGCATCTTCTGTAATAGCCACTGATGCCCAGAATTTATCATCGAGTGAATTTTGCCTGATTTCTTTAAATTCTTTTCCTGCTTGAATAATATGTGTGTTGCCTCTTTCATCAAAAAAACAAATCTGATCGCCAACAGCCCAGGGTGAGGCCCAGCAAGCCCCAACTTTAACCATTTTTTCCAAATAAACCAACTTTCCGGTGGCAGCATCCAGGCAGCGAAGTTCGCCTCCTCTCCCGCTCAACAGGTAAAGCAGCCCATTTGATAACAATGGCGATGGGTTGGCAAGACCGGCATCCCGGACGGTCCATTCCACACCGGTACTGACCAGGCCGCTGTCGGCTGGGGTAATGTCGCCTTCAGCCCCGGCTTTTACTGAATACAGAATTCCGGGTATATCGCGTCCACCGGCATTTCCAAGGTAAATATGTTCGAGGTCATAAACCGGGGAGGGAATTGACATTTGTCCGCCCATTTTAAGCTCCCAGACCAGTTTTCCGGTGGCCGGAACGTAAGCACGAGCAGTTTTACCCGTGGTAACCAGTTCTGTTCTGAACTTGTTTTTCCATATCACCGGCGTACTGTAGTTGGTTTTTTCATCCCTTTCAACTCTCCATTTTTCGTTACCCGTTGCGGCATCAAGGGCTACGAGAAACGAATGTTCTTCGTTGTCAACCTGGATGTAGAGGACATCCTGATAAACTACAGGCGATGAACCCGTGCCCCATCCGTTCAGCGTTTTGAAAGAACCAAGATCTTTCTGCCAGAGCAGTTTTCCGGTCAAATCGTAACAATACACTCCGGTCATGCCAAAATAAGTGTAAACCCGTTTTCCGTCGGTAACAGGTGTTTCGCAGGCATAGGTACTTCCGGCGTGCTTTTTAATCCTGGGGCTTCCGGTTCGGGCAACCTGTTTCCAAAGTTCCTTTCCTGTTTTCAGGTCGAAGCAGATCAGTTCCCAACGGTAAACTTCCTGAAGATAAGTGCTGTCTTCGGCAGGAGGTGGCGGCGGGCCTTGTTGTGCGCCCGGATTCTGCCCCTGTGCCGGAGGCGGCGGAGTTGGTTGTGCTGGTTTTACTTCAACCGGAGCTGCTTTTTCCTGAAAGGCTGAAGCAATAAAAATCTGATCACCGTAAACAATTGGCGAAGACCAGCCTGTTCCGGTCAAATCTGCCGACCACAGCAAATTCAGGCTATCGTTCCATTCGGTGGCATAGTTCGTGCCGGTGGCTACCATGTTGTTTTCAGGCCCTCTGAATTGTGGCCAACCATGGGTTTTTGGCTTACAGGAATAAATAATAAGTGAACAACAGATTATCAGTAATCCGGCATAAAGGTTAATTGGTCGGTTCATAGGTTTTGAGTTTAAAGGTTTCCGAAATATAATCAATTAGTTGATAAAATTTTACCGGATATCCAAGTCAAAAAAAACGGCCACCCATCGGGCAGCCATTTTTACAATTTGTATAGAATCGATTGATTAGTATCCGGGATTCTGAACAAGTTTGTTGTTCTTGTTCATTTCATCACGCATGATCGGGAAGAAATAACATTTGTTATTCCAGGCCCTCGCATCGCCACCCAAATCGGCTTTACTGAAAATAGGAGCGCCCCAGGTTGAACCGTCAGGTTTTCTATAGCTGGTTACTGCTTCAGATGTTACATAACGGACATCAACTCTGGATGTTTGATGATAAGCTTCAGGAGCAATCAACCAGCGTCGTACATCCCAGAAACGCTGGTCTTCAAAAGCCATTTCAATACGACGTTCCTGACGATAGGCCAGACGTAAAGCATTACCAGTTACAGTGGCTGCTAAAGCGGGTTGACCTGCACGGGTACGTATCATGTTAATATAGGTACGCGCTTCAGCATCCTGGCCCAGTTCGATACAAGCTTCGGCATAGTTTAACAGAACTTCTCCATACCTGAGGTGTTTAAAAGGAACATCCTGCTTAACGTACTGTGGATCAAGAGAAGTATCAATCCATTTCCTTAAATAATATCCCGATTTTCCTCCATTCCAGTCTTCGATAGGGCCTGAGCGGGTATCCAAACCAGCCTTAATCATTTTACCGGATAGGTCATAGACATAACCCACCTGAATTTTGCTGAACGGATCAATCTTTAATGCATCATCCGGACGTTTTCTCCATTGTACACCTTCATAGGTAACGGTGGCATAGAAACGGGCATCACGTTTTAGATAAGGATTCGCTTTGTGTTTGGGATTGTTCCAATCAAATTTGCTTCCATCCTTCATTTCATAGTCATCTACCAGATCGCCAAGCGGAGTATTGTTGCCCCAGTTGTGGTAACCATTGGGGCCGCTATACAAGGCAGGATTATAGCCCGACCAGCTTTCATCCGTTTTAGGGGTGAAAAATTGTAGCAAGATGTCTTCATCGGTTCCTTTTGAGGTAAATAATTCAACAAAATTTAACGCCACCGAATCGGTAGCAGCAGGTGTTGGTTTGTATAATTTGTACTTGCCCAGGTCGATAACAGCCTTGGCCGCATTTTTTGCAGCAGTCCACCGGGCAGTAACATCACCGCCTACATAACCCAATAATTCAGGTTTAGAGGCTCCGGTGGTAGCCACACTATTTTTTGATGAATTATGCAAATCGCTTGCTGCATAAAGTAAAACCCTTGCTTTGAATGCCAATGCCGCACCTTTGGTAATACGGCCATTGGTTGCATAAGCATCCGGAAGGTTCATCGCTGCAGAATCGATCTGCCCCACAATAAATTTGATACAATTTTCGTAGCTATCGCGCGGAACATTAAATTCATCTGTAAGTCCATAAACTTTGGTAATAATCGGAACACCGCCATAAAGGTTGGTCAGATAGAAATACGTCCATGCACGCAATAAATAGGCTTGTCCTTTCAAATTGTCGATCGTGGTTTTTTCGCCTGTTACTGTTTTAATTTTCGAAAAGAAAATATTGCATCGGCGAACATTTGAATATAAAGGCGCCCAACGGTAATGAAGCGTATGAGCAGTTGGGTCAAGGTTTCCCCAATCTGTACTCCAGCCCATCAAACCGTCGGAGGTCATTAATGATTTGTTAAAATCAGTTATCCCCCAATCAGGGGTAAAATGAGATTCATCTGATACATCAGAAAGGCGTACAATAGCGAATGGGAAACCCAAAGCATTTCGGTACATGGTGTTTACAAAAGTTTCGACAAGGGCAGGATCTGTCCATACCACATCTTCTGAATAGTCTCCCAATGGTTTTTTATCCAAAAATTCATCCTGGTTTTTACAGGAGAAGAGCATTACGATGATTGATACAATGATCAATATATTGAATGTTTTTTTCATTGTTTAAATTTTTAGAATGTTAATGTTATACCACCGTTAACAACTCTCTGAAGAGGATAATCTGTTCCTGCCTGTTGTTCAGGATCAATAAGCTTCTGTTTGCTTAAAGTCAGCAGGTTAAGACCGTTGGCATAAATGCGAAGGCCATCAATACCTAATAATTTATTTACATTCGACGGTAAACTATACCCAAGTTCAAAGTTTTTTAGACGGACATAATTCATGTTCTGAAGCCAAAAAGTATTTCCCTGGCTTCTCCAGTATTCCTGGTCGCGGTTCCAGGCCCTTGGATAAGAAGTAACGGTATTCTCAGGAGTCCAGCGATTATCAGCATACAGTTTGTAATAGTTACCAATTTCGCCCGATTCTGCTGAAACGTATTGCATAGAACCCGTTGCACCCTGTACAAGAACACTGACATCAAATCCTTTATATTTCAAGTTGATGTTTAAGCCACCAATAAATCTGGGCATATTGTTCTTTTCATTCATAACCCGATCTAAACCGTTGATTTTTTTGTCATCATTTACATCTTTAAAAATGACATCGCCGGGTTTAGCGTTGGCCCAATGAGGATAAGCATCTATTGCTGCCTGATCTTTAAAAATTCCGATGGCTTCGTAATACAATGTAGAACCAATAGGTCTGCCTGTAGATTGTTGATAATCAGGTATTCCTGGCGTTTCATCCCAGAAAATAATTTTATTTATTGAATAGCTACCATTTAGAGAAACGCTATAATCAAGATCGCCTGCCTTGTCACTGTATCCAATTATTCCTTCAAATCCACTGTTTTTAACCTCTCCAATATTTTCGGGAGGTAACATGCCAACTAAACCAGAAGTAGCAGGAACAGATGCGTTGCGGTTAATTAGAATTTGAGTACGGACGTTGTTGAAAACATCAGCAGAAACTGATAATTTACTATTCAGCAAGAAGGCATCAAACCCAATATTGGCCTGATTGGCCACTTCCCAGGTTACATTGGGGTTCGGTATTTTTGTTTCAGATAAAAGCTTGTTATCCACTCCTCCAAATACATAAGTTCTGTTAGAACTAAATCCGTAAGTAGCCAGATATTGATATTCTGCAATTCGGTCATTTCCGGTTTGCCCCCACGATCCGCGAAGTTTGAAGTCATTAATAAAACCTACATTATCTTTCCAGAAATTTTCTTCTGAAATGCGCCATCCAGCAGAAATGCCGGGGAAGAAACCAAATCGCTTGGTGGTTGGAAACTTATAGGACCCATCGTATCTCCATACAAATTCGGCCATGTATTTTTTGCTCAGATCATAGTTAACACGACCAAAATAACTCGCGAAGGCATTCTGACTTGCCGATCCGCTGTTGGACATGTATTGATCGGTAGCGCCGGCAAATAACTGGTCAACAGCACCTGAGATGTAATTTTTACGGAAAGCGCTGAAAATATCTCTCATGCCATTTCTCCTTTCGATACCTGCCATCACTTTGAGGTTGTGAATCTCGGCAAGGGTCTTTTCGTAAGATGCATAAGCATTGATGGCAATTCTTTGTTCATCGGCCATATCTTGTGATAACTGTGGCGCATCCAACCCTCTTTTGCCTTTTGTTACCTTATGATCGGCATTTCCGTCCCAGGTATAAAGATACCAGGGGGTTTCGAATCTTTTATGAAACAGGAAATTTTTATCAATAGATGCATTGGCCGTAATTGTTAAGCCGCTAACCCAGGGAATAGCTATAACCGTGCGTAAATTACTTTCAAGTACATACCTTTTATCTAAATCGTATCCGGTGGCCGAAGTGGTTGTAACTGCCGGGTTATCTCCATATTCAATATCCGGTCCGGGTGATCCATCAGGCCAGTAGGCAGGCATATTTGGTTTACCGCGCATAAGCATACGGAAAATTGAACCGGCTGAACGGGTCGGGTAATCTCTCACTTCTTGTCTTCCGGCCACATCAAAAGCTATATTGATGTATTTATTTACCCTGCCATCGATATTGGTGCGGAAATCGTATTGTTTATAATTGGTCGCACTGTTTCTGTAAATACCGTCTGCGTATTTGGCACCCAATGAAAGGAAATATTTCATATTTTCAGTTCCACCGGAAATAGAAACATTTTGTTGATTCTGGCTGGACCATGGCTTAAATACTTCGCCAAACCAATCGGTATTTGGGTGACCCCAGGGATCTGATCCATCGCTGTATTTTTTAAGATCATCAGTTGAATACTTCTGGTTACGACCTCCTGCCGGATTTGAATAATAAGCAATTTCATTCAGCATGGAAGAATATTGGGCCGCATCAGCCATTTCAGGAATCTTGGTAGGTTGGGTAACACCAGCATTCATACTTGCTGTAATTTTGGGTTTTCCTAAGCTACCACGTTTGGTTGTAATGAGGACCACGCCATTTGCAGCCTGTGAACCATAAATGGCGGCAGAAGCGTCTTTCAGAATGGTAATACTTTCAATATCACTGGAATTAAGACGTTCCATCCCACGGTTTGCAACACCGTCAACTACAATCAGAGGACTGTTGTCGCCCAGGGTATTGGTTCCACGGATTCGAATAGTGGCGCCGTCATTTCCAGGTTCGCCACTTCTTGTTACTGCAGTCAGACCAGGAAGACGGCCAATCAGATTATTGGATAAGTTAACAGATGGAGATTTGAGTAATTCCTCTCCTTTGGTTGATACTATGGAACCTGAAGCAGTAACTTTCCGCTGAACGCCATAACCAACTACCACAATTTCGTCAACGCCAACAACATCTTCTGGCAGTGTAATATTAATGGTACGTTGATCTCCGATTGCAACTTCCTGAGTCTTCATACCAATAAAAGAGAAAATAAGGACCTTATCGCCGTCAGCCAGATCAAGCATGTATTCACCATCCATACCGGTTAGTGTTCCACGCGAAGTTCCTTTAACCGCTACGGTCACACCGGGAAGCGGCACGCCCGCCTGGTCTTTAACTACTCCGGAAACCAATCTGCCTACTGCTGAAATGGATTCAACCGGAGCACTGGTTGCCTGAATGATGATCTGGCGGTCCATAACCGTGTACCCCACGTTGAACCCAGCAAACAGATTGTCCAGGATTTTGTCGATTTGCTGGTTGGAAACATTGATATCAACTTTTCGTTCGACATCGACCAGCTTGCTGTTGAAAAGGAAATAGAATTCGCTCTTTTCCTCGATCACATTTAGTACATCCCGAACCTTTGCATCATTGAGTTTAAAACTAAGCCGGGCGTTTTGAGAATACGTATTTCCAGCAATGGACTGGAAAATCGTGAGCAGAGAAAGAAAGAATGTTAGTCTCATAACCCTAAATACTTTTGAGTTTAAGGCCAAATAGCCCCGTACTCTGTTTAATAACAGATTTTTTTTCATACTTTTGGTTTGATTACGGTTAATAAATTGGCAATATTTATTATTAATCAATTGGGGGAAAGTTGGTTGCAACAACTTTTCTCCTTTTTTTATTCATATTTGTTCTTTTATAATCAGATGTTTTTCTTTCTGTACAATTTCACCGTTTGCTTTTCAAAAGTCTGATCTTCCTGCTTGCTGCGCACCGAAACAGTATAACGAATTGGCGCCGAAATAGATAACATCTTCAGTACCTGATCTAGGCTCTCGTCAATAAAAGTGGCCGTGTAAACATAGTCCGAAATCTCTTTGTCCATAATTTCAAACTCAACGTTATACCAGCGTTCAAGCTTTTCAACTACCTCATTCATCTTATCGTCCCGAAACATGAGTTTTCCGCTTTTCCAGGCAATGTATTTTTGCAAATCGGTTTTTGTTTTGGTTATCTGCTGACTATTTTTCCTAAAGACAGCCAATTCGCCGGGCTGAAGTTCCTCCAATGCCGTGGCGCTTTCGTTTATTACTGTGACCTGCCCTTCAACTAAGACTGTTTGAATCTCATTATTTTCTGGATACGCATTACAATTAAAAGTTGTTCCACTAACAACAATATTCATGTTTCCTGAATTAACCAGAAAAGGCCATTTCTTATCTTTTTTTACTTCAAAATAAGCTTCTCCGCTTAATTTTACTTCCCTGACTTTGTCAGAAAAAAGTATTGGGTAACTTAGTTTGCTTCCGGCGTTTAACCAAATTTTGGTACCATCGGGCAAGGTTAAACTAGAGCGCATGCCTAAAGAAGTTTCGACAGTGTTATATATGGTTGAAAATTGGTGGGCATGATTTCGCTCAGAGTAATAATAAATTGCTGATACAATTAGCACGGGTAACAGCAATATCGCAGCAATACGCTGAAGCTGGATAAAAAAGCCAACTTTTTTTCTGGCAAATAATTGGTCTGAAATTTTTTGATAGGCTTTGTGTCCGTCGATTTGTTGTATCATCCGATGCCGGGCAACCAAACTCCATAATTTCTTTTGTTCTAAGTAATATCGCTTATTATCAACACTTTGGTTCACCCATCGGTCGAGTAATATTTTTCCTTCAGAAGTTATTTCTCCTGAAAAATCATTCCAAATTAACTGATCGATATCCAATCCTTCTATATCCATTTGTTTAATAATTTCAATCATTGGACGAATAGACCCAGCTTAACACGTATTCAGTTCAGAAAAAAAATTAAAAGCGCAAGATAATCGGCCAATTCTATCCGGAGTATTTTTAGGGCTTTACTTATCTGAGTTTCAACTGTCCGTCCCGAAAGCCGGAGTTTTTCAGCAATTTCGGCAATTTTCAAGTTCTCAGTCCTGCTCATCAGGAAAATTTCGCGGCAACGTGGCGGAAGTTTATCAATAGTTTGTTTGATTAACTCATCAAGTTCCATTATCGTCCAAAGATCCTCCTGCATTTCGACCTGAGTGTAATCAATACTGTGCTGTCTGTATTTGTTTTTAACTTCCTGATTTCGCAAATAGTCGATGCTACTATTTTTTACACATTGAATGAAATAGGAACGGAAGGAACGGATTTCGATCGATTCGCGGGCTTCCCATAATTTCATGAAAATCGTCTGAACGATATCTTCAGAAACCGTTGTGTTTTTAATAATCTGATCTGCATAAATCACCAAACCCGAATAATAGTACTTAAATACCAATTCGAAAACACCCTGATCGGAGTTTTTTAAATGCTCTAAAATGAGTTTGTCTGCTATAGGTTTGGTCTCGTTAACCCCCATTATATGAAAGGATTAATCATGTAAAATAGTAATAAAATAGTCCATAAGATTTTGTGAATATACAAGTTTTAAGAAGAAATTTGAAAATAAATGTATTGATAACATTTATTTTCTGATCTAATCAGCTATTAACTTTTTCTCCTTCAATTTCGACCAATAAATTTTCGCGGCAAATATCGGCTTGCACAAAGGTCATTGGAATGATAATCCGTTTCATTTTTAGTATGTAAAAAGACACTTATTCTGAAAGGTTTAATTTCTGTATGTCGCAATAAGTCTGATAATTCATCGAAACAACTTTTCCACTGAAATCCGAAGTCCCCTTCTGTTTTTGGCAAAATTACCTTGTAATAAGGCTTTACTAGTCCCATGGTGTTCCTAAAATTTTGAAATAAATTTGACTTTGATTGGTTTCTTGTCGAGTTCTCTTGAAATAATCCGGGGATCAAGGTTGACTTTTGACTTTACAAGTTCCGGAATATTGTATGATTTTAAGAACCGATCGTAGAACAAAGGATCCTTTTGCGGTAAGATGAACGGTTTGGAGAAAATGCCGTTATTATCCATGTGTGAAAAATAGGGCCTTGTATAAAGCCCGTCTAACCGGCGACTGCTAAAAACCAGCCACCGACCGTTAGACGACCAGGTATGGTAACTTTCAGTTCGTTCGCTGTTAATTTCAGGTTTTGAAATTTCTTTTGTTCCCAGATTGAATAGGTACAAGTCGCTCTCCGGATGCCAGATACTAAAGTTTCCATAGTCTGACAAGCAAAACATGGCATATTTCCCATCGGGCGAAATGCGCGGAAATGATATGCTTTTTCCCAATTCAGCAGCTTTGTAAACCGTATCAACCGAACCAAAGCTGTTCTTTTCAGGATCGAAAGAAATCCGAAGTAAATCGTACCTTATGTTTTTGTATTCTTTAGGAGAAACGGCTTTGGCGCTGCAAAAGTAAAGTGACTTTCCGTCCGGAGACCAGGATGGAAAAGTTTCCAGCCTGTTTTTTGATGCGATTGCCGGAACAGTTGAAATGCCATGTGTTTGAAGGTTATAAACAATTACATCCGACAGAGTATCCAGAACCTCAATTTTCTTATCGGGAATGGCATGAAATGTTTGAACAATCCGGTTGGTCGAAAAAGCCACGAATTTTCCGCCCGGATGCCATGATGGATATACTCCAGGACCCAATGTGCTATCGGTCTTCGTATCCAGTTTTTCGATTACGCCATCTTTATAAATATAGGTACCGGCATTTTCGGCCCGCATATGAAAAAGCATCGTATTGCTATTGTTCATGCAAAAGGAATGGCAGTTCATGCAATTGCCACCGCTCATCGTATTCTCCATGATCGGTGTTTCGTCGAAAGTGCCTAAATTCCGCTGATAAATCCCCATTTTATTCCATGTTTCGAAACCGGGAGCGATTAAGCGATACACCAGGTAATTATCAATCGAATCGGTTGATATTTCGTTGGTTATGGTATTATATTTAAACCAACTGCCAGCTTTATTTATGCAAATGTCTATGGTAAAATCCTGACCTTTTGCTTCTTTGAGCAGATCGTCCCATTTGCCTGAAGGAACAGAAATTATTCCATCGCCTGAACTAACGCGAAACATCTCATGCCCATTCGACTTGTACACTGCAATATATTTATCAGCAGGCTCCTTGACGACAAAATTTAACTGAGCAATATTGCAGGGAATAGTTATGCCAGCATAATCGGGATAGATAACCGCATTTTGGCCAATCCTTTTCGATTTGGAAATGTCATCAGAACACGACACAAAAAAAACACTGAAGATTAAAATAATGAAATAGGCACTTCCCTGAAATACCAAATTGTTAACCGTAAAGTTAAAACGGGAGAGCTTTGCGGCGCTTTGCGATAAACATTGCGTCCTTAGCGTTTTATGCGATTTAAAGTATAGCATGCTAATTATCTGCTGTTTACAAAATCTGTAAATCGTAAATAGTTCAATTGTAAATATTTATTTATTGGTTTGTTCGGCAAAATGTAAATAATACCAGCACGTTTTGCCAAACTGGTTGTATAACTCCCTGGCTGCCCTCTCCCGATCTCCGCCACATCTTGAAATCTGGGCAATGTAGTCGTTCTTTCGTTGAATGGTGGCGGGCCGAATTGAATATCCATCAGGAACAAGGTCCTTTTTGAAATAAGTCATGCAAAACAGAAGGGCTTCTTCATAATTGACCGGTATTTCGCGGTATCCCAACTCCTTTAAACGGTATATATTGGCTGCAAAATTAGCAATATCCTTATTCAGAAGAAAAACAGCCATTTGATATTCAAAAGCCATCTTGTTATCCGGATGTTCCTGTAACAATTCGTTCAATCCCAGATCATAGCTAATAAAATCATGCTTTGCCAAAAAATGCCTTTTCCCCGCCAGTTCTTTATTTTGGCTAATTTGGGCCGTATCCGAAACATACGTTTTATACTGAGTTGCCCAATCTTTGTAAAACATGGTTTCATCTAAAACATTCAGATACCTGGCAGCAATTTCGTAATGCCTGTTAATTAAGCTGGTCAAAACCAACCGTTTTAACGAACGTGGGTTTAAGCCTTTTGCCACCATTGATTCGAAAGCCCACCGGTAGGCTTCGTTGATATAATTCAGGTGATAAAATATTTCACCTCCGAAGAACGGTGTCACTTCGTCCCGTACCCATTTCAATCGCAACCCATTAATTCCATTTTGCGGAAAATCAAACATCCGGTCACTGAATTGTCCGGTTTTGTACAACGCAAGATTGGTATAATAGATAACCAGTTGGTTGGTTCCAGGATATGTTTTTGAAAGTCCGATCACCTTATTCCAGTCTTCTGTTTGAACATAGTGATCCATACCCAAAAATATCTCTATCTTAGGATCATAAGCCTTTGTTTTAACAAACAAAAAACCAACAATAACAACCAGACTTCCTATGAGTATTGAGGTGTAATTCCATGGAACAACCCATACTTCCTTTTTCCTGATTTGCTTATAAACTGAAAGAATCGAAATAATGACCGGAAAATAAACCAATAAAGCTGCAAATAAAGGCATTCGTGAAACACCCCAAAATGGAAACGGGTAAAACCAGGCATCCCGAAAGGTTATAAGATAAAAAAACTTCCAGGCCAGATACGGAAAGCCAATGGAAACAAGTATTATAGCTAAACTTTTAATCCATTTTGTTTTAGAATTGAAATACAACATCTCAAAAAGTACTGCCAAAAGTGAGGCAAATAATGCAAAACTACCCGAAAGGTGATACAATAAAAACCAGGCCACACCACCAATGATATACCGCTTTAAATTACCGGTTAGTCGCAAATACAACCAGGCAAACGAAAGAGCTAAAATAATTCCGATTGTAAGCCCAATCTTATACAGATGGTTACTTTGAAGAGCTTCAATTATTAGTACAGGCACTAAACACAAGACAAATGCATTGATTCCCAGTTTTTTGAAGATCAGATGGGATAGAAAGCACGTGATAGCTGCCACCAGAGTTACAATACCTGCCCCAAGGTATGGATTTACAAAAAATTGGGTCAAAAATTCACCCAGGTAGAAAATAAACTCACCCGGTTTTTCATGAAATGCCTGGAAATAGTCAGAGGAAAACCGAAAAAGCTGGATTTGTTCCAGATAAAACAGATGAAACTTGTTAAACGAAAAAAAATAGATATAGAAGGCTGGAAATAAGATGCATAAAATAATCCACCTTAAACGAAATACGATTTTTTCTGAAAAAAAACGTTGCATTCCTTTAATTAGAAGTTAGTTAGATTTTAGGTGCCTGTTTTTCATTCGGTCAGCGTAAATGTAAAAGAATCTTTGAACCGATTTACATTCGATTAAAATTTTATATACCACTTAATAGCATCCAGTGGGTGTACGACAAAATTCCCTTTTTAGTGTTTTTTCGTGATTTCGTGCCTTGGTAGCTAAAAAAAACTTGATACGAAGAAGAACTGTGATTGGATTTTTTATCCCGTCAGGGATTCAAGGTCGGTAAAAATCATTAATAGAGCAAGGTTTCGTCCCGTACGGGACGAAAGAATCATATCCCCCCATTCTCTCTACCGACCGATTGTGCCTAACGGCACAGTTTTGCCCTAAGAACAATATCCTGAACCTTTCATTAAGGGAATTTTGTCGAATACCCCATCCAATGGCTCAAAAAAAACCAATATAAAAAATCCCATGAGGTTTTCTATTAATAATTTTATTTCAATATCTTTAAGCGTGTCTTTGACCTTAATATTTAGATGAGGTATTGGTTTGGGTAGCAGGATTTGGACACATCCATATAGGGTTAATTAGTGTGTGTAAAGGCAATTTTTATTGGGCAATTCTGTTCTTTATTGCGTTTATTATATTTCAAACTTAACGTTTAACTAAATCTTTAAACTAATGAAAAAAACTCACACTAACTTTGGGCTGTTAAAGCCTTATGTGGATTTTCGAAAGTACATGCCTACTTTGAAAATCTATTTTTATGTGATTTTGGGAGTGATTTTGAATGCTTCGGTGGTCTTTGGGGCATCATCTTCATCCGAAAAATTCAATCCAAAACCGGGCGATAAATCCGAAATGGTAACCTCTGCTCAACAACAAATCAAGGTTACCGGGAAAATCACCGATTCTGCCAACAAGGAAGTTATTCCTGGTGTAACAATAGTTGTGAAAGGAACAACTATTGGTATAGTCTCTGATATCGACGGCAGTTATACCATCAATGTTCCAAACCGAAATTCCGTTTTGGTTTTCTCATTCGTGGGATACAAATCTCAGGAAATTGAAGTCAACAACGAAACATCAATAAACGTCAGTCTTGTATCAGATGTTACCGACTTAGACGAAGTTGTTGTTGTAGGGTACGGTGTTCAGAAGCGCGCCAATGTTGTTGGGGCTGTTGCATCAATAGGTGGTGAAAAACTTCTGGCAATCCCTGCGATGAACGTTTCCAATGCAATTTCCGGTCTTATCCCGGGGGCAACTATTATTCAGACAACCGGTGAACCGGGTCAGATGAACCCCAGGATTATGGTTCGTGGAAGAACAACAGTTAACTCCGACAACAGCCGTATGACCAATAGATCTGAAACAGCTCCACTGGTTGTTATTGATGGTGTTCCAGGACGTTCGATGGATGAAATTGACCCGAACGATATTGAAAGTCTTTCTGTATTGAAAGATGCTTCGGCAGCAATTTACGGGGCACAAGCCGCAAATGGGGTAATCCTTATCCAGACAAAATCGGGAAAGGAAGGCAAACCTCGTTTGAATTATCAGTTTTATGAAGGTGTTATGACCCCAACATTACTTCCTGAAGTTACCAATGCTGCCGAATATGCAACCATGCTTTCAGAATATCAGGTTGCCCAGGGTAAAGCCCGCAGATATACGGATAAGGATATCGAACTTTTCGGCAATGGGAAAGATCCATGGGAACACCCCAATACCGATTGGTATGGCGACCTGATTAAAAAATGGACCACTACTACACGGCACAACATTACCCTTGACGGTGGCGCCAAAGGGATGAAATACTATGTTTCTTTCGGGTATAAAACTGACGATGCATTTTATAAAGCATCATCAACCAAGTATAAACAATACAACGTAAGGACTAAACTGGAGATGCCAATCAACGATTGGCTGAAAACAGGCGTTGAACTTGCTGGTTTTTTGAACAACCGCATTTATCCATACAAGAGCGCCGATGCTATTGTAGGCCAGTCAACCCGTCTGGTTCCTACGAACTGGTCGTTCTGGCCAACCGGAGAACCAGGACCGGATATTGAGTATGGTGATAACCCTGTTGAAACGTCCACTTTCAGCGCCGGAATGAACGACCAGAAAACTTACAGGTTGTTAAGCACTTTTAGTGCAACGATTACTGTTCCGTTTGTTAAAGGGCTTTCATTCACCGGAAGTTACAACTACGACATTACCAACTATTTTAACAAGGCATTCTATCAGCCATGGATATTATACTACCCCAATTGGAGTCAGGCCACACGGGGGGCAGACGGATTTATTACGAAAATGCCTTTAACTCCAACTTTGAGAGGTCTTTCATCTGCCGAAAACAATGAAAGGTACGACCGTACAGTCAACCAAACGGCTATGATTAATGCCAATTATATAAAAAAGATTGGCGACCATAGTATTTCGTTGTTTGGCGGATTCGAGCAGTACCAAAGCGACTGGAACTATTTTTACGGATATCGTAAATATTATATTTCATCGGTAATTAAGACCATGGATGCCGGTAATGCAAAAGACCAGAATATTACCGGATCTGCTTCAGTTTATGCCCGTAAATCGTGGATCGGACGTGCCACTTACGACTATAAAGGGAAATACCTTGCTGAAGTTGTATTCCGCGCTGACGGTTCACTTAAATTCCCTGCATCGGATCGCTGGGGTTATTTCCCGGGTTTGTTGCTTGGATGGCGTGCTTCTGAAGAAGATTTTTGGAAAACCAATTTGTCGTTTATCAACTACTTTAAGCTTAGGACATCCTTTGGTATGATGGGTATGGACCCGGGAAGCCCTTTCCAGTTTATGGATAAATATGGTATTGGTACCGGTATGACCTTTGGCACGAGCGGAGCGATACAAACGGTAGTTGGCCCACCAACTGTCGCCAATCCAAACATTACATGGGAAACACAGAAAACCTATAATCTTGGGTTCGATTCAAAATTTATGGATGATCTTTTCCATCTGAATGCTGAGTTTTTCTATAGCAAAAGGGAAGATATTCTTGTAACCAAAGATGCTTCGGTTCCCAACTTTACAGGTCTGACATTGCCACAGGAAAATCTTGGTATTGTAGATAACCGTGGATTTGAACTTGACGCTGGTTACCATAAAGCCATTAACAAAGATTTGCGTATTGACGTAACTGCCAATTTCAGTTATAACCACAACGAAATTGTTGAAATGGACGAACCTGTAAGGGCAAAACCATGGCAACAACTTACCGGACATTCTTATGGCGCATGGTTAATGTACGATGCCATTGGAATTTTCAAAGATCAGGCACAGGTTGATGCTACCCCTGCAAAACTTGCCGGCACTAAACCGGGCGATGTAATGTTCAGGGATGTATCGGGCGATGGCACGATTACAGGCGATGACCAGATTTTGTTCGACAGGGTTGATGCACCTGAAACTTTTTATGGAGGCAATGTGAGCGTAGCGTGGAAAGAATTTACTTTATCAGTTCAGATTCAGGGTCAGGGTGAATTCCTGAAACGCAGTCAATACGATAACCGACGCGGAGAAGCCGGAAACTACTACAAATGGCAATTCGAAAACCGCTGGACACCAACCAACACTGTTACCAATATAGCAAGGGCATATAACCGTGACGACCTTTACTGGTCGCCCGATGTACGCATGAGCGATTACTGGCTCGAAAATACAGCATATTGCCGTTTGAAAAATGTGGTACTGAATTATGTAATTCCTGCCAAATACTACTCAAAAATTGGTTTAGCAAGAGCCAGTGTTTACTTTACTGGCAATAACCTGGCATTGATCTATTCCGCTACCAAAAAATGGGATCCGGAAACCAACAATCCAGGTGTTTATCCTACTATGAAAACATTTGCCATAGGCGCTAATATTACCTTCTAGTAAATTTTATAACTTATAAACAGTTAGAATATGAAAAAAATATTTTTTAATATATCAGCAATCGCAATTCTTCTTTTAATTACGGCATCCTGCCAGGAAGATGTGCTTGACAAGAAGGCAGTTGATACATTCAACGAAGAACTTGTATTTTCAGATATCAATGTTGTGAATGCATATCTGGGTAAATGCTACGACAGAATGGGGGGAAATACCGATAACGGCATCCTTGGTGCCCGCGAAGACCTTTTAAGTTCTGGTACCGACCAGACCCTTTGCATTCACCGTCCGGCAAACTATGTCATGCTTAAAGGGACTATGAGCCCAGACCAGTTGGGTTATTTTGTAAATAATGGATTAGGTGGTTGGTTACGCTGGAATAATCTTTACGCGAATATTCAGGATGTAAACCGGATTCTTGCCAACGTAGATGCTGTTAAAATTACAGCTGCACAGGAAGCGCTGAAAAAACAAATGAAAGGGGAAGCCTATTTTATCAGAGCATACGATTACTCAACCCTTCTGATGGTGTATGGTGGTGCAGTCTTAAAGGATCAGCCATATAAACTGAGTGATGATTTCACTACTGCTAAACGGTCAACTATTAAAGAAACACTTGATTTCATCCTTAAAGATATTCAAAGTACGATCGATAATTTACCGGCATCAGTAGAACAGGGACGTGCAAATCGCGCAGCAGCTGCTGCTTTAAAATCAAGAGTCCTGCTTTTCTGTGCAAGTAAACTTACAAACGGTGGATGGACAGAACAGGCTTCCAATACACTGATTTCATTCCCTTCAGGTAGTCAGGCAACTCTGTTAACTCAAGCCCGTGATGCTGCAAAGGATGTTATGGATGGCAAATTCGGAACTTTTTCTTTGGTAGGAACAATTACCGACCCGCCAGCAACATTAACCGCCGCCGATGTACAGAAATACGCAGAAACCTATGGCAGCAATTTCCTCCAGAAAGCTGGCTGGAATAGCGAAACCATCTGGGGTATCCAGTTCCCGCTCACAGGAGGAAATATAAATAATGCCAATATTTGGTACGGCCCGAACGGATACCACAATTGGGGAAACAACGACCCTACTGAACCAGCCGTAAGAAGATTTGAAATGGCTGATGGTTCCAAATTCCAATGGGATAAATACAATCCCGGGAATATGGAAGTCAGAACAGCAACTGCTGCCGAACTGGCTGCCGATCCGTTGCGCAATCCATACAATGGACGTGAGCCACGTTTTTATGCTTGTGTTTTGTATGATGGAGCCCCATGGCAGCAAAGACCTTCGGATGCAGCGGGGCTGGAACCGGAAAATAAAGTTCAGACTGGCTATTATTTGGCAAATGCCGGTGATGCAAATCCTTATAAAAGTGGTCTCGACACCCGTCAGGGTTTGATTGAATCGTGGAACGCTACTAAAACCGGGTACTATTTCAAAAAGTTAATGGATCCGGCAACTGCGGGCCAGTATTTCAGAGGTACTCATTCATGGATAGAATTCAGATATGCTGAAATTTTAATGAATTATGCTGAAGCCTGTATTGAAATTGGTGGCGCTGACCTTCAGAAAGGCATTGATGCGATGAACATGGTTAGAAACCGCGCCGGTTTGCCCGACAGGGTTACAACCGACCAGGCAAAAGCAAGAGAATTCGTCCGTGATGAAAGAAATATCGAATTCTTTGGTGAAGGCCACCGCTTTTGGGATATCCGCCGCTGGATGATTATGGAACAAGTTATTGAAAATGTTTACGGAATGAGGGTAGAACATTACAATAATGGCAGCAAAAGTTGGAAATACAACAAAGCCGACAATGCTGATGCCAGATCATTTACCGATAAAAAATTCTACTGGGTTCCACTTTCGCGCGACGAGATGAACAAAGCGCCGCAATTGCAGCAAAACCCTGGATATAATTAAACTATTTATGAACTAAATCTTAAAAGCCGGACTAACCATCCGGCTTTTTTAATCTGCCAAATTCCTGTAAAATCAATTCCCTAAAACTACATTACTGTCATGTCAACATTAAACAGTCCAAGTCAAGTCACCCCGAACTTGTTTCAGTGTCTCATCCATTTATAGATGCTGAAACAAGTTCAGCATGACGCTGCGTCAATAGTTCGTTGATATGACACTACTTCACTACCACTGTCTTTACATTCACAAATTCGCGGATGCCAATAGCCGATAATTCGCGGCCATAGCCGCTTTCCTTAACTCCGCCAAACGGAAGGCGGGGATCGGATTTGACAAAGTCGTTTACAAACACACAGCCAGCCTGAAGTCCTTTCTCTGCAAGCATTTTGCCTTTGGCGATGTCCGCCGTAAAAACGCCTGCACCCAATCCAAACACGGTGTCGTTGGCAATCCGGATCGCTTCGTCTTCCGAACTGACCCTGAACAAAACGGCAACAGGCCCAAACAACTCTTCGTGATAGGCAGGCATTCCGGGAAGCACATTTTCTAAAACTGTTGGAGGATAAAACGGGGCAATGCCATCGGGAATATATCCGCCAATTAAGACAATTGCGCCCAACTCGCGGCTTTCCCAGACCTGTTGGTGAAGTTCATCGCGCAAATCTACCCGGGCCAGAGGGCCAATGGTTGTCTGCGGATCGAGTGGATCGCCGAATTTAGCTTCGTTCATCAACCGTACAAATTCGCTTTTAAACTGATCGTAAATTTTATCTGCCACAATAAACCGTTTGGCTCCGATACAGCTTTGCCCGGCATTCAGCAGGCGACTGGTTACACACAAACGGGCAGCCATTTCAAGGTCGGCATCTTCCAGAATCAAATAAGGGTCGCTCCCACCCAATTCGAGCACCGATTTTTTCAATACAGATCCGGCAGCCGAAGCCACCGACTTTCCGGCAGGAGTACTTCCGGTAAGAGTCACGGCTTTGATCTTCGGATTTTCGATTACTGCTTTTACTGCTGACGAACCAATCAGCAAAGTACGGAATACATTCTCCGGAAATCCGGCTTCACGAACCAATTGCTCAATTGCCAAAGCGCAGTCCGAAACATTTGAAGCATGTTTCAGTACACCGGTATTTCCGGCCATCAATGCAGGGGCCAAAAAGCGAAATACCTGCCAGAACGGGAAATTCCAAGGCATAACGGCCAAAACTGTCCCAATGGGTTGATAAGAAATGTAGGATTCTGACGCTTCAGTTTTAATCGGTTCATTATCCAGGAACGATTCGGCATTTTCGGCATAAAAAGAGCAAACCCAGGCACATTTTTCGATTTCGCCGATGGCTTCTCGCTTCACTTTGCCCATCTCGGCAACCATAATACCAGCTAGTTCCTCTTTCTTTTCGAGTAATTTGGCCTGAAGGTTTTTCATGCAAGCCGCCCGTTGTTCAAAGCTCGTCAGCTTCCATAAATGAAAAGCATGGTCAACATTGGCGATGATTTGCTCAACTTCTGCAGAAGAGTATTCATCGTATTCCCTGATTGTTTCGCCTGAAAATGGATTGATTGATTGCATGGTCATTGGATTTGATCAAAATTAGCAATTTATCGGCTGATAAAAAAACGACTTCACAACCACCATTCTATCATAAAGTTATCACTTTCAGGTTTTGGCAATGAAATAAAAATAGGGAATCAGTTTCCCGACTCCCTATTTTTTCTGTCTTTTTTTGAAGTAATTATACCGGCACTTCCATCAACAGTAACTTTGAATTCTTATTTATTTTCAGTTGTATTTCGGCATCGATCTGTTCGATACAAAGGCCATCACGCTGAATTAAGGTTTCCGGTCCGATTTCAAGTTCTCCTGAAATCAGAAACAGGTAAACGCCGCTGTCGGCCTTTTTCAGTTGATAGCTGATTGAGCTGCCTTCATTGAAAATACCGAGCGAAAACCAAGCCTGCTGATGAATCCACATTGAATGATCAGTACCGTCAGGCGAAACAACAGTGCGCCATTTTCCATTCATTTCTTCCTCTGAAAAGCTGGCCTGATCGTATCTTGGCTTCACATTCTTCTTATCCGGGAAAACCCAGATCTGAAGCAAACTGGCTTCATTTTCCTGCGAATGATTAAACTCCGAATGTTGAATTCCGGTTCCGGCCGACATGACCTGAACTTCGCCAGGCCTGATTACCGAACCATTACCCATGCTGTCGCGGTGTTCAAGTTCCCCGGCAAGCACAATGGTAATAATTTCCATATTGTCGTGGGGATGAGTCCCAAAACCCATTCCAGCTTCAATTATGTCATCATTCAGTACTCGAAGTACGCCAAAATGCATCCGGTCGGGATTGTAATATCCGGCAAAACTAAAGCTGTGCCATGTTTTAAGCCAACCGTGATCGGCATGTCCCCGGCAACCAGACCGATGAAGAGTTAGTTTCATGATTGAGTTATTCAGCAACCACCAGGCTGAAATCGAGGGTAAATTCGTCGTAAATAACTTTATCTCCCAGATTTTCAAAAAACGATTTTGAGCCGTATTTTACGTTGTATTTGCTGCGATCAATGGTAAGGGTTCCTTTGTAAGTGGTACTTTTTCCTTCAGTTGATGAAGTGGCAGTGAAAACTGTTGGGTTGGTAATTCCTTTAATGGTCAGGTTTCCGGAGAAAGTAGAACCTTCCACTTTGGTGATGGCCAGTTCGGCTGTAGGAAATGTTGCAACTCCAAAGAAATCGTCAGATTTTAAATGTCCTACCAGTTTACCGTTCATACCGGCATCTTTAATGTCTTCATCAACCAGCGATTGCATATCAATCACAACTTTTCCACCGGTTACTTTACCATTACTTACTTCCAGAAAACCTTCCTTAACTGAAATAGAACCAGAGTGTTCGCCGGTAACTTTTTTACCCAGCCATTTTACTGAACTTTTTGCCGGATCAACTTTTTGTGTTCCCGCGAATACCGAAGTAGTCAATGTGACGGCCAATAACAATATGGCCAATGATTTAATTGATTTCATAACTGATTAAAATTTAATTGTTTTTATACAGTTACAAAAATAGAGTGAAAAAAAGGGTGAAAAAATGGACTAAAAAAGGATTTAATGGTATTTTTTTCGGCTTTGGTCCCTAAATTCTTTTAAGGTGAGCCCGGTATATTTACGGAAAAAGCGGCTGAAATAAGCCGGATCATCAAATCCCAGATCAAAGGCAATCTCTTTTCCCGACAAGCTGCTTGAGTAAAGCAACTTTTTTGTTTCGCCGATTATCCGGTTTCGAATGAGTTCTCCGGCCGTAATACCCGTTGTTCGTTTGGTGAGTTCGTTCAAACAGGATGGATTCATATTTAGCATTTCGGCATAAGGAGTTACACTCTTTTGAGTCGTATAATTCTCCTCGATTAACTGCTTAAATTTAATAATTGTAGCATCGGGTGTTGAATCAGGTTCTTCTTTGGGGGATTGGTCCTGCTGATCGAAAATCCTTCTGGATTCGAGCAAAAATAAATGCAGCAAATTCAGGACAATATCCTGACTGTAATCATCCGAATTCCTGATTTCATCAAAAATAAGTCCTGTAATGTTATTCAGTTTTTCACGTTTCTCCGGAACGATAGTTATCAGGCTTTTAAAGTCAGGATTGTTGAATAATCGGTATTCATTAAGTGGAACATGGTTTTTGCGGTTAAACCGGATAAAATCCTCGTTAAAAAGGATGTAAATACCACTGACGGATTTGTCTAAATACATCCGGTGTTTCAGTCTGGGCGGAACAAACAGGATAGTGTCCTGCTTAAGGCTGTATTCCACAAATTCAGTGGCATGAATAGCCTCTCCTGATTCGATCCAGAAAATGGAATAATAATCGTGAAGATGAGGTATGAGGTTATGTTCCAACTCCTCTTCGTTAAAGTCTGAGATCTTCCGGATGGTAAAGATCTTTTCACTTCCCTCATCGAATAATGCCGGGTTTTTCAAGGTTTTTGGTTTTTATCTGAGATTGATTGAAGGCGGTTGAAAGCAATTGAACGCAGTAGTTTTTCCAATGCTTTCAATGTCTTCGTTTCTATTCAACAATCCTAATTTCAACCGAAAGATCCATCGCCAAACGATAAGCAGCCGATACGCCGCAATATTTTTCTTCCGAAAGTTTAACGGCTTTTTCGAGTTTGTCGTAGGGTAAATCTTTTCCTTTAAACTGATAGACGATTTTCATTTTCTGATACCTCATCGGATGTTCTTCGGTTAAATCACCTTCTACAATCACATTGAAAGCTTCCGGTTCAACCTTCATTTTTTTCAGGATCATAATCACATCTATACCGGTACATCCGGCCAGGGCAGTAAGCATCAGTTTTTTGGGCCGGGGCCCCATATCATCGCCCCCGCCTTCTTTCGATGCATCAACAATCAAATGATGACCATCCATATCACACTCAAAAGCCAAATTTTGTTTCCACGCTAAGTCAAGTACATGTTTCATATTGTATTCCTCTATATTGCAATTCGAATAATAGTTTTAATTTTACAATCTTAAAACAAAATAACCTGATGAGAAGTTCAATTAAACGACCGACAGATGACGATTGCGATTTAAGCGGGTTTCAATTATTCAAGAAACTTACTGAACAGGAAATTGCGCAGCTCAATTACGACAAAACCTGTTCGATGTATAAAAAGGGTAGTATCATTTACAGGGAAGGCAGCCGGCTAACTGGTTTTTACTGCGTTACCCGTGGTATTCTGAAAATTTTCAAGACCGGAATTGATGGTAAGGAACAAATCATCCGCTTTGCCAAAAAGGGTGATATTATTGCGTACCGGTCGCTGTTAAGTCAGGAACTGGCCTGTACTACGGCAAAAGTGATTGAAGAAGCCGTTTTGAGCCATGTTCCTTATCAAACGCTGTTGTACCTGATCCAGCACAACTGGCAGTTTTCGCACCACATGCTGCAAATCGTTTGTAAGGAATTGCGCGAGGCTAACGATTACATTACCGACATTGCCCAAAAATCAGTCCGCGAACGGCTTGCCGAAGTGCTTTTATTGCTGAAGGAAAATTTTGAACTGGACAATGCCAATACCCTCCAGATTTCGCTCACCCGCGAAGAACTGGCCAATATGGTTGGAACTGCTACCGAAAGTGTAATCCGGTTACTTTCCGAATTCAAACAGGACCATCTGATTGATTTACAGGGAAGAAAAATACGATTTATCAATGTTCCCGGATTAACGAAGGTTGCCAATTTGATGTAGCCTGAATCAAATTTAGATATCATGGAATTACAATACATTTCTAACAAAAAAGGTCAAAAAAGTGCAGTTCAATTGCCCCTAAGAGATTGGGAAAAAATACAAAAAGACCTTGAAGAACTTGAACGCCTGAGAAACAAAAAATTGTTTTTGGCCGAACTGGCTGAAGCCATTGAAGAAATGAAGCAAATCAAGGAAGGTAAAATACAGGCCCGCAACGCCGAAGATTTTCTCAATGATCTTTAAGGTTAAAACGATAAAGGTATTTGAACGACAGGCAAAACGCCTGATGAAAAAATTTCCTTTGCTCAAAAACGAACTCGCGGAACTTATTCATGAGCTAAAACAAAACCCGACCAAAGGTACAGAAATTGGACAAAACTGTTTCAAAATCCGGTTGGCGATTGCCAGCAAAGGAAAAGGAAAGTCCGGAGGAGCAAGGATAATAACACATCTTGTATCTATCAATGAAACTGTTTTTCTGCTTTCCATTTACAACAAAAGCGAAATTGAAAACCTTACAGACAAGGAAATTCTCGAACTCATAAAACAGATTCCATAAAAAAAACCCGGGCATCTTCCGGATTTTCTTTTTGTTGGAGCATCAAATTTTTAGCCCTCAATTTTCAATAGCTTACATAAAAATGTATTATCTTGCAAGATAATACACAAAAAACTGACCAATGAACCAAGATCACAAATCTTTAGTTGATGCGTTTCTAAAGTGGTATAAGACAGATCCTCACCATGAAAACAGAAACGCTTACCCTGAATTAAAATCATCGGTATACTTGGAAGGACTGAACAAAGAAGATTTCATTGAATATTTCTTTCAGTTTGTGAAGGAAGGTGGAGGAATTCAGGGCGGAGGACAAAGGGGTGCTGGGGAATTCAAAATAGCCATTGCTCGGGATTTTGAAAATTTCAGAAGTTTTGTACTTGAACCTTACGGTAATAAACTTGATCTAGATAATTGGTTAAAAAAGGTTTCTAAGTATACAAATCTTGGACGAGGAGGATCAACTATATATCTTAATAGAATTGATAGCAATCGTTTTGTGATTGTTAACAACAAAAGCATTAATGCCCTTAATGCTTTAAGCTATGTAGTTAAGGGAGATTTTGTTCAGATATATCACTCAATTGAGGAAGCTCAGAAAGATCTTATTTCAAAATATTCCGAATTAGAGGATTATTATATGACCGATGCGTTGACCCATTTTCTAATTGGAACAAAAGAAGGACAAATATTTCTACCTGATCCATTCTTAAAACTATTGTTTCAATACATCGAATTAAAGAAGAAGAATGGACATGCCGATGAGTTTTATAAATACGAGGCCATAAAACATTTTCAAGATAATTGGGATAACGACGCTTTAGATTTCGCTGCAATGCTTGATAATGCGCTAAAAAAGCAAGTTAACCTGATGTATCAACTTGCCTATGGTACTATTCGAGGAGTTGCAAAAACATTTCCAAAAGAAACAAGTCAACATTTCCGAAATTTATTTGATGAAAGTAAAGAACTTATAAGTAGGTTGAGAAATTTTGAGACTGGAATTGATTCCCTAATGAAAAAAATAGATAATCAAAAGACGGGGTTTCAGGATGAGCGCACTATGGCTGTTTATCTTACATTCCGCTACCCCGACAAATACTACTTTTTTAAAGACTCATTCTATTCAAAGTTTGTCGATCTATACAAGGAAAAGAAAGTAGCAAAAGGTCTGAAGTATGCTCATTACCTCAAACTTTGTAATCAATTCAAAGGAAAATATGTGATGGATGATGATGAACTTTGGGCAGTAACAAATTCGACTTTACCTTCAACAGCATGGCCCGATCATTCGCGGACCATTTTGACCCAAGATATTTTATACTGCGGATTAGAAAAGAAAGAATCTAACACCGAAAAGCCGGAACAATTGAATACTGAAAAAACTATTGAAATGAAAGAAAATATCAACTACCCCAAAAACCTTATCCTTTATGGCCCTCCCGGAACCGGGAAAACCTACCATACCATTGGTCATGCCATGCAGATTGCTGCACCTGACGTTTATGAGAGATTCAAGAATGAAATAGATCGTGATAAACTAGTTGAAGCGTTCAATCGGCTTCGTAAAAACAAACAAATTGAATTCGTCACCTTTCATCAATCGTTCGGATACGAAGAATTTGTGGAAGGGATTAAACCGATCCCAATAGGCGAAACCGGAAATGAAGACGGCGAAGAGATGATCTACAAAGTTTCGGATGGTATTTTTAAACGTATTTGTGGTGAGGCTGAAATTGGAGAGCTACAAGGGAGTAGTGTTACATCTCAGATCTCCCCAGAGTCAAGGGTTTTCAAAGTATCACTAAAAGGTGAACGGAACAAAGCTACAAAACAGCAATGTTTCGAGAAAAATGAAATACGAATAGGTTGGGAAAAGACAGGAAGCCTTGAAGAATTATTTGAACTACAAGATGGCAATGAATATTATCAAAATTTGGGAAAAAATGACAAAAATTCCCTTTCTTACTTTTACAACATGGAGGAAGGAGATATTGCCCTAATTTTCAAAGACACTAAAACCATTGATGCCATTGGTGTAATTACAGGTGACTATACCTTTGATGAAACTCTCTCAGAATACAACCATGTTCGAAAAGTAAAATGGTTGTTGAAGGGGAAGAACATCAGTATTTACGAATTGAATGGCAACACTAATCTAACCCTACCAACCGTTTATCAGCTTTCAAGAATAACCCCGGCAATGGTAAGTAAGTTGGTTCAGGAGAATTCTGGCGCAGCAAAAATTGTCAAAGAATCGAAAAATTATGTGCTGATAATAGACGAAATCAACCGGGGCAACATTTCTAAAATATTTGGCGAACTGATCACCCTGATTGAACCCGACAAACGGCAAGGCGAAACAAATGCGCTGGAAGTTACCCTTCCTTATTCGAAAACAAAATTCTCGGTGCCTTCGAACCTGTACATCATTGGCACTATGAACACAGCCGACCGCAGCATTGCCCTAATCGACACTGCACTGCGCCGCCGCTTCGAATTCAAAGAAATGATACCAAATCCAACCATTCTTTCCGATAATATTGAAGGCATCAACCTGCAAAAACTTTTGGAAACCATTAACGAACGCATTACCTTTTTGCTCGACCGAGACCACACCATTGGTCATGCCTATCTCATTGAAATTAAATCGAAAAACGCTTTGTGTAATGTATTCAGAAACCAAATAATTCCTTTATTACAGGAGTATTTCTACACCGATTGGAGAAAAATTCAACTGGTTCTTGGCGATAACGACGAGTGGGGAAAATCTCCTGAAGATAAGTTGGTTCTGGTAACAAAACATTACAACGGAACTGAAGAGAAAAATCTTTTTGGTGTAGATTTAGACGATTATGAAGAACAAGAAATTTATGAATTGAACCCTCTAATTTCAAATGGTCAATTTGATAATTTTCCCATTTCAGGATTTGTGCATATCTACGAGCGGCCAAGCAAAGGATGAGCAAAGTAAAACATATTGCTGAGTTTGGAACCATCTGGAATGGAAAAGATTTAAAACCAGAAAATCCGGTTGATTCGTTTGATGAAATTTTTCTCGATGACCGTTCGTTTCAAAGCCTAAAAGGTTTTGTCACCGAAAACAACGACATCGACCCGATTTTTTCATTCCATCGAAAAAAAGGAAAAGATTTTATTCGGGTAAAAAACCATGTTGGCATCATTGAAACCCGGCGGGGAACAGTGATTGAAATACTGCCAAAAATTTATCGGGCAACTGAAAAAAACGATGGTTCGGAAGTGTCTTATGCAAAATCGGTGTTGTTGCAAATGCTCCGTACATTGCGAAATTCACCTTTCCGTTGCATCGATCAGGCTCATTTGCACACTAGCAAAATGCCATTGATTGAAATTTTCATCACTGTGTTTCTCGATGAAATAGAAAAGTTGGTCAAGCGCGGTATCAAGCATTACTATTCGACCCAAAGCGAGAATCAACTCTTTCTGAAAGGAAAACTTCAATTCAATGAAAACATCAAATACAATGCGGCACACCGTGAACAGTTCTTTGTACAATTTGACGAATTCAAAACCGACATTCCTCAAAATCGCATACTGAAAGCCACTCTGATTTACCTGAAGTCGAAAAGCCGCTCATCAAAAAATATTAGCTTGATTAATGGTTTCATCCATCTGTTTGATGATGTTTCCATTTGTTCAAATCTAGATCACGACCTTATCCAAATCAATGGTAACAATCGGCTGTTCACACATTACGACATGGCCTTGCGCTGGGCGAAGGTTTTTTTGTTGGGTCAATCATTCACCAGCTATAAAGGAAAGCATTTGAATACGGCCATCCTATTCCCGATGGAAGTATTGTTCGAATCGTATGTAGTATATAAACTTAAACAACAGCATCCAGAGTGGAACATCTCGTTGCAGGAGCGCAAACACCATTTGGTTACCGACCTCAACTACAACGAAGAAAAGCGTTTTCATATACGCCCCGACATGGTTATTGAAACCGATACTGAAACTATTGTTGCCGATACCAAATGGAAAATTATTGACGAAAACAAACCCCGCAACAATTACGAAATCAGTCAGGCCGACATGTACCAGCTTTTTGCTTACGGCAAGAAATATGGTGTTTCAAATTTGATTTTGATTTATCCGTTCAGTAAATCATTCACCAAACTAATACCATTTGATTTTGGAGGAAGTACTGAAGGTAATTCTGGAATGAAACTAAGGTGCATTCCCTGGAGCTTTGAAGATATTACTAACAGTCACCTTACCTCGCAATCCAGTCTTCCGGATTAAGTTTGACATTTTCGTTCCAAATCTGGAATTTAAGCACGGTTTTATCATCATCGCCATCGGTACCAATGGTTCCAATGGTTTGTTTTACCGAAACTTTATCGCCCGATTTCACCTGAACATTGACCAGGTTGGAATAAACGGAAAGGTATTTTCCGTGACGGATTATCACGGCATAATTTCCTCCTGAAACGACAAACACCCGGCTTACTTCACCGGCAAAAACCGAACGCGCGTTGGTTCCCTGAGCCGTAGAAATATCAACCCCGTTGTTTTTGACCTGAATATTTTTCAGCACCGGATGTTCGTGAATACCGAAATGGTCGGTAATCACGCCCCGGTCAACCGGCCAGGGGATGCGTCGTTTGTTCTGTTCAAACTGACCTGAAACCAATTTTTGTTCCGGGGTCATTTCAAATCCTGTTTTTCCGCTCTTTTTTGCCTTATTGACTTCTTCATCAATAATTTGCTGAATTTCGTGGCTTAACTGCGTGTCAATTTTTTGTTGCTTGCGCAGCTTTTTTTCAATGTCCTTTTGCTTTTGCTGCAAAGTCGCAAGGTTCTTACCTTGCTGCTTTTTCTCCTTATTTAACTGATCGGCTTCCCTTTTTTTGGCCTGAAGAAGAGTTTCCTTCTCGGTTCGCTGCTGTTGCAAACGCCCCACTTTTACCTGGACCAGATCACGGATCCATTGAATCAGTTCTGATTGTTTTTTCCGGTATTCAGTATATTGCTTCAGATACATGATCCGTTTGTAAGCCTGGTTGAAGCTATTTGCTGAAAGCACGAACAATATTTTACTGTAGTTGGTTTGATTTTTTTGGGCAAACAGAATCATGTTGGCATATTCCTTTTTCAATTCTTCCAAATCTGCATTCAGTGAACCAACAAGCCAGACATTCTGGTCAATAAACTCGCCCAAAACACCAACTTCAGAGTTAATTCCGGTAATCAGATTAGTTCGAAGCTCAATCTGCCTGTTTAATATTTTGTACTTATTCAGGGTTTGTTTTTCGCTCTTTTTAGCTTCTTCCAGCAGTTTGGTCGTGTATTTGATCTGCTCGTTGGTTTTTTCCTTTTTTTTGCGCAATTCATCTAACGATTGTCCATTCGTCAGAACCACAACGAGTAAAAAAACCGATAGAAGTAAAAAGATCTTCATCCTAATTGCTGTTTATCCGTGTAAATTTTTCGGGTACCTTGAAACGAATTTCATTTTCTTTTTCTGTAGAAAAATTGGCCATCCTGATTCTCATTTCCATATTGCTTTCGGGACTACTAAAATGCAGAAAAATTTCACCGGGATACAATTGCTTACCAACTTTGGTGAAATCAGAAAAATCGATGTTCAGGTTACGTGAATTCAGGACATCTTCCATTCTTATTTTTCGCAGTTTAAAGGTTTCCGGATCAATAGAAACAGACTGGCGGACAGGAGTATCGGTAATTATTTTTTGTGATTTGCGGGCTTGTCTTCTTTCGCTGCTTTTCTGATTGGCTTTTCTCTCTTTAGGTTTAGTTACTGATTCCAGAACATACATGCCGGAATCTATTTTGGTATCATAATAGCGGTTGTCCTTTTCGCTTTTTTCATCCCAGATTGACAGCACATTGTTTGAAACGATTGCATGAATGGTTTCAAAATCCAGATCCATATCCATTACAGAACTCAGGTAACTGTAATCATCCAGAAAATAGGTATTTTCAAGATAGTTGATGTATTTTACGCTGTCGGGAGTAAGCCACAGACGGCCTACCGGGATATTTAATTTACTAAGTAATAAGATAATCCTCTTGTCTTTTTCGGCCTGAATACTTGCTTTAAACGAAGTCCTTACTTTTCCGTTATCGAACTGACAGTTTATTCGTTTGATTGATAAATATTTGTAATCGAAGGCGCTGGCCTCAATGTTCCGAAACAATTTGCCGGAATTGATCGGGCGCACTGCTGAAGTTGTAGCAATACGTGTTGTTTTGCAGGAAGAAAGACCGAGCATAACCAAGCAGATAAATCCGATTACTGAAAATTTTATCGAGGTAATTTTTCTCACTTTTTTTTATTTATCGAGGTAGCGCTGCTGCTTGATTTTTTCGCTTAATAAGGTAGAACCTTCGCCTGTTTCCATTGCTTTTTTCCATTGCTCCAGCGCATTTTCTTTTTGCCCGAGCATAAAAAGGATGTCGCCATAATGCTCAACAATTACTCCATTTTTATCTCCACCGTTTTTTATGGCTGTATCCATATAAAACCGTGCAAGGGTATAATCTTTCCGCATAAACAAAACCCAGGCATAAGTATCCAGATAGGTCGGATTTTCGGGATTGGCCCTAACCGCCCTGCCACTTAATTGTTCGGCTTTCTCCAGGTTTTCGTTTCTCAACGACAGATAATAGGCATAATTATTCATGGCCAGCCAATTCTCGGGATCAAGTTGAATAACAGCGTCAAAAGCCTTGAAAGCCTCCTCTACCCTATCCAACTTGTAATTGGCTTCGGCGCGGTATAAATCAAACTGAATTTTCATCGGTTTATTACCCAGTAAATACGGTTCACCTTCGTTTAGGACGTCGAGCGCTTCTGAATACTTTTCGAGCTGCAGGCAGGCAACAGCCCTCAGACCATACAGCAAAGGCTGATTTGGAAACAGTTCGAGAGCTTTTTCCGCATCGGTGTAAATACCTTTAAAATCGAGCAAATCGTTACTGATCATGAGCATGCGCTCCCAAATCATGTAATTGTCTTTGTTGGTTTCAAGCACTTTACGGAGCTGGTCACGGGCTTCAGCCAGTTTTCCTTTGCTGATCAGATATTCGGCATAAACAGTAAAAACACGGTAATCATCTGCGTTGGTTTTCACGAGAATATTCACCAGTTCATCAACCTGATCATCGGTAAAAAACGGTTTTTCCGGTTCGGCCATGATCATCAGGTAATACTGAATCTTGGTTTCAACATCAGCCATTTTATTCAGAAATCCCCTGCGGACATACTCCCAGGCTTTTTCTTTATCTTCCTTCTGCCGGTAAAAAGAGGTAAGCGAAAATAGTACAAATCCATTATCAGGATCAATTTCCAGAATTTTGAGGTAGTATTTAAGGGCATTTGCATCATCCTTTTCCGAAAGGTAATAATCGGCCATCAATCCATAATAGCGTGGCTCTTTCGGGTTAAAATCAATGAGTTTCTGAAGTTCGGCCTGAGCTTCTTTTTTCTTTCCGGCAGATTGGTAAATTTGTTGTTTTTCGACCGAAATCTGGTCGTTAATCCCGATCTTTTTTTCCAGCTCATTATAAACCTCAATGGCCTGGTCATACTTTTCGGCTGACGAAAGCAAGGAGGCATTCATGTATAGGTACTCAAGGTTTTCAGGATCAATCGTATAGAGCTGCTGGTATAAACCGGCTGCCTTATTATATTGTTTTCCCTGCTGATAAATCTGGGCCAGCAAAACTTTGTGCCACTTATTTTGGGGATCAATGTTAATTGCCTTCTCAAGTAAAAGCGACGAACTGGTCAGGTCGCCATTGCTGCTGTAAATTTTGGCCAGTTCGAACATGGCTGAAGATGAAGTCGGATTGATCTCGAGGCATTTCGAAAAAAGTGTTATGGCTGCCTGCTGATTTCCAATCATCTTTTGCTTCAGGCCTTCGATAAATGTATATTCAAATTCATTTTTATCATCATCCGAAATGCTCTTTTCTTCCGTTTCAGGCTTAGCCTGAACATCAGAAATTGCCTGCTTTTTAGTCGTTCCGCAAGAGGAAGACAGGATTGTAACAATAGCAATGTATGCTAAATATCTGTTTTTCATTCGTTTTACTTTTTACCGGTATGACCGAACCCTCCGGCTCCACGGTCAGTTTCTTCCAATACTTCAACCGATTTCCATCCAATATGTTCATGATTGGCAATCACCATCTGGCATATCCGCTCGCCATGCTGAATGACAAATTCTTCGTTCGATAGATTGATCAGAATAATTCCTACCTCGCCCCGATAATCAGCATCAATGGTTCCCGGAGAATTCAACACCGTAATTCCCTTTTTCAGGGCTAAGCCACTCCTGGGGCGAATCTGTGCTTCATAACCAACTGGTAATTCGACGAACAAACCGGTAGGAACAAGCGCCCTTTCAAGTGGTTTTAAAACAATGGGGGCAATCAGATTGGCACGAAGATCCATGCCGGCAGAATGTATTGTACTATATTCCGGTAACGGATTATTGGATTGATTGACAATTTTTACGATCATTTCAATATAGATTTTTCAGGCTGCTAAGATATGGATTTATAGCTTGAATGATTCGACACGAACATGAAGTCTTCCATAATTTTATCCGAAATAAACAATCCTACCGGACTTAAACAGACCGTTCCTGACGTGCAGTTCACGTGGCCTGAATTCAAATATTTATCTCTTATTTTCAGAAAATGAAAAAGACATGAAGCTGAAAATTCAGTCCGAATCAGTTCTTCCGAGATGCCCCAAACGGTACGTAATCCGGTAATGATGTAATCGTTGTACCGGTCCTGTTCGGTCAGGATTTCAGTTTCGCTGTACGACTGGTTGTTTTCTATTCCATGCAAATAATTTTCAATGGAAGATACATTCCAGCGGCGGCTGTTAAAATCAAACGAATGTGCTGACGGGCCGATGCCGAGGTATTTTTTACTTTTCCAGTATGAAGAATTGTGCTGCGAATACAGGCCCGGCTTGCAGAAATTCGAAATCTCGTAATGCTCGAATCCGGCTTCTTTTAGTATCCGGATAAGTATTTCAAATTGCTGAAGGCTAATTTCGTCGGGCAACTCCTTCAGGATTCCTTTTTTGAGTCGGTCGTAAAAAACAGTGCCTTCGTGGTAGGTCAGGTTATAGGCCGAAATATGCTGCACATCAAGTTCAACGGCAATTCGCACATTACGTTCCCATTCTTCCAGGGTTTGATCAGGCAATCCGTAAATCAGATCGATACTGATATTCGCAAAACCAGTTTTCTTGGCCCATTTTACCGATTGAATGGCTTGCACAACACTATGTCGGCGATTCATGAGTTTCAGGTCGGCTTCGGAAAACGACTGAACTCCCATGCTTAAACGATTGAAGCCGATCCCTTTTAACGCTGATAAAATTGTCTGGCTTAAGTCGTCTGGATTGGCCTCCAGGGTTATTTCCGCATCGCCCGAAACCAAATAATTCTGACAGATGGTCTTTAGCAGATCATGCTGTTCATCAATCAGAAGAACAGAAGGGGTTCCGCCGCCAAGATAAATGGTATTTATTTCTTCGGAAGCCATCTCTGAAGCCCGGCTTTCCAGTTCCCTTTTCAACCCAGCCAATAACCGGACTTTCTGGCTCAGGTCTGTCGTTTTAAAAAAATCGCAGTAATGGCAACGTTTCCGGCAAAAAGGAATATGGATGTAAATTCCGGACATGGGAAATTATAGCCGGATCAAGTCTTCGAAACCCATCATATCGCCCAAAATTCCTTCAATGGTGGTTTCCTGATAAAACTGCAGTAATTGGGCGCGTATGGGGCCAAACCGGGTATGAACCGGGCAGGGTTTTTCATTTTCGGCATGATGCGAGCAGGGCTGCAATCCTATCAGGCAATTCTTAAAAAAGTCTTCGCCGTCAACAATACGAACAATGTCGTAAAGCGATATTTCATCGGCCTTTTTGCCCAGGCCAAATCCACCGTTGGGGCCTTTGGTCGAAACCAATATCTTTTGCTTTACCAGATTTTGAAGAATTTTCCCTAAAAATGGGGTTGGGATAGCCAGATCGTTTGAAATTTTTTTAATACCAATTCTGGTACCATCGGCAGAAAATTTCCCGAGATAAATGAGCGCCCTTACTGCATATTTACATGTATTCGATAGCATAGGTTTTATTTTTTAGTTGTCCATTGTTTGCTAAATGATTGGCCAGCCAGTTTGGGTATTAGCTTTTTCTCACCCAAAGCATTCGCCCCTAACACTGCTAAAGTATTTTTTGTTTTTCCTCCCAGCAAATCAAGTCTGCTCCGTTTCGAAAAGGCAAATTCATATCCTTTCATTCCTGAATTCCAGATAAATCCGCCAGCTCCCGCCCTCACTGCATCGCGCCTGTTAATCAGCAACATGTGATGTAGCGGAATTTTTACCGGACAAACTTCGGTGCATTTTCCACAAACCGAACAAGCCGAACTAAGGTGGTTGTATTCTTTTAAACCCTTAAAAAATGGAGTGATTACTGAGCCGATCGGTCCGCTGTAAGTGGCATCATAAGTATATCCGCCAATGTTTCTGTAAATCGGGCAGGCATTCAGGCATGCTCCGCAGCGGATGCATTTCAGCGCTTCATATTGATCGTCGTTCTGGTAAAGCTCAGAACGTTTGTTGTCTAACAGAATCACGATCATTTTTTCAGGCCCATCTGTTTCTCCAGGCTTTTGTGGGCCGGTGATCAAAGAATTGTAAACCGAAATCTGTTGACCTGTTCCATGAGCCGCAAGTATTGGCCACATCAAAGCTAAATCCTGCATCCGTGGAATAATTTTTTCGATTCCGGCAATAACGATGTGTATTTTGGGGAACGAAACCGACATCAGTGCATTGCCTTCGTTTTCGGTCAATGCAATTCCGCCTACATCGGCAACCAGAAAATTGGCTCCCGTAATTCCAACATCAGCAGTTGTAAATTTTGCGCGTAGTTTTTGCCTGACCCAGGCCGCCAGATATTCGGGCGTACTGCCTTCGGGGGTATTAAATTTTTCTGTAAAAAGTTCAGCAATATCCTGACGCGATTTGTGCATACATGGAGTTACAATGTGGTATGGCTTTTCGCCTGCCAGTTGTACAATGTATTCGCCCAAATCGGTTTCGAGTGGTTCTACCCCAATCTCTTCAAGGTGATGGTTCAATTCAATTTCTTCGGTGGTCATTGACTTGCTTTTAACCACTAATTTTGAATTGTTTCTGATCAGGATTTTCTTCACGGCATCAATGGCTTCATCTTCATTTTCGGCCCAAATAACAGTAGCGCCGTTCGCAGTTATATTCTTTTCAAACTGAAGTAAATGGTCGTACAAATGATTAATTGCCTGAGATTTAACAAACGAAGCACGTGTTTTTGCCAATTCCAGGTTGGAATATCGTTTCATTCCACGATCAACAGCAATATCGTATTTGGCGATGTTGAATCTGATGGTCGCCCGGTGTTTCAGGTCAAATGCAATTTCATTTGATTTTTTTAGAAATATGTCCTTTTGTTCCGACATTTAGTTTATACAGGTATCTTGTTAATTCTGTTCACATGGCGGCCACCTTCAAAGTCGGTGGTCAAAAATATTTTAACTATTTCTATCGCTTCTTCGTCGGTAATATAACGGGCCGGCAGAGCGCAAACATTAGCATCGTTGTGCTTACGGGCCAGTTTGGCAATTTCGGGCAACCAGCAAATGGCCGAACGTATTCCCTGATGTTTGTTGGCAGTCATGTTAATGCCATTTCCGCTTCCGCAAAAGGTTATTCCTTCATTGAATTCGCCTTTGCTTACAGCCTCGGCCAACGGATGTGCAAAATCGGGATAATCACTGCTTTCAGCCGAAAAAGCGCCAAAATCTTTGTATTCAAATCCCAGTTCCTGAAGGTATTTCATTACAACTTGTTTCCGTTCAAATCCGGCATGATCGCTTGCTACGGCGATTTTCAATTTTTCCATAAAAGATAAAATAATCTTCAAAAATAATACTAAAAAGTATTTTATTGGACTAAAGCTTCAATAAACTTCGGATATCCTTTTTTTCAGTAAAAAATACAAGCACTAAAAATGTAGTAAATAAGCTGATATTCAAACCGTATTGTACCATTAAAGATGAAAAATGCAGCCATCCTGAGAGATAATAAAACCCAACCCCAACACCCAAATACATCAGAATTCGCTTTAGGTCATAGTCAACCCGGTAGTATTTTTGGCCGATGATGTACGAAATAATGGTCATTATCACAAAACAAACCAACACCCCATAAGCCGATCCCATGTAGCCCATAACCGGAATAAGGACCACATTTGCAGCAATGGTTAACACAGCGCCAATTCCGGCAATCCAGGCGCCCATCCAGGTTTTGTCTGACAGCTTGTACCAAAGTGACAGGTTGAAATAGATTCCCATAAACAAGTTGGCCATCAAAACCGCCGGAACGACCTTTAATCCTGAGTGATATTCGACCCCGATAATGATTTTAAAGACATCAATAAATAGCGTAATTCCTAAAAATATCAGTAACCCGAAGATGACAAAATATTTCATCACCTGAGCGTAAATCAACCGGGAATCGCTGTTTTTCTGATGGCTGAAAAAGAATGGCTCGAAAGAGTAACGAAATGCCTGAATAAACATGCTCATCAATATGGCCAGTTTGTAATTTGCACCGTAAATTCCGAGCTGTTCCATAGGTTTCTGGCTGGCAGGTACCAATTCAGGAATAAGAATTTTATCAATGTTCTGGTTGACCATTCCGAATACTCCAACCAGTAGGATAGGGAAGGAGTACCAGAACATTTCCCGGAACAAACTCCAATCGAAAATCAGTTTTATCTTACGGATTTCAGGAATAAGCATGATAAGCGTAATCACCGAAGCAATCAGGTTGGCCACAAAAACATATCCTACACCAAATTCAGGGTTATAAATGAAACGGACCACACTTTCCGGATTGGTTTTCAGGATATAAGGACAAACCGTAAGGAAAAAAATATTGAAGAAGATGTTGAAAAATATGTTGACCATTTTTAGCGTGGCAAATCGCACAGCTTTTCCTTCGTGACGCAAATTGGCAAACGGAATGGCTGTTGCTGCATCGAGCGCAACAATCACGGCCAGCCATCTGATGTATTGTGCACTATTGTTATAATCCAGAAAACCAGCCAGATTTCCGGAGAAAATAAATGCGGTAAGCACGAAAAAAAGTGAACTTCCGAAAAGCGAAAATGCGCTGGTAGCATATATTTTGTCGTGATCCCTGGTTTTATTGGCATACCTGAAGAAGCCGGTTTCCATGCCGAATGTGAGGATAACCAGTAAAAAAGCGACATAGGAATATAAATTGGTCACAACCCCATATTCTTCAGGAAGGAAAATTCGAGAATAATAAGGAACCAGCCACCAGTTCAGAAAGCGCCCAATGATGCTGCTCATGCCATAAATGGCTGTTTCGCCTGCAAGTCTTTTTAATCCACCCACTATCCTGAAATTTTTGCCAAAGATACAAACCTAAATCTTTTACAGATGTCAAAAATTAGCTTGAAAGTCAATTGATTTTAAAATGTTTTATATTTGAAGCCTGTTTACAACCCGTTATCAAACACATCAGATGAATTTCAGACTATTTGCCGGATTTATCGCTTTTGCCTTATTTATCAGCTCATTTTCATGTTCAAATAAATCGAACCGGTCACGGAAACCGGCTGTTCAAATTACGATCGAATCTGTTCATAAAAAGATTATTTATGGCGACGATATTAATATTGCTATTTCAGTAAAGTTGAAAGACGGTGAATTACAGGAAACTAAAATCTTTATTGATTCGGTTCAGGTAGCTTCAGGTAAGGATGCTCAATTTACTTCATACCTGAAAAAATTTAAAAATCTTGGCAAACACACACTGAAAGCAGTTGCAGTTAAGACCGATGGGGTAGAGGGCGTTTATTACAAAACATTTGAAGTTTTATCGGATATTATTCCTGAGCAATACGGATATGAACTGGTGCAATCTTATCCGCACAACGAAAAATTTTTTACTGAAGGGCTTGAAATTCACAATGGATTTCTATATGAAAGTACCGGGGAAAAGACAACATCAGCTATTTATAAAACCAACCTGAAAACCGGTAAAATACTGCAATCGGTAAAACTGGCTGACCGGTATTTTGGTGAAGGAATTACGATTTTCAACGACCACATTTTTCAGCTTACCTATAAAACCAAAATCGGATTTATTTACGAACTCGAAAATATGGCTTTGGCCGATAGTTTTCGTTTTGAACCGACTGAGGGCTGGGGAATGACACATGACGCGCAAAACCTGATTATGAGCGATGGAACCAACGTATTAACCTACATTAATCCTGAAACTTATAAAACGGTTAAAAAAATACAGGTGTATGACGATAAAGAGCCTGTTTATTATTTGAACGAATTAGAGTACTCGGAAGGCTTTATTTATGCCAATGTTTATACAACCAATCTGATCGTAAAAATTGATCCGTTAACCGGAAAAGTGATTGCCAGGGCAAATCTGGATGGAATTCTAACCATGTCGAATCCTGATAAACAGGTTGATGTACTGAATGGAATAGCCATTGACCCGAAGACCAAAAAGATGTATATTACTGGAAAATATTACCCTAAATTATTTGAAATCAAGCTCGTCAAAAAAGGGTAGGATAGTCGCCGTAGTGGATTTTACCCAAATGTTTATAAGCTAATTCTGTCACTTCCCTTCCCCGGGGAGTCCGCTTCATAAATCCTTCCTTGATCAGAAATGGCTCGTAAACTTCTTCAATAGTTCCTGAATCTTCACCAACTGCAGTTGCAATGGTTGAAAGGCCGACCGGTCCGCCTTTGAATTTATCGATGATGGTGCTCAAAATTTTGTTATCCATTTCATCCAAACCATATTTATCAATATTCAACGCGTCTAATGAATACAAAGTAATTTGGAGGTCAATCTGACCATTTCCTTTAACCTGAGCAAAATCGCGCACCCGACGAAGTAAAGCATTCACGATTCGGGGTGTACCGCGACTTCGTGTTGCTATTTCCAAAGCTGCCATGTCTTCAATTTTTACATCCATGATAAAAGCCGAACGTTTGACAATTTTGGTAAGGACATCAACATCGTAGTACTCCAGATGCGCCTTGATACCAAAACGGGCCCGCAGGGGACTTGTTAATAAACCAGAGCGTGTTGTAGCTCCAATTAAAGTAAAAGGGTTTAATTCGATCTGTATAGACCGCGCACTGGGCCCCTTATCAATCATGATATCGATTTTGTAGTCTTCCATTGCCGAATACAGGTATTCTTCAACAATCGGACTTAAACGGTGAATCTCGTCAATAAATAAAACCGAATTTGGTTCCAGGTTGGTTAATAAACCAGCTAAATCGCCTGGTTTATCCAATACTGGTCCCGATGTTAATTTCAGCGAGACACCCAACTCATTGGCAATAATGCTTGAAAGTGTAGTTTTTCCAAGTCCCGGAGGACCATGCAATAACACATGATCAAGAGCTTCGCCGCGCATCCTTGCTGCTTTGACAAATATTTTCAGATTTTCAACAATTTTACTCTGACCGCTGAAATCGTTAAATTCCAATGGACGCAATTGTCTGTCAATCTCTTTTTCATTGTCCGAAAGAGATTCATCCCTGAAATCGAAATGTTCGTTCATTTTTAGCTTTTATTCCCAGCCAAAAGTAAAAAAATAAAGCTTGATGTTTTGCTATATGGAAAGGTTAAATCAGGATCGAATATTCAATTCACAAAAAATGGATTTAAGCCTTTCAATATCAAAAGGCTTGGCCATAAACTCATCCATCCCGTATGATATACATTTTTCACGATCATTATCCATTGTATTGGCCGTAAGCGCAATAATAGGAGTTCTGCTTTTCAAATTGTTTTCATTCTCAATCTCCCGGATTTTAACAGTCGCTTCAAGACCATCCATAACCGGCATCATGATATCCATTAAAATCACATCAAATTTTTGCTCACGAAATTTTTCTATTGCTTCAACTCCGTGATTGGCAATGGTCACTTCGTGGTTGTATTTTTTTAAACTGAACGTAACAATACGTTGATTTAACAGATTATCCTCTACCAATAAAATACTTAGTTTTTCATCCATGCAATATCTTTCAATCTATATCATATATTCTTATTTTAACTAAAAGGATACCCTCAATTTTCATATTTTATAATTTGCGGGCATTAAATTTTATATTAGCATTAATATAGTTTTAAATAAATTATAAAATATGAATATGATTATATCCGGTTAATAAGCTTTAAATCTTTTTTAAATTTTGCTTGTTTTAATTGAAAACAAATTTTTATATAATTTTTTAAACAAGGTATGAACAACTCAAAACTATGATCTTAAAGATACTCTATTTTATAATAACAATTGTTAGTTTAAAAAATTCTTAATAAAAAAGTGATATAAATGTATATTTTTTTGTTCAAATGTTGACTGAATAGATTTGAAAAAATCTTGTTGCATGATTTGAAAAAAATATCTATTACAAATTTCAATGAATATCTTTGCTATTATTTTTTGATTTTTACTTCAATTTTATAAACATCATTTTGGTTTTAATGTTAAAAACACAGAAATGTAAGTGTTTAAAATTGAATTTATTAGAAGTATGGAAAAAAGCTATAAACAGTTTGTTGATAAACTGAATTCCTATATCAGGAAGTTTTACTTTTATCGGTTTATAAGAGGTATAATATTCTTTATTATACTTTTATTGGTTTACTATAGCTGCATTTCAGGTCTTGAATACTTCAATTATTTCGATCCTAAAATCAAATTTACCATTTTACTAATTACTATTTTACTAACTCTGTTTATTAGTTTTTATTTTTTAATTGTTCCTCTAAGCAAACTTTTAGGTTTTGGAAAGAGGCTTTCTTATTACGATGTTTCTTCTCAGTTGCAAAATACTTATCCTGAAATTAGAGACAGGCTTATCAATATTGTGGAATTGGCAAATCAAACGGATTCCATATACTCAAGTAATTTGCAAAAAGCCAGTATTGATCAGAAAATAAGAGAGCTAAAAATATTCAGTTTTTCTAATGCCATTAGGTTTAAAGATTTGAAGGTGATATTTGCTGTTTTTTTTGGTGTAATACTTCTCTTTATAAGTTTGTTTGTTGCTTCTCCTGATTTATTTACTGAAAGTTCTGTCCGGCTTATTCATTATCAGCAACGGTTCGAAAAACCAGCCCCATACACTTTTGAACTTTTAAACACAGATTTGGAAATAATTACTGGTGAAACTGTGGAATTAAAATTACGTTGCATTGGAAAAGAAATACCTGAAGTGATGTATGTAGATATTAGCGGTAATCGTTTTATGATGTCAAAGGAAGCTGATTTATTTAGTTATCAGATTGAAAACGTAAATAGTTCAGTTTCTATCTATTTTACTGATAAAAAGTATGTTTCAGAAATTTTCAGGATTACAGTTTTGAATAAGCCATATATTTCTTCGTTCAGCGTTGAAATTATTTCTCCATCTTATACAAATATGAGTAGTGAAATACTTCAGAATATTGGTGATTTAAAATTAGTGGCCGGAACAAATTTGAAATGGATTTTTACAACAGTTGATACAGACAGTCTAACCTTAGTTTTTAATGATAGTAGCCGTGTTATGGCCAGGCGTGATGGAAAATCGTTTGAAGTTAGTAAGCAAATTATTAGAGATGTAGATTATAGTATTTCTATTAAAAATTCGAAACTTGATATTCAAAATAGTTTGGTATATAAAATTCAAACTATTTCCGATTTCTTTCCTGAAATTAAAGTTGTACAGGTAATTGATTCTGTTGATTTTAAAACCTTTCATTTTAAAGGAAATATAGTTGATGATTATGGTTTTAGTCAACTCAGCTTTAATATGAGTGTCGAAGGAAAAGATAGTGTGATAACTGTTCCGTTTACACCATTTTTATTGAATCAGGATTTTTACTATTCCTTTAATTTTGAATCAGTTAAAAGTTTGGGAAAATCTTTCAAATACTACTTTTCGGTTTCTGACAACGACATCATCAACCATTATAAACGATCGATAAGCGAAACTTTTTCTTTTAACTTTCCCGACTATCAGGAGATATTGTCCAGGGAGAATTCTGATTTTAATTCTTTGGATCAATTATTTGAGAAGAGCGTCAAACTTACCGAAGAAATTCAAAATGAGTTTGAAAACTTCAGAATAAAACAGATTAATTCGGAGGTATCTGAATGGCAAAAATTTCAGGCGGTTAAGGACATTATGAGTAAAAAAACTGAACTGGAAAAGGTTTTGAATCAGATTAATCAACAAAATAAGGATGCGAATAATTTTATGAATTCGTTTTCTGAGGAGAAACAGAATATTATGAAGAAGCAACAAGAAATTGATGAATTGTTGAATGAAGTCTTCAGTGATGATTTAAAGAAGCTTTTCGATGAGTTTAATGAATTGGCCAAACAGTTTGATTTAAAGAAATTTGATCAGTTATCGAATCAGATGGATTTGAAAATTGATGATCTTTCAAAACAGTTGGATAAAAATATGCAGTTACTGAAGAAAATGAAAGTTGAACAAAAGGTTGAACGGATTCTTCAGGGATTAAAAAAAATGTCTGAATTAGAGAATCTAGCAATTGAAAAGCTGGACAAAAAGCCTGATTTGAAACTATTAAATGAGACAGAGAAGGAAAATTTATTGCTTTTAGAAAATATTGAAAAAGACTATTTGGGGACACTTGAATTAAATAAAACACTTCAAAAGCCAATGAATTTATTCAACTTTGATCCGGAATTTTCAGAAATAAAAAACAATTACAGCAAGATCATAAATGAGTTGAAAAAAGGAAATAAGCGCAAAACATCTTCAGAAATTGAGAATAATATTAAAAGCCTCGATCAACTTGTTTTTGCAATGGATCAAATGCTAAAGAGTAATAAGAAAAAACAAAATGAGGCTAATATTGAGGATTTAAAACAAATTCTGGATAATTTGATTTTGGTTTCTTTTGATCAGGAAAAGGTTTTAAATAAGTTGATTAATGTTGATATTAATAATCCAATAATCAACGAATTAAAAGTCAGGCAAAAAAACATCGGCGGGCAGGTTGTGTTTATCAGGGATTCGTTGTATGCTTTGTCAAAACGGACACCTGAGATAAGCGCTATAATAAACAAGGAAATGCTGGCCCTCGAAACCAATACCATTTCTTCGTTTGATCAACTGGAATCCGGAAACATTGGTGGTTCCGGTATGTATCAGCAGTATTCCATAACAGCGGCAAACAACCTGGCCTTATTTTTAAGTGAAGCTCTGGAAAATATCAAAAAACAACAAAATAGTGGTGGCGAAAGCGATGAAGATTGCGATAAGCATGGAAGTAAAGGATCGAAGCCCGGAATGAAAAAACTGAAAGACAGTGAGAGTTCGATTAAAGATCTGTTACAGCAAATGATTGACCAAATGAAAAAGGGCGATATGGGCAAAATGAGTAAAAGTATCGGACAAACGCTTGCTCAACAAGAGATTATGCAGCAATTGATCCGCGAGATGTTAAATGGGGGTTCGGTAGGATCAAAGGCCCAATCGCAATTAAAAGTTATTGATCAACTTCTGGAACAATCAATAAAAGATCTTATTAACCGCAATATAAGTACCGAATTAATCAACCGGCAGAATTTGATTTTATCGAAACTACTTGATGCTGAAAAGTCGGAGATTGAACGAGATTTTGAGGATAAACGCGAATCGAAAACAGCTATAAATATCAGAAAGGGAAACCCGGAAGGTTATTTTGAGTATAATAATATTTTAAAGAATGAAAATGAAAAGATCAAACGGAATAACTATAAGTTACGATCTTTTTACGATCAAAAATATAATCAATTTTTGAACAAGATAAAGGATTAATATTGGAACGTTTGTTGGTCATATCTTCAAGTCTCAACAATATAAACAACGCAAGGTTGTTTTTAGAAGAGGTATTTGCAGAATATAATCTGGATCATTCTTATTTTAATCATGTTTTTTTAGGACTAAGTGAAGCTTTAACAAATTCAATTGTTCATGGCAATAAATTGAATATTTTAAAAAAAATATGTATTGAGATAAAATGTGTGGAAAAGGAATTATTTATTGAAGTTACTGATGAAGGTGATGGTTTTTCGGCAGACAGTTTAAAAGATCCAACTTCTGATGAAAACCTTAAAAAAGAAAATGGACGTGGAGTTTTTCTTATCCGTCGTTATGCTGATGAATTGGACTATTTCGATGGAGGAAGAAAAGTGAGGATTAAATACAATTTCAACTAATGAGTGTAAAATTTTTTAGTGAAGATGCCCCCATTCCAAAGTTGAAGAAAAGGATATTAATTCGCTGGATTAAGAATGTAATTGTTTCGGAAGGAAAATCTGTCGGAGATATTTCATTTATATTTTGTTCCGACAGTTATTTATTAGAGGTGAATAATAAATACCTGGATCATGATTATTATACCGATATTATCACGTTCGGCTATGTTAAAGATAATTTGATTCAAGGTGATATTTTTGTTAGTGTTGACCGGGTAAAAGAAAATGCGGGAACTTATAACACCAGTTTTGAAAATGAGATTCAGCGGATATTAATTCATGGAGTTTTGCATTTATTAGGATATAAGGATAAGAGTAAAAAAGATAAATATATAATGACCAGTAAAGAAGATATTTATCTTAAGATGTTGACAGTTAGTTAATTATATATTTCTTAATAATAATGTTACCGATTTACGATGTAATTGTTGTGGGGGGAGGCCATGCCGGGTGTGAAGCGGCGTGTGCAGCGGCAAATTTAGGTTCAAGAACATTGTTAATTACGATGGACATGACCAAATATGCTCAGATGTCGTGCAACCCGGCCATGGGAGGAATAGCAAAAGGTCAGATGGTTCGTGAAATCGATGCCTTGGGAGGGTATTCGGGTATTGTTACTGATAAGTCAAGCATTCAGTTTCGAATGCTCAATCGGTCTAAAGGTCCGGCAATGTGGAGTCCTCGTTCACAGTGCGACCGTTTCCGTTTCACTGAAATTTGGCGTAACATTTTGGAAAATACCGATAATTTGGATTTATGGCAGGATGCAGTTGTTTCTTTGCATATCAAGGATTATAAGGTTAAAGGTGTTAAAACAAGAATTGGTGTCGATATTTACTCCAAATCTGTAATTTTAACCAACGGTACTTTTTTGAATGGCCTGATGCACATCGGAAAATCCCAGATTGAAGGCGGTCGTATTGGCGAAAATGCTTCCTACCATATTTCAGATCAGTTGTTTAGCCTTGGTTTTAAAACCGGAAGATTAAAAACGGGTACTCCTGTTCGTATTGATGGACGGTCAATTGATTTTACGAAGTTACAGGAACAACAAGGCGATGAGAATATTCAAAAGTTCTCATTTCTTCCCGAGGTTAAATCTTCTTTGAAACAAAAAAGCTGCTGGATTACTTATACAAACGAGAAAGTTCATTCTATTTTGGAAGAAGGATTTGCAGACTCACCAATGTATAATGGGACTATTATTGGAACTGGTCCGCGGTATTGTCCAAGTATCGAATCAAAGATTGTAACTTTTGCCGAACGAACTTCACACCAGTTATTTTTAGAGCCAGAAGGTGAGTCAACAATTGAGTATTATTTAAATGGCTTTTCTTCTTCATTACCCTGGGATGTACAGTTACGTGCCCTTAAAGAAGTTCCAGGCTTAGAGAATGTTAGAATATTCAGACCGGGATATGCCATTGAATATGATTATTTTGATCCTACTCAATTGACACATTCTCTGGAGACTAAACTCATTTCAAATCTTTTCTTTTCCGGCCAAATAAATGGAACCACTGGCTATGAAGAAGCTGCAGCCCAGGGTTTAATTGCCGGGATAAATGCTCATCAAAATGTGCAAGGATTAAGTCCGTTTGTTCTTAATCGGGATGAAGCTTATATTGGCGTGTTGATTGATGATTTAGTTACCAAAGGAGTTGACGAGCCGTATCGCATGTTTACCTCACGAGCCGAATATCGGATTTTGTTACGTCAGGATAATGCCGATTTTAGACTTACTTCAAGATCATTTGAACTCGGTTTGGCTGGAAAAGACAGGATGGATTTAGTGGTGGAGAAGAAGAAGGCAGTTGAAAATATTATAGAATTTGTTACTAATTTCTCAATTAAGCCTCAATATATTGATCATATATTAAAAGAAAGAGGATCCGTAATTCTTAAGCAGGGTGTGAAATTGATTGATATTATTTTGCGTCCTCAGATTTCCATTTTTAATTTGATTGAAGAAATTAAGCCTTTTAAGTCGTTCTTGAAAGGTATTCCAGAAGATCGTTTTACTGAAATTTTGGAATCTGCTGAGATTGCGATCAAGTATGCCGGGTATATTGATCGGGAAAAATTGGTGGCCGAAAAGTTCAAAAGGCTTGAAAATATAAGCATTGATGGGAAGTTTGATTACAGGAAAATATCGACAATAAGCACTGAGGCCAGAGAAAAGCTTTCCGAAATTCAACCTGAAACAATTGGTCAGGCGAGTCGGATCAGCGGGGTTAGTCCGTCAGATATTAATGTGTTACTTGTATTACTTGGTCGTTAATGTTCCACGTGGAACTGTAAAATATAATTATGGATCTTAAAAGCTTTGTTCGTACAGTTGAGAATTACCCCCTTGAAGGAATCAGTTTTAAAGATATTACAACTCTTTTGAAGGATCGCGTGGCCTTTAAAAAAGTTGTGGATCAAATTTCTGAATTTTATAAGGATAAAGGAATTACAAAAATAGTTTCACTTGAGTCAAGGGGCTTTATTGTTGGTGGAGCAGTGGCTTATTGTATAAATGCAGGTTTTGTTCCTATTCGAAAAAAAGGAAAGCTACCTTCCAAGGTCATTAAAGAATCGTATGAGTTGGAATATGGGGTGGATACAATTGAAATGCATATTGATGCATTGAATGAAAATGATATTGTGCTAATCCATGATGATTTATTGGCTACCGGTGGCACGGCTCTCGCAGCCCTCAATTTAGTAAAACAAATGAATGTCAAACACATTTATTTCTCGTTTATATGTGATTTAACTTTTATTCAGACGGATAATAAGAAAGAATTGGCCCTTTATGATACCCATTCCGTAATTCAATATTAGTCTGCTCAAAAATGTCTCTTTCTGATGGTTTTGAAAAATCTTGAATATTTAAAATCTTTGGTTTCTGTCTTGCCTGATCAGCCAGGGATCTATCAGTATTTTGATTCATTGGAAAAAATCATTTATGTCGGTAAAGCCAAGAATTTAAAGAAACGAGTTTCTTCCTATTTTAACAAAAATCAACAGAATAGGAAAACGGCTTTACTTGTCAGAAGTATTGCCGAAATCAGACATATGGTTGTTGAAACCGAGCAGGACGCTTTGCTTCTTGAAAACAACCTCATAAAAAAGTATCAACCCAGATATAATATCCGGCTAAAGGATGATAAAACCTATCCGTGGATAGTTATTAAAAACGAACCTTTTCCCAGGGTCTTTCAAACCAGAAATGTGATACGCGACGGGTCAACTTATTTCGGACCATATACTTCTATATTAACCGTTCGGATGTTACTCGATCTTTTTCGCAAACTGTTCAAACTGCGGAATTGTAAGTTGAACCTGTCAGAAGAAAATATTCGTCAGAAAAAATTCAGAGTATGTCTGGAATATCATATAGGTAATTGCAATGCTCCATGTATTGGTAAAATTGAGTTTGACAACTACCAGAAAAGCATTGATCAGATAAAGGAGATATTGAAAGGTAACATCACCGGAGTGATCAAATATCTCAAGGATTTAATGCGACAGTATTCCGTTGAAATGAAGTTTGAGGATGCAGCTATTGTGAAAGAAAAACTTGATTTACTTGAAAAGTTTCAATCCCGCTCAACGGTAGTCAGTAATACTATAAACGATGTGGATGTTTTCACTATTGAGGTGGATGAAGCTTTTGCATACGTGAATTATCTTAAAATCATTCGTGGTGCTATTATACAGACCTACACCATGGAAATAAAGAAAGTCCTGGATGAATCGCCTGACGAGCTTTTGGAATTTGCCATTGTGGATATAAGACAAAAAATTTTCAGCAATGCAAAAGAGATTTTGGTTCCTCTTAAAATAGATATCCAATTAGAAGGTGTTAAAATTCAAATACCGAAACAGGGGGACAAAAAAAAACTTCTTGAACTTTCTGAACGTAATGCAAAATACTACCGGATCGAGAAGATGAAACATCAGTTGGTTTCAAAAACTGAGAAAAATACATCCAGAATTTTGGAAACTATACAAAAGGATCTTCAGCTTAAAGTCCAACCGGTACACATAGAATGTTTCGACAACAGTAATCTGCAAGGGACAAATCCGGTTTCTTCATGTGTTGTTTTTAAAAACACACGTCCATCAAAAAAAGATTACCGTCATTTCAATGTCAAATCAGTTGAGGGCCCAAATGATTTTGCTTCGATGGAGGAAGTCGTTTTCCGGAGATATAAACGATTGTTAGAAGAAGAACAGTCGTTGCCGCAACTGATCGTTATTGATGGAGGCAAAGGGCAGTTGGGTGCAGCATTAAATGCTCTGGAGAAACTTGATCTTCGTGGAAAGATATCAGTCATAGGAATTGCAAAACGTTTGGAGGAGATTTATTTTCCGGGAGATTCTGTTCCATTGTATTTGGATAAAAATTCGGAGACCTTAAAAATTATTCAACAGTTGCGCGATGAGGCGCACCGGTTCGGAATTACCTTTCATCGAAACAAGCGATCAGGAGATTTTGTCAAATCTGAACTGGAAAGCATTTCCGGAATAGGAGAAAAAACAATAACAGCAATTCTGAAGCGATTTAAAAGCGTTGAGAACATGAAAAAACACAGCTACCAGGACGTGGCTAATGAAATAGGCGATTCTAAAGCACGTATAGTCTTTGATTTTTATAAGCTAACAGACTGAAATAAATCAGCTTAATCGGCATTTTATTTGAACTAATAGCATTGCATTCTTGAATTGAAATAGGTTAATTCCGATACTTTTCTTCACCTTCAAGTAATCCAAGGTAAGAATGGTACCTGCTCAGCGCAATTTTCCCTTCTTCAACTGATTTTTTCACAGCACACTGAGGTTCGTGGGTGTGTGTGCAATTGTAGTACTGACATTCATTTAGCAGTCTGAATATTTCCGGGAAATAGTGTGAAATTTCTTCCTTTTCCATTTCGAGTACTCCAAAGCCTTTTATGCCTGGTGTGTCGATAATAAATCCGCCAAATTCAAATTCATACATTTCGGAGTTGGTGGTTGTATGTTTTCCGGAATAATGTGCTTCAGAAATCTCTCCGGTTTTTAAGTTTCCAAGTGGATGAAGAATATTTATGATTGTTGATTTCCCGACTCCTGAATGACCTGAAAATACATTCGTTTTGTTGATCATCATGGATTTTAGTTCCTCGATCCCGATAAGTGTTTGTGCCGATATCTTCAGGCATTGATATCCGGCATTTTCATAAATGTCAATTAATGAATTCATTAAATTAGTTTGTTCTTCATTGTAAAGATCAATTTTATTGAAAATTACATGACAGGGTATTCGGTATGCTTCAGCAGAGACAAGGAACCTGTCGATAAAAGTGGTCGTAGTTACTGGATATTGAATAGTAACGATCAAAAAAGCCTGATCAATATTAGCAGCAATAATGTGGGATTCTTTGGATAGATTCGGCGACTTACGAATAATGTAGTTTTTTCGTGGAAATATTTTCGAAATGAGGCCAACCGACAGTCCATCGGCATTGTTATCTTCTTTTGTTTCAGTTAATTCAACCTGATCTCCAACGGCAATTGGATTGGTGCTTCTAATTCCTTTAAGCCGCAAATTTCCTTTTATTCTGCTTTCAATAAAATTACCTTCTTCTGTTTTTACCGTGTACCAACTACCAGTTGATTTGATGACAATACCTTTTTTCAATGTATATTTTCTCTTTAATTTTATTCGTTATACTTTAGCAACTCGTTTAATATGAATCAAAAGTACTAAAAATTGTGAAAAGGATTTTAACCTATAACGTTAATGGGATTCGGTCTGCTTTAAGTAAAGGATTAATTAACTTCTTAACTGAGGTTGAACCGGACATCATTTGTTTCCAGGAAACTAAAGCTCAACCAGGGCAAATGCAGGAAACTGATTTTGAAAATCTGGGCTATTTCGGTTATGCGGCTTCAGCGATTAAACCTGGATACAGCGGAGTCGCAATATTTACTAAGCAGAAACCCGATCGGGTTATTTATGGTATGGGTAATTCAAAATACGATATTGAAGGTCGTGTAATCAGAGCTGATTTTGGTGATATTTCGGTAATTAGTGTCTATTTTCCTTCTGGTACCACCGGAGGGGTGAGGCAGGAATACAAAATGGAATTTCTTACCGATTTTCATGGATATCTGAACGAACTTAGAAAAACACGATCCAAACTAATTGTTTCTGGTGACTATAATATTTGCCGGCTTTGGATTGATATTCATAATCCTGAAAAACAAGGGAATACGTCTGGTTTTTTGCCTGAAGAACGTGAATGGTTTTCCAGATTTGTTGACGATGGATATGTCGATAGTTTTCGGGAAATTAATTCTGAACCACATCAATATTCATGGTGGAGTTACAGGGCAGGAGCAAGACAGAATAACAAGGGATGGCGCATTGATTACCACATGGTTACCAATGAGTTAAAAGATAAAATATTAAATGCAAAGATAATTCCTTCGGCAGTTCATTCTGATCATTGTCCGGTGGTTGTAGATATGGATTTTTGATACTTTTAGTCCCAATTCAGAATTATTTTCCCACAATTACCTTCTTCCATGATTTGGAAAGCTTGCAGAAAATCATCGGCAGGAAAACGATGAGTGATTACCGGACTAATATCAAGGCCATGTGAAAGCATCATTTCCATCTGGTACCAGGTTTCGTACATTTCACGTCCATATATTCCTTTAAGGGTCAGTCCTTTAAATATTAATTTACTCCAGTTCAATTGGGTTGAAGAAGGTAAAAGTCCAAGTAGTGAAACTTTTCCGCCGTTGTACATATTTTCCACCATATCGCTAAAAGCGGTTGCCGATCCGCTGCATTCCAGACCAATATCGAAGCCACCAACCATACCGAGCGATTTCATGGCGTCTTTAATACTTTCTTTGCGCGGATCAATAACTTTGGTTGCCCCCATTTTGAGTGCCAGATTACGGCGATATTCGCTCAAATCAGTGCCAACAATATATCTGGCTCCGGCGAATTTACAAACTGCTGTAGCCATCGCTCCGATTGGGCCTCCAATTCCAGTGATCAGCACATCTTCTCCCAGCAAAGGGAATGAAAGTGCGGTGTGGGTGGCATTTCCCAGCGGATCCATCACCGACATGAGATCGTCCGAAATCCGCTCATCCACTTTCAGAACGTTTGAGGCAGGTACCGAAACATATTCGGCGAAACCTCCGTCGCGGCTGACCCCTATCCCAATCGTATGATCGCAGATGTGCTGACGGCCACGACGGCAATTCCGGCAAAATCCGCATGAAATATGGCCTTCGACAGTTACCCGTTCACCGAGGTGAACACGCGAAACCTCTGAACCTTTTTCGACAACAATTCCCATGTATTCGTGACCAATTACCAGTGGAGTTTTTATGGTATTCTGCGCCCATTCGTCCCATTTGTAGATATGCAGATCGGTTCCACAAATTGCTGATTTTTTAACCTTTATCAGAACATCATTCGGACCAACCAAGGGCATTGGAACATCGGCCATCCATATTCCTTTTTCAGGCTTGATTTTTACTATTGCTTTCATATTCGTTATTTTTTTGTTTCCCAAATTGATTTCATTGTATAAATTTCAAGTTTTTCAACGAGTATTTCGCCGCCCGTATTGAAAAGATATAATCCATTTGCGTTTTCAAGAGGAGAAAAACATGAACTCATTACAACTTTACCTTCGTTGGCAAATATTTCAATTGAACTTCTGTCGATAAGGATTTCGAGTTTCAGTACGCCATCAACAGGCTCAACGACCGCTGATTTTCCCATGCAACTCAGTGTCTTTGCCTTTACGTTATACATAAGTTCTGTTCCGTTGTTTTTTTTGTCTAACCGAATTACAAATCCAAAACTATCTGCCGATTTTATTTTAAAGCTACCAATGATGTGGATGCAATCTCCTTTTACACCCCGGGTCAGGTTTTTGTTGAGGCCAGGTATCAGGTTCTCATTTTCCCATTTCTCCCCTTTCTCATGCAGAAGTTCAATTTCTTTTATCGGCTTGCGAACCAGCTTTATGCCTTCGGTGAATTTTTTAAGCGATAACTCACAGGGGAAAGTCATTTGACCATTAAATGGCATTCCCGTAAATTCGCCTCCTTTCATCCAGGCAATCTGAATAGTTCTTCCATCGGAATCCGGAATATTGCTCCAGGTTTGAGTGGCATAATAGTTGGCGCCAAAATCGCCGGGCATTTTGGGCGAATCGGGGACAAACTTTTCCCCATTAAATGAACCGATAACATAACTTCCATCGCCATCAAACAAAACCCATTTTTTATCGTCCGATCTTCGGTTTACCGATAGTTCAACTAAATCCAGACATTCAAAAAAGCCAGGTAAGTGACTTTTTAAATCCCAGTTAATCAGGTTTTGGGAGGTGTAAAATGAAACTCCCTTTTGCTTGTCGTCGTTGTTTGGTTTGCAGTATAAAACCATTACAAACTGTTTGCTTGCTTCATGCCAAATTACTTTCGGGTCGCGGGCATCATCGGTTTCATCAAATGCAATGAGCGGATTTTTATCGTATTTCTGCCAGGTCCTGCCTTTATCGTTGCTGTATGCAAGTCGTTGACCGCATTTCTGGCTGGTATAAAAAAGCAAAATGGTTTTTTCTTCGCCTTTTTGTAATCCGGTAAGGTTATTGTAGTCAATTAACCCACAACCTGAAAAAGCCGTACATAATTCTTTATCTTTCGAATCATTATCCGGAAACAAGGCGATTGGCAAATGTTCCCAATGCACCAGATCGGTGCTGATTGCATGTCCCCAGTGCATGTAGCCCCATTCATTTCCGAAAGGATTGTACTGATAAAACAGATGATATTCTCCTTTGTAAAAGACAAGGCCATTCGGATCGTTATGCCAGTTTTTTTCGGGAGTAAAATGAAACTGGGGGCGATACAATTCATTAAAAATTTTAACAGGCTTGTCGGCTGAGACCGTCAATGATGCGAGGAAAAAAATGAGAATCAAAAAAGGAAACTTCATAGCTGAATTGTTAATGAGAATGTAATACAGGCAAATATAGATTAAAAATTGCTATTAATTCGGTTGCTTTTGAATTCAGATTGTCCTGAAAATAGGTCTTTTGTGGTATTTTTAGGTCAATTATTTTCTTGATTGTCATTATAGCAATTAAATTTGAGACTTGTAAACTATTGGTTAATAACATATTTATAAAATGAGGATAAAGCTGATTGTAATTTTGTTCCTTATATCGGGAGCGTGGAGTTTTGGGAAGGAATCATGGAATAAGGAAAGAATTAAATTGCCTCCCCTGGTATGTTATGCATCTCACGAATCTTATCATTCCTTTATCAAACCTCCAGCCGGAAATCCCGGGAACTTGAAATCCGGCTCATTAAAAAAAGCTACCATTGAAGTCAGCTATATTGATTTTTCCCCTGAAGCGAAACAGGCATTTCAATTTGCTGTTGATATCTGGCAAAATCTGATTTATTCTCCCGTTCCTATTCGTGTTAAGGCCAGTATGAAAAGTCTTAATAGTGGTGTTTTAGGAAGCTGCGGACCGTCCGATTACTTAAAAAATTTCAACTCTACCCAAATATGGAATTGTTATTATCCGGTGGCATTGGTCGAGAAAATGTTGGGCGAAGAAGTCAATTTAACTTCTGAATATGATATTACTGCCGCCTTCAACAAAGATGTCAGCAACTGGTATTTCGGAACTGACGGAAAAACACCGGCCAACCAATACGATTTTGTTTCCACTGTTCTGCACGAATTGACTCATGGGCTGGGTTACTCCGGATATTTTTATTCAAGTCGCGGAAGAGGGGGATATGGTGATGATGGATTATCTGCCGCTTTTGATCAGTTTGTTGAAAATAAAAATGGCGACCGGTTAGTGAATACGAGTATTTTCCAAAATCCTTCCATCGCTTTGAATCTGGGCTTAACTTCGGGTTGGTTGGAATTTGACACTAAACTGGTTGAAGGTAGTCTCCCCAGACTTTACGCACCGACTACCTGGGATGCCGGCTCAAGCATTTATCATCTCGACGACGCCACTTATTCTAACGGCGATCCGAATTCGCTGATGACACCGTTTACCGGAAAAGGAGAGGCCATTCACAATCCGGGGCCCAATTCGCTGGCCATGATGTACGATATGGGCTGGAAAACAATCACAATCAATCACAAACAACTGAAAGATATTGAGTTTATATCAGCGCCAATCAATGTTGATGCGAAAATTGAAAGTGATTTTGACCTTGATTCGACCAGAAACTATTTATACTATTTGTCGGGCAGCTTTGCAAAAACAGATTCGATCAGGTTAAAGGTTACCAATGTGCCAACAATATTTAATGCCCAATTACCTCAAAACCTTAATGGTGAAATCCGATATTATTTTTCTGCCACCGATGTGAAAAAAAGGAGCTTTAAATTTCCATCCAAGGCTCCAACACGTTATTTGAGTTTCAAAATTGGGCCCGATAAAGATGTTCCTGTTTTGAAGCATGAACCGGTCAAATATATGCTAACCACCAGTTTGTCGGCGAAAATTGATGTTGAAGCTACCGATAATATGGGCATAAAATCGGTTAGTCTTGAATATTTTGTAAATGGCGGATTAATAAAAACCCTTAAATTAAACAATGACACCAACGATTTGTACACCGGGAATTTGGTTTTTCCTGAAGGATCGGTTAAGGATGGAGATAAAGTTCAGTACCGTGTTGTAGCAACCGATGTTTCCTCAAATAGTAATATCGGGCGTTTACCCATTAGCGGATACAATACTTTTTACATTCAAGGTATTCAAAAACCAGTGGATAAGTATGTCAACAATTTCAATTCAGAAACTCTTGACTTTATCAGTGCCGATTTTACCATTAATACCGTCACAGGTTTTGATAGTCCGGCTTTGAATTCGGCACATCCTTATAAAAGTCCTGATACCGACGATATGAATTTTAACTTTACCACTATTCTGAAATACCCGATTATCCTGAAAACAGGAGGCAAGATGACTTTCGACGAAATTGTTTTGGTTGAGCCGGGTGATCCGGGTACTAAATTTGGTGACGAAAATTTTTGGGACTATGTGATCGTTGAAGGTTCGAAAGATGGTGGAACAAATTGGAAACCCCTGCTTGACGGATATGACAGCAATTCCCAGAAATCGTGGTTCGATTTGTTCAATAGTAAAATGTTCGGTCAGAACAGCGCCGCAGTGCCTACTAAAGATATGTTTGTGAAACGTGAAATTGATTTGCTGGCCAATAAGAATTTTATTGCCGGCGATACCATTCAGATCAGGTTCCGCTTGTTTTCTGATCCATATTCACATGGTTGGGGATGGATGATCGACAACCTGGCAATTCAGGATTTTGGTACAGCCGTGAATCCAATGCTGCTTTCTTCAGGCGAAGTGCTTTTCTTTCCGGTTCCTGCATCCGATCTGCTAAATATTCAGTTTCAGACAAAAAACAGGATTGAAAAGCTGGTGTTGAAAGCATATAATTCATCAGGTATGCTGGTGTTCAGTCAACAATTTTCGGTGGGCAACAACTTCTTTCAGTCCACTGTTGATGTTAATAATTTCAGACCCGGACTGTATTTATTTGCCCTTGAACCTGAAAACGGACAGCCAGTTTTCCGAAAAATATTGATTAAGTGATTACCTTAGAAATTCACTACCATCCGGATAAACGTGATACCGGTTAAGATTCTCATTCCAATATCTATTGATTACCAGACAATTAAAAAAATATTAAAAAAATTGAAAAATTTTAGTACTTTGTGTTGCATAGTTCCATTTAAAGTTCGTATGTTTGTAAAGCCAATAACAATGTAAAAAAAGGTAGATGCCATAAAAAACTCAAAGCCAGGAAAAAACAAACAATGCTCAGCAAACAGAAATTTTGAATTCGAAATGAACAGATGATTTAAATGGGAACAATGGAGAGGATAGATTTAGAACAAATTTTTAGGAGGGAAAAACAATGGATCTGAATAATACAAAAGCTCAAATGCGCAAAGGGGTTCTCGAATACTGCATCCTGCTGGTAATCGAAGGAAAACCTTTATACGCAAGCGACATCATTGAAGAACTTAGCCGTTCGAAGATGATCGTTGTGGAAGGAACACTTTATCCGCTGCTTACCCGTCTGAAAAACGACGGATTACTGGCCTACAAATGGGAAGAATCAACCCAGGGGCCTCCGCGTAAATACTATGAACTTACCGAAGAAGGCAGCTATTTCCTGAACGAAATGGGCACTTCGTGGAATGAGCTGGTTGAAGCAGTCAGAATGATTAAGGAACATAAATAAGTCATTTTCAGTATAAAGAAACAATCGGAAAAAATATCTAAAATGAAAAAGACATTTACAATAAATATTAGTGGTAGCATTTTCCATATTGATGATGATGCCTACGAAAACCTGCAACGATATCTGCATATTCTGAACCGCCATTTCGGAACGGCTATTGAAGGTCAGGAAATACTTCAGGATATTGAAGCACGTATTTCCGAGCTTTTCATCGAAAAAACCAGCAACAAAGTTGAAGTTATCACCAATACTATGGTTGAAGAAGTAATAGCCCGAATGGGCAAACCGGAAGATTTTTTGGAGGCCGGCGATGATGATGCTTCCACGAAAACTCAACCTATGGGAGAATCAGCGGATGCTGGACAGAAAATGCGCCGCCGCCTCTACCGCGATGGCGACAGCCGGGTACTTGGAGGGGTTTGTTCTGGAATGGGCGCTTATTTCAATATAGATCTGGTAATCCTTAGGGTAATTTTTGTTCTGGCCTTCTTCCTGAGCGCAGGTACAGCTATGATCGTTTATATTGTGCTTTGGATTGCAGTGCCTAAAGCAAAGACGACAGCACAGAGGCTCGAAATGAAAGGTAAAGAAGCCACAATTTCGAACATCGAAAAATCGATTAAAGAAGAAATGAATGAGGTTGGCGAAAGCTACAACAAGTTCATGAATTCGCCAGCAAACGAAAAAGGTCAAACCCGCATTGAACGCTTTGGAGATGTCGTAACAAGCGTACTTAAAGTAGTTCTCAGGGTAGTTGTTTTGTTGTTTGGTGCTGCATTAATCATAGGAGGAATAGCCAGTTTAATTGCATTTGTCACTTCAATCGCAGTTGGACATTCCATTATGCAGGGAGGTCCGTGGAACTTCGGATGGGATTCAGACATTAACATGACAGGATTGCTGGAGCACTTTGTTAGTCCTGAAGCTTATAGCATTTCTCTGATCGCGATTTCGGTTCTGGTCGGGATTCCAATTTTGCTTATCCTGTTTATTGGCACCAAGTTGTTATTCAGGTATAAAACCAACAACAAGCTGATTGGATTGGGAACGTTCGGACTTTGGCTGGTTGCCCTTATTACATTAATCGTAGTGAGCGTGAATCAGGTTGGAAACTTCGGAAAACAGTCGAGCCAAACTATTACCCAAAAAGTAGATTGCACGGTATGCAAAACTCTTTATCTGGAAACATCTGACGATTTGTATGAATCGATGATTGATGACCATATCTCGCTCGACCGCATGAAAATTGCGATGGTGAACGGAAAAGAAAAAATGCTGGGACATCCGCGGTTCTCCGTTGAAAAAAGCAGTTCCGGCGAATTCCTGCTCCTGATAAAAAAACGTGCACGCGGCAGCAGTACCGAAGATGCCCAGAAAAACGTTGAACAAATCGAATACAATTTCAGCCAAAAAGATTCAACCCTGATTTTTGATCCGTATTATTTCCTGAAAGAAAAAGCCAAATGGCGCGAACAGGAAGTTTCGATGATCCTGAAAGTTCCTGAAGGAAAATCAATTTATCTCGGCAAAAAGATGGCTGACATTATTTATGACATTGAAAACACAGAAAATATGTGGGATGGCGACATGGTTGGAAATACGTGGATCATGACTGCCGATGGGTTGGCTCTGAAAAATGAAATTCGTATGACAGTCAAATAGTTACCACTAATTAAATTTTGAAATAAAATTTATCGAAAGGCTGGTCCGATAGGATCAGCCTTTATCTTTTCCTAAAAAATCATCGAAAACACAGTCTCTTTACCTGGAACAGACCTTACCCGAAGGCTTCCTCCATGTAACCGCATGATTTGCCGCGAGAGACTCAGCCCGATTCCCGAACCGTTTTCACGGGTGGTGAAGAATGGCACAAAAATCTGCTCCAGTATTTCATCCGGGATTCCCGGGCCATTGTCGGTTACCTGTATTTCAGGAAGATGCTCGGAATTGAACCCGGCAATAATCTGAATTTTGCCTTCCGAATTCTTTTCATTGGCTTGCAAAGCATTCTTAATCAGGTTAATCAGCACCTGAGAAATCAAATTCTCATCGGCAAAAAGCTCCATCTCCGGTGGACTGACGGTGGCGCCCAGTTTTACCTTCTCACTGTTTTCGAGCGAAGCATACAGAACTTTAATCCGGTTCACCAAATCTTCCAATTTAAAGATGATTTTATCCGGTTTAGGCAGCCGGGTCAGTTTCCGGTACGACTCGACGAACAACATCAGGCCGTTTCCTTGTTCCTTAATCACATTTAATCCGCGAATAGTCGTTCCAATGGTCGTTTCAGTTACTTCTTCAGGAAGGGCAGGCCGCCCGTCGATCGTGAAAAACTGGCACAGGCTTTCTGAAAGTGAAGTGATGGGCGCAATCGAATTCATAATTTCGTGCATCAAAACCCGGATTAGTTTCATCCATGAATCGAGTTCTTTTTCATCCAGCTCGTTCCGGATATCCTGTATCGAAAGTAAAATCAACTCATTTTCCTTTGCTTTGAACGAAGTTGCTTTAATCGAAAGCTGATTAATTCCCCGCTCTGTCATGACCGAAACCAACTTCTGCTCAAATGGCTGAATATTCCTGATGGCCTGAAACAGGTTGTTGTTAACCCGTTCCAGTTGATTGATGTGGGTAAGCACATCGACACCCAGCATCTTTTTTGCAGCGGAATTGGCGTGAAGTACAAAGCCTTTTTCATTAAAAGTGACAATCCCGGTTGCAACATGCTCGAGCAAGGTTTGAAAATACTGTTCCTGTTGACGGCCTTCAATTTTTAGCTGCTGAATCTGGCTATTAACTTTATTAAGACCCTGATAGATTTCGCGGATCGGCTTGTCAGTAATGTTAGTCGGAAATGAAAGCATCGAATCTTCATTTTGAACCGATTCCAGAAAATAGCTGATTTTCCGGTTGGTCGAATTCATATAATTAATCAGGTTGATAATCACCATCACGACAAAGAAAAAGCACAACAAAATCAGGGTTAGCGATTGGCCGGAAGCCATCATCCAGCCGGCTGCCATGCTTGGCAATACAATTAATACAATCCTGAAAATGATTTGAAAATAGAGGTTTCGGCCGATCATTGTCCTGTTTTTTTGATCTTGTTATAAAGGGTCTGTCGGGTAATGCCAAGCTGCTCGGCAGCGGCGCTAAGGTTTCCGTTGTTCTTTTCGATGGCAAGGTTAATCATCCGCTTTTCCATTTCTTCGAGGGTCAGTTCTGCCTCGTTGGTTCTTCCTGAAATGATTGGCCGCATGAAAAAATCCTCGGCTTTCAAAACATTGCCTTCACTAAGGATGACTGCCTTTTCAACAGTATGCTGCAATTCACGGATGTTTCCGGGCCACAAATATTTGAGCAGTTTGTCCTGCGCCTGCTGATTGATTTTCAGGTTGGGTTTGTTGTATTTCGAGGAGTACTTTTTCAGAAAAAAATCGGTCAGCACCAATATGTCGTTTCCTCGATCGCGAAGCGGCGGTACTTCAATCTGTATGGTGTTGATGCGATAGAGCAGGTCCTCGCGGAACAAGCCTTCGCGAACCATGCTTTCCAGGTTTTTGTTGGTGGCACAAATCAGCCGGATGTCAACCGGAATGGTTTGATTAGACCCGATGCGCGAAATTTGCCGGTTTTGTATGGCTGCTAAAAGTTTGGCCTGAAGATGAAATGACAGATTCCCGATTTCGTCCAGAAAAAGGCTGCCTTTATCGGCCACTTCAAATTTTCCGGGACGATTTTCGCGGGCGTCGGTAAATGCGCCTTTCACATGACCAAACAGTTCGCTTTCAAACAAAGTTTCGGTGATGGCTCCCATGTCAACACTTACCATCACTTCCTGTGAGCGTTCCGACTGACGATGGATTTCGTGCGCAATCAGCTCTTTCCCCGTGCCGTTTTCGCCGGTAATCAGCACATTCGCATCAGTCTTGGCAACCTTCCGGACCATGTTCAGCATTTGCATCAGTTTTGGTGACGAGCCAACTATGAATTTCTGCTCACGGTTGATTTCAGTTTTTAGCCCCTTCTCTTTTTCCTTTAGCTGGCTCACTTCCTTTTTCGACCAGTTGAGCTGAAGCGCTGATTTCAGGGTTGCGAGTAATTTGTTGTTGTCCCAGGGTTTCAGGAAGAAATCGGTAGCCCCCATTTTTAATGCCTTCACGGTCAATTCAACATCGCCGTAGGCTGTAATCATGACCACCGATATTTCAGGATTCGACTCTTTGATTCGGCCCAGCCAGTATATGCCTTCGTTACCCGTGTTAATTCCGGCATTAAAATTCATGTCGAGAATAACCAGGTTATACTCTTTCTTCCGCAGTTCGGTCGGAATTTGGTTTGGATCGGAAAGGGTGGTGACTGTTTGAAATTCAGGAGTCAGTAAAATCTCCAACGCACTTAAAATACTCTTGTTGTCGTCAACAATAAGAATGTTTCCTTTGGCCATTTTTTTGATTTTGAATAACTATTTGCATGTGTAATCTTATGTAATTACTTTTTTAAAGGCCGATGCAATTCCGTCCGAAAGAAGGTTTTTGCATTGAACAGCATTTTCACACGGACGGTTTTCTTCACCAATATCCTCTTTCTATAAATATGTTGCTCCTCTGGAGCAAAGACCTATCAGGGTTTAGGTTGATTAGGTGGAATTAGTGCCAGCGGCGTTTGACTGAGCTCACGCCGAAGTCACAAAATATTTATAGAAAAACGATATACCATAACGCCCTTCGTGCCGTACCTGCCCGGCAAGCCTTGGCAGACGGGGGTACGAAACAATTCATTTGACCAAAGTTACAAGCCTTTCCCTCCAAAATCAATAGAGTGTCAAATCTTTTGACAAACTATTGTCAATTATTTTAACTTAAGGGAAGTCGCTTTATATATAAGTTATTGAATAGCAATACACTTAACTTTTTGGCATTATTCTGGCACAGCATTTACAAAAGAATTAAACAATGATGCGTAAGAATTTTTTACTTTTTTTCATTTTTTGGTTTGTGGCTGGAAATGCGCTTGTGGCCCAAAACATCTGGAATTTGACCCGGTGCATTTCATTTTCCATTGAAAACAACATCGGTTTGAAGCAAATGGAGCTTCGGGAAAAACTGGCTACGGAAGACCTGAATCAGTCGAAACGTAACCTGTTGCCCGGAATCAGCGCTTCATCGCGTGCCGGAGTAAGTTTCGGACGATCGGTCGACCCCAATACCAACGACATTGTAACCAACGAGTTCTTTAACAACAGTTATGATATTGGCGCTTCAGTGATCCTTTTTAACGGGTTCAGGTTCCTGAACCAGATTGAATATCAGAAATTCAGGAAAAAGGCCACAGAATTAAACCGGCTGAACGCTATTGATGACCTGGCTTTTGGCGTGATGAATTCCTATTTCGATGTGCTTTATTATCAGGGCATGTTAAAAATAGCCCGGCAACAAGTTGAAACGTCAGGCATTAACCTGAAAAAGATTGAAAAACAGGTGGAACTGGGAATGAAGTCGAAAACTGATTTGCTCGAGATGCGTGCCAATTTTGAAACTGAAGAATTACGACGGATTCAGGTTGAAAACAGCTTGAAAACTGCTGTGCTTCAGTTGAAACAACGCATGAACCTTACCGATACAACAGCATTGGTTTTAGACGAAGAGCTGAAACCAACAGAAACCCCCGGAAGTCAGAATACAGAAAACCTGTTTGATTCTTACCTGCAATGGTCGCCATACTACCAATCATTCGAAGCCCATTTAAAGGCAAGCCGAAAATCATTGGCCATCAGTCGTTCGCAGTTGTACCCTTCAGTTAATGCTTATGGCTCGATGGGAACCGGTTTTTATGAAACAACCAAAGACGAGGCTGGAAAAACAATTGGTTTCGGTACACAATTGGATAACAACCGGAGTCAATACTTTGGTGGTTCGGTTAATATTCCGATTTTCAGTCGCTGGGCTGTGCGGTTGGATATAAAAAAGGCTAAACTGGAAGTTGAACAGGCTCAAAATACATTGGATGAAGAAAGGCAAAAGCTCTATTTCGAAATGGCCAATAACCTGAATGATCTGGAAGCCCTCGAAAAAGAATACAATCAATACCTGAAACAACAGGAAGCCGATCAACTTGCTTTTCAGGCATCGGAGAAAAAATTTGAACAGGGACTGGTGAATGTAGTTGATTTTTACATCGCCAAAACCAGGTTGGCCAATTCAGAAAGTCAGGTGGTAAAGTCCAAACTGCAATGGGAAGTCAAGAAGAAAATGCTTGATTTTTACATGGGAAAACGGTTTTGGGAATGAGCATAAAATAGGAAACAGGAGAAAGGAGACGGGAAATAGGAATCCGAAAAACAGTAAAAAGGAAATATTAAAAACGGTTTTCGAGACCGGAACTTGAAACTTTGAACTTGAAACTTGAAACTATATTGTCATGGGAATGGATAAAGTCATCGAAAAGAAAAAAGGAATTCAGAAGAAACACATTTTCTGGAGTCTGGGAATATTGCTCGTCAGCTTTTTAATCGTGAAACTGATATTTGGTGACCATTCATCGGTTTTCAGAACCGAGAAAGATAAACTTTCAGTCAGCAGTGTGGAAGACGGGATATTTAACGACTACATCACAGTGATTGGTCAGGTTGAGCCGATAACTACGATTTTTCTGGATGCCGTGGAAGGCGGAACTGTTGAAGAACGTTTTATTGAAGAAGGGGCGATAGTTAAGAAAGGCGATGTGATATTGCGCCTTGAAAACCGCCAGTTGTATCAGACCATCCTGAATAGCGAGGCTGCACTCGCCGAAAAAGAAAACTATCTGCGAAACACGCGGATCAACTTCGAGTCGGAACTGATTCAATCGAAACGTAATATTCTGGACAGCGATTACAAGCTTACCCGCAAAAAACGCACATACAACCAATACGAATCGCTTTATAAAGAAGCACTTATTTCGAAGGAAGATTACCTCCAATCCAAGGAAGATTTCGAGTACGAAGGCCATTTGCTAACCATCAATAAGCTGAAAGCAAAGAATGATTCAATGCTTCGGGCGACTTCGATGATTACCCTGGAAACGGACCTCGGGAAAATGCGCCAGATGCTCGATTTGGTTCACGAACGTCTCGGAGATTTGAACGTAAAGGTGCCGGTTGACGGCCAACTGGGAATGCTGGATGCCGAAATCGGACAATCTATCAATGGAGGTCAGCGCATCGGACAAATTAACGTTCTCAACAATTTCAAGGTCAATGCAAAAATCGATGAACACTATATCGATCGGGTAGTTCGTGGACTCACTGCATCGCTCGACCGCAATGGAACTAACTTCAACCTTACGGTGAAAAAAGTCTATCCTGATGTACGTGAAGGGCAATTCAAAATTGACCTGGTTTTTGAAGGCCAGACTCCTGAAAATGTACGCACAGGCCAGACCTATCATGTTAAACTTGAATTGGGTGAGTCGCAAAAGGCATTGATGATTCCGCGCGGAGGTTTTTTTCAGAGTACAGGTGGCCAGTGGGTATTTGTGTTAAACGATGCTGAGACTGAAGCGGTGAAGCGTCAGATTAAAATTGGCAAACAAAATCCGCAGTATTACGAAGTGCTGGAAGGTTTGCAAGCCGGCGAAAAGGTCATTACCTCAGGTTATGAGATGTTTGGGACGAATGACAGGATTGTGTTTTAGCATGGGGCATGGGCAGAGAGCATGGGGCAAGGAGCATGGAACTGAGAGGGGTGCGCTGTTAAATTGAATTTTAATTCATAACTTGAGGCATGAAAAACTTAAAATTTAAAATCATGGCACAATTTAGATTTATGGATTTAGAAATTTGGAAAGAATCAATTAACATGAATGATCAACTCTTTGATTTGGCTGATGCTTTATCTGATGCGAGAAGTTATAGGGTTGCAGAACAATTACGGGGTGCTTCTTTGAGCATTTCAAACAACATTGCCGAAGGTTCAGGATCGTTTTCGTCAAAAGACTTTGCCAACTTCCTGAATATTGCCCGAAGGTCCGTTTTTGAAACTGCAAATATCTCATTTGTTGTTTACCGACGGAACTTCATAGATATAGAAAAGTTGAATCATATACTAAACGACCTGGAATTATTAAGTAAAAAAATAACGAATTTCAGAAAATCAATTTTATAAAAGCAAAGAGCAGAGAGCAAGGAGCATGGGGCAGAGTCAATCCCATGCCCTCTGCTCCATGCCCCAAGCAATTTTATTAACCAATAACGGCTCGTGCAATACGCAGTCCATGCCCTTTGCCCTATGCCCCAAGCAATTTTAAAATCATGATCAAAACAGTAAATTTAAACAAAGTGTTCCGCACCGAAGAGATTGAAACCAGTGCGTTGAGCGATGTGAGCCTGCACATTCAAAAAGGCGAGTTTGTAGCCATTATGGGGCCTTCGGGCTGTGGCAAATCAACCTTGCTAAACATCATCGGCTTGTTGGACAACCCAACTTCCGGCGAATATTATTTCGATGACCAGGAAGTTGGCGCTTTTAAAGAGCGCAATCGTACTTTGCTCCGGAAAGGCAATATCGGCTTCGTGTTCCAGAGTTTTAACCTGATAGACGAACTCAACGTGTACGAAAACGTGGAACTTCCGCTCATCTACCTGAAATTGAGCGCGAAAGAGCGCAAGGAAATGGTCGAAAAAGTGCTGGAACGCATGAAAATCAGTCACAGGAAGAAGCATTTTCCACAGCAATTATCAGGCGGACAGCAGCAGCGTGTGGCCATCGCGCGTGCCGTGGTTGCCAATCCGAAACTGATCCTGGCTGATGAGCCTACCGGTAACCTCGACTCGAAAAACGGCCTGGAAGTGATGAACCTGCTCACCGAACTCAACCGGGAAGGAACCACCATTGTGATGGTTACACACTCCATGCACGATTCAGAATTTGCACACCGGGTAATTAATCTGTTCGACGGACAGGTGATTACCGAAGAAGTGAAACTGAGGATGGGGGAGATGCTGATATAGACATAGTCTGGAACTGTGATTACGCTGATTAACTGAAAACTATGATTCTTTATGAGAATTAATCAAAGTCATCATGAAATCAAATGAATCAAAGTTGAGGACAATTGGTTGGTCCCGAGTACTCGGGAGAAAGCGGCAACGAGGAATCTGGTAGAGGCGTTGAGGTATGAATAGCATCTGGCTTCATATTAAAAAACTGGAGAGGCATACCCACAATAAGCGATAACAAACAAAAAACCAATTCGATATGAAAACCCGGATTACAACATCCTTTTTTATTCTCGTGATTCTGACAATTACGATTTCTTGCGGACGTAACCGCCTAAAAACCGATGAGAAAACTTTGGCCAAGCAAATCCTCACTGTGGAAGAGCAACTAGCCCATGACACAGAACTTCGTGCTGAACGAGAAAAGCAATTGGCCGACTCCATAGCGAAACTACCCAAGGGTTTCAGGTTTAAAGAAGATCGGAGTGTAGATTTAAACAATCCTCCGGTGGTGATCGATATTATTGGTAACCGGACAAATCCACAAAAAATCAAACTTTCGCAATTGTTCAGTAAAGTTGAGTATATCCGTTTGGATCAGGACCCGGATTCAATGTTTTATGAATTTTCATGGTTTTATGAATTTAAATTTCCCCTTATTGTCGGAGCCAATCACATGTATACATTATCTGCATTGGGTGGCATATTCCAGTTCGATCTGAAAGGACATTTTATCCAATCTATTTGCAAAGGGAACCTGCAATATACCAGTTTTAAAGGACGGGCAGTGATTGGACCGGAGCAGATAAATCAGTTTGAGGGTGCCCAAAGCGTTTATTGGTATGATAATAAATTGCATTACCAATATGAAAATCGGCCTGAAAAAAAAACCTACTTAATGACTTTTGACGACAATGTAGATTCAGAAAATTCAAGTGTTCAACTCCCGGGCTCGGTGGAATCAAAAAATCAAATTAATGGCAAAGGCGAGATTAAAGCTGAGCTTAAAAAGAATTCATCTGCATTGGCGTCGCCAACACCATACCTGGTGAACAGAAACCTGCTGTCTTTTGCTCCGAAAAGGGACATGAAACATAAGACTAATTTTCTAAACGTAATTTCTTCTTATGGCGATACATTGAGTGTGTTTAAAGACAACGATCCTATCAAAAATTTCTCAAAACCGGATTACCGTGAATTTGATTATGGAACTAATTACTATTTGAATGGGACACTTCATCTCAGGCAATCTCATAATGATACCATTTATCAGTTGATTCCGCCTAATCGCTTAGTTCCCAAATACATCTTAAATTTCGGAAGTTTAGGGATCAAATCAACGAATGAAGGTATGGATCCAGATATTAACCTGAAAGACAAACTTGTGCCGAGATCATTTCTGGAAACAGACCGCTATCTGTTTATTACATATTCAAAAGATTACGACTGTACAAGTACAGCAAAAAATGGAACGTTAAAGTATAGTCGGTTAATTTACGACAAGAAAAACAAAACACTTAAGTCAATCTATATAGATGAGGCGCCATATGTCTCTGAAATTGATCAAAAACATTCAGCACCCAATATCAACTTAGAAAATGATTTTGATGGTATGCCTTTCATTTGGCCAACATCGGTAACCGCCAATGGTAACCCATGTTCAATAATCTCAGGAGAAGATTTACTGAAATTAAAAGGTCAAAATCTACCTGTTAAAAACATCCATAAAAACGACCGGATTATTGCCATTTATCATTAAGACAAACAACCATGAACTTTCAACTCAAAACAACTTTTCGCAACCTTAGGAAGAAACCCATTTATTCGCTTATAACCTTTGTGGGCTTTACCTTTGGCATTGCAGCCGGGTTGCTTATTTACCTATGGGTTTACAACGAACTGAACTACGACAAATCGCACCAGAATTACGATCGCATTTACCGTGTTTTAACCTTGTCGAAACAGGGAAATGAAATCGTAAAGTCGCCGGGTTGTTACTGTCCGGTTGCGGCTACGCTTAAAAAAGATTATCCGCAGATAGAATATGCCACTTACCTGAGCTACAGTTCGGAAGATTCGCCATTGCAGCGCGATGACGGCGGAGAAAAAATAGAAGCCCGCGAGCTTGGAGTCAACAACGACTTTTTCTCCATTTTTAATGGCTTTACTTTCATCGAAGGAAATGCTTTCGATGCCATTAAAACCCCGTCGGCAATAATCCTTTCTGAAACTGTGGCAAAGAAACTTTTCGGCAACGAACCTGCCCTGGGCAAAACAGTGATCAGCGATAAGTATTCAAAAAATATTTACACAGTTGAAGGGGTTGTAAGCATTCCTAAAAACTCACACGTCGATTTTGGATATATTTTACCCGAAAGCAACCCCAAAGCTGCTTTTTATTCAGACGATTGGTACAGTCGTGGCCATATACTTGTTTACATCAAATTGAGAAAAGATGCCCTGATAGACAAATCATTTTTAAGCCGGATATATAACCATATCGGCCGTTATTCCTCAAAAACCGACAAACTGCTCTTTCAGCCTTTAACGGATATACACCTCAATTCCGATTACGAACCAAGCATTTACGATAAAAATATTGGCAGCTACAAATACGTTTGGATTTTTTCAGGATTAGCACTTATGATTATCCTGATGGCCTCGTTTAATTTCTCGGTGCTTTCGGTAGCCCGCGCATCCGAACGTTCGACCGAAATTGGGATTAAAAAAGTAAATGGCGCCGGACGTTTTCACATTATCAGCCAGTTTATGGGCGAATCGCTTATCCAAACATTGGCGGCAACACTACTTGCCCTGATCATCATTTGGCTCCTTTTGCCATGGTTCAGTAACCTTTCAGGAAAAGAACTGCAATTCAGCCTTTCGTTTAAGCTGATCATCAACCTGTTCTTGCTCACTTTGGGTATTGGTTTAGTGGCCGGGGCCTATCCATCGCTTTTCCTCTCGTCGCTCAATCCAATCGGCATTTTTAGGGGTGGAAGCACCACCGGATCAAGAACCGGGTTTATTCGTTTGCTGGTGACTGTCCAGTTCTGTTTTGCCATTTTTTTTATAATTGCCACTTCACTTTTTGCCAAACAATTAGATTATATCCGTACAAAAGACCTTGGACTGAACCATCAAAACATCGTGGTAATCCCTACTGGTTTGTGGTACGACAACAAGGGATTTAAAGAAGAATTGCTGAAGAATCCGAACATTCTGGGTGTTTCGGCTAGTGTAATTGCCCCTGTAGATTGGCAATGGGAAACAACTCTGGCACTCAACCATCAGGGAGTGGTTGACAGCATAACAGTTTCACAGTTATTGGTGGACGAGGATTTTGCAAAAACCTATCAGTTGGAAGTGATAAAAGGTCAATTCCTGAAAATGGACAATAGTGCATACTGGAAGGAAAGGAAAACAGCCTTGAAAAGTCTCAAGGAAGGAAAAGAGTATGCGGTGTCGATTCCGACGGTTATCAACGAAACTGCCGAAAAGCAGCTTGGTTTTGCTGATCCGATAGGTCAACGAATCGGAGACAACGTGATTGTGGGTGTGGTAAAGGACTTTAATTTCCGTACACTGCACCATCCAATTGGCCCGGCTATCCTTGAGAACAATCCGGAAACCATTGGGACAATGAATGTAAAAATCAGTCCTGAAAACAGGGTCGAGACATTGAAATTTATTAGCGATGTTTACGGCAAATACCGCGATCAGCGAAGTCTTTCCTATAGTTTCTTCGATGACCTGTTGAACGAAAAATACAAAGAAGAAAACCTGTTAAAAAATATCACTGTCGCATTTTCAATTCTGGCAATTTTAATTTCGGTGCTGGGCATTTTGGGTATGGCAGTTTTCTCCATCGACCGAAGGATCAAGGAAATAGGAATAAGGAAAATAAACGGTGCCAAAATATCTGAAGTAATGGCCATGCTCAATCGTGACTTTGTGAAATGGGTTGCCATTGCTTTTGTCATTGCCACGCCAATTGCCTGGTTCGCCATGAATAAATGGCTCGAAAGTTTTGCCTATAAAACCGAATTAAGCTGGTGGATTTTTGCTCTGGCAGGATTACTGGCGCTGGGAATTGCGCTGTTAACGGTTTCATTTCAATCTTACAAAGCTGCTATTAAAAATCCGGTAGAAAGTTTAAGATATGAATGAAGTTTATGGTGAGTTGTCCCCTGGCTATAAGTTTATTCCTTTTTGGTACATGGATACATCAATTGGCTGAGGTGAATAAGATTTCAACATCGAAATCAGCAGAACAGCCAAAAGATACTATTTTTTCAGGACTTCATACCTTGAAGAAATACTTACTCATTGGAAATAACATCAATGATAATCGTCCGGTTATAAAAACTTTCCAGGCGCTTTGAATTGCCAAACGGAGCTAAAACAAGGTCATTTCCCAATGTGTAAACTTCAAATTGAACATCATGCCTGCCGGTTTTTGCCAATGCATTTTCAATAATAGTTTTGGCATCATTGGCACGGTTTAAAAACAATTTCAGTTCGTAATCCCGGGCGCCGGCATTTTCAGTATGTCCGTGTATAACAACTGTTGCGTTTTCCGGAATTTTCGGTGCAACAACATCAGTTAAGTACCGGTTGAAAATGTTGATAGCCTTCGAATTGTTGTGTTCATATAAGAAACTAAACCTCATGGCCCTATCAGATGCAGGCGGGGTCAGGAGTACCAGGTACGCTGTCGTATCCTTCTTTACAGTTTCTCCGCTCATCAATTTACCACTCATCATGATTTCATATTTGCCATAAGTGCGATTACCTAAAATAGATTTTCCGGGAATACTGATCAAATCTTTGGTGTAAGGTCCAAAATTTTGCACATTTCCCTGATCGTCTGTAATTTTCAGTATCCATGAAGAAAAAACTTCATTTGCTCCTTCTGTTTTGAAAGTAAAATAACTGAAAGCATTGGTTTCCTGCACCATATTCAATTTCAAAGGTTTCAGGGGAACGCCGCTCCCACCCCTGAATTCCATCTGTAGGTTTCGGGATTTACTCTCGATCAGCACCTTTCTATTTCCTTCCTGAAGCAAACCAATTTTCAGTATGCTAACAGACTGTTCTGACTGGATTTTAAGATTTCTCCGACCTTTGGTGTCAATTTTCGAAGCATCAATTCCATAAACGCCAACCAGAAATAATTTTATTGCCTCTGCCATTTGCTGTCCATCCTTCGCTCCATGCTCCGAAGAACCTATCAAAGTGATTGCATTCGATGGATTTTTTACCATCCGGTCACCAAGAATGTTCAAAAAATTGTCATGCACAATCATTTGGCGGAAAGAACTGTCAGAAAGATTTAAAAGTGGTGATAATGCAACCCTGTCTTCTTTGGGTTCCTTTTCCTGATCATTACCGGGTTTAACATTAATATTTGGAATTGCGGATGATTTTGAATTGAAATAAATATAATTCCGAAGTGGAAATACTTCCTCAACAGATGGTTCAGCCGGAATATTTCTTGAATCGTTCAACAAAAATCTGGCTTCAGGTTCAACTGCAATCACTACTGGTACTTCAACCTGCTCAGGAATGGCTATTTTATGGCTTCTCCCAAATTTAATAGCAATGCCGGCTCTCAACGTGCTTAGATTCCACGATTCTATTGAACGTGGTTTTTGACCAAAAGATGGATGGAATGATACAAAAGGAGCAAGTATAACTTGAGTTTTTTTGTTTTCAGTTGTAAGCGAGAGATCATACCCTGCCCCAATTTGCATAGAAACCAGTGATTTTTTCATATTGCTGAAATTTCCACTTGTTTCTGAAGAATTCACTCCTTGCCGGTAGGTGTAACGGTTATCGATGTTTAAAGCAAACCGGGGTCCGGAAAACAAATATAAAGGTGAACTGAAAAGATTAAGGCGTAAGTTTGGCTCTAAAGTAATATAAGCAAGCTTAGTGGAAAATGCTTCATCGAACGAACCTCTTCGGCTTTCATATCCTGCGTTTAAAATGAAGCCTAATTTTGAATCAGGACGATGAAACTCCAAAACCGGGAAAGCAAAAAGCCCAATCCCTTTTCTGTTTTGGTAAGCCGCCGAAATGGTTAAACCTGAATTTACAACCTGAGTAGAACCGTGGTACAGATTTAAATTAGCGCCTCCTGATGTACCCAACCACCAGGATGATTTTTTAAACATGCTATCCTGTGCCAGAACTGACGATTGAATACCTGCAAAAACCAATGTACCAATGAAAAGACTTTTTATGATCAGGCTGTAGAACCGCTCTAAACAAAATCCATTTTGGTAATTTATTATAGATTTCATTGCGCTGTATGTTTATGTTCGATATTAAATGCACAACCACCGTTAAATATTTCATATTTACTTTTAATGAAATAGTTGAATTCGTTGGTCAAATTTATTTTGCCAAGATAGAGGTAGTTTTTTGATTAATAAAGCATTTAGCAGATAAAATCTGGTAGGCAAAAAATCTGAAAATAAAAATAATTGAACATTGCGCTAAGTTATTCCCCCTCAACCACCCCCTCAATCCTTTCCTTCTTCTCCCTTTTTTCTTCCACCCAGTAGTAAATGATAGGCAAAACCAGCAAGGTCAGGAAGGTTGAGGTGATCAGCCCGCCGATTACGACTGTTGCCAGCGGACGCTGAACTTCAGACCCGGGTCCGGAGTTAAAGGCCATCGGGATAAAACCCAAACTGGCCACCAGAGCGGTCATTAAAACAGGTCGCAAGCGGTCGGCTGATCCATCAATGATGGTCTTTCGCAGTGGTCCGCCTTCTTTCCGGAGTTCGTTGATGTGGTCGAGCAACACAATACCATTGAGAACTGCTACCCCGAACAAAGCTACAAAACCAATACTGGCCGACACCGATAAATACATACCGCGCATCCAAAGCAGGAAAATACCTCCTGAAAATGCGAAAGGCAGGTTCATTAAAATGATGATCGCGTAACGCATTTTCCCGAAGTTGAGGTACATCAACCCGACAATGATGAATAGCGACAAAGGTACCACCAGAAGCAAATGGTTCATGGCGCGTTTCTGGTTTTCGAAGGTTCCGCCGTATTCCAGAAAATAGCCCGGAGGAACATTGGCTTTTTGGTCAATGGCAGCCTGCAACTGGGTCACATAAGTTCCCATGTCTATGTTTTTGATGTTGATCCCAACGATTAGCCGGCGCCAGCCGTTTTCGCGCTGAATTTCGCGCGGGCCTTCCTGCGCGACGATGCGGCTAACCCGTTTAATCGGGATAAATTCGCCGTTGGGAAGAGGTACGGGAATCTCCTGGATTTTTTGCAATTCGGAACGGAATTCAGCCGGATACCGCACCTGGATGTCGAACCGGCGTTGGCCTTCGTACAACTGACCGGCAATCTGTCCGCCAATTCCGGCTTCGATTACCGACTGAACATCGTTCACGTTGAGGCCGAACGAAGCCAGCGCTTCACGGTCAATTTCGATGGTCAGGTATGGTTGCCCAATGGGTTGCTCCACGAAAAAATTGGCCGTTCCTGCCATTTCAGAAACAACGGCAGAAATATTTTCTCCGATCCGGTTCAGCTCATCGAGGTCTTCGCCGTAAATTTTTACCGCCAGATCAGATTTTACACCGCTGGTCAGTTCGTCCACCCGCATGGCGATGGGTTGAGTGAAATTGTAAGCCAGGCCGGGCTCGGTTTTCAGGAATGGTTCAATTTGAGTAATGATATCCTCTTTGGTAATTCCTTTGCGCCATTCACCTACAGGTTTCAGAACGATCCAAACATCGGTTTGGTGCACTCCCATCCAGTCGTTGGCCAGATCGGATCGTCCGGTTTTCGGGACTACTGTTTTAATTTCAGGAATATTTTCCATCAACTTTCCGGCCAGCCAGTTGGCATTATCCATCGACTCTTTCAAGGTTACCGAGGGCATCCGTACCTGTTCAACCAAAATAGAGCCTTCATCCAATTCAGGAAGAAATTCTGTCCCCATGCGGCTCATCACAATCATCGAAAGACCAAAAACAACGACTGCCGTAACCGTAACAAACCACCGACGCTCAATGTATTTTTCAAGCCCACTTTTATATCGGGGCCTTATCCAGTCGATCAGGTAATTCCGGCGCATTTTTACGCCTTTCCTGAAAATAATGGACGATATAGCAGGTACAAAAATGAGCGCCAACAATAGCGAGCCCAAAACTGCCGCGGCAACGGTAATGGCCATTGGCCTGTACAAAATACCCTCCATTCCGCTGAAAGTCATAATGGGAACATACACCATCAGGATAATGAGTACTCCGAAGAAAATAGGCCTGACCACATGCTTGGAGGCTGTAATAATCAGATCGTCGGTTTTTTCGCCCTTATGCTTTTGCAAACGGTGAACAATGTTTTCGATCATCACCACCGAGCCATCCACTACCATCCCGAAGTCGATGGCGCCCAAACTCATCAGGTTGGCCGCCAGACCGAATTCGCGCATCCCGATAAAAGCGAACAGCATCGAAAACGGGATTACCGCCGCCACAATCAATGCTCCTGAAATTTCTCCGAGCAGCAGCAGCAACACGACAATTACCAGAAAACCTCCTTCAAGCAGGTTCGTCGAAATGGTTGAGGTTGTGCGGTCGATCAAATCCGACTGGTCGTAAAACTTTTCAATCTGCACACCTTCAGGAAGCGATTTGTTGATTTCTGTAATCTTATCTTCAATGTCCGAAATTACTTCACGCCCGTTTCCGCCACGAAGCATCATCACGATTCCGCTCACAATTTCGCCTTTCCCGTCCTGTGTTACACCGCCCTGACGGATTTGAGTACTCACCACCACTTCGGCTACATCTTTAATGAAAACGGGTTTGTTGTTAATGTTCCGGACAATAATGTTGCGGATATCATCGGCTTTGTTGATTTGTCCGTAGCCGCGGATAATGTATTGCTCGCGGTTGTGTTCCAGAAAATTACCTCCTGAAACACTGTTGTTGTTTGCGATAGCATCAATAATTTCCTTGATACCTATGCCAAAAGTCCTGATCTTGCCCGGAATGATGATGACTTCGTATTGCTTGACAAAACCTCCGAACGAATTAATCTCGGTGACTCCTTTCACTACTTTTAATTGTGGCGCGATGATCCAGTCCTGAATTTCGCGCAATTCGGTGAGCGATTTACTTTCGCCCCTCACAGCGTATTGGTAAATCTCGCCCAACGCCGTGGAAATTGGCCCCAATTGCGGCGCCGACACGTCGGGCGGCAAATCGGACGAAATGGATTGCAGCCGTTGGCTCACCATTTGGCGTGCGAAATAAATATCTGTGCCTTCATCAAATTCGATGGTGACGGCCGATAGCGCAAATTGCGAAGTTGAACGGACCTGTTTCACTTTGGGTAAACCGTTCATGGCTGTTTCAATCGGATAACTGACCAGTTTTTCAACATCGAAAGGCGAAAAGCGGCCAGCTTTGGTAATGACCAAAACCTGAATGGGCGTAACATCGGGCAGGGAGTTGATGGGCAACTGGATGAGCGAGAAATAACCCGCAACGGCCATCAGAAGAACCAGCGATAGCGCCACAAATTTTTGCCTGACACTGAAAGTAATGATTTGATTGAGCATGGTGGTTTCCGGTATGATTGGGTTTATTCTTCAGCAATTTTATCGAAACGCGAAAGGGCTTTCAGGCTGAAAACCTGGGTCACAGCCAGTTTTTCGTTTTTTTCCAGTCCACTTTTCACCACAGCCGTTTTATTTCTGAATTCCTGAACATCAACTTTTCGCTTTTCGAATGTAGTTTCGCTTTGCTGAACAAAAACGATCGGGTCGTTTCCTTCATAAGTCAAGGCTTCAATCGGGACAGTAATGACTTCAACGGGCGATGAGGTGACAATGGATAAGCGTAAGTTTTCGCCTGGCTTTGGCCAGCCACCTACGCTTGGCAATAAAATATTCACCACAACCGACCGGTTATTTTCATCGAGCCCTGGATTAATGGAAGTTACCACCGCGTTTAGTTCAGAAACGTCATTTATCCGCCTTGAGATTTTCACTGAATCGCCGGCGCTGATAAAACGGGCGTCTTCAGGAGAAACATAGCCACGAACCAGCACATGGCTGATGTCGAGAACCCGGGCAAGCATTTGCAGCGCGTTCACCGATTGCCCCAGTTCAACCGATCTCTGATCCATAATTCCGCTAATCGGCGAATGAATTTTAAGTGTCGGATCAATGCTCTCGGCAGTCTTAAACGCGGTGATTTCCTTATCCGGAACGCCAATGGCTTTGAGTTTCGAAACCGCCGCGATTACCGTCGTTTTGGCACGTTGAAAATCGGATCGGGCCCTGTCGAGTTCACTCTTCGAACTGATGGTTTGCTCAACCAATTGTTCGAGCCGCTGCAACCTGGAAGTCTGGAAAGTTTCTTCTGAAACTGCCTGCAAAAATTCTGAAACCATATTCCCAAATTCGAGGCTTTCGATACTAAAAAGTTCCTGCCCCATTCTTACCGCTTGTCCTTCCTGTATCGAAATTTTGCTGATACGTCCGTCAATAGGGGTACTAATAATACTGATGTGGTTGGGCGCCGGAAATACCACTCCCGGAGCTGCAAGGCTAAATTTTTGAAAACTGATTGTAACCGGAAGGGTCTGGATTTTTAACTCGGTCACCTCCTTTGATGTAAGCTTTACCAGATTTTCGGGCTTTGCTCCTGAAATGGAGGGTGGGGTATCCGATCCGGCCTGCTCCTTTTTCACTGTTTGGGTTTTACTTCCGCACGAAGAACTTAAAATTAGCAAACACAGAACACTTATTGTGGCAATTTGATAGCGATATTGTTTCATTTTTGATTTAGTTTTATTTGGTACTATAATTATTGGGCGTGGGCTTTTTTTTGTTATACTCATCCCGAAGCCATAGAATTCCTTGCCCTGAAAGGGCAGAATATCAATAGCCCGGGGCATCGCCCCGGGAAAAGGAAGCAGTAGGAAAACCGTCCGATGAAATTTATGAAAAAGGCAAATAAAATATTTCGGACGGAATTGAATGATCTTATTTTTTTGGAAATTGGAATTATCCATTTCGTCCGAAATGATAATTTCTCTTTTATGGTCATTATTTCGCGGACGCTTTTTGTCATCGTTTTCCAACCCAGGGCGACACTCCTTCGTCGTTTGCCCTGGGCTTGAATATGTTGTCCCTTCAGGACATTTGGCTTTCTGCTAATCATCATCTTGATTTAAAGACAATTAATAAACAAGTTCCAAATCGAGAAATCTTTCGAGTTCGACGAGCTGTATATAAAATTCGCGGAGGGCCGATAAGTAGCGCTGCTGGCTGTTGAGGTAAATTTGCTGTGCCAAAATCAGGTTCAGCAAATCAACTTCGCCCAAACGGTATGCGCTCATGGTGAGGGTTTGCAGCTTTTCGGCCTTACTGCGTATCGTTTCGTCGTATCGCTTAATGGTCGAACTACTTACTTCGTAGCTGTGCCAGGCATGTTCGATTTGTTGTTTCATGTCTGAGCGTATTCCCTTCTGTTTCCAGCCGATCTCCTGCTGGCGGGCGAGGTTCATTTTAATCCGGCCTTTTTGTTCGAGCGGATACCAGATCGGGAAACTTAGCCCAACTTCAAATCCTTTAAAATTGTAGCCTGTTCCATAGTCTTGTTTGTACAGATTGAAACGGATATCAGGAAGAATGTTGCTTTTGGCTTCTTTCAGGAAATAATTGGCAGCTTCCATTTCGCGTTCCGACGACTTATAGGCAGGTTGGTCGGTTAAAACGGCCAGCGCCGTAATCTGCGAGATTTCCACAGCATTGCTTTTCAGGGTATCCATAAACTCAATGGAGTATTTTTGGTTTTCAGGAGGAAGTCCCATCAGTTTAAAAAGTGAATACCGCGCCTGATGTAACTGGCGGCGGGCATCGTCAATGTCGTTGTTTGATTCGGCTACCTGCAATTCCGCCCTGGTCAGGTCCATGCCATTGCCCGTGCCGGTTTCGAATTGGGTATAAACCGCATTATATAATTCGGTAGCCAGTTTCAGTTGCTGGTCGCGGAGTTTTTGAAGGTGAAGCGCGTAAATGACCTCAACATAGCGCGATTTGACCGCAACTTTTACTTTTCGCTCCTCTTCCCGAATACTAAATTCCATCGCTTTTTCTTCCTCCTTCAAGGCTTTCAAACGATAGGATGTGGTCAGCGGAAAATCAACCGATTGTGAAACCGTTAACCGCTGTTCCTGAAAAGGATCAGCAGCTTTGTTGTCGATCCCCTCTTTCATGTAACTGATTTCGGGGGATGAAATGCCGGTCTGGGTCCGCCACTCTGCTTTCTTCTGGTTCAATTGCGAGCGCATCTGATTGATTTGCGCATTGTTCTGAATGGCCTGATCAACCGCATCTTTGATGGTTAGTAATTGGGCATGAACCGGATTTCGAAAACCCAGCATGATAAGCAAGAGCATAATTTTGGGTAAATAGCTCATGATTTTTGGTTCTATTTTAAAAGGTAAAAGTTAATGAATTTTTAACTGAAAATATGTTTGCAGACCTAACAACATCGTATAGCAAAAAGATTATTTCATTTACCTAATACGAAAACAGAATTTGGTTACTTTTAAACTTTATTTGTTCAACAGCTAGGCTATATCTTTTCTTAATGAGTACAAAGTTTTTTACCAATAGTGGCGATAACACTTTAATCAACAAGTTTGAAGGAGTCTTTAAATTTACTTCAGTTCATGCATTTGATGCTCTTGTTGGTTACTTCCGGTCTTCAGGTTACTTCAGAATCAGACCTTTCCTTGAAAACGTCGAATCAATCAGAATCTTAGTTGGCATTGATGTTGATCACTTGATCAGTGAAGCAGCCAGAAAAGGATTAGAGTTCAATTTTAATACGGATGTTACCCGTGAAGAATATATGCGGTTATTGAAGGAGGATATTCAATCTTCAGATTACAAAAAAGATGTAGAAGATGGCATTCTGCAATTTGTTGATGATGTAATATCCGGTAAAATTCAAATCAAAGCTCATCCGGATAAAAATATACATGCCAAAATATATATTTTCAGGCCAAAAGAATGGAATGAACACAACAGCGGTTCAGTAATTACCGGCTCTTCGAATCTCAGCATATCCGGGATTCAGAAAAACTTTGAATTCAATGTGGAGTTGAGGGATTTCGATGATGTTGCATTTGCAAAAACTACCTTCGATAAGCTTTGGTCTGAATCCATTGATATTTTACCGGGACAGATCGAAGAGGTGAAAGGCTTAACCTATCTGAATAATGATTTCACACCTTTTGAACTATACATCAAGTTATTGATTGAATATTTTGGGAACAGCATTGAATATGATCCTGAATCAATTACTGATCTTCCAAAAGGGTATAAAAAGCTTGCTTACCAGATTGATGCAGTTAACGATGGTTATCAGAAACTCACCAGGCATAGCGGATTCATTCTGGCCGATGTAGTAGGCTTAGGGAAGACTATTGTTGCAACCATAATCGCCAAAAAGTTCTATTTCTCAAACGGTTACCGAACCAAGACCTTGATCATTTATCCCCCGGCAGTTGAAAACAACTGGCGCAAAACAATCCGTGACTTTGAGGTTCCCAATGTCGATTTTATTACGAATGGCAGCATTCATAAAATTAAACATCCGGAGGATTACGACCTGATTATAGTTGACGAAGCTCACAAGTTTCGCAGCGATGAATCAGAGATGTTCAACCTGCTTCAGAAACTATGCAAAACGCCGAGAAAAAGAATTGGGAATGATAATACACCCAAAAAGAAAGTGATTCTGGTTACCGCGACCCCACTCAACAACAAGCCGGAAGATATAAGGAATCAGCTTTATTTATTCCTGGATTCCAAACAATCAACCATTGAAGTAGGAAACCTTCAACATTTTTTCCGTCCATTAATTGATCGGTATGGAAAACTCAAAAAGGAAAAAGATCAGTTGAAAATTACGAGCGGTATAAAGGAAATTTATGAAGAAATCAGGGTTAAGGTTTTAGAACCAATCATCGTCCGCAGGACCCGGACTGACATTCGAAATACCCCAACTTATTGGGACGACATTCGAAATCAGGGCTTAAATTTTCCAGATATTATTCCACCAAAGCAAATTCTTTATCAGTTAAATCAAAAACTGAATGACCTGTACGATGAGACTTTGCGAACTTTAAAAGACACAAAAAAAGGTTTAGGATATTTTCGCTATCAGGCAATAAAATTTCTGAAAGATGATGCAAAGAAGGAATATAAGCGGTTGGCCAATGTAAATGAAAATCAGGCTTCACGTATATCCGAGCAGTTAGCTCATATCATGCGAATCTTATTGGTGAAACGTATCGACAGTAGTTTCCATGCATTTAAGATGAGTCTGGGACGCTATTACAGGGCGAATACTGCTATGTTGAAAATGCTTGAAAATGGCCGTGTTTATATCGCTCCCAAGTTAAAAGTGAGTGAATTTATCATGAATGAAGATGAGCAATACCTTGAACAATTGCTCAACGATAGCGATGATCCGGCTTTGATTCAGGCATTCTCATCCGATGATTTTGAACCTGAATTTATCAATGGGATTAATAAAGATCAAAAAATACTTCAACATTTGGTTGATGAATGGGAACTTGTAACTGAAGACCCCAAATACGACACGTTTATTGAAAAAGTAAAGAATGAGCTGTTAGATCCAAAAACCAATCCAAACCAAAAGCTGATTGTATTCTCTGAATCAAAAGAGACCACCGATTATTTGTCGAAACGGCTTGCAGAAGATGGCATTAAAAAAGTGCTTTCGGTTGATTCGTCAAACCAGAAAGACTTAATTGACGATATTTCCGAAAATTTTGATGCGAATATTCCAATCCTGACACAACGGTCGAACTATGATATGATTATAACCACGGAGGTATTGGCCGAAGGAGTTAACTTGCATCGATCCAATTTTGTCCTGAATTACGATATTCCCTGGAATGCGACCAGGTTAATGCAGCGAATTGGCAGGGTAAACCGGATTGGATCGCCATCAACAGAGATACTCATTTATAACTTTTTCCCGACTGTTCAGACAGATAATGAAATAGAACTCAACAAAAAGGCATACATGAAACTTCAGGCATTTCATTCCGCTTTGGGCGAAGACAGCCAGATTTATTCTACTGCCGAAGAATTTGAGTCTTTCGGGTTATTCGAAAAAGTACCGGAAGAAGAAAAAGACGAACGACTGGAGTACCTGAACTTCCTGCGCAAATTTCGTGACGAGAACCCTGATTTATACAAACATATCAAAAACAGACTGCCACAGAGAGCTCGTACCGGTCGCAAGAATAAAAGTACAAAAGGGCAAACAATTACTTTCATCAAGAACAAAAACCGCGATTGTTTTTATCTGATCTATCCTGATTTGAAATGGGATGAGCTAACTTTTGTTGAAGCTGCACGCACGTTTAAAGCCGAAATTCCTGAGCGTCCGATAAAGATTCACGATCTGCATTACGACCAGATCAATGTCGCGCTAAACTCGTTTCACAGCGAGGAGAATGTGACTAAATTGGGTGATAAAGGAAATGTGAAACTGGGGCCAAACGAAAGCAAAGCTATTGCCTATTTAGCGAATTATAAAAAGCAGGAATTTGCTACCGATGATGAAAAAGATTTGCTTGAAGCAGCCAGAACAGCTATAAAAAGAGGAAAATTCCAAAAACTACCACGCGAAATTATTCAGTTGGGGAAATCTGCAAAGAAATCAGGATTGAACAGGAACGATGTATTTAAGAATCTGATTCAAATTGTCAAATCGTATCCGTTATTCGAATTCATCGCTGAAGAAACTGAATCACAACCGGTAAAAACCAAACCAACGATAAAATCAGATTTGCCTCAGATCATTCTGTCCGAATCTTTCTCCATCTAACCGCTAAACCTCATGGACATTCAACGCCTATCGAAGTTATTTAATACAAAATACAACCCTTCCGATTGGAAAAATATCCTCTCAACAATATTCCCCAAACGTGAATTTTACCTGACACCTCAGGAAAAGAAACAGGAAGGACTGAAAAAACATGAGAATATTGATTCGATTCTTGAATTTGGGGATATTATGCTGAATGACAACTCCCGGATCTTGTTCTACGAAGTGAAACTGGCTCAGGGGAAGGCTGATGTAAAAAGTCGTGTGGGTTTGAGAAACCTGATTCATGCCGATGTGATACCGGGCGATGTAGATGGGATTTTGGCTACTTACTTTGTCCCCGATGCACGCGAATGGCGGCTGACTTTCATTTCAAAGTCGCTCTATTGGGATGAAGAAATGAACGAAATTAAGTCGGAAACCCACCCCAAACGTTACACTTATGTGTTGGGCGAAACCGAAAGCACCAAAACCGTTGTCAAGCAATTCCAATGGCTTGCCGGTCAGATTAAAAACCGTGAGATTACCATTCAGGATTTGATCAAAACCTTTGCGGTTGAGAAAATTTCGAATGAGTTTTTTGAAGGTTATTTTCACCAATTTAAAGCCTTTGAAGCTTATGTTACCGAAAATCCTGACGCTTTTCAGTATTTTAAAGAGCAGGTTAATATTGCGCTTACCACCGACGAACAGCAAAAGGAAGCTGAACGCCTGATCCGTAACTTTGTAAAGAAACTGCTGGGACGAATTGTTTTCCTCTATTTTTTGCAGAAGAAAGGTTGGCTGGGCGTTCCTGCCGACCAGAATTGGGGCGATGGGGAACGTAACTTCATGGGAGAATTTTTTGACGGATTTTCGGATAAAATCAATTTTTATTCCAGTTGTCTCGTTCCCTTGTTCTTCGATACGTTAAACAGGGACAGGAAACATACCAATTATCTTTTCCCAATTTCCGGAACAAAAGTGCCTTACCTGAATGGAGGCCTCTTTGACAAAGACCCGGTTGAACCGATCAATATCCGGTTCAAGCCTCAACTTTTTCAGGATCTGTTTGGTTTTTTCGACCAGTACAATTTTACCATAGATGAAAATTCACCCGACGACTTTGATATTGGTATCGATCCTGAAATGTTAGGCCAGATTTTCGAAAACCTGCTTGAAGATAACCGCGACAAAGGTACATTCTACACACCAAAAGAGGTGGTGCATTTCATGTGCAAGGAAAGCCTTTCGCTGTATATCAGTGAAGAACTGAAAATCGTTGCCGAAGCCAAAGAATTAACCGACATTGACACCTATATCAAACAAAGCGGAAGCTTTGATTATTTAACGATTCAAAAACACGCATCAAAAATTGATCAGGCACTTTCGCGGGTGAAGATTTGCGATCCGGCCATTGGTTCGGGCGCTTTCCCGATGGGAATGGTTTACGAAATCTTACGCCTGAAAAAAGAGTTATTCGGCCTTCTCGACCGTAAACATTTTGACTACCGCGACGAAAAACTCCGCATCATGAAGGAGTCGATCTACGGGGTTGATTTGGATAAAGGCGCGGTTGATATCTCGCGCTTGCGGTTTTGGTTAAGCCTGATTGTAGATGAAGAAGAACCATCGCCACTCCCCAATCTCGATTACAAAATTATGCAGGGCGATTCGCTGAAAGAGTCGTTTGAGGACATCCCTTTGGATTCGATTTCGTGGCAAAAAAAAGTTCAGGTTTTGGCGCCCAAACAAATGACTTTGGGAGATATGTTTGCTCTACCTCAAAAAGAGATTGAGTTCTCGATTGACGAAAAAGAACAGCTCAAAGAATGGGTTTCGAGCTATTTTGAAAAAACGGTGCGTGAGGACAAAGAGAAACTCCACGCCCAGATAGATCAGGCAGTTTTGGGTCATATTTACAGGAATGTTGAACTGAAAGAGAATCAGGCAACCAAGCTGAAAAACGAGCTGGAAACCAAATACCAGTCGAAAGGAATTGACATTTCGGTTCAATCGCGCGGAACTGACTGGAAGAACTGGAAAAAGTACACCGCCGATCTTCAGCTTATCCAAACCAAGAAAGAGAAGATTGAAACCTTGCAAAACAGCATCGAACGTCCCTATTTTTTATGGAACCTTTATTTTGCCGATGTTTTGCAGGAAGGAAACAAAGGATTCGATATTGTGATTGGGAACCCACCTTATGGAGTGAAGGTTGATGATGAAATAAAGGATCAATACAACCTTGGCAGTAAAGACAGTTATGGTGTTTTTATGAGCATGGCCATTCGAAAACTGTTGAAAGACAATGGCGTGCTTTCCTTCATTGTTTCCGATACCTGGCTCACCATCAAATCGCATTTCGAGATTCGTGAACAGGTATTGAACTATCAGCTTAAAAAGGTTATCCGTTTACATCAGGACTGCTTTAAAGCCACCGTAAACTCCTGCATTTTTACATTGGTTAAAAGCCAAAATAGGAGTGATACGGATTCTTCTATTCCAAACTCCCCTCCATTTGGAGGGGTTGGGGGAGGCTTAATTCTTGCCGCTGACCTTACCAATATTTCAACCCGAAAAGAAGTCCCCGAATTTCGTGACAAACTCTTTCACCTTGAAACCTATTCAGGGCAATATTCTCCACAATTTGCAGTGTATAACTATCACCAAAACTTGCTGAATACCAATAGCAATAAGCCAATCATCGTAGGAAGCCCAAAATTATTTCTGTTGATGAACGATACAACCTGTTTAAAAGTAACCAAACAAATTGGAGCAGGTGGAACTTCCCAAGAGGCTGAAATCCGTAAGATCGATTTTAACGGAAAAGAAATAGAACTGGTGCGGTTTGGTGATATGGCAGAAGTAAGACAAGGTTTGGCAACCGGAGATAATCATTACTATTTGTACCAAAACCCTGAGGCTCGCGGAAGTTATAGAGATATAAACCTATACAGGCAGTTTTTATTGACAGAAGTTGATTTGGATAAAATCCGGAAAAATGAACTCGTCCGCATGAAAGTGATCGAAAACGGTATCCACAAATTTCAAAGTGAACCCGATTTTGATACTGATTGTTGGTTTGATGGACATTATATTGCGCCTTACGACAAAGGTGGAGAAAGTGATACTGATGAAGGCTGGTTGCCAAATTACCATGTACCAACAAATTATTTCATTGATTGGAGTTCAGATTCCATATTCAGATTAAAAACTTTAACTACGAGAGAAAGGAATAAATTAAACGAAATCATAGGAGGAGACGATAGACTCTGTTCAAGATTTCAAAACAAAGAATACTATTTTAATGAGGCTGTAACATTTTCTCCAACTGGAATATATGCGCCTACTTTTAGATTATTGAAATATGGTACTTTTGATAAAGAAGGTTCTGCAATTTTTTCAACCATTTACACAACTTACGAATTGATTGCTCTTTTAGCCTCAAAGATGAACCGGTATTTTCAAAAGCAATATATCAATGGAACAGTTCATTCAATGCAAGGCGATATTGTTGAAAGTAATCTTTTGACTCCAGAAAAAATTAGTGACATTTTCCAAACTCTTATTGAAGAATTAGTTAATAATCAAAAGATCGATAATAGGTATAACTACTTCGCGAACGAGCAAAAGGAAATTGACCGTTTGGTTTACGAACTTTATGGATTAAACGAGGAAGATATTAACGAAGTAGAGACTTGGTTTGCCCGCCGTTACCCCAAACTGGCCACATACTCCTATTACAAAAGCCCGGAAGAGTTGCAGCAGAAAAAACTGGCCGATGATGGAACTGAATTAATTCGCCAACTAATTGCTGCGGGAGAAAGCCGGTTGGTAGAGTTTAAATCATGCTTACGCTATTGCCTAAAACAGCAATCGCCACAGGCTTATGTGGAGCACAGTAGCTTTAAAAACCTTGCCGCGTTCCTAAACTCCGATGGAGGCCACCTCTTTGTTGGAGTTGATGACAACGGCGAAATCCTTGGTTTGGAACAAACCGACTTTGCCACATTCAAAGGCATGAACAAAAAAGACGAGTTCCTCAAACATTTCGACAACCTCACCGAAAAATACTTCGGCAATGGTTTGGCAGGATTACTGAACGTGCAATTTCACGTAATTGACCAGAAAACCATTGCAGTGGTTGAAGTAAAAGGGAAAGCACCTGAACCGGTTATTCTTAAAAATCCAGATAAAGGTGGTTCTGAGGAATTCTTAATCCGTCGTAATGCAAGCGCCATAGCATTAACCATGTACGAGTTTCTTACCTACACTAAAGAACATTGGAAATAAGCCTATTCTAACTAAATACCACTGAAAATGGACATTAAAAGTTATATTGTAAGCAAGAATGAATTTCATAAGCGAATCATAAATGACATTCAAAATCTTCTGGAGGTCAATGAAGTATTGGCGCAAAAAGTGATCGAAGATCAACTAACATTTCATATCGATCAGCTAAAAGATTCTTTGTCAATTGTAGTAGAATTTCCTTACGTTGATAAGGTTTATCGAAACAGCTATTACTACTATTTCTCTTCGAAGTTGGATAATTATTTCAGGGATTGCATTCGGCTATCTTTCTTCAATGGTAATATAACCGACATAGATTTCAAAGGCAAAACCGACATAGATTTCAAATACAATATTGACAAAGAACATTTGCAAAGCAATTTCTTAGGTTTTATGGTACTTCGCCCAACTATTTCAAACATAATAGGACGTAGCATAATCTCCCCCAAAGCGTTAAAAGACAATGGTTTTATTTCATGTATGGCGAAGTTTTCAACTACAGTAAATTCAATTAAACTTGACATTGAAGGATTTCCTTATTCATCGCAAGATGCAGAGACCATATCCTGCGCAGAAACTACTTTGTGGGCCACAATGGAGTATTTTAGCCATAGGTATGCCGAGTACAGCCCGGTTTTACCTTCAAGAATAATTGAAGTATTAAGAGGTGTTTCAACCGAACGACAATTGCCTTCGAAAGGGCTAAATGTAGATCAGATATCCTATGCCTTAAGAGAATTTGGATTTGGAACGAAGCTTTATTCACGAAATGAATTTGGTAATCTTGAATTTAGCCGATTGTTTAGTTGTTATATTGAAAGTGGCCTTCCATTAATTGTCGGAATAGATAACCGCAAGTATAAAGGAACTACCGCACATGCAGTAATCTGTATCGGGCACAATAAAGTAACTGAGGATAAAGTTGATTTTCTTAAAGAATCAAAAATTGAGGAAAAGTATTTTTTGCTAGAAGAAATAAAAATCACAGAAACAAAGTATTCAGACTATTATAAGTCAAATAACACTTCATTCTACGACAACGATGATGTTGAAAAGAAATTTGTTTTTATTGATGACAATAGGCCAGTATATCAGCAACTGCTTTTTGAGAATCCTGTTGGTGGCTATACTCAACCCAGTTTCAAAAATTGTGAGATAACCCATTTCATTGTTCCTCTTTATTCTAAAATTTATTTGGAGGCTTTTGAAGCAAAGAATTTTTGCCGGAAATTCATATTCAATTATCTTGATGTTCCTGATGGATTAGAATTTTATTTGCGCTTTTATCTGACCTCAAGTCGTTCCTACAAAGATAAATTAAGATTTAATCAAACTTTTTCAGATGAAATCAAACAACTTATACTTGAAAAACCGATGCCAAAATTTATATGGGTTGGAGAAATCTCGACTAAAAAGTTAATTAAAGATCATTTAGCAAATGGTTTAATACTTCTGGATGCTACTGAGGCTAATACTTCCTTTCTTAAACCACTACTAATTTCAGCCTATTCAAACCATTTAATCTCAATTGATTCAACGACTCATAAAATATCAGAAAAAGATTTACCTTTGCAAAATTTCAGTATATTTACAAATAATCTAAAATAAAAAGCTATGTTCAAAAAAATTAGCCGATCTGCTGAAATTAATGAGAAACTCGAAAAAGAAGGCAAAATTCGATTCCTTGATTCCGCAGAAGATTTAGCTAAAATTACCTCGATGAACCTCTACATGGATGAAGTAAGAAAAGATTACCAAATGAAAGAAAGATTGTCTCAAATCTCTGCTTCACAGGTGATTTTAAATGCTTAACGAACGCTGCGTTTAAATGGCAAGTGGCCGTCTCAAAAAAAATTGGGACGGCTATTTTTTTAATTGGAGTTTCTATTCAAAGCAATATTCTCATTTAAGAACGAAGTTTGAATGGCACAATTAGAAATACGAGTAATCGTTATTTATTACAGTTTTACTGCACCCTTTTAAAACTATCTTACACTCATTCATCAAATCGTATATCTTTGCGCCTTCAAAAAAACAGGATAGCATGATTTCAGTTGACGGACTTACGGTGGAGTTTGGCGGATCGGCTCTTTTCTCGGATATCTCATTTGTGATAAACGACAAAGACCGCATTGCTTTGATGGGAAAAAACGGGGCAGGAAAATCAACACTCCTGAAGGTCATTGCAGGCGAACGAACAGCCAATAAAGGACGGGTTTCAGCGCCAAAAGATGCGGTGATTGCATATCTTCCACAACATTTATTGACCGAAGACAACCGCACTGTTTTTGAAGAAACTACACAGGCTTTTGCCCGGATTTTTGAGATGGAACGCGAGATTGCCTCTTTGAACGAAGAATTGGCAACCCGCACCGATTACGAATCGGATTACTACTCCGATCTGATTGAGCGGGTTTCGACCTTAAGCGAAAAATACTATTCGATTGAAGAAATTAATTTTGATGCAGAAGTTGAGAAAATTCTGTTTGGATTAGGTTTTTTACGTGAAGATTTTACCCGACCGACCAGCGAATTCAGCGGAGGTTGGCGTATGCGCATTGAATTGGCTAAAATCCTGTTGCAGAAACCTGATTTGATTTTACTGGATGAGCCCACCAACCACATGGACATCGAATCTATTCAGTGGCTCGAAGATTTTCTGATCAACAGCGCCAAAGCGGTGATCGTGATTTCGCACGACCGTGCATTTGTCGATAACATTACCACGCGGACCATTGAAGTAACTATGGGCCGCATTTACGACTACAAAGTAAATTACTCGCATTACCTCGAACTCCGCCGCGAACGCCGCGAACAGCAACAAAAGGCCTTCGACGAGCAACAAAAAATGATAGCAGAAACGACCGAATTTATCGAGCGTTTCAAGGGAACTTACTCCAAAACATTACAGGTTGGGTCGCGGGTAAAAATGCTCGAAAAACTCGAATTGGTTGAAATTGATGAGGTTGATTCTTCCGCTCTCCGGTTGAAATTTCCACCATCGCCCCGCTCCGGAAATTATCCGGTGATTCTGGAAGAAGTAAGTAAAAGTTACGGTGATCATCTGGTGTTTAAAAATGCTTCGCTTGCCATTTCAAGAGGCGAAAAAGTGGCCTTTGTGGGCAAAAACGGTGAGGGAAAATCAACGCTGGTAAAATCCATGATGGGCGAAATTGATTTTGACGGAAAATTAACACTGGGTCACAATACTATGATTGGCTATTTTGCCCAGAACCAGGCATCGCTGCTCGACGAAGAACTGACCGTTTTCCAGACCATCGACGATGTGGCCGTAGGCGATATCCGGACTAAAATTAAAGACCTACTCGGTGCCTTCATGTTTGGCGGCGACAACATCACCAAAAAGGTAAAGGTTCTTTCAGGAGGGGAACGTACACGCCTGGCTATGGTGAAACTGCTGCTCGAACCGGTGAACCTGCTCATTCTGGATGAGCCAACCAATCACCTCGACATGCGCACCAAAGACATCCTGAAAAGCGCCTTAAAAGATTTCGACGGCACGCTCATTCTGGTTTCGCACGACCGCGATTTTTTAGACGGACTTGCCGAAAAAGTATTTGAATTCGGGAACAAACAGATAAAAGAACACTTGTACGATATCAAAGGCTTCCTTCAGAAGAAAAAGATGGATAACCTGAAGGAACTGGAACGCAGCAAGAAGTAATCAGTGTTCAGTCGCAGTATTCAGGAAAAAATGTTGCGAGATACGAGATGCGGGTTTCGTGTTAAACCCAAAGCAGCGTTCAGTCGCAGTATTCAGGAAAAAATGTTGCGAGTTACGGGATGCGGGTTTTGTGTGTGTTAACCCCGAAACTCGCATCCCGTAACCCGCAACAAAAAAAACAGTCCTTCGGTCATTTTCCCAACATCGGGAAGATTCGTTTTATATCCTCATCCGTCGGATAGCTGCCATATTCACAAATCTCAAATGCTTCAGCATATTTTACCTGATTTCCTTTTTCTCCGTACCATTTAAATAATCCGGCTTTCATCTCTTTAGTGATGCCTCCAATTCTCTTTTCTGCCAGCCATTTCAGCCGTTCGGTTTCAGTTTTTGGAACACTTTCCAATTGGCCCGCCAACCAGGGCAACCATTCAAAAAACTGGGATTGGTGTGCTGAAGCGGCATACATCTTTTGTTCGAACACATCCGAAATATCCACAACAATATCAGGAGAAAAAGGATTTGGTTTTTTGAAACGGTCTTCGCTGTACAAAAAAACCGGGTTCTTCTTTAAGGCAGGCGTTTCGGGCGCAATGTTGGGAACGATGACCAAAAATGCCGCATCCTGAAGGGCTATGGCAGTATTCCGGTGATCGGGATGATAATCATAAGGCCGGTGACCGATGACCACATCAGCTTTCCATTCCCTGATTAACCGGATAAGCTGCAACCTAAGGTTTAAATCAGGCATCAGCAATCCATCGTGATTGTCCAGCACTTTATAGGTAACTCCGAAGCGCTTGCCTGCCTCTTCGGCTTCAGCCTTTCTGATTTTGGCCAGTACTTCTCCGCCCTTGTTAAAATGACCAGCATCGCCATTGGTAGCCGATACAAATAAAACCCGGTGCCCCAATTTTGCAAACAGGATGGCCGTTCCTCCGGCGTCAAGGTCGCAATCATCGGGATGCGCCCCAATGACAACAACATTGATTTTTTGATCCTGTGCAAAAACTGGATTTAGCGAAATCAGCAGTAACCCGGCAATGATGATTTTTTTATACATAGCTTGTGTGTGTTTCTTATGCGCCCAAATCCCAGCGACGAAAATACAATCCCTGACGAACAATGGGCAAAGTTTTAAATTCAATTTCTTTCATTTCTGCTTCACAAAGAGGCGAAAATTCAGAAGCGATTTTTACGTCTTCTTCAATTTGGGCCACATTATCAACTCCGATAATTGTGGTACTCACGGGTAAACTCATGTTGTAGCTCAATGCTTCTTTTATCGTAATGGTTCCTGATTTGGGAGTGCGCAACCGTTCAGGTTGTTCTTCCAGTGGCGGTGGGGTCCAGGTCGAAATCATTCTTCCACGAGTTGCCACTTTCATTCCTATAATGGCAATTCCCCGTTTCTGAGCTTCAGGAAGCAGATAATTTATAAAGCTCAGGTAATGAATGTCGGCTGCATTAACTGCCAAAAGGATTGAATCGAAAGGATATCGTTTTATAGCTTCCAAAAGCACCAGTGGTTCGAAATGCCCGGTAATTCCGATATTACGGACCATGCCTTCTGCCTTTGCTTTTTCCATGGCTTTAATTGAACCATCGCCTGCAAAAATCTGGTTCAGTTGATCCATGGTTTGAACATTGTGGAGCTGCCAGGTATCGAGGTGGTCGGTTTGCAGGTTTTTCAAGCTTTCTTCAAGTAATTTCATTGAACCGTCATAAGTACGGTCATGCGTTTTTGAGGCAAGCCACACTTCGCGACGACGTGTATTCATGACCCTTCCAATATTTAACTGGCTAATCCCACCTCCGTACGATGCCGCAGTATCGATATAATTCACGCCAAGATCAATAGCCCGGTTAATGATCTTCTCCGATTCCGTTTCGGTTCCCTTCATTTCGAGGGTAGCTTGTCCGCCGAGGCTCAGGATTCCCACCTTGTACCCGGTCTTTCCAAACGAACGGGTTGGCATGGCGCTGTAAGTCCGCTCATTAAACGGATGTTCATCGTTCTTTTTTACGGGAACCGGTTTAATGCCGTTTTCCGAAGCAAATGAATTTCCTACAGTTACCACGGCAGCAGCAGCCAGACTGGTACCCAGAAAATTTCTACGGTTAATGTTTTTCTTTTCCATGCTTTAATTTTGTAAAGGTTTAAATGTATAAGGTTTAGCCCCAATTAATCGGCCAATTTGATGCGTGATGTCAAATATACATATTTTTATCACTACGAACCTACTAAAAATTTATGAGGGGGAAATGTCAGAAGGGTTTACCTCTTGTGGAATTAACCTATTTATGATGGCAACTACTTCGTTCTTAATTTCTTTATACTTGCAAGCCAGGTCATCAGTAAAGTGTTCAGAAAATACCATATCTTCTTTAATTTCCACTGCAATAATATACATCCTTTCAGGTATTTTAAAACCTATTAAACCGCCCAATTTCAGGGCTGTTAAAAAACTGGTGTCGTGCAGGTTTGAGAGGTGCAGTGTTTCCCTGAAATCGCCGGGTGTAAAAAGATACACATCTCCTACCCGTCCGTCATGTGTTTTAATCGCATCAATGAATATTACTGTTTGGTAACCCTGGATAAATTCTAATACTTCCAGTCCGCCTACATTCAATTTTTCAAAATTAACCGACGTGTTTTTAAATTCTTCCTTTAAAAAATCACACAACCTTGGACCAACTCCATCATCGGTTAAAATATCGTTTCCAATGCCTATTATCAACGTATTGGTTTTCTTGCCCATCCTGTTTTTTTGACGAATCCATGGTTATTTTCGCTGCAGGGTGCGGATCAATGTACCATCAGGTTCATGAATATTTAAAATCATTGGCATTTCACCGGGCAGGCTGTGGGTAGCACATGAAAAACACGGATCATAAGCGCGAAATGCCATTTCAATCATATTCAGGATGCCATCATTTACTTCCACCCCTTTTTTAATAAACCTCTGGGCAGCTTTTTTAAGTGACATACAAATGGCTGCATTATTGTTGGTTGTTCCAACAATAATGTTCACTTTCTGAACAATCCCCTTATCATCTGTTACGTAATGGTGAGTAAGTGTCCCACGCTGCGCCTCAACAATGCCCACACCTTCGTTTGGGATATTTGGCAGCGGCGATCTTAACTCTTTCCCTGTTATATCAGGATCAGTGGCCAGTTCAAGCAAACGTTCGCTTGCATAAAGTAATTCAATAAGGCGGGCCCAATGCATTGCCAGTGTGGCATGAACAGGCTTCCCTCCTAAAATACCATACATTTTTTCGTATTCAGCATGCGCAAGAGGGGTGGCCATTCCATCTGAAGCATTTAATCTGGACAGAGGTGTTGCATGATAAATTCCCGAATCCTGGCCCTCAACAAAACCTTTCCAGCCTATTTTTTTTAAGTACGGAAATTTGAGGTAACTCCAGGGTTCAACCCGTTCGGCTATAAATTCGCGGTATTTGTCAGGAGAATATTTACAATGCTCTTCTCCTGCAGTATCAACTACCCTGACTTTCCCATCGTAGAAATTAACTTTATTGTTTTCGTCAACTAAACCCATAGAGTATAATTTCAATGCATAGGGTCCGTTCAAAATCAAATCCACATATTCTTTATTCTCTAGCACAATATCATAGAAAATTTTAAGCGAGAATTTGGAAAAATCAATAAATCCTTTCGCTTTTACTTCAATGTCGGCGCGTTGCTCCCCGGTCAGTCCTTTTCTCACCCCACCCGGAATGTTCATAACCACATGTGTTTGATGACCACCCAGCAAAGCCTGAATCTCCTGGGCAATGCGGCGTTGCTTAATTACTTCGGTTCCAATATCTACACCTACTTTATTGATTACGCCAAGGATATTCCTTTCGGCTTTTGCAGCAGTAGGACCAACAACAAAATCAGGGGCAGCCAATGCGTAAAAGTGAGCGATGTGGCTGTGTACAAAATGTGCCATGTAAAACAGTTCGCGCAATTTTTTTGCAGTTGGCGGAGGTTCCACCCCAAAAACTGCGTCAATTGCTTTGCCTGCTGCCATGTGGTGGCAACCAGGGCAAACTCCGCAAATTTTTGTTACAATCTGAGAAAGTTCCTCAACCGGCCTGCCTTCACAAAATTTTTCAAAGCCCCTCAATTCAGGAACCTGAAAATAAACATTATCCACATCCCCCTCATCGTTGAGGAAAATTTCAATTTTACCATGACCTTCCAAACGTGTAATCGGGTCTATTGTAATTCTTCTCATCTCATTTTCCTCCTTAAAATTGAAGCTGGCAAACTATACCTGTAAAAGTACCCTGCCGGATCAATGATATCTTCCATAATTTTTTCGATTTCATTGGCATCGTTGGCATCGATCATTGTTGCCACAGCAGACATCATTTTTGCACCCGGGTCAATGACATCGGGAGCCGGGCCATAACATCCGCGGCAAGGGGCATTCCCCATGATACACCGGTTACCACAACCACAACGTGTAGCTGGCCCCATGCAAATCACTCCTTGTTCCAGAAAGCAGGTTTCCCCGTCATCCACAATTTCCCAAGGTCGGTAGAACTTTTTAATAAGTTTGTTTTCGGTTTTTTTCCTGGTACACTCATCGCATTGCGATTTCTCGGCAGCGCCGATAACTGAACCCTTCGGAGGGAGTCCAAGGCCTGTTACAATTGCCGTGAAAACCTCAAGTAACCGTTCTGTTTGAGGCGGGCAGCCTGGAAGGTAGTAATCAACGTCAACCGTCTGGCTCAATGTCCTCACATCATTATAAAATTCAGGTAAGGTCAAAACTCCTTCATCCACTTCATATCTTTCCTGTGGCCTGATATTTTCCGGATTAATTGTTGATTCGGTTTCGTTGTAAATCCGCTCAAAGATATCCTCTTTGGTATTTAGGTTAGCCAGGCCAGGAATTCCACCCATATACGAACACGATCCGTAAGCAACCAGAACCTTTGTTTTTTGACGCAGAAGTTTTGCCATATGTTTGTTCTCACTATTTCGAATTGCACCATTAAATAAGGTTAAATCGATGTACCCATCCGGCATTGCTTCAACATCAGCATATTTAATATCAAGGGCGATAGGCCAGAAAACCAGATCGGCATTAGCCACAACATCGAACAATTTTTCATGGACATCGAGTACTGAAACACAACACCCTCCGCAAGCGGCCCCCCAGTAAACCGCGAGTTTTAGTTTTGGTTTATTTTCTTCTTCAGACATAATCAATCTCCTATGTATAAGTTTCAATCACATTTTTAATTTTACTAGGGCCCAATTCCCTGATTGTTTCAGTAAATGAGTTAATCAATTCCGCAAATTGTTTCCCTTCGCTTGCACTGATCCATTCCAAATGCAATCGTTCCGGTTCAATGCCTAATTGCGTAATATATTTTTTGAGGAAATGGTATCTGCGCAGGCATTTGTAATTTCCCTCGTGATAATGGCAATCACCAGGATGACACCCACAGATCAGAACCCCATCGGCGCCTTTCTTAAACGATTCCAGCACAAAAGTCGGATCTACCCTGCCGGAACACATCAGGCGTATAATACGGATATTGGGTGCGTACTTCATCCGTGCAGTTCCGGCTAAATCGGCGCCGGTGTATGAGCACCAGTTGCATAAAAACGATATTATGGTTGGTTCGAAATTCATAGTAAACCCTCCTGAAGTTGAAGTGATTTTTCAAGTAATCCATCTATTTGGGAAAGAATTTGTGTGTCGGTAAAATGTTGTGCCCGGATAGCCCCGTTTGGGCAGGCCGAGCAACAGGTTCCGCAGCCTTTGCATAGAACCTCGTTTACAACCGACACCTGTTTTTCTTCGTCGAGGCTAATTGCAGAATATGGGCAAATGCTGATGCAGGTTTGGCATCCGCAGCAAATATCTTCATTTACTTTGGCCGTAGCAGCTTCCACTTCAACGTGCCCAACGTTTATTCTGGCCAGAATCCGTGCAGTTGCGGCCCTTGCCTGGGCCACCGAATGGGGGATGCCTTTGGGCGCCTGGCAACTTCCAACAATATATACGCCATCAGTAGTAGTCGCAACGGGGTCGAGTTTTGGATGACGCTCAATGAAAAACTGGTTTCCACACATGCTTATTCCGATAGCTTGTGCCAGTTTTTTAGCTTCTTTTTGCGCTTCTATGGCCACCATTAGAATGACCAGATCAGCAGGTATTTCAACGCGTTCACCCGAAAGTTTTTCATCCATTTCAATTACCATCTTACAATTGTCATCTGATGATGCTTCCCTGATGTCGGGCATGCCGTTTTTTTGATCGAACATTAAAAACATTACATTCTTGCGCGAGGTGGCCGAATACAGTTCTTCGCAACCATCGCCCATGGCGCGCATGTCGGAATACAATTCAAAAATATTGGCATCAGGAATTGCAGCACGGATCAGGTTCGAATATTTCAAGGCATTCTTGCAGCAAAGCCGCGAACAATAATCATGATAGTTTGAATTACGGCTTCCTACGCAGTGAATAATTGCCACATTTTTGGGAACACTCCCGTCTTTTCTTAAGATCTTTCCTGATATTAAGTACTGTTCAAATTCGAGTGAAGTAATAACATCCGGGATTTTTCCGTATTTGTAGTTTTCAATTACTGAAGGGTCGAAAGTGCTTAACCCGATTGCCAGAATGATGTTTCCAAATTTTAATTCAACCTCATGATCTTCTTCCGTTTTAATTTTGGTTGTAAAATTTCCATAGTATCCGCTCATCTCTTCCACCTGGGTATTTAGAAAAACCGTGATTTGGGGATGTTTGAATATCTTGTCAATTTTAGGATTAATCATTTGTGGAGCGCTGTACATAAAGGGAGAGGAGAGGTCTATTTTTGCCGCGAAACCTCCCAATTGCCCGGTTTTTTCAATGAGATAAACCTGCTTGCCCGAATCAGCAATTTCAAGCGCTGCTGAAATTCCTGAAATCCCACCTCCAATAATTAAAGTTGCCGGATTTATTTCCACGAAACGTTTATCCAGAGAATTGTGCCAACGGACCCGGCTAACTGCCCCTGCTACAAGCGCTTTGGCTTTTTTGGTGGCATCTTCCCTGCTGGTATGCACCCACGAGACGTGCTCACGGATATTTGCCATTTCAAACATATACGGATTTAATCCGGCATTTTCCAGCGCTTTTCTGAATGTTAATTCATGAATTCTGGGCGAGCATGCTGAAACTACGATCCGGTTTAATTTGTGTTTTTTTATATCGTTGATTATCAAGTCCTGTCCCGGATCGGAACACATGTATTTGTAATCGCGGGCAACCACAACATAAGGCAATGTTTCAATTTCCCTGGCAACATCCTCAACATCAACCATTTTTGAAATATTGGTTCCGCACCAGCAAACATATACTCCTATTCTTATTTCTTCCATAGGTATAAATATTAGGCAAATACCGGCACTTGCTCAGGTTGTTTCTTTTTAACAACTGCTTTTTTCAATGCAGCAATATAAATCGCAAACGGGCGATAAGCCAGATGCGACCATTTCGAGAACGGAACTTCTATCATAATCATCGGGACAAGAATGGCCAGATGAATTACATACGAAAAATAGGTTGCAACGGGCATTCCGGCCAGGCGAAAAATGTGTATTAATATTCCGGAGATTGTGGTCAGGATGAGCATAATGATAAAATGCCAGTCGGTAAAATGCGAATACTTGAGTTTGCACTTGTTTTTTCTGAACCGCCCGATTACCACAGGGATGAGGAATACAATAATCCCAATGGTTGCGTAGTACCCAAGAATTCTTTGCCAGTTGTACCACGGAACAACTTCTTCAATTTGAAATCGGGGTAGCATGCCCACAATTAATACAAACATTATGGTATAACCTGTCATAAAGACCATATGTCCAAGCCAGTACAGTTTGTCGTCGCATTTTCTGAGTTTCGGCTGAGTGGCAAAGTGGTAAATCAGTTTCCATAATTGGGTGAAATAGGCATAAAATGGTATTTGAACACTTTTATCTCTCCAAAGTGTAAGGTAGAACATGTGCAGGATGTTGGTTATTAAAAGCCCGCCAGCGACAAATGCCATAATCCAGTCGCCATAATGTATAATGTATAAAAACTTTTCTCCGGAAATTCCGTCCACCATATTATTTATCATAACCCCGCCCTGTTCGTTGATAAACCGTGTGGGATTTGTCCATAGTTCAGGGGAAGGTGGAAGGAAAATGGCAAAAAGGATTAAAATCAGAATGGCAATTCCGAAAAAAAAGGAAAGTTCCCATTTTTGTGAGGTAAAGAACTTTTTAGATAATCCGGTCCAATCATAAGCTGATATCTGGTACCGCCGGATAGAACGCATCAATTCGCACGGATTGGCTTCCCGGGGGCAGGTTTTGGTACAATCTCCACAGAAATAACACATCCATAAATCGATATTACTTTCCAGTCTATCTTTTAATCCCATTTGTGCCTGGCGTATCACTTTCCGGGGGAACTGGTACTCCTCTTCAATGAGTGGGCAACTCGCCGTACAATTACCACAGTGAAAGCAGCCTTTCCAGTCTTTAACCCCAAATTTTTCGAGGCTTTGCATAAAATTTGGGTCCACTCTTGTTGCCATGGCTATATTTCTTTTATGGTTGAAAGTTCCTTTGCCCTTTTTTCGATATCAGAAAAAGACAAGCTTGAAATCCCGTTGGAAGCCTTACCTTTTATAATGTTTTGCAAAACACGGGATGCTGCTGCCGATGCCTGTACAACGGTGTCAGGAATATCTTTTGGCCCCTGGCATGTGCCAGCAATTGCCACTCCTCCGGAGCGTGTATTTACAGAATCACTGATGTTGTTAATTCCACTCATCCACCCATATTTATCAACTTCAATCCCCAGCATTCCAGCCAGTGATCTTGCATCATCGGTAGGTTCCATACCTACTGCCAGGATTACCATTTCAACTTTCTGATCCAACAGCCTGCCGCTTTCAATATCTTCGCTTCGAATTATTAATCCACCATTAATTGATTTCACGGTTGCAGTGCGTCCCCGGATGATATGAATTCCTTCATTTCTAATCCGTTCGTAAAATTCTTCGTACCCTTTCCCAAATGCCCGCATGTCGATATAATGCTCGTAAACCTCGGCCTCTGGCAATTTCTCCTTCACCAAATGGGCAAGTTTCAGTGAATACATACAACAAACCTTTGAGCAATAAGCATTGTAATTTTCGTCGCGGCTACCAATACAATGGATAATAGCTACAGAATCAGGGACATCTGCGCCTGTTGTGAAAACCCAATTGCCTTTTTTGTCCTTGTTCCGGTAGGTGATGTTACCTCCGGTTGGCCCGGCAGCATTAATTAAGCGTTCAAATTCAAGTGAGGTTAAAACATTTGGGTATTTCCCATAACCAAACTGCGCGGCCCGTTTGGCATCGAAAACTTTGAACCCGGTAGCAACAATAATATTTCCAATGGTAATTTCAACTTCTTCATCTTTTGCATCTAAATTGATACAATCGGGAACAGGGCAAACTTTGACACAAACGCCACACTTTTCCCCTTGTACATAACGGCAACTTTCGGCATCAATCAGATACTTGTTTGGCACTGCCTGAGGAAATGGCCTGTAAATAGCCGTTCGAAGTGTTGTTCCCTGATCGAATTCGCTATACGTTTTGCCTGGGCATTTTTCTGAGCAGGTTCCGCATCCAATGCATTTAGAGAGATCAACCCTGCGGGCTTTTTTCAGGATTTTTACTTTGTAACATCCGGGATGACCTTCAATACTCTTTACTTCACTATAGGTCATCAGATCGATCTTGGGATGTTGCCCTACGTCCACCATCTTAGGTGTTAAAATGCAGGCTGCACAATCCAACGTGGGAAAGGTTTTATCGAACATCGCCATGTGGCCGCCAATTGTCCCGGTTTTTTCAACCAGATAAACTTTTTGATTGCCGTTTGCAATTTCCAATGAAGCCTCAATTCCTGCAATTCCTCCGCCAATAACAAGCGTATCGGGGCATACGTCTGATTCACCAGGCTTTGCAGCATCTTCAAACGGAACATTATAAATGCCACAAACCACAATTGCTTTTGCCAGATCAGTATAGCTTTTATCCAACGCACCATGTTCCATAAAATCAGCAAGCAAGATATTTTCAACCGGGATTCCCAGAGTTGAAAATACCATGGCAAAGAACGGTTTAATCATTCCGGTGTCATAACCTGCAATGACTAAACGATTCAGATTAAATTTCCGAATTTCCGATTCGAGATTTTTTTTATCCCACAGAGGAAATTTTTCCGAATCCCAAACTACCGCAACATGTTTAAATGTACCTGAAAATTGAATCAATTCTTCGAAATCCAGGTTGCTTACATGCCCGTTACCAGGATGGTAAAAAAAGATACCAGTTAAATCATTTTCACTCATAGTAAGATAAGTTCTATTCGGATTAAGTAATTAATTAGCCGCGTTGATTTCCTTCAGACAAATTGACCCACACATAAAGGTTCAACGCATCTTTAAATTTATTGGAAACTAATCTCTTATTGTATGATACAGGTAAGCTTAAAAAATGATCTAAGTCAATATTTTGGGGGATTTATTCATTCAAAAATCCTTGCGGTAAGTTTTAATCCCTCTACATCTGTAAGTGTAATTGACCTGCCCTCGATGGAAATCAGATTTTCATCCTTCAATTCATGTAAGAGGCGACTGACGGTTTCGGTGGCAGTCCCAAGAATGTTTGCCAGGTCTTCGCGGGACAATAAAATTTTAGGTTCAGACACGGACTTCCCATTAGGTTTATAAACGTGATTCAGAATTAACAACGACTCTGCCAACCTTTCCCTAACAGGCTTTTGGGCAATCGAAATAATTTTATCCTCGGCTTCTTTAAGCATTTTACACAGGTAGCCTACAATTTCAACATTCATTTTGGGGTACTTGTTGATTAAGTGGAAAAAGAAAGATTTATTGATAAAACAAATCACCGAATCTTCCAATGTTGCGGCCGAAGCGGTATATCTTTCCTCGCTTAATAACGAACGGATACCAAGGAAACTCCCTGGAGTTGAAAAACGTACAATTTGTTCTTTCCCATCTATGCCAACCCGGTAAATTTTTACCTTTCCTTGTTCCAGGCAGTAAATACCGGTTGGAATTTTTCCTTCGTAAAATACAATATGTCCTTTTTTATAGAAATTGCAGATTTTATTATTGCTAAGATTCAGTAAATCAAATGAATCCAATTCACTGAAGAATGAAAGTGCTTTGGTTAAGCAGGAAAGACAAGACGGCTGGACAATTTTCATTAGTATGTTATTTAAATTGAAAATCCGGCAAGACACCGATATGCAAAAACAACCAAAGTTAATTACTGAATTTCTACGGGGAAATTGCTCTTAGGTTTTGGCAGAAGGATATATCTCATAACATTCATGAAAATCCGTCGTTCAACCCCCTTAACAATTATAATGATGGAACAGCTAAAACAGGGAAATAATTTTTTCTGCTATATTAGCTTTATTTGTTTTAATTTTTCGATATTAACAGAGTTTATTTGCCGAAACAATATGAAAAAAGATACCCTTGAACATGTTACAATACGAATTAAGGGCCTGGTTCAGGGAGTAGGATTTCGTCCGTTTGTTTTCCAGGCAGCTCAGAAAAATAATATTTCAGGTTGGGTAAAAAACCGAAGCGAAGGGATATTAATTGAAGCCTCGGGGAAAATGATGGATATTGACGATTTTATATCGGATTTAAAAAGTAATGCCCCTGTTGCAGCTCAAATTGAAAATGTATTGATTTTACCTTCAGATCAGGCACATAAAAACGGTTTCCAGATTGTTTTAAGTGATGAATATTCAGAGGAAAAGGAAATTACACAAATCGGCCCCGATATTGCGGTTTGTGCAAACTGCCTGGAAGACATCCGGAAACAACCACATAGGCTAAATTACCCGTTTACAAACTGCACCAATTGTGGCCCCCGGTTTTCAATCATACGCAATTTGCCATACGACCGCAATAAAACAACAATGGATGTTTTTGAAATGTGCCCGACCTGTGCTTCGGAATACGAAAACCCTACCAACCGGAGGTTTCATGCACAACCGGTCGCCTGCCTGAACTGTGGCCCAAATTACATGTTCATTTCAGAAAATGTTAAAACAGAAAATTTTGAAGAGGTTCTTGAACACATGGCCCTATACTTATCAGAAGGGAAAATTGTTGCCATTAAAGGGATCGGGGGATTTTTTATTGCTTGTGATGCTTTGCAGGGGTATTCCGTGCAGCAACTTAGAAAAATAAAAATACGGGAGGGGAAACCTTTTGCAGTTATGTTCCGGGACCTTGAAACTGTAACCCAATACTGTGCCGCAAATCAAAAAGAAATTGACACCCTGGATTCGTGGCGACGGCCAATTGTAATTTTAAGGTCTAAAAACCTGTTGCCTGAAGGTGTTAGTAACGGAATAAATACAATAGGTGCATTACTTCCATACATGCCATTTCATTATTTGCTTTTTGAAAAATTAAAAACACCGGCAATAATTTTTACCAGCGGTAATTTAAAAGATGAACCCATTATTATTGAAAATAAAGATGCGGAAAAAAAGCTAGGTTCGATATGTGATGCGGTAGTTATTTACAACCGGGTTATTTATAACCGAAGCGACGATTCAGTGTTACAGGTGGTCAGTAATAAACCCCGGATAATGCGCCGCTCCAGGGGTTGGGCGCCAAACCCGGTGAATTTGAAATGGAATTCTGACGGAATTCTGGCAACGGGTGCGGAACTTAAAAACACGTTCTGTCTGGGAAAGGGGAACCAGGCAATTTTAAGCCAGCACATAGGGGATTTAAAAGATTTTGAAACTTTTTCTTTTTATGAGAAAAGTATTATCCAATTTCAAAAAATGTTCAGGGTCAAACCGGAAATCGTAGTTCATGACCTGCACCCCGACTACCTTTCTACCAAATACGCTTTAAGTTCAGGATTATCAACTTTTTCTGTGCAGCACCACCACGCCCACATTGCGTCGTGCATGGCTGAATTTGGATTAGATGAAAAGGTAATTGGTGTGAGTTTCGATGGTACAGGGCTGGGCGATGACGGGAATATTTGGGGCTCAGAATTTATGGTTTGCGATTTGGATCGTTACCAGCGTGTTACTCATTTGGAGTATATTCCGATGCCTGGCGGCGATTTGGCGGCCAAAGAACCGTGGAGGATGGCGGTTTCATGGTTATATAAAGTTTTTGGCCGGGATTTTTTACATTTTAATCTTCCTTTTCTTGAAAAAATTCCGGATGAAAAAATTGACTGGATTTTTAACGCGATCAATGGAAACATCAACTGTCCGCTTACAAGCAGTTGCGGACGGTTATTCGATGCAGTTTCAGCTCTATTAAATCTTTGCACACATTCTACCTTTGAAGCTGAAGCGCCCATGCGGCTCGAAAATATTGCAGCAAAAAATGAAAACAGAAAATACACATACAAACAGTCCGATGTCATTGTATTTTCGGAAATGTTTTCGGAAATTGTCCGTGATTTACAGCGAAAAACAGGGACTGAAATCATTTCAGCAAAATTTCACAATACGATTTCATCAATTATAGCAGAGGGCGTGAAAAAAATAAGTAAAAACACAGGATTGAACAAAGTGGTTTTGTCGGGCGGGACATTTCAAAACCGGTATCTTTTGGAAAGGACAGAAAATAATCTTTTGAAATGTGGGTTCTATGTGTTTTCAAACTGCTCGGTCCCTTGTAACGATGGAGGAATTTCACTGGGGCAACTTGCAATTGCTGCAAAAAGAAGGAATTTAAATCAAATAAGTATTCATTGATGAATGGTGAACTTTGATAAGTCTCAAATCAAAAATGATCAGTTGTCATTAAAAATCTACCAACATGTGTTTAAGTATTCCGGCAAAAGTTTTATCAGTGGATGGTCAGAAAACCTGCATTTCGTTGGGAGGTGCAGAATACAACGCAGCCCTTGACCTGGTTGAAAATGTAAAAGTGGGCGACTATGTTTTATTGCATTCAGGATTTGTAATTCAAATAATTGATGAAAAAGAAGCCCGGGAAACCATGGAACTTTTTAATGAAATAATTCAAAAGGGAAAAGAATGAGGTACATTGATGAGTACTGGGACAAAAGCGCTGTTACCGAATTGGTAAAGGCAATTCACCGGGAAAGCAAAAATCCTGTCCGGTTAATGGAAGTTTGCGGTGGGCATACTATGGCAATCCGTAAATCCGGCATTCCGGCATTGCTTCCGCCAACCATCCGGTTGCTGAGCGGTCCCGGTTGCCCCGTTTGTGTTACCGGCAAATCATTCATAGACAAAGCCATCAAACTATCCGAAAAAGACGATATAATCCTGACAACGTACGGCGATTTATTGCGGGTACCGGGTTCAGATTCAACCTTGGAAAAGGAACGGGCAAAGAGCGCTGATGTCAGAATGATTTATTCCCCGCTGGATGCGCTTGAAATTGCGAAACATAATCCATTGAAAAAAGTAGTTTTTCTAGGAATCGGTTTTGAAACGACTTCGCCTGCAAGTGCGGTAACCATCCTTCAGGCAAAGAATGAAAAAATCAATAATTTTTACTTGTTGAGCGCTCATAAAATTATGCCGCCTGCCATGGCTGCCCTCATCGTTGAAGGCGTAAAAATAAACGGGTACATCTGCCCCGGGCATGTAAGTACAATTACAGGCTCCGGCATTTACAATGATATAGTTGAGAAATTAAGGCTGGGCTGCGTAATCACAGGTTTTGAACCTGTTGATTTGTTACAGGGAATTTTAATGCTGGTTATACAGTATGAAACGGGAGAACCAAGGAATGAAATTCAGTACAAACGGGCAGTTAAACCACAAGGGAACCTAAAAGCCTTAAAAATTTTAAACGAAGTTTTTGAACTTAAAGATGATTGGTGGCGGGGTTTGGGAGTGGTTCCCAACAGTGGGTTAAAGCTCAAAAAGGAGTTTGAGGAATTTGACGCTGAAAAGTATTTTGATTTGAATTTGCCGGAACCAGAGGAAGCAATAGGGTGTATTTGTGGTGAAATCCTGAAGGGGAAAAAACTTCCGACCGACTGTAAACTGTTTGGGGAAATATGTACCCCGGATAATCCGGTGGGCGCTTGTATGGTTTCGGCAGAAGGATCGTGTCAGGCTTATTATAAATACAGACTATGAACAGTGGAACAATTTTATTAAGCCACGGCAGTGGAGGAAAACGGAGTAATGAATTAATAAAGGGATTGTTTCTCAGGTATTTTGGAAATGAAATCCTGAATGCCGGGGGAGATTCTGCCTTGTTGGTCATGAATAGTGAAAACCTGGCATTTACAACCGATTCGTATGTCGTTGACCCACTGTTTTTCCCGGGCGGAGATATCGGGAAACTGGCAATTTGCGGCACTGTAAACGACCTTGCAGTTTCAGGGGCAACACCTGAATTTTTTAGTGCAGGCTTTATCATAGAAGAAGGACTGGATTTTCAGATCCTCGAAAAAATTGTAAAAAGCATGGCAGATACCGCTATTCAGGCCAACATTAAAATTGTTGCCGGCGACACCAAAGTAGTTAACCGGGGGAAATGTGATAAAATTTTCATTAATACTTCAGGAATTGGGAAACTCAAACCGCATCACAGGAAAATAAGTTCTGGGGAAGGAATTCAACCGGGAGACAAAATATTGATAAACGGATTTATTGCCGACCATGGAATTGCAGTTATGAGCGCCCGTAACGATTTTAAAGTTCTCGCAAAGGTAGAGTCAGACTGTGCCCCTTTAAATGATTTGGTAAACGGGGTGCTACAAGTCTCTGAAAACATAAAATTTATGCGGGATGCTACCCGTGGCGGACTGGCAACTGTTTTAGCTGAAATTACAACTAACAAAAATTTCGGAATTGAGATAACCGAGGAACAAATTCCGGTTCGTGAAAGTGTACGCGGAATGTGTGAGTTCTTTGGGTTCGACCCGTTATATGTGGCCAATGAAGGGAAAATTGTTTTTATTGTTGCTGAAAAAGATGCCTCTCAAATTTTATTAAATTTACAGAAGAACGAGTATGGGAAAAATGCTGCTATCATTGGGACGGTTGTAAGTGAACACCCGGGAATGGTAGTTTTGCAGACTAAAATTGGAGGGAAACGTATTGTTGATATGCTTTCGGGCGACCAATTGCCCAGAATTTGTTAAAAGAAAATTATGCACGAATTCTCAATAGCCCAATCAATTATTGACATTGCTGAAGAAATTGCAACGAAGGAGAAGGCAGATCAGATACAATCTATCGATATTGAAATTGGCGCTTTGTCAGGCGTAGTTTTGGATGCTTTGGAATTTGCATTGAAAATAACGGTGGAAGGGACTATTTTGGGCGAAACACAAATAAACTTTTTCCCAATTCCCGGTAAAGCGGTATGCAACGATTGCAATCTCATGTTCGAAATCGGTGATTTACTTGCCATTTGTCCAGGTTGTGGTGGCGGTACTTTGAAAATTATTGACGGAAAACAATTGCGGGTTAAATCTTTAACAGTATAATAAAAATAAAAAGTTATGTGCGATACTTGTGGCTGCGAAGAAAACGACAATGTTAGAATTTATAAACCGGGACAAGACTATTTGGAACATCACCATCATTCCCATGACCATACTGTTCCACATCATCATCATCATCCTGGCGAACACCAGCATCGGGAAATCTCAGTTGAAACTAACATTCTTTCAAAGAATAATTTGCTGGCAGAACGCAACCGGGGATTTTTTGAAGCCCTGGATATTTTCGCCATAAACATGGTAAGTTCACCGGGGTCGGGCAAAACTTCCATTATTGAAAGAACGATTGCTGAAATCGGCGACCAACTGAAATTTTATGTGATTGAAGGCGACCAGCAAACTGCAAATGATGCCGAACGCATTCAAAAAGCGGGAGCAGAGGCAGTGCAGATAAATACCGGAAACGGTTGCCATTTGGATGCGGACATGGTAAAAAAAGCAGTCAAACAACTGGCCCCTGAAAGTCATTCATTTTTGATTATTGAAAATGTGGGGAATTTGATTTGCCCGTCAATGTTCGATTTGGGGGAAGGTAAACGTGTGACCATTTTTAGTGTGACGGAAGGGGATGACAAACCGGCCAAGTATCCAACCATTTTTCATACTTCTAATGTTTGTATAATCAACAAAACAGATCTTTTGCCTTACGTTGATTTTGATATTGAAAAAGCTAAAAATCTGGTAAAAAGGTTAAATCCTGAAATGGAATTTTTTGAAGTTTCAGCAAAAACCGGAGAAGGAATGGACGAGTGGTACAATTGGCTAAAGTCATATTCCCGCAAACCGAACAGCAACTCCACCATTTAAAATAGATGCTGCCACCACGGGCTTCCATGCGCCTATTTCAATAAAGCATTTTTAATCCGGAGCAATGCTTCCATTAAGACAGACCGTGGGCATCCCATATTCATGCGCATAAAACCACTCCCTTGTTTGCCAAACTGAACACCCCGGTTCAATCCGACGCCGCCGTCTATCAGTTTTTTGTTGAGTATTTCATCAGTAAGCCCCAAAGCCGAAAAGTCGATCCAAATTAAATAAGTAGATTCAGGGCGCATCACTTTAACTTCCGGAATGTTTTCCTGAAAAAACTGCTCCAGTTGTTGATAATTTTCCTGAAGGTATTGAAGTAATTGTGTCAGCCATTCATCACCATGGGTGTATGCAGCTTCGAGCGCAACTGTGCCAAAAATATTTCCCATGTGCAGATGCGGAAGCCGCATTACCCGCTCATAGGCAACAAAGTGCCTTCTGTTCGGAATGACCAGAAATGAAGTGGTTAAACCTGCTGTATTGAAGGTTTTGCTGGGCGCCATGCAAATAACGCTGTTTTGGGCAATCTCTTCAGAAATACCGGCCAGTGGTGTATGCCTGAATCCATCAAAGATCAGATCGGAATGAATTTCATCTGAAATAATCAGAATTTTATTTTCCAGACAGATTTGCGCAAGTGCAGAAAGTTCCTCCCTATTCCACGCCATTCCTCCCGGATTGTGCGGATTACTAAGCAGCAACAATCTGGTTGATGGCTTAATTTTGCTTTTTAAATCTTCCAGATCAAAATAGTATCGTCCGTTTTCAAGCTTTAATGGATTTTCTATCATTTCACGACCAGTCCCTTTTACGGAATCAAAAAACGGAAAATATACCGGTGGCTGCACAATCACTCCATCACCGGGTTTTGACAATGCTTCGATGGCGATAGTTAAACCTGCCACCACTCCGGGACTGAAAGAAATCCATTCTGGCCTGATTTCCCAATTGTACCGGCGTTTTAACCAGTTTACGATGGATTGATGATACGAATCGGCCCGCAAGGTATATCCGAATATTTCGTGTTCGGCCCTCTTTCTAATAGCTTCCACAATAAAATCAGGTGTTCTGAAATCCATATCGGCCACCCAAAGTGGCAACAAATCAGCGTTTCCAAAAAAAGCTTTTCGTCCGTCGTACTTAACGCTGTTGGAGTGGGTCCGGTCAATCAGTTCGTCAAAATTGTATGTCTTCATTTATTTATATAGATGTGGTTGAAATTATCTTTTATCCTGAGATAATAACATGGTCAAACATTTATCCGCTTCAGATAGTTTAATCCGTTTTCATTCTCCACTTTCAGGATAAAGTCGAAACGGTTCAGCGAAAGGCAAAGATCAAAATCGGCAGTCGGCGCCCATTCCTGTTTTTCAGGTGCAAAAAAGCGTGCTCCGTCACCTGTTCTGATCTGCTCAACCATGGCCTGAAAATCATTTGAAATTCCTTCAAGTTCATTTTTTATATAAACAGCGAGCAAGGTATCTTCATCAGTAGGATACTGGCAACTGTAGCCCATGCAAACCAGCGAAACCTTGTCCGGATTTTGTTTTCGTATGTAATTACTGATAGCCTTGGCATTCACAAAGCTTCCGGTAATTATTTCATCTGCACCTTTTGCATTGGCAATTCCCTGTGTTCCTGAACTGGTGGTATGAACCATCGTTTTCCCGGTCAAATCGGCATTAAATAGTTGTGAAGGCGAATTTCCGAAGTCAAATCCCTCAGGTTTCTGTTCATACCGTTCGCCAACCAGTATATAATCAGGATTTTGTTGCTTCAGTTGATATGCTTTTTCAAGATCGCCAACCGGATAGATCCGCTGAATGCCTGCCTCAAAAGCATAACAGGCAGTCGAAAATGCCCGAAATACATCAATAATTACGGTAAGTCCTTGCGCCTTTTGGGCTCCTTCTAGCAATTGTAGTATTTCAATTTTCATACAGGATATGCTGACAATGTATAATCAGTTTCAAAAGTAGCAATGTTGTTCACACGTGCAGCATTTGTGAAAAAATACTATCTGTTTCAAGCCGAAATAAAAATTAAATTTGCAGCTCAGCAATTCAGGATTAAATGAAAAAAGAAGAGGTTGAAATAATGGCTCCGGTTGGTTCGTACGAATCGCTGATGGCAGCCATTCAGGCAGGGGCCGGATCGGTGTATTTTGGTGTTGAGCAACTCAATATGCGTGCCCGCTCGTCGAATAATTTTACAATCGAAGATTTAAATAAGATTACCGGAATCGCTCATTCAAAAGGAGTAAGGACGTATTTGACTGTAAACGTGGTAGTCTTCGATACCGAATTGGAACAACTTCACCAGATTATTGATGCTGCCAAGGTTGCCGGAATCTCAGCGATAATTGCTTCCGATATTTCAGCGATCATGTATGCCCGGCAAGTTGGGGTTGAGGTGCATATTTCAACTCAGGTAAATATTACCAACATCGAGGCTGTCCGGTTTTATGCGCAATTTGCCGATGTGGTGGTACTTGCCCGCGAAATGAACATTGGTCGCGTCTGGGAAATCTCAAGACAAATCAGGGAACAAAATATTTGCGGTCCTTCCGGAGAACTTGTCCGGCTCGAAATGTTTGTGCATGGTGCGCTGTGCATGGCTGTTTCGGGCAAATGTTACCTTAGCCTGCACGAAATGAATTCGTCGGCCAACCGAGGAAGCTGCATGCAATCGTGCCGCCGCGCCTATATTGTTACCGATAAGGAAACCGGGGCAGAACTGGAAGTGGAAAACGAATACATCATGTCGCCCAAAGATTTGAAAACCATTCATTTTCTGAATAAATTACTCGATGCCGGTGTTTCTGTCCTGAAGATTGAGGGCAGGGCGCGTTCTCCCGAATACGTTTATACGGTGGTCGAATGTTACCGCGAAGCGGTTGATGCCTATTTTGAGAATAGTTTCACGGATGAAAAAATATCGGATTGGGATCTCAGGTTGGCATCTGTTTTTAACCGTGGATTTTGGGACGGATATTACCTTGGACAGCGACTGGGCGAATGGAGCAAAAATTACGGTTCGCTGGCAACGCACCGTAAGGTGTATGTCGGCAAAGGAATAAACTACTTTTCGAACCTGAAAGTTGCCGAATTTAAACTCGAAACCGGACCACTGAAAGTGGGTGACGAAATTTACATCACTGGTCCAACAACCGGTTTGGTCAAAACCGTAGTTTCTGAAATTCAGCTTGATAAACAATCGGTTGAGGAGGCTCCGAAAGGTTCATATATTTCCATTCCGGTTGAAACAAAGATCCGAAAATCGGACAAACTATATAAAATTGTAGGTGCTTCTGAGGTGAAACAACAGTAAATTAATAAAAGAGATTTATTGTCAGACAAGTATTATTTGCAACTTACAATAGTTGCATTTACACACAAAAGCTAGTGCTGATTTGTAATCCTGTTGCCTTGCAAACGAAGGATTGGAATTGTTTTGCGGGTATTTGGTGTATAAAGATAATGCCGATATATTCACAATTTTGGAGATATAACGGTGTTGGAAGTCAGCGTATGAAGTGCAAAAATGGAATGGAGACTTAACGAAAATGATTGGCAAAAGGCTAAAATTATTTACCTTTGAAAAATGGGAAGTTCAAAAAATATAGAACAGGTTTTTATAATCGACAGGTTGACAAACTCAATCCTGAACACAGTTTCGGGCGACAGTTTCTAAATCTGGTTTATCAAGATATGCGTTAAAATTTAGGGTTTTACAATCCAATCGAAATATATCTTTCGTAATAGATTTGTTCTCTTTAGTTTTTGTAGTTTTGTTAGAAATAAGCCGCTATGCCCACCGTTCTGAAAATAGGTTCAATTATATTTTTCTTTACGAGCTATGACTGTTATGAGCCTATTCATATTCATGTTGTTGACGGACGCAAAGAATGTAAATACTGGCTGAGAGAAGACGGCATAGTAGTTTTGGCTGACAATGGCGGTTTTTCAAAAGCTGAGCTTTTAAAGCTCCGTAAAATTGTGTTTGAAAATTTTAAACTGATTCAAAAAACATGGTATGAACACTGTAAAAACACCCATACGAAAGAATATAAAAATAAGTAGATTAGGTACCCGGTTTATTGAAATGCCCACTATTAAGAATGTTAGTTTTGATAAGGAAGCAATTTCATTTATTCTTTCAGATTACCGTACCATAACAATACCAATAGTTTGGGTGCCAAAACTCGAAAAGGCGTCAAAAACTACCCGTGAAAAATTTGTCATTCGTGGACATTTTGTGTTTTGGGAAGATATTGACGAAATTATTGGTGTTAAAAACCTGCTTAATGGTTCTATCATACCAGGATAAAACAACCCCAAACTCCTCTGGATATGCTTTAACAGTTTTGAAGGCTGGAGTTGATTTGTAATCCTGTTGCCTTGCAAACGAAAGATTGGAAGTGTTTCACTGGTGTGGAGCTACTTTTATTCTTTTATTCCAATGATCTTAATTGCCAAATCCCTGAATTCTTGTGTAATAGTATTTCTCCGTTGCTTGCTGACAATGAAATGCAATGGTATCAAAGTATTCAGGAATATGAAGGAATATTAATTTAGCAGACCCCAGATCATGGTCGGCTTTATCAATCCACTCTCTGATTAGCTCATTATCCGCGTTCATAAAGAATTTTTGATGTTTTAATAGCCGAGTTTAAAAAGGAATACTGTTCATTTTGTTCCTGTTCAAATTCTTTGTTGGTATAAACAAGAATATCCATCGGAATCATCGAACCGATCAATAACTTTTGAATATCAAAACTTCTCCGGTGTCGCGGCAAATCGGTATCCTGAATGATCAGTAAATCCAAATCACTGTCATTATTGGGTGTACCTGCTGCATAAGAACCAAACAGGATGATTTTATCAGGTTTGAATCGGATTGCAATCCGGCTAACGATATCGTTTATTTTTGTTGTTTCGATCATATCATTGATATAGTGTTTAATGTCAACATGGTAGTCTGTATTTTTGTCAAATGTAATAAATAATCGTATTAATTTTAGCAGATAATTTCACTTTAGGCATACTGTCAATTGGCACTAAAAACACAAATGACCGGACAATCAATCATTGCGATTATTAAAGATGCCTTAACAAGTCAACAAAACTTATAAAACGCATAATCTATTAAGTTCTCTTTTGACCGCAGAATTAAGCAAAGAGACGAACAAACTTTGTATTTTTGAGACAAATATTTCCCCATATGCGAAAAGTTATTGTCATTTCAGGAATAGTTGTCCTGGTTGCTGCTTCGACCTTTTTAGTTATAAAATATTTTCCTTTTCAAAAGGAAAAACCGGTCATCCAGACTTTCTCGACCAAACAAAACCCCGCATTCAAGGCAGTTCCACAAAAAAGCCCATTGGTGATTGAAGTGAAAAATCAGGATGGCCTTTTCAACTTACTTAAAGGTGGCACACCGGCATTTGCCGAGTTAAGAGGCATCAACGAGTTCGAAGATCTTTTTTCGAACATAAACAGCTTCAGGGAATTTGTCGGATCACATAGCGGGATAAGCAATCTTTTAAAAGGAAAATCGGTCATTATTTCGGTTAATCCAACGGGAAAAAACCAGCTTTCCAACCTCTTCCTGGTTCAGATGAACGATCAAGGCGAAGCAAATTCGGCCGCTCAGACCGTATCGCTCGAACTCGGACCGCAATACGCCATTACCAGCAGAAACTACGATACAACACCTATAATTGGAGCAAAGTCAGACAAACACAGTTTCTACTTTGCCTGCACCAACGACATTTTCATGATCAGCGAAGATTTTATTTTGGTTGAGGAGGCAATCCGTCATTCCAATTCTCAAAATCTGTTGAGCAACTATGAATTTACCGAAGTATATAAAACGATTGAAGAAACTGCACTGGCCAATATTTTTATTAATCATGCCACCATTCATCAGGTTTTGGCGAGGATTGTTACCCCTGAAATAAAAAAAGTAATCAATCAGTTTGCCAGTTATTCAAGCTGGACCAACCTTGATTTAACCAATTCTGCCCAGATACAATTGAACGGGTATAGCTTTACCAAAGATTCCAGCGACAATTTTCTTAACATCTTCTCCGGACAGGAAGCTCAGAAAATGACCATTGAGAAAGCAATTCCGGCTAATGCCGCTTTTTTTGTCGCTTTTAACCTGAAAAACACAGTCAGTTTTATCGACCGGTATGAGTCGTATCTGAAGGCTAACGACCAATATTATCCCCGAGAAATGAACCTGATTGAGTTCAAAAAGAAAACAAATACCGATCCGGTTAAATTAATCAAAGAAATTGGCGGGACCCAGGTTGCCGGTGTTTACACTAACATCAACAAATCGAATCCAACCCAAAACCGTTTTTTTGTAGCAGAACTTTTAAATCAATCGGTTGCCAGGGAAAAACTAAAAAAGGCTGTGGCAGAGTATGGCAAATCGAATAAAATAACTGACAATAAAACCTTTACAGAATATAAAATTGCCGGTAAAAAATCATTCGAAATCTATCAGATGCCCTTCAAAAACATGGCTGAATCGCTTTTTGGCCGGGCTTTTTCCGGAATCCTGGGTGAATATTTTGCGGTGTTTGACAAGTACCTGATTTGGGGCGATAATTTACCCGGGCTTAAGAATTATCTGCAAAGCCTTGCATCAGAAAGGACAATGGCAAACGATTCCATTTACAAGGAATATACCCGCGACAGGACATCCAATCCAAACTTTTACCTGTATGCCAAAGTCCCCAAAGTTTTTAGGTTGAAGAACGATTTTCTGAAGCCGGAAATCGGCACAACGCTTTCTGAAAACGAAGATATCATCCGTAAGTTCAGCACATTTTCCTGGCAGTTTTCGGTTTCTGACAACATGATTAAAAATCAGATTATCCTGAAATATGATCCGAATCAGAAAGAAGAACCGCAGGCAGTCTGGCAATTAAAACTCGATGAACGACTGGCTAAAACACCTAGGCTAGTTCTAAACCATAAAGACTTGCCCAATCGTGAAGTCATTGTTTGCGATAAACGAAATAACCTATCACTCATCAATAAAGAAGGCCTTGTTTTATGGACCATCCATATTCCGGGAGAAATCGTTTCTGAAATTCACCAGATAGACCTTTATCAGAACAACAAATTCCAATATGTTTTCAATACGAAGACTCAACTTTATGTGGTTGACCGAATGGGAAACAAAGTTGGAAAATTCCCGCTTACGCTCAAATCAATGGCCTCAAATGGTGTATCGGTTGTTGACTATGGAAAAAACAAGGAGTTTCGCTTTTTTGTCGCAGGCGAAGACAAAAAGATTTATGCCTTCGACCGTTGGGGCAAACTCGTTCAAAACTGGAATTTTGCGGGTTCCGAAAGTCTTATCACCAAACCGGGTATTCGTATTGAAGTTGGCGACAAAGATTTCCTCGTTTTTAGCGACCAACAAAACACCTTTTTTCTTGACAGGCAAGGCAAGGGCCGGGATATTCATGCCACGCCATTCGATCTTTCCGGAAACGAGATGTATTTTTTTAATGATGGTAATCCACGTTTGATTACTACTGACCTTTCAGGGAGAATTCATATTCAGGATTTTACCGGACAAGCGGAGATTAAGGACGTTGGGAAATTTGGCACCAGCCATCATTTTGCTGCTGAAGATCTGGACGGAAACGGTTCGCCTGAATATATTTTTGCTGATGGGAAAAAGCTTTCAGTTTTTGCAGTTGACGGCATAAAAATGTTTGAACGCTCCTTTGATGGTAATATTACCGAAACTCCCTTTGTTTCTTCTTTTGGACCTGAAAACCAAAAAATCGGAATCGTGGTCGGAGGTGAAAACAAGGTTTATTTACTGGATAAGAATGGTTCAATAACAAAAGGATTTCCGCTTGAAGGAAATACCGGTTTCATCCTGTGGAAATTTAACGATTCATCAACCTGGTACAACCTGATAATAGGAAGCGAAGGGAATAGTTTAGTGAATTACCGGATTGAGTAAAATTCTTAAAAATGAACTAAAACTTTCCAAATACTGGGTCTTTACCTTTGCCTATCCTGATTTTCCTTCGCAGATTTGGCGCTGGGGAAATATGAACCTGCTTTTGTAGATTACACTTTTGATAAGTTTTGCTGATTTGTCAACAGGTCTTTAATAATCGCGTTTATCGATCTTCCAGTCATTTGTGCTTTTAGCGCCAATTGACTGTGAACCTCTGATGGAATCCTGATGTTTAGTGTACCACTATAAGGTTTTTGAGGTTTTACATTTCGTTCTTTGCAACTTTCGAGGTATAAGTCAATGCCTGTCTCAAAATCTGATTTCAATTCTTCTACCGTTTTGCCTTCGTAGCTAATACTATTTTTGTTCATGCCTATAACCTTGCCGAACAGACAATTATCTTCTTCGCTATACTCTACTGTTCCTGAATAACCTTTATATTTTAATGTTCCCATAATGCGGGTTATATAAGTTTGTTTAATGTTAGAAATTCCAGAATTTGCTTCATCGCACAAGCTTTTATTGCGCTGGCGGGGTGGGGTTTATGGGCTCCAAACGAAAGTCCTTTTTCAGGATTTACAAACTCAACGCGCGAACCAGATGTTTTCCCTTTTTGGCTGATTTCAAACCCAAGTACCTGAAAAAGGCGAATCAATTCATCAAAAGTAAAATCTTTAGGTTGTTTTTTAACCTTCCGACCAGCTTTTCTTTTGTTCCCATTTAATCCTTTTATGCTGCAAATGTAACTAAATTTAGTTGCACATTGAAGTTTGTTGAAAAAATACATTTGAATTTTATGATTGCAGAATTTTCGAATACAGATATGGCATTGAGGGAATATAAATTTGCATTGTTTATAAACCTGAAATCGTTCAAAAAATGATTAAATTTGTTTCATTAAAAGCCAATCAATCAAATGCCAAAGATTTCACAAAAGATTGACAAACTAACCAATTCAATCGAAAACCGTATTTCACGCGATAGCTTTGCCACCGATGTAATTGAATTAAAAATTGAGGAACTAAAATCACTGAAGAAAAAATGGAAATTCGATTGGGGAAGGGAATTTCAGACTGGCAATAAGGTTTACAAATTGGTAATCAGGTTTTCACCAGAAGTAATTCAGGGACTTGTGAGCATCAGCGACAAAGGGGATCATATCTTTATGAATTTGATAGAATCGACCCCTCATAACTTTGGTAAAAGCAAAATCTATGAAGGTGTTGCCGGAAATTTAGTCGCTTTTGCCTGTCAGGTTTCTTTTGAGAAAGGATACGGCGGAATTGTTGCTTTTGAAGCAAAAACCAAATTAATTGAGCATTACAAGTTAACATTGAAGGCTGAACTGTTTGCAGGAAATAGAATGTTTATTGACGAAAAACCAGCATTATTATTAATCGAAAAATATTTTAATAAGTAATATCATGGGATACATTAAAGAACCGGAAGGAGTTGATTTCACCGTAATTCCACAAATAAAACCAGATAAGGATGCCGATAGAATGTTTAGCGAATTTATTCAGAAACGCAAGCTTAAAAATCCTAAGACACGGGCTAAAATAGAAGCAAAAGCGATAGAAATTCTTCGGAAATACGAAGTTTCAAGGGGCTTGATAGAGACAGCAATAGCTTCAGGATACATAAAAGAACCGAAAGGGGTTGATTTCACAGTGATATCACAAACAAAGCCTAACGAAGAAGCGGATAGGATGGTAAGCGAATTTATCCAAAGCTATAAACCCAAAAACAGAAGCGCCAATTGAGAAAGCCTTTTCCGATGAAAACAAAATAGAAGCCGGGAATCTCTGTTGGGGCGAAAATTGGGATTTAATCTTCCCGCTTAGCCAATTGTTCCGGGGAATGATAAAAGTCTAAATGTTGAATCCAACACTGCTCTTCCTTTCAAATTACCCTGAACATAAGGCCTGCATAGCGATAAAATTCCAAACCTACCAAATCAATTTAAAAGCTTTTTGGTCAATGTATAAACGCTGTATTTTGAAGGATAAACGCCCTGATTGAGGGTTTAAACGTAAAATGAGGGCTGACTTTTCGTGATGCACTTCCCGGTAAAGTATCATAAATGATCCTGGTGGCGGTGTAATCCACATTTTTTCTACAAAAAATTGCTGATAGTATCATAAAAGATACTGGATACTTGCTTTTTGATAAGATTTGTTGTAATTTCGTCCAATAGTATCATTTATGATACCATCATATCTTTTGAACATGACAGACGAAGAGATCATAAAAACCATCAAAGTCCGGAAAGAAATCCTGGCAGTAAATCAGGAGTACCTTGCTGAACTTTCGGGGCTTGGACTTGCAACATTAAAACGGTTCGAAAGCGGCAGAGGTAATATCACCTTAAAAAATTTACAAAAAATTGCCGACGTATTGGGACTTGAAATTAATCTGGAACTTAAAAAACCCCGGTAAATGAGAAGCGCCGAAGTTTATAGAAACGGTATTTTTACTGGTACATTGATTGAAACGAACAACCAGACTTATGAGTTTACATACGATTCGGGATATTTCACTGATCATTCAAACCCGCCCATCAGCCTGACATTGCCTAAAGACCAAATGGTTCACAATTCTGAACATTTATTCCCATTTTTCTATAACATGCTATCCGAAGGTTCGAACCGGGAAGTTCAATCGAGACAATTAAAGATTGATGAAAATGATTTTTTTGGCCTCTTACTGGCAACCGCTCAATATGATACCATTGGGGCGGTAACAGTTAAGGAAATAAAATAGAAAAAATTATGGAAATAAACTATTGTCCAGGCATACTGCTGGAAGGGAATTACGGATATAGCCCACTCTTTTTACGAAGGATGTTTGCCGGGCGAAAGGTCAGTCATATCTTACCGTATAATGCTCCTGAAATTGACGAAAACGATCAGGAAAAATTTATGCAAAACAGGAAAAGAATTTCTATTTCAGGTATGCAGGAAAAATATTCCGTCTTACTCGAAAAAAACAGCCTTAGGTTAACCATCGAAAAAGAACAGGGTTCTTATATTCTCAAACCAAAACCTCATGGAATTCGGAAAACCGCGATGGCTCCCGCCAACGAGCATGTGACCATGCAAATTGCCGATCAGGTTTATAGAATACCGACTGCTGTAAATGGCCTGGTATTTTTCATAAATGACGAACCGGCATATCTGACGAAGCGATTTGACATTGACACTAACGGAACTAAATTAGGGAAAGAAGATTTCGCGACATTAGCCAGAAAAACAGAAGAAAATGCAGGAAGTAGTTTCAGGTATGAATATTCGTATGAAGGTATTGCCGAATTGATTCAGAAATATGTTGGAGCCTGGAAAATAGAAATGGAAAAGTTTTATAGCCTGGTGGTTTTCAACTTTTTGTTTTCGAATGGCGATGCCCACTTAAAGAATTTCTCCATTTTGGAAACGGCCAGCGGCGACTATGTTTTAAGCCCTGCCTATGACCTGATGGATACCCGGATCCATGTTGAGGAAGATGATTTTTTCGCTTTAAGTGATGAGTTGTTTAAAAAATGGCATTGGTCTGATTTCCGGATTAAAAATCCGCAACACCATCCGTGCAAGGAAGATTTTATTGTATTCGGCAAGAAAATAGGGATAGCAGAAACCAGGGTCAGCAAATTGCTTGCACCTTTCCTGAAAAACCAAGCTGGTGTAGAAAATTTAGTACATAAATCGTTTCTTGATGAGGAAACCAAAGTGCAGTACCTCACTCATTATTACGAACGTCTGGAAATGTTGAATTTTGCCTGAACAAGACCTACAAATTATCCTATCTCCATCGGCAAATACAATTCCACCTGTAGCCCGCATGGCTTCCCGTTTTTTGATAAGTCGGTGTAAACAATTTTGTATTTATCGGGCGAACCGGTGGTATTAAACAGCCTGATTCGCGTTTCGGTGATTGTGCCGCTATGCGGTCGGTTATTATCCTGTGGTTGCCCCTTTTGTAAACTGGCTTTGTCCCTTCCGATACCGTTATCGGCGATGGTGCATTTAAGCACATCTTCCCCTGCCTTTTCAAAAAAGAGAGACAGACGACCCTTCTTTTTCAGGTTCATAAAGCCATGCCGGATTGCATTTTCGGCAAACGGCTGCACCAGCATGGGGGGCAGTTGAACAAATCCAATTTCTTCGCCCTTGAAGCTGCGGATGTCATAGTCAAACTTATCCGGAAAACGCATCTGCTCCTGCTTGAGGTAACTGTGCAAAAAGTCAATTTCCTGTTCCAGCGGAATCAAGCGGAGGGTAGCATTAGCCAACGATTCCCGTACAACTTTCGAGAAATAGGAAAGGTAAACCAGCACCTCGTCCGTTTTATTGGCCAAAACATAATACTGAATTCCGTTCACACAGTTAAAAATAAAGTGGGGGTTCATTTGCGCCTAACTTACCCCACCCTCGCAACCGGCAACTAGGCAATGAAAGTTTTTGGAATAGCAAAGTACACGGATGTGATCATCGATAAGCCCATTTTTTTTGGTAAATCGTTTGAAATGGATGCCATCGTACTTGTAAAGGCCGTCTCCATAACTGCCAAACCATAAATTACCTTCTTCATCTTCTGCAATGGCCCATATCTTGTTGGCTGTCAGCCCTTCCGAAGGCTTAAAAATCCGGAATGATTTTCCATCGAAAGTGCATAGACCAGCGTCGGTTCCAATCCACATCAATCCTCTGGAATCTTTATAAACACAACGTATCGACATGCTTGGCAAGCCGTCGCGCATGGTAAAATGGCGGGTGGGATAATTTTGTGCCGAAAGAAAGATTGGGTTCAGGCATAGCATTAGCAGGAGCAAGTACCTCACCATCTGCCCTGCCACTTTAAAACCAATTAAATTAATGACTTTGTCCATTCCCGTTACCTATTTCCCTCCTATTATCCATGTGTCAGCATGCGGATGAAATCATCTTTGCGACTCGAAGAAACATTCAGTTTAGTACGGTTCTCAAGCACAACTTGAAAGCCATTAACCTTGCTGTATGTCTTAATGTAATTCAGGTTTACCGAGTGAGAACGATGTATCCTGAAAAAGATATTCCCCGGAAGCAATTTCTCTATAACGGCGAGTGGCTTTGAAACCAGAAATACTTTACCGTTGATGGTATAAACATTGGTGTAATTTTGATCTGCTTCGCAATACAAAATCGCATTGACTTTTTCGAGCTGAAACCCATTAATTGTTGGAAAAGCGATTTTGTCAAGGCTTGAACTCGCAGGATTCAGGACATTGACCAGTTTTTCGATATTCTCAACGGAGATGCCCGATAACTGCCGTTTTTCAAATAACCCGATGGCTTCCTTCAGATCCTCCACACCAATTGGCTTCAGGATATAATCGAGCGCGGCCACTTTAATGGCTTTAATGGCATACTCTTTATACGCAGTAGTGAAAATTACCGAGAATGTAACCTGCTGAAAATAATTGAAAATATTAAAACCATTCTCCTCCGGCATCTCAATGTCGAGGAATACGATGTCTGGAGTGTGTTTGTAAATAGCAAAAACCCCTTCTTACAGCGATTCTGCCTTACCCAATACTTTAATCTTTTCTCCAAAATAGTGGGCTAACATCAACTCCAGGGCATCCCTGGCAGGTTTCTCGTCGTCAATTATAACACAGCTAATCATAGGTAACAAGTATTGACATTGTACAAATATCGTATAAAACAGTGTAGTTGATGAAGCTAATTCCTGAATGTGCCATTTTGAAGGAGGAACACCTCAATTTGAGGGTTAAATGGGTTTTTTAAACATTCTGATGTACTGAAGCAAAATGTGAAAGCCCGGATTCAAATGAGCCCGGGCTTTATGTCAATCCTCCCAATCTTGATTAAAATTTGCAGGTTTGATTTACTGAATACTGAGACTGAACACTTGCTTTTTCACGCTTTCTTCCACTGCTCGTTCATCAGCTTAACCGCGGCGGGTAAAGTGATTTTGGAGTCGCCCACCGAACCACATTCAAAACTTACGTAATCCTGATAGTTGATTTCCTTCAGGCCACGGAAGCCATTGATGTAATTATCGGCTTCACCATCTTCTCCGGGCATTTTACGCCTTTTGCGACTGGCAATATGTACATGGTGCAAATAATCTCCGGCAGAAATAAATGCTGCCCGGTCGTTGGTTTCTTCCCAGGTCATGTGCCAGAAGTCGCCCATAACGGCAGCGCCTGCACTGTTTACATCTCGAACAATAGAAGCTCCATCGGCCACCTGACGGCAGAAATAGCACTCCTTACGGTTTAGCGGTTCGAGCAAAATACGGGTTTTGTGCTGAAGGGCAAAATCGCCCAGTTCTTTCATCTGTCCAATTAGCAACTCACGGGCCTGTTTGTCGGGCAACGATTTCTGATTATTGAAAGCAGGAACGAAAATCACGCCGGTAGAACCCAATTCTCCGGCTGCCCCAATGATTACCTTCAACGAATCCATACATTTTTTCTGAATGGCAGGATCGTCGGCAATTAGCCAACCTTCAAAACCAGCACAGATCGCGCTCACTTTCATGTTGCGGTTCTGCAGGGCCAGTTTTATTTCATTCACTCTTTTTTCAAGGCCGGCACCCCAGATTTCAAGCCCAACAATATCTAAAGATTCCATAAAATCAAGCTTTTCGGTCAGGGTTTTGCCTGAGGCAACACCTTCCTGACACGAAATTTTTAATTTTGCAGAATCCTTTTTACTGGCAGAGGATTCACCCTGAAAAGAAGAGAAAAGGCCGCCTGATGCTGCCAATGCAGCGCCAGAAACAGCCGTTCCTAAAAAAGATCTTCTATTGATTGTCATAGTAAATCAGGATTTGAGATTAAGGATTAACGATCAACGTTTGAAGATTTTACTTCGCCAATCGTTAATCATTGATCATTTTAAGCCTTTTTGTCTTCACCTGGTACTGCAACTGTTGCTGTTCCTACAATTCCGACAGGTCCCATCACATAAGTTGTTGGCCCAAGCTTCATGTCAGAGTTCATCATTTCGTCCCAGGTTACTTCTTTACCGGTATAGGCCGAAACGCGGCCCATTATGGCTACCATGTTCGAAATGGCTGTCTGTTCTGCTTCGTTTACAGCGATATTCTGACGGATACAGGTTACCAAATCAATGTGTTCCTGAACGTAAGGACTGACTTTTACACTTTTCATAGGTTCGCCTTTGTCGTTGAGCGGATATTTGTAGGCAAATTTTTCGGCGCCTTTCAAATCCCATATTTTATCTTTGCAATTGGTCGAACCCTCTGTCCCGTGAATCATTTCGGAAACATTATTGGCACAACCGTTTATCTGGCGGCACATGCTGTGCATGTGCATTCCGTTTTCATAAACGAAATCGACACTGAAATTATCGTATTGATCGCCGGTTACTCGACGATGGCGAGAACCAAATCCAACGGCTTTAACCGGATGTAATCCTGTAAACCAGCCAATCACATCGATATTGTGAACATGTTGCTCTACAATATGGTCGCCCGACAACCACAGCCAGTTCACCCAGTCGCGGATCATGTATTCCATTTCAGACCATTCAGCCTTGGGATTGCGATACCAAAGCTGGCTTTGATTCCAGTAGCAGTTGGCCGAAGTAATATCGCCAATGGCGCCATTCATGATCTGTTTGTAAACTTCAACATAATCGAGCTGGTGACGGCGTTGTGTTCCTGTAACTATTTTCAACCCGATTGATTCAGCCTTTTTAGCTGTAGCCATTACCGAACGGATACCAACAGGATCAACCGCAACTGGTTTTTCCATGAAAACATGTTTACGTGCCTGAACTGCTGCTTCGAAATGCACAGGGCGGAAAACAGGAGGAGTAGCCAGAATGATCACATCAACTCCCGAATTAATCACTTTTTCGTAGGCATCGAATCCAACAAAAACGTTTTCGTCGGCAACTTCCAGGTTCTTTTCTTTTTTCAGTTTTTCTCGACAAGAAGTAATATTATCCTGAAAAGTATCGCCAAGAGAATGTACGATCAGGTTTGGACCTGCATTCAGAAAATCAATCATGGCTCCCGATCCGCGGCCGCCGCAACCGATAATACCAACTTTCAGGGGAGGGCCATCAGGCGCCTTCTCTAAAAGCGGAGGTAAATTTAATACTACGTCAGGCTTTTTGGGTCCTGAACATGAAGTCAATACATTAACTCCTACAACCCCTACCGCACTTATAGCTGCAGCATTGGCCAGAAATTTCCTTCTTGAAAAATTTGATTCACTCATGGTTCGTTTAGTTTTATAGTATTCAATTAAGTCGTTTTGTCAACATACTATTCACACAACGTCATGCTGAACTTGTTTCAGCATCTCAACATTAATGAGACCCTGAAACAAATTCAGGAAGACCTTTATCGGATAGTTTCTTGTTCAGATTCATACCCCGAAGATAATAACTAATCAATCATTTATTCCTGAATTCAGGAAGTAAAACTATTAATATTTATTTGCCGTTAGTTTCATCTGCTTCGCAGACAACGCGGAATCCTACCATGTTGCAGTCTGAATACCACCAGATACTCTTTGGAATCTGCGGGTCAGTTCTCATCCATACCTCATCCTGCGTATAATCACGGGTCGCACATCGTACTTCGGCAGGTTCACTTTTAAACGATCCGCCCCGAACTATCCTTTCAGTTCCGGAGCCTGGTCCTTGTGGGTCTTTGATTCCATCGGTCAAATAGGTGTAGGCATCAGGTGCATACCAGTCTGAACAGAATTCCCCGACATTGCCCAACATATTTTTCAGGCCAAACGGATTGGGTTTGACCGCATCGGGCAGATGTGTCTTGAACAAACTGTTTCCGGAGTAAATAATGTACCGGTTGATATTGGTAGTATCGGCCCCAAACAGTTTATTCCAGAAACGGTCTTTCGAATATTTTTTCGGATCGCCTTCAAAGAAATATGGATTTTGTGACCCGGCCCGGCAGGCATATTCCCATTCAGCCTCGGTGGGGAGGCGGTATCTTTTTCCGGTAACCTGCGATAACCATTTGCAGTACGTTTCGGCAGTGGCGTATCGCATGGTTATGGCCGGGCGGCTTCCCAAACCCCAGTTCTGGTCGGGTTGTCCGTAGGGAGGGGTTGGTCCGCTGATGGCATCAACTTCTCCAGATAAACTGGCGCCTTTGGCTTTTGTTTTAACAACGCTTTTGGTATCGCTTGATCTTCCTTCGCCTCCGGTTTGGCTATAGAAAACGAGAAATTCATCCCAGGTAACTTCCACTTCGGCCATATAGAACGGACTGAGTTCGACCTCTTTTACCGGACCTTCATCCGACCTTCGATAAGGCTCACTTTCCGGACTTCCAATTTTAAACTTACCGCCAGGGATGGCTACCATATTGAATGAAATGGTTGATCCTGGAATCTTTTCAGTAAAATTGGCAAACTTCTCAACTTTGGTGGCCTCGGTGTAAACAACCTGATTAACTCCTGAACCTTTACCAAAATCGGAGTTGCTTGCATGTTTGGCTTTGGGGTCGTAATGGCCCACATTCAGGTGGCAATTGGTGCATTCGAGTTTTTCCTCGTTTTGAGAATAATATAAATGCGCATCCTGGCCTTCTTTTTTCAGTGTTAACGGAAATAAATTGGCATGGCATTTTACACACGAAGCTTTAAATGTGAAATGAGGCGCTTTTTCGACCGTACGTTTGGCCTCCCAGTTAAACTCCGACGAATCTTTGGTCATGAAACCATAAACATCTTTTAGTCCCAGTTTTGTTTTCTCAATCAGGTAGCCCTGCCTCTTTGGAGGTAAATGGCAATCGACACAATGTACCTGAATTCCACCTTTATTATCGTAGTGGGTAGATAATTTCCACGAAACAAACACATGCGGGTGTACATGGCACGAGGCACAAAATTCGTCGGTCGAAGTATGTTCGATAGCTTGATTTCCGAATATGGCAGCCAGTATTCCAATGGCAAATGAGAAGAATAAAACAAGCAGTATTCGCTTGCGCAGGAAGTTTCCTATCTTTTTGAACATGGATGGTTTAGTTTTTTGTAAATATACATAGATTCAGGTCGTCCAAAAATAATAAAAATACCCGGACGGCCATGTCACTTTTGAGCCAAAATTCAAAATAGAATATATCTTTGAGGAATCAACCAACAAACAAAAAGCAATGGACCTAAATAGAATAGCTTCCAATTTTCGGATTGATGGAATGATTGACCGGGTAGAAGCTTTGGGTGAAGGATTTATCAACGATACATTCATCATTTATACCCGGGAAGCATCGGTTTCCAATTACCTGTTACAGCGCAAGAACAAACGGATTTTTACCAATGTTCCGGCCATGATGGAGAATATTCAGAAAGTTAGTTTGCACATCAGGAAAAAAGTAATTGCGCGAAATGGTGATCCAATGCGCGAAGCCATGACCGTTATTCCGGCTACCGACGGAAAGTTATATTATCAGGATGAAGAAGGCGAATTTTGGGCCGTTTGTGTTTTTATAAGCGATACCGTTGCCTACCAATCGGCAAAAACGCCTGAATTGGCTTTTCAGGGCGGAAAGGGAATCGGAATGTTTCAGAAAATGGTTTCGGACATGAATGTACCACTGGCTGATATTTTGCCTGGATTCCACAACATTCGTTATCGGTTTAACCAATGGGACGCTGTTTTGGCAAAAGATCCGGTTGGCCGAAAAGCCAATCTCACTCAGGAAATAAGCTGGATTGAAAACCGCCGTGCAGAAATGCTCAACTTCTGGATGCTGGTTGAAAACGGGGAAATACCTACCCGCGTTACCCACAACGACACCAAAATAAACAACATCCTGTTCGATCTGAACGGTGAGGTTCTGTGTGTCATTGATTTGGATACAGTATTAAACAGCACTTGTCTGAACGATTTTGGCGATGCCATACGTTCGTACACCAATACCGGCGAGGAAGATGATGAAAACCTCGATGCGGTTTCGTGCGATCTTTCTATTTTCGAAGGGTTTACAAAAGGATATTTGCCTGAAACCATTGGCTTCCTGAATGAAAAAGAATTGGAATACCTGGCATTTTCGGCCAAATATATTACTTACGAACAGGTTTTACGTTTTCTGATGGACTACATTGACGGCGACAACTATTATAAAATTAAAAATCCGCAACACAATTACCAACGCACCCTGGCACAATACAAATTATTGACGAGCATGGAAGAACAATATCAGCAGATGTGCCGGATTGTGGAAGAAGTAGCTTCCGGATTGAAGAAGTCAGCCGCTGGCAGCTAGCAAAAAACTCGTACTCAAATCAATATTCATGAAAATTCTGCAAATACTCGAAGGCTTCTTTAACCCACCCTTGGAATTGGTGGCAGAAACGCTCGATTTGGAAATTGCTCCTCTTCCACTTGAAATAGTAAATTGGACCGAATTTCCTTATAAACCGGCAGTTTCGGTGCAGGTTGCATTCAACGAAAACGAGTTGTTTCTGCAGTATCAGGTGAACGAGCAATCCGTTAAAGCCGAAATTACCAAAAGCAATGGCAGCGTCTGGACCGACAGTTGTGTCGAATTTTTTCTTTCGCCTGATGGGAATGACGAATATTATAACCTGGAAATGAATTGCATCGGAACTGCCTTGCTTGGGTTCCGGAAAAAAGGTGAGCCAGCAATTCATGCTACGGAAGATCAGATTTCAACCATCAGGAGGATTTCATCATTGGGCAATTTACCCTTTCCTGAACGAAAAGAGCAAACCGGGTGGAAGATCACGATAGCCATTCCGTGGAACGTCTTTTTTAAACACAGCCTGAAACCCATGTCAGGAAGGAAAATGCGGGGTAATTTTTATAAATGTGGCGACGGTCTGAGCGTTCCGCATTTTGTATCATGGACCAAAATTAAAACTCCCGGCCCATCGTTTCATGTTCCTGAATTTTTTGGAGGTTTGGAGTTTGAGTAGTGAAAATATCCAGTCCTTAGAATTTTGTATTTGCCGGTAAAAAATGGTCATTCAACGAAAAAATGATTTTATGCGAATCACAGGCCATAAATTTGGTAACGAATTTGATTTTCGTGCGTCTATTATTTATTTAAAACAATCAAACTATGAAACGGGTGCATTTTCAACTTATCGGGATTTTTGCAGTGCTGAGTATCCTGTTTTCCTCATGCTGGTTTTTAGGCCCATCGGTCAAAGGGAACGGAAATGTTACCGAGCAGGTCAGGCAGGTTGACGAATTTGACCAGATCAAAGTTAACCGGGGAATGAACGTTTACATTACCCAGGGAAGCCCATCCAAAGTGGTGGTTATTGCCGATAGCAACCTGCACGAGAGCATTGAAACTGAAGTAAACGGCGATATCCTGACAGTAACAGTAAACGAGAATATTCGGTGGGCCAAAGAAAAAAAGGTGATGGTTACCGTCGAAAAACTTACCGGGCTTCAGGTAAGTTCGGGAGCAAATGCCTATTCACAGGCACAAATCATGTCCGGAAATCTGGAATTAAAAGCCAGTTCAGGAGCAAACCTAAAAATGGAGGTCAATGCTAAATACCTGAAAGCTGATTGTTCTTCGGGAGCCAATATTATGCTTTCCGGATTGGCTAAAGAAGCAGAACTGGCAGCCTCTTCAGGAGCAAACCTGAAGGGTGCAGAATTGAAAGCCGACCAATGTAAAATGCGGGCATCCAGCGGAGGAAATGTATCTTCAACAGTTGTCGAAAAGCTTGAAGCCAAAGCAACCAGCGGAGGAAACATCGTTTATTATGGCGAACCATCAACAACCGATATTGACACTTCATCAGGGGGAAACATCAATCGTAAATAAATCAGGAAATATAAATTCAGGAACCATGAAAACAAATAAACTTTTTGCCCTAATTCTTCTGGGCATCGCATTATTTCAGGTGAATTCTGTTCAGGCTGTAAAGTCCGGCGATGGCCGGCAAACACGCCAGGTAACCGGATTTCACGGAGTTTCAGTTTCAAGCGGGATAGACCTCTATCTGACGCAAAAAAATGTGGAGGAAGTTTTTGTAGAAGCCGATTCGGATGATCTGGACAAAATCATAACCAGGGTTGAAAGTGGGATTTTAAAGATCTACGTGAAGGAAAAATCCTGGTTTAGCATGAATTGGAACAATCAGTCGCGGAAAGTCTATGTTTCATTTATAAGCCTTGATAAATTAGAGGCTTCGGCTGGTTCGGATGTTTATTCGCAGGGAGTTTTATCGCTGAATGAGCTTGATATGGATGCCAGCAGCGGTTCAGACATCAAACTTGAATTGGAAGCCAACGAATTGAGCGTTGAATCGAGCAGCGGATCGGACATCAATGTGAAGGGCAAAGTCAATGTCTTACAGGCCAGCGCCTCGAGTGGAAGCGACATTAATGCCAGCGAACTTCATGCAAAAAAATGTATCGCCAGTGTTTCAAGCGGATCAGATATCCGTGTAAATGTTTCTGAGGAACTTGATGCCAATGCCAGCAGCGGCGGAGATATTACCTATTCCGGTAATCCAAAAACCAAGGACATTAACAAATCGAGCGGTGGCGACGTCCACGGGAAATAGAAAACAAAAACTCATGCCCGTTGCCTGAAGGCAAACGGCAAAGGATAGTGCGATTCTCATCTAAAAATGCTTTTATCCTTTGCCGTTTCGCTTTAGCGAACGGATTCAATATTCCAGCCCGATTCCACTAACCATTCTTCCGGTATCTACACCATCACGCCGGGCCGAAAAAAACAGGCCGGAATGTTCGAACGAGCACAAGCCCATTAATTCAATGTTTTCTTCCGGAATACCCGATTCAATCAGCACCGTTTGATTTGCTTCCCACAAATCAAAATACGCATGACCGTCGTTCAGTGACGGTTTCAGTAAAGCAGGCGAATTACTAAAAGCTGACTCAACGGCTTCAACCACTTCGGATCCGACTTCGTAGGCATGAAGATGAATGGAAGGGCCAATTCCGGCGATAATATCGGCAGGTTGACAACCGAATTCTTCTGTCATTGTCAGAATGGTTTTTTGTGCAATTTTTGAAACTGTACCGCGCCAGCCGGCATGAATAGCCGCCACCACTTTTTTCTCAGGATCGAAAAGCAAAACCGGCACACAATCGGCCGTTTGAACACAAATAAATAGTCGGGGAATGTTGGTAACCAAAGCATCGGCATCAGCAATAGTTGTCAGGTTTGTCACAGAAGATACAACTACAACCCGATCAGAATGTGTTTGTCTGGGGAAAATGAACTGATCCGTTTCCCAATCACCCGAAACAGCCAGTTCTTTGCGGAAATCCAGATAATCCGGTTCAAGGTTTCCGGTGAAACGGGGTTTGCTGCCCGATACCCAACCTTCTTTGGTAGTCATAAAATGGGCTATATTCTTATACTTCCTGAAGCTTTCGAATTTAAATACCGAAAGTCGTCCCTGGATCATTTTTCTCATGGTTTAAAAAATTTGCGCAATATTAATGAGCCACAACAAGGTGAAACATGACATTTATCGTTTTCAGATTAAATGAATGTTGCGGGATACGGGTTCCGGGTTGCAACTACTCGCATCTCGTAACACGCAACACTTTTCCCTGGAAACTGCGACTGATCACCGGGTACTTTTTCTCAGCTCTTCAGTAACTGGTTCATCCGGTTTTTATCAGGAATTTTGATGGTGCGACGATCTATTTCAATCAGTCCTTCCTGACTCATTTCGCTTAGTGTCCGTGCAAGCGACGGACGGGTGACGCCAAACATTTCGGCCAATTGTCCCTGCGTTTGCATGATTTCAACTGTTTGAAGCCTGTCGCCGGCCTTTTCGAGCAGAAAATGTGCAATTTTCTGCCGGATGGTTTTGAAGGACAGAAATTTCAGCTTCTGCGATAAAAACTGTGCCCGCGAGGATATGGTATTCAGATAATTGTTCAAAATAAGGGAATTCATTTGCAACAGCTTCACAAATTCCGGTTTTGGGATTGACACCATTTCAACTTCCGATGTTGCCGAAACAGTTACCGGAAACCGGTTTTCCTTACCAAACAAAAAGGCTGTTGCCAATGGCCACGGTGCGGCCAAATCTTCGATTTTTATTGTTTTTCCTGAATAGTCAGTCATTTCAGCTTTAACGCTACCTTGCTGAATAATCAGCAACCGGTCGCAAATTTCACCGCCAATGGTGATCAGGTCGTTCTTCTGGTATGTTTTAACCTGATAGAGGATTCTGCTGAAAAGTTCCCGGAGATCATCGGGAGAAATGCCCCTGAAAATGGGCGATTGGCAAAGTATTTCGGTTTGAAGCATAGTACAATTATAATTTATTATTTGTGATTGATGGTTGATTTACGGCTCCATCACTTGCATTTATTATTTCAGTTTGTAACATTTGATACATTTATAAGAACCGATCGGTTGTAGTTTTGTTTCGGAAAAATACGGAAAAATATGATACGGGAAATTGTAAATATTGATGAAGAAAAATGCAACGGATGTGGAATTTGTATTCCGAACTGCCACGAAGGAGCGTTACAAATTATAGATGGAAAGGCCAGGCTCATTAGCGAATTGATGTGTGACGGATTGGGAGCCTGCCTTGGCCATTGCCCTGAAGGAGCAATTACCATCGAGAAACGCGAAGCCGACGAGTATGACGAAGTAGTTGTGGTAAAGCAAATCATCCCACAGGGGAAAAATACCTTGATTGCTCACATGAAACACCTTAAAGAACATGGCGAAACCGGGTTCCTGAAACAGGCGGTTGGTTACCTGAAATTACATGCCAGTGAAATTCCATTCAGTGTAGATGCTGTAATTGCTGAAGTTCATTCAGTAAAAATAGAATCTTCAGCCGGATGCGCTTCGGGTGGTTGCCCCGGATCAAAAGAGGTAAGTTTTGAACCCAAAAACCTGCTTTATGCCCCGGCAGTTGCTGTCTCCGAAGTACCATCGGCCTTGCGCCAGTGGCCGGTTCAGATGCATTTGATCAATCCGGCAGGTTCTGCATTCCAGGGAACCGACCTTCTTCTGGCAGCCGATTGCGTGGCGTTCAGTATGGGTAATTTTCACTCCAAACATTTAGCCGGAAAATCACTGGTCATTGCCTGCCCCAAACTCGATCAGGGCAAAGAAATATACGTAGAGAAAATCCGTCGCCTGATTGATGAAGCCAAAGTTAATACCATAACTATCATGATGATGGAAGTTCCTTGCTGTGGAGGTTTGTCGCAACTGGTGCAGATGGGGGCATCTCAGGCTACCCGAAAAGTTCCTGTAAAAGAAATCATCGTCAGCATAAAAGGCGAAATCCTGGAAGAGAGCTGGGTGTAGAAAATTGTTGCGCGTTCCGGGATACAGGATCAGGTTGACCCGTTCGTCACACTGAACTGCATTTTTATCAGATCGCAATGGTTTCTTTTTCCACTTAAAATTTTGATTTGAAATAAAAACTCTATATTTGCCTCCATATTGAAAGCAAAATGAAACGTACAGGTAACAACAGTTTTTTTTATTGGTTTTATTACTTCTGTTCTCATATCGGGATCGGCTGGTAATGTCTTGTTGTTACAAAAAGATATTTTTCAAAAGGGTCCCGTGTTAAACGGGGCCCTTTTTTAATAATCAAAATATGAAACTTACAGTTATTGGTTTAGGATTGATTGGCGGATCGATGGCCATTGACCTGCGAAAGGCCGGATTTGCTACCGAAATTACAGGCGTGGATACTAATCCTGATCATGCTCAGGAAGCCCTTCGCCTGGGAATAGTTGACCGGATTGAAACGCTGGAAAGCGCCATTCCGAAAGCTGATATGGTGATCATTGCCATTCCGGTTGATAAGGTTTTACCAACTTTGATATCAGTACTTGATCTGGTTTCTTCACAAACTACAGTGATTGATGTTGGATCAACCAAAAAAGTAATTTCAGAAGCAGTTGAAAACCATCCAAAGCGCAGGAATTATATACCGGCCCATCCGATGGCAGGTACCGAAAACTCAGGGCCCGGAGCCGCTTTGGAGGGATTGTTCGAAGGTAAAATCAACATCATTTGTGATCAGGAAAAATGCGGGCCGCAACATCTGGCATTCGCCGAAAAAATGTTTCAGGCATTGGGAATGGACATTGCCTATATGACTGCCGACGACCAGGACCACAGCACCGGGTTTATCTCACATTTACCGCACGCTGCTGCTTTTGCGCTCGCGAATGCAGTGCTCGACAAGGAAGACCGCGAAATCATTTTCGACCTGGCCAGTGGAGGGTTCAATTCAACCGTTCGTTTGGCAAAAAGTTCTCCTGAAATGTGGGGCCCCATTTTTCAACAAAACAGGGAATATGTTGTTGAATCGCTCGATGTCTATATCAAACACCTGAAGGTATTCAAAAAAAGTATTGAATCTGATCCGGAACAAATGATGGCTTTGATGAAAAATGCCAACCGTATCCGTGGAATTTTGGACGGACAAAGCGATTCGCTGGTTAAAAATGAAAAGACAATAGTTAAACTTTATACCAAATAATCATGGGAATACATTTAGAAATTAACCCGATCAGGCACTGGTTGCCGCAAATAAACAACCCGCTTATTATTGCCGGTCCCTGCAGCCTCGAAACCGAGGATCAGACCATGGATACTGCACGGCAGCTTGCAAAAGATCATCGTGTATTCGTTTATCGGGGTGGGGTATGGAAACCGCGGACCCGCCCCGGAAGCTTCGAGGGTATTGGCAGCATTGGCCTGAAATGGTTGCAAATGGTCCGCGAAGAAACTGGTATGCCTGTTGGTACCGAAGTGGCAAACGCGCAACATGCCGAAGAAGCGCTTAAAGCGGGTTTGGACGTTTTGTGGATCGGCGCCCGTTCAACAGCCAGCCCTTTTGTGGTGCAGGAAATTGCCGATGTGGTAAAAGGGACTGATGCAGTGGTGATGGTGAAAAATCCGGTCAATCCCGATGTTCAGCTCTGGGTTGGGGCATTTGAGCGGCTCAGCCAGGCCGGAATCAAAAATATGGTAGCCATCCACCGTGGTTTTACGCCTTTCCGCGAATCGGAGTACCGTAACTACCCCAACTGGAAAACAGTGATTGAATTGCGACGTTTGATGCCCAATCTGCCCATTATATGCGACCCAAGCCACATTGGAGGCAAACGCGAATATCTGTTCGACATCAGCCAGAAAGCATTCGATATGGGCATGGATGGACTGATGATCGAATCGCACCGCGACCCATCGTGTGCATTGAGTGATAAGGAACAACAACTCACCCCGCCCGATTTGGCCAAATTACTCGACCGCCTGATTATCCGGACGGTTACTTCGGGCAACAAACTATTCGAAAATCAGTTGGAATTGCTTCGTAACCGCATAGATGCCATTGATACCGAATTGCTCGAAACCTTATCGTCGCGCATGGAAATTGTGCGACTGATTGGTCAGTATAAAAAAGAGAACAATGTCACCGCGTTTCAGGTTGGCCGTTTTGCCGAACTGATGGAAAAACGAATCAAATTAGGCGAAAGCCTGAACCTGGATGGCGCTTTTGTTCAGCAATTGTTTCAGCACATCCACGAAGATTCGGTCAGGATGCAGACGGAGATTATGGACAGGTAAAAAGTCTGAAGTCCGAAGTCCGAAGTCAGGAGTCCGAAGTCTGAAGTCCGAAGTCAGGAGTCCGAAGTCCAAAGTCCAAAGTCCAAAGTCTGAAGTCCAAAGTCTAAAGTCCAAAGTCCAAAGTCCAAAGTCCAAAGTCTGAAGTCCGAAGTCCGAAGTCAGGAGTCCGAAGTCTGAAGTCCAAAGTCCGAAGTCCGAAGTCCAAAGTCCGAAGTCCAAAGTCCAAAGTCCAAAGTCCAAAGTCCAAAGTCCGAAGTCTAAAGTCCAAAGTCCGAAGTCCAAAGTCCAAAGTCTGAAGTCCGAAGTCCGAAGT